>JBGASC010000038.1:0-50768 GCA_044229935.1 Planctomycetota bacterium | reverse complement strand
AAGGGGCTTCTCCTCCTCCGGTATGGACCGCTCCCGCGGACTCCATTACCCTTCCACGTCCGCGCGAGCCCGCCTCTTCCCGCTCGCGCTGGCCCCCCCCCAACACAGGAGTCGAATTCATGGGCATGATGCAGGAGTTCAAGGAGTTCGCCCTCAAGGGCAACGTCGTCGACATGGCCGTCGGCGTGATCATCGGCGGCGCGTTCGGAAAGATCGTCAGCTCGCTCGTCGCGGACGTGCTGATGCCGCCGATCGGCCTGTTGATGGGCAACGTCGACTTCTCGAAGCTGTACCTCAACCTCGACACCAAGCACAGCTACGCGACGTTCGAGGAGGCCACCAAGGCCGGCGCGCCGATGATGCGCTACGGCGCCTTCCTCAACACGGTCCTCGACTTCGTGATCGTGGCGTTCGTGATCTTCCTGGTGATCCGCCAGATGAACAAGATCACCGGTCCCAAGAAGGCCTGAGCCCAGTTCGCACTGCGCACGTGCCGGGGGCTGCCAGGGGCGGCCCCCGGCTGTCTTTCCAGGAGCGGGAAACCTACACTGCCGGGCCCCCGTTGGCACCCGTCCACGGCCCAAGGATCGGGCGCAACCGGTCGATACAGCTCCTCCGGAACCGTCATGATCGATCCCAAGCACGTCCACGAAGTCCTCAAGTCCCACCAGCTGGCCGACGGCTTTCCCTTCGTCTTCGACCTCGACCGTTCGCACGGTTGCTGGCTCTACGACTCGCGCCTGGGAGCCGAGTACCTCGACTGCTTCACCTGCTTCGCGAGCTGGCCGATCGGCTACAACCACCCCGGGATGCGCGAGGAGCGCTTCCTCGCGGAGCTCCTCAAGGCCGCCTCGAACAACCCCTCGAACGCCGATCTGTACACCACGCAGATGGCGGAGTTCGTCGACACCTTCGCGCGCGACGTGACGCCCGAGGGCTATCCCTACCACTTCTGGATCTCCGGCGGCGCGCTGGCGGTCGAGAACGCGATGAAGGCCGCCTTCGACTGGAAGGCGCGCAAGATCGGGCTCTCGAAGATCAGCGACGACGGCGCCAGCCTGGTCATCCTGCACTTCAAGCAGGCCTTCCACGGCCGCTCGGGCTACACGCTCTCCTGCACGAACACGCTGCCGGACAAGACCGCGCTGTTCCCCAAGTTCCGCTGGCCGCGCGTGCACAACCCGGCGATCGTCTACGACCTCGACGGCCGCATCGCCAACGACATCGAGGCCGAGGAACGCCGCTCGATCGCCGAGATCGAGCAGGCCTTCGTCGAGTACAAGGGCCGCATCGCCGCGATCCTGATCGAGCCGATGCAGAGCGAGGGCGGCGACAACCACTTCCGCCCGCAGTTCCTCGCGCGCCTGCGCCGCTTCGCGGACGAGAACGAGGCGCTGCTCGTCTTCGACGAGGTGCAGACCGGCTTCTTCGGCACCGGCAAGCCCTGGCTCTGGCAGCACTACGGCGTCGCGCCCGACCTCGTCGCCTTCGGCAAGAAGACGCAGGTCTGCGGGATCTACTCGAACACGCGCATCGACGAGGTCGAGGACAACGTCTTCCACAAGGCGAGCCGCATCAACTCGACCTGGGGCGGCAACCTGACCGACATGGTGCGCTCGCGGCGCATGATCGAGATCATCCGCGACGAGAAGCTCGCCGCGAACGTCGCCGAGTATGGCGCGCGCTTCGTCGCGGGCCTGCGCGACCTCGCGCGCGAGCGGCCGGAGATGAGCAACGTGCGCGGCATCGGCTCGCTGGTGGCGTTCACGCTGCCCGGGCCCGAGGTGCGCACCGACTGGATCAAGCGCCTGCGCGAGCAGCATCTGCTGGCGCTGCCCTGCGGGCCGAGCTCGATCCGCTTCCGCCTGCCCTTCGTGCTCGGCGAGTACGAGCTCGACGCGGCGCTGGCGCGCGTCGCGGCCGCCGCGCAGGGCGCGGTGGCGAAGGCGAAGGTCTAGGACGCGGCGAATCGGGCCGGATCCGGCCCGCTCGGGTAGGATGCGCGCGCGGTGTCGCTTCGACGACCGCGCCGCTCTCGCCCCTCGCTCGAAGGGGCCTTCCAGGAGAAGACGTCCATGTTCCGCTCCAGCGTGTCGCGCATCCTGCTCTCGTCCGCCGTCCTGGCCGCCAGCCTCTCCAGCGCGCAGGCGCAGACCTTCTGCGAACCGGGCATCGGCGGCGTGATGACCTGCCCGTGCGGCAACAACCCCTCGGGCCTCAACCGCGGCTGCGACAACTCGCTCGCCACGGGCGGCGCGGGGATGGTCATGGTCGGCACGCCCTCGCTCAGCTTCGACACGCTGCAGGCGACCTGCGCCGGCATCGGCACGAGCGGTCCCTCGTGCTCGGGCGTGATCACGAACAACCTCGCGGCGCTCTACCAGGGCTCGGCGACGATCCCCGGCGGCGTCGTCTTCGGCGACGGCGTGCTGTGCACGAGCGGCCTGGTGATCCTGATCAACGCCAAGCCGGCGACCAGCGGCGGCTGGCGCTACCCGCAGTTCGCGAGCGACCCGTCGATCAGCTCGATCTCGGCGGTCAACGGCGACGTGCTCGTCGTCGGCGCGACGCGCTACTACTTCATCGCCTACCGCGACTCCTGCCCGACGTTCTGCAACCCGAGCGTGCGCAACAAGTCCAACAGCTACGCGGTGACCTGGCTTCCGTAGGCGCCGGAGCGTTTCGCGCGTCGCGCGCTCAGAGCGCGTTCAGCGCGCCGCGCGCAGCCGCAGCTGCCCGCAGGCCGCGTCGCTCTCGACGCCGCGCGACCAGCGCACGGTGGCGACGATGTGCTCGGCCAGGAGCTCGTCGCGGAAGGCGTCGACCTCGCGCGCGTGCGGGCGGCGGAAGGCGCTCTCCTCGACCGGGTTGAACGGGATCAGGTTGACCGTGCAGCGCCGGCGCGCGAGGCGCAACGCGAGCCGCTGCGCATGGCCGAGCGAGTCGTTCTCGCCGCCGAGCAGCACGTACTCGTAGGTGACCTCGCGACCGGTCTTCTGGAACCAGTCGTCGCCGGCGGCGAGGATCTCCTCGATTCTCACGCCCTTCATCGCGGGCACGAGCACGTCGCGCTGCTCCTGGTCGGGCGTGTGCAGCGAGATCGCCAGCTGGAAGCGCGGCCGGGTCGGCGCGAGCTCGCGCAAGCGCTCGGGGAAGCCGACGGTCGAGACCGTCACCTTGCGCGAGCCCAGGCCCATCTCGTCGTGCACGGCGTCGAGCGCGATCCCGAGCGCCTTGGCGTTCAGGAGCGGCTCGCCCATGCCCATCACGACGCTGCGCGCGATCGGACCGAGCGCGCGGCCGTGCACGAACTGCTCGAGGATCTCGTGCGCCTCGAGGTTGCGCGCGAGGCCGAGCTGGCCCGAGGCGCAGAAGGGACAGCCGATCGGGCAGCCCGCCTGCGTCGAGACGCACAACGTGGCGCCGGGCACGCGCTCGAGCTCCTCGACCGTGTAGAGCGAGGGCATGTGCACGGTCTCGATCGCCACCTCGCGCTCGGCCTTGCCGCGCGGGAAGCCGATCAGGAGCTTCGTGGTTCGATCGGCCGCGACGCTGCGCGCGAGCTCGCGGCCCGAGAGGATCGGCAGTTCGGCCGCGAGCGCGCTGCGCAGCGCGGCCGGGAGCGAGCTCATGCGCTCGTACTCGAGCAGGCCCTTGGCGAGCACGTTCTCGCGCAGGATGCGCGCGTGGAACGGCTTGCCGCCGAGCTCGACGACGCGCGCCTGGAGCTCCGCAGGGGAGAGCGCGAGCAGCGTGCGCTGCGCGGAGTTCGTGCTCATGCGCTCGCTCCCCCGGCGCGCGCTCAGCGCGGCCGCAGCGCGCGCCGCAATTCCTCGGCGACCTCGGCCGCGACGCGCCGCGCGGCCGCGAGGTTCTCGGGGTTGGCGCCGCCGACGCTCTTGTGGCCGCCGCCGCCGTAGCGCTCCATGATCGTGCCGATGTGCGCGCCCTCGCCGACGGGCACGGGCGTGTTCCAGGGGTTCTCGCCGGCCGAGACGTGGAAGCCCGAGCGCGTCGGGATCACGCCGACCGAGTAGAAGATCTCGGGGTGGTGGTAGAAGGCCGCGAAGCGCTCGCGCCGGATGCTGTTCGAGCTCGCGTCGAAGAGCAGCACGCCGTCCTTCTTCCAGGTCACGGTCGGCGGGAACTGCTCCAGCGCGCGGTCGCGGTTGCGCGAGGCGCGCTGGTGCGCCTTCTCGACGTCGGGCCGGTCGGCCACCGTGGCGAGATCGTGCTCGACCATCGCGCCCACGAGCTGGTCGACCCACTCGATCGCCGGCGCCGCGGTCAGCGCGCGCATCAGGCGCAGGGCGGGATCGTCGCCGAAGATCGCCTGCTCGACGGACGTGAAGCGCGCCGCGTCGATCACGTCGGACCACTTGGCCATCTCGACGAAGCGCGCCTCGGGCTCGTAGCCCCAGTGCCTCTGCGCGTGGCGCAGGATCAGCGGCGGGCAGCTGGGCGAGGCGGAGTCCCACTGCCAGCGGTCGGAGGCCTTGTACTGCCCGCGCAGCTCCTCGGAGAGGAACGTCGTCGCGTGGTGGTCGAACCAGTACTCGGCGCGCGGGTGGAAGTGGAAGTCGACGATCGCGAAGCGCTGGCCGGCCTCGAACTCGAGCCAGTTCTCGCGCTGGTCGTAGTTGACGCTCTTCCAGTGCACGCGCTCGCCGGTCTTGTCGGCCAGGATGCGCGCGAGCACCGCGGCGGAGACCATGCCGTCGAAGTCGCGGTGGTAGTGGATCGTGAGCGGGGCCGACATCGGGGCGGAGAGCATAGTCGATCGCGTGGGGGAGTTGCGACGGTCGAACGCGGCGAGTTCACGCCCGTCGCGCGAAGGAAGGACGCGCGCGGCGCCAGAGGAGAGCCGAGGCAGATGAAGCGCGCGCCAAGAACGCGCCCTGGCGCGGCGTCGAGAGCTCCTCCGTTCGCGCCCGGAACGCCGCGCGTGCCCCGGGGTTGCGCCCCTCGCCTCCTCCCGCGACTGCCAATGTTCGAGCGCTTGGCGTTCGTCGGGGTTGGGGAACTCCTGGAAGTGTGCAGTCCAAGTCGAAGACCTCCTTGGTCAATCGGAACTGCCGGGACTTCCCTCGAGTCGAGTTGCGGACAAACTGCAGGGAATGGGGATCGTACTCGTCCGTCCGAGAGGTCTCGAGCGCGGAACCGCGCGGAGAGATCGCGACGATGCACCAGCACGGGACTTCGAGAACGATCGGTTGCCAGCTCCTTGTCGCAAGCGTTGCGCTGGGGCTCGCCGCATGTCTGCCGAGCGAGTCCGCGATCCGCGCCAGACGCGAACGCATCGAGGCGGAGGCGGAACAGCTCGGCTCGACCCATCCTTGGGCGGGCACGTACTACCGCGGGGACGGACTCGGACGCAACGAACTCCTCACTCTCGCACCGGTCGAGGGGTTCCAGTACTCCAACCATGGGTGCCTCGGCCTCTACGGAGCGTCATCGGGCACGGTCGCCGAGCGCGATGGGCATCTCGCTCTCACGGGGTTCCTCGGGTTCCCCAGCGGAGGGACACCGACCCTCGTCGTGGTTGACTGGGGGAAGCGCCGGTATCTGCTCGAGCCAGAGCAGCTCCTCAGCTTCGTCAACGCTGCCAATCAGCACGTAGGAGCTGAAGAAGAGCTCGGGCCAGGACTGCTTCAGGACCGGCAGTTCTACCTTCGGCTCACCGACCAGGGCCTGCCGCTCGTGGGAGCGCCCTCCCTTCCGACGGAGTTCGCGAAGCTGCTCCGCACCAGCCGAATCACGGGGCACGTACTCACCGTGCGGGGCGACCTTGTGGCTCTCGACATCGGGCTCGAGCACGGCGTGTTTCAGGGTATGGAGCTGTACCTCTTGAGCGAGCACCCCAGCGGATTCGGAAGGGCCGTGGTGACCGAGGTTCACGAAGACAGCTCGCGAGGCAGCGTGGAGTACATGGACTCCCACAGCCCGCCCGTGGCCCCCGGATGGGAGGCTGCTTCCAGGATCTTCCCGTAGCGCGTACCCGCCGGTTGCGCCCCTCGCCTCCTCCCGCGACACTCCTTCGTCCCTCGGCAGGGCCCAACGCATGCACCGCTCCCCGTTCGCGCGTCTCCTCGTGTTCCTCCTCCCGCTCGCGCTGGCCGCGTCGCTCGTCCTCGCCGAGCAGAAGAAGGGCAACGCCCTCGCCGCCGAGAACGAGTTCGTCGACCGCTACTTCGCCGCCGGCGAGGCTGCAGCCAAGGCTGGCAAGGCCGACGAGGCGCGCGCGGCCTGGGCCAAGGTGCTCGAGCGCGAGGCGCGCCACCTGCCGACGCTCTCCGCGCTGGCGGCGCTGGAGAAGGCGAACAACCAGCTCGACCTCGCGCTCGACTACGCCGGGCGCTTCCTCGACATCTGGCGCTACCTGAAGGAGAAGCCGCAGGCGCTGATGATGCGCCAGCAGGAGCTCTACACCTTCGTGCACGAGGCCGATCCGCTGCGGCGGCGGCTCGACACGCTGCGGCGCGACTACGTCTCGCACCTGCTCAAGCTCGCCAACGAGCAGATGGACCATCTCGCCTGGCACTCGGCACGCGCGATGCTCAGCGAGGCGCAGTTCACCGATCCGGAGCACCCCGAGCTCGCCGCGGGACTGGATCGCATCACCAAGGAGGGCGGCAACGAGCTCGCCGTCGCGGACGAGACCGGCGGCAGCGATCCGCTCGCGGGCGTCACGCCCGAGTGGGTCGCGAAGAACGATCCGCTGCACACCGAGTGGGACAAGGCCTGGGAGCTGGAGACCGAGCACTACAAGGTGCGCACGAACGCCGGCTACCGCGTGCTGATGACGACGGCGCACGCGATGGAGCAGGTGCAGGTCTTCTACCGGCTCTTCCACCAGTACCGCACGAAGAACGAGAAGATCCCGATCGCGAACGTGTGGATCTTCAAGAACGCCGGCGAGTACAAGACGCTCGGCCACCAGCCGGTCGACTGGGCCGCGGGACACTGGGACGGCACGTCGGTGGTCACGTACGATCCGCGCGGCGAGGGCAGCGACGCGGGGCTGGCGGACCTGCTCAACACGCTCTTCCACGAGGCGAGCCACCAGTTCACCTCGCTCGCCGGCGGCGGAAGCGTGCCGGCCTGGCTCAACGAGGGCATGGCCTCGTTCTTCGAGGGCACGCGCCTGCTCTCCAACGGCAAGCTCGACTGGAACCTGATCGCCGCGCAACGTCTCTACCCGCTCGTCGACGACATCAAGGCCGACAAGCACAAGCTCTCGGACGTGATCCAGGGCCAGGTCGACGACTACCGCGTCTACTACCCGTGGGGCTGGGGCATCTGCTACTACCTCTACAACGCCGAGGACGCCGAGGGTCACCTGCTCTACCGCGCGAGCATGCGCGACTACTTCCAGAAGTACAACACCGACCAGCACCTCGCGCGCTTCACGGAGTTCTTCGTCACGACGCCCAAGGTCGCGGGCGTGGCGACGATCGAGGACTTCGAGAAGCGCTTCCGCGCCTGGATCCTCGACCTCGCCGACGCCGACCGCGGCAAGATCGACGTCGCGCGCAAGTTCGAGGAGCGCGGCGACCAGCAGTCGAAGCTGGGCGACTGGGCGCGCGCGGTCGAGCTCTACGATCGCTCGCTGCAGCGCGATCCGGACTATCCCGAGGTGCTCTGGAAGCTGGCGCACGCGCTGGAGCAGAAAGGCGAGACCGATCGCGCCGCCGGCGTGCTGCGCCAGTGGCTGACCGTGCTCGCGCCGGGCTTCCTCGACGGCACGGCCGACGCGGAGACGCAGAAGCGCCGCGCCGACGCGCTCGCGCGCATCCCCAAGCTCGACACCAGCGCCAAGCGCCTCGCCGAGATCCGCGAGAAGTTCCACGGCGACTCGCTCGCGCTCGCCGGCGACTACGACACGGGCGGCTTCCCGCGCATGGCGCTGCGCGTCCTGCGCGGGCCGGCGACGGCCGAGCCGCCCAGCGAGAAGGCTCGCCAGCTCTACTTCGCGATCGCGGACAAGAGCGGCGTCAGCCTCGAGAGCTGGCACCTGATCTTCAACGAGCGCGACCTCAAGGGCTTCTACGGCGGCGGCGAAGGCGACTTCAAGGTCGAGGGCGGCGTGCTGGTGGCCTCGATCCGCGAGGACGAGGACAACGCGCACAAGACCGGCCCGAGCACGGGCGACAGCGGCGCCGCGGCGGATGCGGCGGCCAAGCGGCCGGATCTGTTCGCGTTCCGGCGCCTCTTCGTCGACGTCGAGCCGGCCGGCGACTGGTCGCTCTCGGCCGAGGTGCTGCTCGACAAGACCTCGACGCTCGCGGGGCTGTGCTTCGGCAAGAAGGCCGACGGGCGCTTCTGCGGCGTGGGACTCCTGCCCAAGGGCTACGTCGACCTCGCGACGCTCGGCTCGACCGACGGCAAGCCGCTGACGCGCAACAAGGTCGAGCTCGCCGGCGGCTGGAACAGGCTGCGCGTCGACGTCGCCGGCACGCGCGTGGTCGTCACGCTCAACGGCAAGGAGGTCGTCGACTACCTCTTCGAGACGCGCGCCGAGATCAAGGGCGGCTTCGGCCTGCTCGCCGGCCTGGGCAAGGCCAGCTTCCGCGAGATCAAGGTGCTCGAGTACGACCCGAGCCTGCCGCGGCGCACGAAGATCGGCTGGCGCAAGCCCGTGCCCGAGTTCGACGCCGAGTCGGGGAAGATGAGCGTCGCGCGCTCGGAGCCGGGCAAGCCCAACTACCTCAACCAGGCGCCGCCCAAGCTCGCGGTCGAGGGCTGGATCGGCGCGCCGCCGATGGACGGCGACCTCGATCGCCTGCTGGGCTGGCCCGTGCTGCTGGTGTTCTGGACCACGTACCAGGAGAAGGCCGTGCCGCAGCTTCCGGGCATCGACAAGCTGGCGGAGACCTACGCCGCGCTGAAGATCCCGATCCTGCTGCTCTCCAACGAGAAGAAGGAGACGCTCGAGGCCTGGAACCAGGAGCATCCCTTCGCCTACCCGGTCTGCTACGACTGGTCGCAGAAGCTCTACGACGCGTACGCGATCAAGCAGCTGCAGCTGCCGCACGCCAAGCTGATCGGCATGGACGGCCTGGTCGCGTGGGAGGGCAACCCCGACTGGAAGGCCGAGTTCGGCAGCTACCTCGACGAGCCGCTGGCGGACCTCGTCAAGCACGCGCGCCTGGCCGAGCTCGGTCCCGCGCGCGAGAAGCTCGCCGCGCTCGAGGCGCGCATCGCCGCCGGCGAGCGCGAGGGCCTCGCGGCGGAGCTCGACACGATCGTCGCGCTCGGCGTCGAGCACCCCGTCGTCGCGCGCGCCAAGGCGCTCGTCGCGCGCTTCACGCGCGAGGCGCAGGCCGCGCTCGACGAGGCCGAGTCGCGCGCGAAGCAGAACCGCTGGATCGAGTCCGTGCAGGCGCTCGAGGCCGCCGCGAAGCGCTTCGCGCCGCTGGGCCCGGCCAAGGAGGCCAAGGCGCGCGCGGAGAAGCGCGTCAAGGAGGCGGGCTTCGTCAACGCCAAGAAGATCGAGAACCGGTTGCGCCTGGCGGAGAAGCACGTGGCGGGGAACAGGCTCGCGGAGGCGAAGGAGAGCCTCGAGGTCACGCTCGGCAAGCTCGACGACAAGAGCGATCCGTGGCTCGCGGAGCGCGTGAAGTTCCTGGCGGAGGGCGTCAAGAGCGCGAAGGACGGCAAGGCGCTCTTCGAGCAGTACAAGGCGCGCTTCCCGGGGGCGGTGGAGTAAGAGGCGTGATCTCGCGCAATCCGTCCGGTACTGGGCTCCTCACAAGTCCGGGTGCGCGGAGCGGCAAGGGAGCTGCCCTTCCTTCTTGTGTCGTATGTAAGCGTACCTACTGGAACGAATTGTGCCGAGAGAGAGAGAGAGAGAGAGAATGAAGGCATGGTCGCAGAGCCCTCAGCGCCGGTAGTCGCTTCCCTGTGGCTACGCTGATGGTGGACGACCCCAACAGATCCTGGTGAACACAGGATCGGGAGCCTCGATGATGAAGAGCAGAGTTGTTGCTCGAGCTCTGGTGATTGGAATGGCACTCGCGTTGCTCACCATGGGTGGGTGGGCCTTCCTGCAGTTGCAGAACCCAACTCCGAAGGCGTGGACCGACAGGGAGTTCGGGGTGCTCATCCCAAGCTCCGCTAGCACGGATGACATCGGTGCCTTTGCTGCCGCAGTTGCCAATGGCAGCACCCTGCCCGTCGGATTTCAGATCGCGGATGAAGGGGTGAAGATCTCCGCGACCCTCACTGGCCTGATCATCGAGCAGACGGGCGAGCGACAGTTGACGGTGACGATCTACGCTGTCAGCTCGGAGATCGATTCCGCACAGCTTCTGGTCAACGGGCAAGTTGCATTCTCCGCCTCTCGGCAGAACGGAGCCGTGATCGACCGCAGCAATCACGCGCTGGCGACCATGACCGTGTTCGTACCCGCGCTGCCTCCATACTCGGTTCAGGCGGCCTGGACTGGTGTAGACGGGGCGGTGCGCTCGAACACATTGATGCACCTCGAGTGAGCCACGGGAGCTACAGAATCATGAAGCTCAACTGTCTCGATAGTGGCCTCGCGGATTGCGTGTCGCCCACCCTTCCCACGCGAGCTCGATCGACGATCCGTCGGCTCTGCCGCTTCTTCGTTCTTGGGTTGGCGGTCACGTTCCTGTTGGCCTGCAGCGTGCAGAACTCGAAGGGAGAGGACACTTGGCACTCTCTGAGGAGGTATCCGCCGGGCGAATTCGTCTCTTGGGATGGGGCGTGGTCGTGGAATCACGGTCAGGTGCACTTGGTCGTGACGCACGACGGGTCACAGGAGACCGAAATCTTCGTCACTCAGTTCGATGCAAGTGGAAACGTGCTGAGCCAGTCGCACACGACTGGGTACGAGGGGGCGCTCGACTTCAATGTCGACCCCAACGCCAAGAGGCTCGAAGTGACAGCGAAGATGCCCCTTCAGACTGGTGAAACGAGCCACCGTGCGGAACACCACGACATCCAGCTGTAGTGGTGCATGACACCCTGGCCGGTGCGGATCGGCAACCTACGACTGGTCGTCGACCGGGGCCTTGCGTTGGGCGCCGCGCTCCCGGCTGGAGAACCCGAGAGCGCGAACAGATCACGCGCTCTCGCGCTGCATGCCGATCGAGGGCGGCGGCTCTTCGGCGCGCTCGTCCTCCTCGTCGGGCATCTGCTCGATGCCCTTGGCGAGCATCTTCTTCTTCTTGACCACGTCCTCGTCGACGACGAACGCGGTCTGGTCGCCGCGCGCGGGCAGCTCGTAGAGCAGGTCGAGCAAGAGGTCCTCCAGGATCGAGCGCAGCGCGCGCACGCCGGTCTCGCGCTGGATCGCGGTGTCGGCGATCGCCTCGAGCGCGGCGGGCGTGAACGAGAGCTCCTTGCCGTTCATGGCGAAGAGCGACTGGAACTGCTTGATCAGCGCGTTGCGCGGCTCGGTCAGGATGCGCACCAGAGCGCTCTTGTCGAGCGTGTCGAGCGTCGCGATCACCGGCAGGCGGCCGACGAACTCGGGGATCATGCCGAACTCGACCAGGTCCTTGGGGATCAGCGCGCGGATCAGCTCGTCGCGCGTGTGCGCGGAGTCGAGCTTGTTCAGGCGCTCGTAGGCGTCGCCCGCGCCGGCGGTCACGCCCGAGTGCGCGAAGGCCTTCTCCATCAGCTCGCGACCCGACTGCTGGCGGCCGAAGCCGATCACGTCGCGTCCGACGCGGCGGCCGATGATCTCCTCGATCGTGCTGAACGTGCCGCCGACGATGAAGAGGATGTTCGAGGTGTCGACCTGGATGTAGCTCTGCTCGGGGTGCTTGCGGCCGCCCTGCGGGGGGACGTTGGCCACGGTGCCCTCGAGGATCTTGAGCAGCGCCTGCTGCACGCCCTCGCCGGAGACGTCGCGCGTGATCGAGACGTTGCCGGTGGTGCGCGCGATCTTGTCGATCTCGTCGACGTAGACGATGCCCTGCTGCGCGCGCTCGACGTCGAAGTCGCAGTTCTGCAGCAGCTTGAGCAGGATGTTCTCGACGTCCTCGCCGACGTAGCCGGCCTCGGTCAGCGTGGTCGCGTCCGCCATCGCGAAGGGCACGTCGAGCATGCGCGCGAGGGTGCGCGCCAGCAACGTCTTGCCCGAGCCCGTGGGGCCGACCAGCAGCACGTTCGACTTCTCGATCTCGACCGAGCCGGTGTGGCGGCCGGGGTTGAGCGCGTTGTGGCGCAGGCGGTTGTAGTGGTTGTAGACCGCGACCGCGAGCACCTTCTTGGCGCGCTGCTGGCCGATCACGTACTCGTCGAGGTGGCGCGCGATCTCGATCGGCGTCGGCAGGCGCTTGAGGCCGTCGGTGCCGCTGCCCGCGCGGCGCACGCCGCCGGTCGCGCCGGCCGCCGGGGTTCCCGCGCCGGCCTGCGCGCGCGCCTCGGGCGAGCGGCGCTGTTCCTCCTGCAGGATCGAGTTGCAGATCTCGATGCACTCGTTGCAGATGTAGACACCGGGCGGGCCAGCGATGAGCGAGGCGACGTGGTGGCGGCGCTTCTCGCAGAACGTGCAGCGTTCGATGTGCCGTCCGCGCCCGGTGGAGGAGGTCATTCTCCCGATCCTACTTGGACTCGGGTTCCTTGCCCATGGGCTCCTTCGCGACGATCTGGTCGATCAGTCCGAAGTCGAGCGCTTCCTTGGGAGACATGAAGTTGTCGCGCTCGCAGGCCTTGCTGAGCTCCTTCGACGTGCGGCCCGTGTGCTGCGCGAGCAGCTCCTCGAGCGCGGCCTTCATCTTGAGGATCTCCTTGACCTGGATCTCCATGTCCATCGCGGTGCCCTGCGCTCCGCCCCAGGGCTGGTGGATCATGATGCGCGCGTGCGGCAGCGCGAAGCGCTTGCCCTTCGATCCGCCGGCGAGCAGCACCGCGCCCATCGACGCGGCCTGGCCCAGGCAGTAGGTCTGGATCTCGGGCTCGATCAGCTGCATCGTGTCGTAGATCGCCAGGCCCGCGGTGACCGAGCCGCCGGGCGAGTTGATGTACATCTTGATGTCCTGCGAGCGCCCGGTCTTGTCCAGGAAGAGCAGCTGCGCCATCACCGAGTTCGCGACGTGGTCGTCGATCGCCGTGCCGATGAACACGATGCGGTCCTCGAGCAGGCGCGAGTAGATGTCGTAGGTGCGCTCGCCGCGGCCGGTCCGCTCGATCACGTACGGGATGATGTAGTCCTGCGCGTTCATGCTGGGTTTCCTGTCACCGAACGAGGGGTTCTGCAAGTGGGGTGCTCCTGACTTTCCGGCGCGGATCCGGGGATTCATCCATCGGCAGTTCAGGACGGTTCCTTGACCGTCGCGTTCTCGCGCAGGAAGCGGCGCACCTTGCGCTCGAGCAGCTCGATCGCCATCTGGTCGAAGAGCCCGTTCTTCTGGTAGTACTCGACGACCTCCTCGACCTTCGCGCCGTTGCGCGCGGCGATGCCCTGCACCTCGGCGCGCATGTCGTCCTGCGTCACGAGCAGCTTCTCCTGCTCGCCGATCGCCTGCATCAGGAATAGGGCGCGGCAGCCCTTGACCGCCGCCTGGCGCGCGTTGTCGCGCTGGGTCTCCAGGTGCGCCTGGATCTTGTCGGCCGGGACGCCCTGCTGCTGCATCTGCTGGCCGAGCTGGTTCAGGCGCGCCTGCGTCTGCTCGTCGACCATCATCGAGGGCAGCTCGAACTGGTGCTTCTCGAGCAGCTTCTCGAGCAGCGCGCCCTCCTGGCGCTGGTGCTCGCGCTCGAGCTTGGCCTCGCCGATCTTCTCCTGGACGATGCGCTTCAGGTCGGTCTCGTCCTTGGCGCCGAGCAGCCCGCGGATCTCCTCGTCGCTGGGCGGGATCATGCGGAAGGCCTGGTTCACGCTGACGCGGCAGGTGCCGGTCTTGCCGCGCAGGTCCTCGCGCTCGAACTCGGCCGGGAAGGTCAGCGCGCACTCGCGCGTCTCGCCGTCCTTGGCCCCGGCCAGCGCCTTCTCGAAAGCCGCGGCCTCGACGCCCGGCGGCGGCATCTTCGGCGCGAGACGGATGTTCTCGCGGCTGAGCACGACCTCGCTGCCGGAGAGCCACTCGACCTTCGCCACGGCCATGCCGTCGGCGGGCAGGCCCGCGTCGCCGGCGGGCTCGGGCTGCGAGCGCTGCTGGCGCAGGTTCACCAGCGCCTCGTCGACGTCGTTGGGCATCACGGGCTCGAGCTCGCTCTCGAGCGCGATGCCCTTGTACTCGCCCAGCGCGATCTCGGGGCGCAGGCTGACCTCGACTGCCTGCGTGAAGTCGGCGCCGGCGAGGACCGTGAGCTCGTCGAGGTTGAGGCGCTGGAAGCCGACGACCTTGAGGCCGTTGTCCTTGATCGCCTGGTCCATCGCCTGCTGCACGAAGTGCTGCATGGCCTCGGAGCGGATCTGCTTGCCGAACTGCTTCTCGACGATCGCGAGCGGGATGTGGCCAGGGCGGAAGCCCTTCATGTTCCCGGTCTTGCTCGCCTGGGTCAGCGCGCGCTGGACGGCGCCGTGGAACTCGGAGCCGGGGACGGTGAAGCGCACGCGCGCCTGGCAGGGGCCGGTCTTTTCGACGGTGACTTGCACGACAGATGTGGGCCCGGCAACCGGACGCGCCGGCCGGGCGATCGGGAGGAAGAAGAGGAAGGTCCGAAGTCGGCGTCCCCGGTGCCCCGGCGGGGCGGAGGTGCCGCAGAAGAGCGAAGGAATCTACCGGGTCCGGAGTGGATCGTCCACCGCGCGTCCCGGCGGGCCATCCTCGGCGGCGGGCGGTGCGGGGCTTGATCGATCCCGCTCCCTGCCGCGCGGGTTGCGCGCGACAGGAAAGCGCTTCCAGGATCCGGTCCCGACGAGAGCGGGGCCGCGCCGGGCACTTGCCCGACACGGCCCCGCGAGGCGCGCTGCGATCCCTGTCAGCCCGGGGCCGACAGGTCCACCCATGTCAGGGGTTCCACAGGACCGCGTAGCTGTTGCTGACGTTCGAGTTCGCCGGCGCCGGGCAACCCCAGCTGGCGCAGGCGTCGCGATACCACACGCCGTAGTAGCGCGAGGTGCCGGCGACGATCGGATCGCCCAGCGTGGCCGACGTGGCGGAGATCCCCACCGTCGAGGTGAACACGCCGCCGACGCTCGTCGCGGTCTGCAGGCGCTTGAGCGAACCGCCGAAACACCGCACGCCGTCGTTGAACGCGACGCCGCCGGGCGAGTTCACGTTGCCCTGCAGCAGGATGCAGGTCAGCGAGGGCGAGTTGCCCGCGCAGCTCGCACCCGCGGAGCGGATGCCCGTCGCGCCCAGCACGACGGTGTCCGCGCCCAGCGACGCCACGCCCGACCCGTTGATCGAGGCGCCCGCACCCAGCGAGTTGGCGCAGCCCTGGCCGGGACCGGCCGGAGCGTTCCCGCACGGGCAGGGACCGACGCCGCCCGCACCCGGGTCGCAGTAGGCCGTGCCCGGGCCCGCCACGCAGGTGCGCAGCGTCAGGTCCCAGCGCACGAACGTGCCACCATCGAGGTTGGCGTCGTCGGAGACGGTCAGGGTCCAGTTGCCGTTGGGGTCCTGGCCCACGAAGTTGTCGAACGAGCCCTCGGGCGCGAGCGGCGTCGCCACGACCAGGTTGGTGTAGACGTGGTCCGTGACCGTGTCGGTCACGCCGGCGTCGAAGAGCGTCCCGTTGAACACGTTGTCGTTGCCGGCGCCATTGTCCGTCGTGACCTGAACGACGGTTCCCGCCGGCGAGGTCAGCGTGATGTCGAGGTCGCCCGCGAAGGTGTGCGGGACCTCGATGTAGAGTTCGACCTCGGCGAGCGAGGTGCCCAGGCCGCTGATCGGCATGACGTCCGAGACGATGTTCGGCGGAGCCGTGGCCGGGATGACCAGGTTCGGGCTCTGGCTGAACGTGTTCGACACGAGCGTCGGCGCCGAGGCGAGCGTCGACAGGCCGAGCGACCACGAGCCGAGCGTGCCGTTGTCGGCCAGCGCGTCGTCCGCGATCGTGAGCGTCCAGGTGCCGTTGGGGTTCTCGCCGCGGAAGGTGGCGAGGCGCCCCTCGGGGCTGAGGGGCGAGGCCGGCGTCGCGTTGACGTAGGTGTAGTCGACGCACGGCACGTTGGCGTTGTCGTCCCAGAGCGTCCCGTTGAACACGTCGTCCAGCGTTCCGCCATTGTCCGTGCTGATCGTGACCACCGTACCCGCGGGCGAGGTCAGCGTCATGTCCAGGTCCGCGCACGCGGTGTGCGTGATGAACGTGGTGAGGTCGACGTCCCACAGCGAGTTGCCGGCGCCCGCGACGTTGACCGTGTACAGCGTCGGGACGACCACCGGCACCCCGCTGTCGGGGATCGCGCCCGTGGTCCCGGCGTAGTTGAAGGGACCGGCCGGGCTGGGGGCGCTGGTCGTCGTCAGGCTGAGGTCCCAGCGCACGAGCGTCCCGGTGTCCGCGGTCGCGTCGTCACCGACGCTGAGCGTCCACGTTCCGTTGGGGTCCTGGCCCAGGAAGTTGTCGAGCGAGCCCTCCGGCGCGAGCAGCGTCGCCGTGACCAGGTTGGTGAACACGTAGTCCGTGACCGGGTTCAGCGCGTCCGCGTCGAAGGTCGTGCCGTTGAACACGTTGTCGTTCGAGCCGCCGTTGTCGGTCGTGAGCTGCACGACCGTGCCCGCGGGCGAGGTCAGCGTGATGTCGAGGTCGGCCGCGTAGGTGTGCGTGATCTCGAGGTACACCACGACCTTGTCGAGGTAGGTGCCCAGGCCGCCGAACGACTGCGTGTCGGTGAGCGTGGTGTTGTCCAGGATCGCGAGACCCGGCGTGCGCGACTGCGTGGTCGTCGCCTCGGCCGGCGCCGCGGCCAGCGTGCTGATGTCCAGCGACCAGGAGCTCAGCGTGCCCGTGTTGGCCGTCGTGTCGTCGAGGACCCGCAGCTTCCACGTGCCGTTGGGGTTCTCGCCGCGGAAGGCGGCCAGCCGGCCCTCGCTGTTGAGCGGCGTCGCCGTGACGAGGTTCGCGTAGACGTAGTCGACGCACGGGACGTTGACGTTCTCGTCCCAGACCGTGCCGTTGAACACGTTGTCGTTCGTGCCGCCGTTGTCGGTCGTGATCGTGACCACGGTTCCGGCCGGCGACTCGAGCGTGATGTCGAGGTCCGCGCACGAGGTGTGCGTGAGGAACGTCGTCAGGTTGAGATCCCACAGGTACGAGCCGGCGCCGCTGACGACGGTCGTGAAGGTCGCGTTGGGGACCTGCGGCGGGTTGATCGGGCCGCCCGTTCCCGCGTAGCTGTTGGTCGTGACCGTGCCGCCGCAGGCGGGGGGGACCGCCATCGCGTGCGGGATGCCGCCGCCGGCGCTGCGCCGGTTCGGCTCGGCCAGCTGCGCCGGATCGTCGCCACCCAGCGAGGTGCGGATCGCATCGTAGCGGTCGCTCAACTCGTCGATCCACGCCTGCGGCGCGGATTGCGCTCGCAACTCCTGGATCTGGCGTGCGAGGGACCGCATCTCGTCGTGCAGCGCAGCCTTGAGCTCGCGCGTCGGGAGATCGGGCTTGGTGGCGCGCTGCGCAAACGCGAGCGTCGGTGCCGCGGCGATGGCCGCGAGGAACAGGCAGTTCCGGAATCGAGTTGTCATCGATGGCTCCTGAGGTCGTGGACCGACTCCCGCCGTGCACCCGGAAGCCGGCCGAACACTGGGCCGTGGTGCGATGGGGAGTCCAGGCCGATGGTACCCCGGCTCCCGGATCTCCGCCGTACCCATTTGGCAGCCCGGCCCCGCGCCGGGGGAGGTGGCGGCGCGCCGGTCGTCAGCCGCCCGCGAGCACCTTTGCCCGCAGGTTGGTCAGGCCGCGCTGCAGGGTCGGCACGAGCGCGTGCTCCATCATCGAGATCATGTAGCGCGCGATCAGGTTCCCGCCGAGGTCGCCCGTGTAGTGCCAGTGCACGCGCGTCTGCACGCCGTAGGGCTCGAAACGGATCTCGCCGCTGCCCGGCTGGCCATCGAGCGCCAGCTCGTACGACACGCCCTGCGCCGGATCGACCTTCGTGATCGCGAGCTCGCCGTGGCGCGACTTCGCCTGCCAGTCGAGCTTCGCGCCCGGACCGGACTCGGGACCCGCGAGCGTGGCCTGGTAGCCCTCGTCGCTGGGGTCGGCCCAGGGCATCCACTCGGGCCAGCGCTTGGGCGCGCTCACGAAGGGCAGGATCTTCTCGGCCGGCGCCTCGATCACGATCACGCCCTCGGCCGACCAGGTCGAGCGCTTGAAGAACGCGAAGGCGAACAGGGCGACGAACAGGCCGAAGACGGCGAAGAGCAGCAGGCGGACGAACTTCATCTGGGGGAGGCCCGGGTTGCGGAAGATGCCGGACGGCGAGACCCCGGGCTTGTGCTGCCGGATGCGGGCCGAGCGGGAGGTCTTGAGCATGGCGTGGGGGCCACTACCATAGCGAGCGCCCCATGAGTGCGGATCCCGTTCTGGAGCTCGTTTCCCCGACCGGTGCCCGGCGCCGCTGGACGCGCGCCGAGCTCGCGCTCCTGCCCGCAGCCGCGCAGGTTCCCGACGTGGGCGTGCACGTCCCCGGCAAGCAGGGACGCGCGGTCCGGCTCGACGCGCTGTGCGGAGCGCTGCCGGGCGCGGGCTTCCTCAACGTGCGTTCGAGCCAGGCCGGCTTCGCCGTCAGCCTGCCGCTCGCGGAGCTCCCGCGCGGGGCGCTGGTCGTGTACGAGCTCGACGGCGCCGCGCTGCCTTCGGCCAAGGGCGGGCCGTTCCGGCTGCTGGTGCCGGGCCACGCCGACGAGTGCGTGCACGTCAAGTCGATCGCCGAGCTCGCGCTGTCGAACGCGCGCGGCCCGGACACGCGCCCGGCCGACGACGAGGCGCACCGCGCGCTGCACGCGAAGAAGAAGGCGCTCTAGGCCGGCCGCGCCGCGCCGGCGTGGGCTAGGGAGGGGACTCCGTCCCGTCCCGATTCGAGCGAGGAACTCCCCTGGTCCAGTTGCGCCGACTCTTTCATCCGTTCCAATCCAAGCTGGCGAAGATCCCAGTCGGCAAGCTGCTGGTCTTCGGAGCGCTGCAAGACGGAGAGCGCGCGTTCGGAGCCGAGGACCTGCGCCAGATCGACCTCTCGTTCCAGGTGCTCGATGTCTCCAACTACAAGTCGGGCTACCTCGGCCGCGCCGTGCGCCTGGCCGGCCTGCTCGAGGCCTGCGCGCCGCAGAGCGGGCCGCTCTACCTGAACGCGGCCAGCCGCGACGGTCGCAAGGTGCTCTCGTTCTGGCGCGCGGAGGTCGAGCCGCTGGGCTGGATCGTGTACGAGCCCGAGCAGCGCGCGCTGGCCGGGGTCGAACCCGGTCCGTTCCAGCTCGTGCTCCCCGGCTTCCACGGCGCGCGCGAGTCGATCCGCGACCTGGCCCTGATCGAGATCGGCAGCAGCGCGGAGCCGGAGCGCTTCGGCTGACGCGCCCGCACGCGGACGTCGCCAGGAAGCGCGAACATCCGTGCCCGCCACGGTTTTTCACCGAACAACCGTGGCGGCACGGATGTTCAGCGAAAGGCGCGCGCGAACAGGCGCCGCACGCTCGCATCGGTCTGGATCGCGGCGAGCCCCTGTGGATCGAACCAGCCCAGCGAGTGCGACTCCGCGCTGAGCGTCTCCTTGGCGCCGTGCGGCGCGTAGACGAGGAAGCGCGTGTCCAGGTGCAGGTGCGCGGGCTCGTCCTTGCGCGCCGGGATCAGGTGGATGTCCAGGTCGATCGGCGCGGGGTCGATCACGAGCGCGTCGATGCCGCTCTCCTCCCAGCACTCGCGCAGCGCCGCGCCGGCGAGGTTCGCATCGCCGTCGCAGTGCCCGCCCAGCTGCAGCCAGCGGTTCAGCTTCTTGTGGAAGGTCAGGAGCGCCTTGCCGCGCGACTCGTCGATCACGAGCGCCGAGGCGGTCAGGTGGCCCTCGACGCAGGTGCGCAGGTGCGCGTCGCGCGGGTGCAGGTCGAGGAACGAGAGCATCGCGCCGCGCGTCTTCTGCTGCTCCGCGTCGGCGGGCGCGTAGCGCTCGAGGATCGATCGTGCGAGCGCGAGGTCCGCCTGGCGCGGGAGCTCGGCGAGCGTGAGGCGGGACATCGCTAGTCGCGCAGGAGCTGACGGTACTTCCCGGCGCGCGACTTCGGCCCGACGCCGCGTGCGGCGCGGTCCTTCTCGCGGAACTCGTGGTAGGCCTCGTAGTCGCCGGGGAAGAAGACGATCTCGGGGCCCTTGCCCGGCTCGACCTCGCCCTCGAAGGAGAGGATGTGCGTCGCGACGCGGTTCAGGAAGTAGCGGTCGTGCGTCACGACGATGGCCGAGCCGGTGTACTCCTGGATCGCCTCCTCGAGCACGCGCAGCGTCTCGAGGTCGAGGTCGTTGGTCGGTTCGTCGAGCAGGATCACGTTGGCCGGCTCGCGCAGCATCTTGGCGAGCAACACGCGGTTGCGCATGCCGCCCGAGCACTCGCCGAGCAGCTTCTGCTGGTCCTCGCCCTTGAAGTTGAAGCGCGCGACGTAGGCGCGGCCGTCGAGGATCTTGTTGCCGAAGGGGATCTGCGGGTTGCCCTCGGTGATGTTGTCGTAGACCGTCTTCGCGTCGTCGAGCACGGTGCGCGACTGGTCGAGCCAGACCATCTTGACCGTCGCGCCGATGTCGACCTTGCCGCTGTCGGGCTGCTCGCGCCCCGTGATCATCTTGAGCAGCGTCGTCTTGCCCTGGCCGTTGGCGCCGATCACGCCGAGGATGCCGCCCGGCGGCACCTCGAAGGAGAGGTCCTTGATCAGCGTGCGGCTGCCGAAGCCCTTGGTGACGTGGTCGAGCACGATCACCTTGTCGCCCAGGCGCGGACCGGGCGGGATGCGCAGGTCGAGCGTGTCGAGCGCCTCGTCGGCCTTCTGCTCGAGCAGCTCCTTGTAGCGCGCCAGGCGCGACTTCGAGCGCGTCGAGCGCGCCTTGGGCGACTTGCCCAGCCACTCGCGCTCGCGCTCGATCATCTTCTCGCGCGTCTCGTTCTGGCCGCGCTTGACCTCGAGTTCCTTGGCCTTCTGCGCCAGGTATTCCGAGTAGTTGCCCTTGTACGGCCGGCCCATGCCGCGCTCGATCTCGAGCATCCAGCCCACGACGTTGTCGAGGAAGTAGCGGTCGTGCGTGATCAGGATCACCGAGCCCTGGTACTCCTGCAGGTGGTGCTCGAGCCACTCGACCGCGTCCGTGTCGAGGTGGTTGGTCGGTTCGTCGAGCAGCAGGAGGTCGGGGTGGTTGAGCAGGAGCTTGCACAGCGCGACGCGGCGGCGCTCGCCGCCCGAGAGCTTGGTCACGTTCGCATCCGGCGGCGGCAGACCGAGCGCGCCCGCGGCCTGTTCCAGGCGCGATTCGAGCTCCCAGATCTCCTTGTGCGTCATCTCCTCGGTCAGGTGCTCGAACTCCGCGTTGAGCTTGTCGAGCTCCGCGCCCTCGGCCGTGCCGAGCAGCTCGGAGACCTCGTCGTAGCGCTTGTGGATCGCGACCAGCGGCGCGACGGCCTCCTTGAGGTTGCCCATCACGTCGAGCGTCTCGTTGAGCGGCGGCTCCTGCGAGAGGTAGCCGATCGAGAGGCCATTGATCGGCTTCGCCGTGCCCTCGAAGTTCTTGTCCTCGCCCGCGAGGATGCGCAGCAGCGTCGACTTCCCGGCGCCGTTGGGGCCGATGATGCCGATCTTCGCGCCCTCGAGGAACGAGAGCGTGATGCCCTTGAGCACCTGGCGCTGGCCGTAGTACTTCGCGAGCTCCTGGATCTGGTAGATGATCTTGTCCGCCATGGGGGGCGAAGAGGATACGGGATCGGTGCACCGGGGGGAACCACCTGCCCGGCGCCGGCGGCGGCCCCGTCGCGAGCCGGCAGCGCTATCCTCTCGGCGTGTCGGTCCTGATCGAGGCCCTCTGCGTCGTGCTGAAGGCGAGCGCGGTGAACGCGAGGTTCGCCGGCGGGTTCGAGGCGTTCGCGGCAGCCGCTCCTCCCGGGACCCTCTGCGCGGACGGCGAGCTCGTGCGCGTCGGATTCCTGCGGCCCGAGGACGTGCAGGGATTCCTCGGTGCGATGGAGAGCCACGGCCTGGTGCACCTGCAGGGCGGGAAGGCGCAGGACCTCGTCGTCGTCGAGCAGACGCGCGGCCTGCTCGCGCCCTGCGATTGGGCGGAGTTCGCGCTCGTGCCGTGGGTCTGCGCCCCGCTTGCGCGCGTCGCGATCTGCCGCACGCCCGGCACGAGCGCCGATCCGATCGTGACGCCCGAGGGCTGGAGCTACGAGCGCTCGCTCAGCTTCCCACGCCAACTGATGTCGGAATGAGCCCGCGCGCTGCAGTGGTTCCCGCGACGGGCCGAGGGCCGGTATGCTCTCGGCCGCGAGCGCCAATGCGCCCAGGCCGGCCAACGGTGCCCTCGCCTCGTGACCGAGCCCTGCGCAGATGATCCAGGATACCGCGATGAACCAGGTGCACACCGACACGGCTGTGGTGCGGCGCGCCCGCGGTTGACGCCCGACGTGCGAAACGCATGAGAGTTCCGATCCCGAGCGGGCCCGCGTATCCGCTCTCGCGCGAGGAGTTCCGCCGCGCGCTCGCGACCGGCCACGGCCGGGCGAAGATCCACGTTGCGCGCTTCGGCGCGGCGGAGTTCCGCGACGAGATCCTCGAGGCGGCGCGCGTGTGCAAGATCCTCAACATCCAGGATCAGGGGCTCCGCACGGAGTGGCTGGCGGACTTGTGCGCGGCGGCCGGCGTGATGCACGAGGTCGTGGCGCTGCCGATCCCGGAAGACGACCAGGACCTCCAGCAGAGAGCCGACCTGCTGAGGGAGTTCGCTGTCCGCGGGGTCGCTGGAGCACGCGCGGCCATGTACGCCTGCTTCGGTCGTGCCGAAACCTCGGCCGAGGTGTCCGCGATCGAGCCCATCATCGCACTCGACGGAGAAGCGGGACTGCTCTTCGTCGCGCGCGCGCTCGGCAGCAAGGACGCCGTCGGGCGCGAGACCTGGATCTCGAGCTACCAACTCTCCATCTTCGACGACGGTCACGGCGAGGGAGCCGGCCGCAAGCTGCTCGAATCGGCGGCGGCCACGGAACCGAGCGTGCGCGCCTACCTCGATGCGCTCGACGCGGAAGAGGAGCTGGAGAAAGGTCACGCGAATCCTCGTACGGACACGCGCGAATCGCTCGCGCAGGTGCTCGAGTCGATTCGCGCGAACAACGAGCTCTACGGGTCGATCTGGGTGCAACGCTGGGGGAGAAGCGCCAGTCGCGAGGAGTTGCAGGCGGTCCTCGATCTGCTCCTGTCGTTGACACGTCCGTACGCGTTGGTCGCTGCGCTGCGCTGCCTGGGCGGGGCTGGTCTACCGCCGCTGCATCCCCGGATCTTCGAGTTGACGCGCCACGAGGACGATGAGGTGAGCTCCTGGGCCGCGCGAGTGCTGTCCAAGCACTCGCTGCCCGGCGTGCGCGCCTGCGGGCTCGAGGCACTCGCACGCGGTGACATCCTCGTCGCGCTCGAGATCCTGACGCGCAGCGCACAGGTCGACGACGTCGAGACGCTGCTCGCGGCGCTGCGACCGCTCGAGGATCCACACGAGGAACACGGCGTCGCCTACGGTCTCCTCGACCTCTTCAAGCACAGCCCCGAGGTCTGCGACGCGCGTCTCGCCTCGTACGTCTACGATCGCACGCCATGCATGAGCTGTCGCGAGCGAGCCGTCGAGGTCCTTGTCCGTCGCGGCGAAGCTCCGCGCTGGCTCCTCGAAGAGTGCGCCTCCGACGGATCGCATTCGATCCGCGAGCGTGCCCATGCCGCGATGAGCGGGAGCGGAGGCTCCCGATGAGTGGCGGATTCCGCGGAGCTCTCGGGAAGAAGGCATGACCGTACCCTCGGAACCGAAGTACCCGCTTTCGCGCGAGGAGTTCCGCCGCGCGCTCGCGACCGGCCACGGCCGGGCGAAGATCCACGTCGCGCGCTTCGGCGCGGCGGAGTTCCGCGAGGAGATCCTCGAGGCGGCGACCGTCTGCAAGGTCTACGACCCGCAGTGCGAGGGGACGCGCGCGGATTGGCTGGCGGAGCTGTGCCTCGCGGCGGGAGTCGAACAGGCCGTGGTCGCTCTTCCCGTACCGAAGGAGCGTTGGGAGATCGAGCACCGCGCAGATCTCATGAAGGAACTCGCGGCTCGCGGAGTCGCAGGCGCGCGCGAGGCGCTGTATGCCTGCTTCGGGCCTGCCGAGCATTCGTGTGACGTCCACGCGATCGAGCCGATCGTCGCCCTCGACGGGGAGACGGGACTGCTCTTCGTCGCGCGCGCGCTCGGCAGCAAGGATGCCGCCGAGCGTGAGAAGAGGATTTCGAGCTACCCACTCTCCCTCTTCGACGACGGTCACGGCGAAGGAGCCGGCCGCAAGCTGCTCGAGTCGGCGGCAGCCACGGAACCGAGCGTGCGCGCCTACCTCGATGCGCTCGACGCGGAAGAGGAGCTCGAGAGAGGTCACGCGGAGCCTCGTACGCAGGTCCGCAAGTCGCTCGAGCAGGTGCTCGACGCGATCCGGACGAACACGAGAGAGAGCAGGTTCTTCCACGGCAGCCATTGGGGGCGTCGCGCGACGCGTGAGGAACTGCAGCGCGTGCTCGAGGCCCTGCTCGCGAGCTCCGATCCGCGCGAGATGGAAGGCGCGTTGCGCTGTCTCGGCGGCGCGGGGCTCCCGCCTCTCGATCCGCGGATCTTCGAGCTGACGCGACACGAGGACGACGAGGTGCGCTACTGGGCGGGGCGCGTGCTCTCGAAGCACTCCTTGCCCGGCGTGCGCGCCTGCGGGCTCGAGGCTCTCGCCCGCGGCGACCTCCTCGTCGCGCTCGAGATCCTCACGCGCAGCGCGCAGGTCGACGACATCGAGGCGCTCGTCGCGGCGCTGCGACCGCTCGAGGAACGGGACCAGGAGCACGGCGTCGGTTACGCGATCCTCGACCTCTTCGAGCACAGCCCCGAGGTGCGCGACGCGCGGCTCGCGCTGCACGTCTACGAGCGGACTCCCTGCATGAACTGCCGCGAGACGTCGGTCGACTTCCTCGTCGGCCGCGGCGAGGCGCCACAGTGGCTGCTCGAGGAGTGCGCCTTCGATGCGGACGAGGACATTCGGCTGGCGGTTGCCGACGCCCCGGCCTGATCGTTTCGATTGGCGGCCCAGCACGCAGGAAGGGTGCGGAGAGCGAGGTCAACTGACGACGAAGCGGGCACCGGCCATTGCCGATGCCCGCTCGTGACGCTTCACGCCTCGCGCGGGAACCGGAATCGATTCCAGCGCGGACGCGACGCGCAGCGTTCACACGCTGGAGATCACCACACGATCGCCAGTCCGTTCGAGACCGTCTCGACGTTGCCCGTGCAACCCGTCGGGGTCTGGATGTCGCGGTAGGTCACGAAGTAGTAGCGCACCATGCCCGGCAGGAGCGGGTCGCCCATGTTCCCGGAACGAGTCGAGAGCGAGACCTGGCCCGGCAGCGGGTACTGCGCGAACCCGACCCCCGTCGTCGACTGGTTGCGGACGCGCAGCAGCGTGCCCGTGACGCACACGACACCGTTGCCGAGCAGCGCGCCGCCCGGGTTGGTCGCGGAACCCTGGAAGAAGATCGCGAACGTGGCCGGGATGTTCATCCCGCTGCACGTGAGCAGGACGGAATCGGTGTAGCCTGCACCCGCGGGCGTGAGCGTGTCTCCGCTGCCGGTGAGATAGGCGCCGCCGGTGCCGCTCTTGTTGTTGCAGCCGTGATCGGGGAGCCCGAAGTTCCCGCACGGGCAGGCCGTGGTCACGTTGGGATCGAGCCCGTCGCCGGCGCAGAAGGTCTGGAACGCGCAGTCGCGATGCAGCGCGAGGCCGCCCGAGGCGACTCCCGACATCGACTCGAAGGCGCCCGCCACCCAAAGTCCGGTGTGACCGTTCGCTCCGCCGGTACCCAGCGTGATCGAGCTGAACGCGAGGGGCAGGGCCGTGCAGCTCCCGAAGCTCTGCCAACCCGTGCCCGTCCACTCGAGCAGGTCGAGAGACTCGATCGAGGACGTGCTCGGGATGTAGCTTCCCGCGGCGACGAGGCGCGAGCG
The DNA here is from genome assembly GCA_044229935.1 of Planctomycetota bacterium. Lineage (GTDB taxonomy): Bacteria > Planctomycetota > UBA1135 > UBA1135 > JADJLZ01. Next base: position 24,671 of record JBGASC010000038.1, on the reverse strand, counting down.
GGTGAAGGGGAAGCTCGCGCCGCCGCCGGGGAATCGATCGGTCGCGGCGATGTCGAAGGTCGGTCCCTGGAGGAACGTGCTGAGTGTGCCCCATGCGCTGCCGTTCCAGGACAACACGTCGGTCACGGTGTTGCTGCTCAGCGTCCGCAGCGCGGTCACGATCAGCTTCGGACCCGTGCCATCGTCGTAGACCGTCATGTTGCGCAGCGAGTTCGGCGGCGTGGTCGGCAGCGTCGGCAGCGGGGTCCACGCCGTGCCGTTCCAACTCGCGATGAACGGCGTGGCCGTCGACGGATTGATCGCGTTGAAGTCGCCACAGGCGAAGAGTTCCGCACCCGTGCCCGGGTTGTACACCTCCAGATCGGTGACGGTGGTCCCGCCGCCCAGGCCCGGGCCGACGTTGTTCCACGCGGTTCCATTCCAGCGGCGCACGCGGTTGAGGAACGCGCCGGAGACGAAGAGCTCTCCGTTGTAGACGCAGAGCCTGCGAATGACGCCCGATGGGGCCAACGTGCCCGTGACCAGGCCCCAGGTCGAAGTACCGGCGTTCCAGCGGTAGAGCCCCGACTGCGTCGCCGCGAACAGGATCGGGCCCGTGCCCGGATCGTAGGCGATCAGGTCCGACACCAGCACGTTCGGGAGGCCGTTGCCCATGCCCGTCCACGAGGTGCCGTCCCACTTCGCGACGGTGCGTGCGCGCGCGGTCAGGGGGGTGCCCGAGGGCTGAACCGGCGTCGGACCCGCGTTGAGGAACGCACCGGCGGCGAAGATCTGCGTGTCGCTCGCGGTCGGGAAGTGCAGCTCGCGGATCACGTCCGCCGGCCAGTCGAATCCCTGACCGGCGTCATCGACTTCGATCGCCGTGCCGTTCCAGCGTGCGAGGCCATTGACGCCCACTCCGGCGAGCTGAGGGAACCCGCCCAGCACGTAGGCGCGCGGCCCCGTGCCCGGATCGAAGTCCGCGAAGGCTCGCGCTCCGCCCGTCGTGAATGTCGTCGAGCCGGCCGGCGCCGGGATCGGGTTGGCGTTCATCTGGGTCCAGGTGGATCCTGACCACAGCGCGCATCCGTACGAGGTGCCGGGAACGCCCGCGTTGGTGAAGCTGATCGCGTCCTCGGCGCCGATCAGGAGCTCCGTACCGGCCCCGCTCGCCGTCGACGTGGCGAGCGTGAGCACCGCGCTGCTCGAGCTCAGGCTCGGGAGCGCGCTCCAGGTGCTCCCGTTCCTGCGAACGAGGTTCGCCGCGCCGATGCCGCCGCTGGCGGAGAAGCTGCCGCCCGCGTAGATCCGTGCGCCGGAACCATCGTTGAAGCTGGCCACGGCGCGCACCTCGTTCGAGAACGTGCCGCTGAACGTGCTCCAGCTGCCGTTCCAGCGCGCGACACAGCTGCCCGCGACGCCGCCCGCGTTCGTGAAGCGGCCCGCGACGACCAGCGCGGGTCCCGAGCCGTCATCGTGGATCGTGAAGTCGAGCACCGCGGGGGCCGCGCCGCCGCTCACTCCGCTGCCGACCAGACTCCAGCCCGCCGGCGTCCAGCGCGCGATGCTGTTGGCGCCCGAGAGCGTGCCGACCGAAGTGAACTCCCCGCCGACGTACAGCGCGCTGCCGCTGCCGTCGTCGTAGACCTCGAGTGCGTGGATCGCACCGGAGCCACCGCCCATACTCGTCCAGGAACTGCCGTCCCAGGCACCCAGCTCGAAGTTGCCCGCGTTGTCGTCGTTGATCGCGGCGAACAGTGCGGGCGCGCTGCCGTTCGAGAACGCGGCGAGGGCTTCGACACGACCCTGACCAAGCCCTAGCAGCGGGAGCGGACCGCTGCCGACAGCTTCCCATCCGCCGGAGCGCCGACGCGCGAGCGCCTTCGCCGGCGCGCCCGCGACCGAGGTGAAATCGCCGCCGACGTACAGCGCGGAACCGCTGCCGTCGTCGAAGTCGAAGGCGTCGTCGATCCTGCCCAGCGTGATCTGTGATCCGGCCCAATCGGTGGTCAGGCCTACGCCCGGGGATCGGAAGCGCGGATCCCAGGTCGAGCACGCGTTCTGGGCGGCGGCGTGCGCGGACATGCACGCGAGGATGGTGAAGCCAAGCAAGAAGACACGATGAGGACGCATGACAGGTCTCGCAGGTTGAGGGTTGATGGGGATCGGGCGCGCAAGCGCCGGCACCTTCACGATCCGACAGTTGCCTGCGTCTCACTTCCCCCCGAATTCACCACGCGCGCCGAGTCGGCGCGGGCGCGAGGCTGCTGCCGAGAGCGCCTCGAATCAGCAGGGGAGCTGCCCCGCGGCAGCTCCCCTGTGTGAATCCGTCGAGCGCGTTCCTGCGCCAGGCGGTCATGGGCAACTCGTCGTCGCCGTCGGCGTGACGATGCTGAAGCTCTCCTCGTCCTTGGCGACGAGCAGCTGGGGACCGATCAGCGGGTCGAACACGTAGCTGCGGCAATCCTGCAGCCCGCCCTGGTAGTCGCTCCTCCAGTAGTTCGAGTAGCTGAGCTTGCCGGTCGACTCGCGCTTGAACTCGAGCAGCATCCCCTGGTCGGCACAGATGTGCAATCGGCCGCAGCCGTCCGTAGGCGTGCTCGGCGCGCTCGAGGGGAGCTGCAGCAGGAAGCGGCTGCGGAAGCTCATGCCCCAGGTCTTGGCCGGGCCGGGGAGTTGCGTGTTGTCGATGTACTGGAGCGCGCTGTGGTTGTTGAGCAGCAGGCCCGTGCTGGGATCCCAGAGGTACACGGCGATCAGCTGCGAGAAGGCGACGGGCGAGCAGCTCGAACCCGTGACGTTGGATCCGCGGTTCCAGACCACGTAGACGAAGTTGCCCGACGTGGCGATGGCCGCCGCGCCCGCGCAGGGGAAGGCCGGGTCGCCGTCGAGCCGGTCGACCGGCGCGATGCTCGCGGGGAGCGAGTTGACGTCGACGATGAAGAAGCCGCCGCCGTGCGTCACGAACACGAAGCGCCGGCCGGCCGTGCCTTCCGCGACGTGCATGGTCGTCGTGTTGATCTGGCCGACTCCCAACTGCGCATACACGCCGGCGAGGTTCAACGTCGTCGCGGCCAGCTGCGGGCCGGGTTGGCCGCCGCCCGGACTGGGCTTCCAGGCGATCACGCCCGCTTCCTTGCGCGTGAAGTTGGAGTACTCCGTCAGCACGAACCTGCCTACGGTCGTATCCGCCACGACCACGTCGTTGGCGTATCCGGTATCGGTGGCGGCCCAGCCGGGGACGCTGGCCAGAGCGAGGCGGGTGAACGTCGTCGGCAGCGGGTTCTTCGTGGCGGGATCGATCGGGTACTCCCCGAAGCCGCCGGTGCCGTCCGCGGTGAAGAGGCGGTGATCACCCGCGAAGGCCATGTCGGTCCCCAGCACGATGTGCTCGGTCACGGCGACGTTGCCGAGGTTGTTGGCTTCTTCGGCGGGCTGGTAGGCGTAGGCCTGCGGGCGCCACTGGCCGTTGATCAGCTTGTAGCGGATCACGCCTCCCCAGCTCGGCAGGTAGATCGCATCGGGCGGCAGGGCGACGCCGCCATCCGAGCCGTAGAGCATGAAGTACTCGTCGACCAGCAGCGGCTGGTCGTTCGCTCCGCTCGTCATGTCGAAGACCTTGCCGATGTGGTCCACCTGCCCGATCACGGCCGTCCAGGCCGTGCCCGCCTGCGCGGCCGTGGGTTCGGTGAGCAGGAAGTCGTGGTTGCCGCCGTTGCCGACGGGCTCGCTGTAGAGCGGGGTCACCGCAGGCTGCGTCGTGAACGGCGAGCCGGGGCCGGAGAGGTCGCGCACGTTGGAGAGGTTGGGACCGTGGATCACCGCGATGCGCGTGGGATCGGTGCTCGAGAGCTTGAGGCGGACCGCGGGGAGGAGGCCGGCGCCCGGCGTCGGATCCTGCAGCAGCATCTGGCGCTGGTAGCTGATCGGGTTGCCGGGAACGAAGGCCTGCGTCACGTCGAGCACGTGGATGCCCTGTCCCGCTCCCAGTCCGCAGTAGGCCTGCGTGCGTGGCGGAATCGTGCTCGTGCGCCGCAGGTCGACGTCGTTGAGCGCGAAGTCAGGCACGTTCACGCCCGTGCACCCGCCAGGGAGGCAAGGCACGAAGTTCCAGTTCACGAACGAGCGCAGGGGACCCGCCGTGGCATCGAAGGTCGGGTCGTTGTAGGCCCCGCTGCCGGCGAGATTGCAGACGAGCAGCGTGCGACCCGTGTTGCGCGTGCCGTAGCCCGCCATCAGGGCGACGACGTAGCCATAGACCTTGCCGTCGATGTCCTCGAAGATGCGCAGGCGCTGGAAATCGTGGATCTTCAGAGGATCGATCGCGCCCGCCGAGTCGGTCAGCAGGCGATAGTGCAGCACGGGATCGAAACCCGACTGGGCCAGTTCGTCCGCGGAGCCGCGCAAGGCGAGGCCGCTGGTCGTGCTCTCGATGCTCAGGATCCGCCAGCGCGTGAGCACGAACACGCGGTGTCCGCTCGCGTAGATCTTCAGGTCGCGCGGTTCGTCGGCGGAGGGGCCGCCCTGTGCGGGCGGCACGAAGTACTGGGCCAGCGTGGTGTCGAGCACGAGGCTCGTGAGGCCGGTCGGGTTCGAGGGATTGCTGATGTCCTCGCGGTAGAGCGCGTGGTCTGTCAGCGTGAAGAGCTGATTGTTGGTCTCGTCCACCTCGACGGCGATCAGCCGCTCGTGCACGCCCGTCAGGGCCGCGTCGAAGGTCCGATCCTCGCCGTGCAGGCGCACCCGGTCGGAGGCGCGCATCGAGGCACGCACGCGGCCCTGGGCGATCCAGACGCGCTTGGACGCGCTCATGTCGCCGAACCCCGGCGAGCCGGCCAGGTCTTCGACCTGGCCATCCTGTTTCTCGTAGGTGTGCGGCAGCTGCGCGTGCGCGGTGCCCGTCAGAAGGGCGGCGAACGACAGCAGGATGGGGATGAACAGGGAGGCGCGCCCGGCGTGAGCCCGTTGCATGCAGGACATGGTTGGAGGAGCGGCGGTGCGCCGCGAAGGGGGGATGTGAGCTGGGAGGTCGCTCGTGCGACTACCGGCTCGGACACGGCCCGGACCCGACTCGTGTCTCAACCATCACGGATTCCCTGCGTGCGGGTCTCTCGAACTCGTCGCCGTCTCCGCTGCATCCCCACGTGCGGGATCGTCTCCGCGTGTTCACGTCGGCATTCGGGTCGGCTGCCGCCGACGCTTCTTCCCGCTCGAGCTCCGGCAACGCGGCCGTCGCGCAGGGCCGGCGACCCTGCGCGCGATGCGGCACCCATCGAGTCCGCCTCACGCGCTCACGGCGCGTAGCCGTTCGCCACCATCTTCGTGAGGTTGGGGTTCGTCGTCGGCATCGGCCAGACGACCGAGACCGCGCCCGATCCCGCGGCGACCGGCATCTCCGTGTTCCACCAGCAGGTTCCGATCGTGTCGACGGTCCAGGCGCCGCGCAGGTGCCCGAGAGCTGCATTCGCGGCGAAGGTGCTGTTGTCCGTCCAGGTCACGCACCCGATCGATCCGTCCGGCGCGATCGCGGCATTCGGGTAGCTCGCGTCCTCCAGGGGCGAGGAGAGCTCGGTGACCGGACCCCAGGCGGCGAAGGCAGGCTGGATCCGCTGCGAGACCGTGCCGTAGTTGCTCGGGTCGAGCGACTGCCAGGCGGCGAGCACGTCTCCGTTCGCGTCCATCGCGAGCGCGGCGGAGTAGACCACGTCCGTCACGGGCGAGACCGGCTGCGGGAGCTCGAAGCGGCTCCCGAACGGCTTGCGGGCGAAGACGAGCACGTTGCCGTCGAGGTACCCCAGGGCCGCGGCGCCCTGGGCGTCGATCAACGCGTTCTGGCCCCAGGTCGGCTGCCCCGTTCCGGTCGTGACGACCTGCGGGAGACCGAAGGCCGACCGCGAAGGGGCAGGCCGGTAGGCAGTGCCGATCGCGCCGGGACCGGTGCTCCCGATCGACGTCTGCTCCCAGGCGACGAGCGCCGCGCCCGCGTCGTTGACGGCGAGGTCGGGGTTGCGCGCGCTGACGTTCGCGGGCGAGATCGCGCGGACGGGAGCCCACTGCCCGGCGGGCGTGCGCAGCGCAGCCTGGATCCGGTTCGCCTGACTCCAGACGACGGTGACCGAGTCGGAGCCGCACACGCCGACCCTGGCGTCGAAGACGTAGGCTCCGGAGACGAGCACCTTGGGCGCGAGGAAGCCGCCGCCCGCGGGACGCACGATGGCCATCAGCTTCGGCGGCACGAACTCCTGGCCGGGCGTGCCCCACGTCACCGCGACGAGCCCGCCCGCACCGATCGCGACCTGCGGGAGGAACCCGTCGATCGCGCTCGGGACCGTGACCGGGGTCGACCAGTCCGCGCCGGGGTAGCGCTCGGTGAAGACCACGCCCATCGAGGGCGAGGTCCACACCGCGACGGCGTGTCCGCTCGCGTCGGATGCGACGACGGGGATCTCGGGCGGGCCGGCCGAGAGCATGCTCGGCTCGAGCACGCGCACGCCGGTCCACGCGCCGGTCAGCGTGGTGGCCGCGGCGGCGAGCAGCAGGACGGCGGCAGCGGAGAACAGCGGAAGGACGCGGCGTGCGCCGGTGGAGAGTTGGGCGTTCATGGCGGGACCCCTGAGGTTCGTGGATCTGGGAACTCCGTGACGCACGCCGTGCGCACGTGGACGGGGAGTTCGAAACCAACACATGGACCGGGAGACGCACGCGCATCAGAGGGCCGATTGCGTAGGTACAACTCCCGCGGGTCCGGGAGTCGGGCACGCGCAGGCTCCGCGAATTGCAGGCGATGCGGACCTCCGGGCACGCGCTCGTGTCCGAACTCGGCCTGGGGAGCGCTCTGCGCTCGACCGGCGTCGTGCCCGCGACCGAGCGCGCGCGTGCGCGCGGCGTTCGCACCGTTGCGGCGGATGCGCGCGCGCCTCTAGCTCGTCGTGTTGATCACGCTGAGCACGCCCGTGGCGAGCCACAGCCACGTCCACAGCACGAGCAGGGCCGCGAATGCCTCGCTCACGGCATCGTCCGTCGCGCTGCGCCAGCCGAGGACGAAGGCGAGGCCGGAGACGAGCAGGGAGTAGCTCGCGTGCCGTGCGAAGGCCGCGAAGGTGCACTCGCCGTGGCCGAGCAGGTGGCCGGCCCACGGCCCGAGCAGCGGTGCGACCAGCGCCGTGGGCTCGCGAACGAGCCCGGCGCCGACGAGCGCCGCGAGGCCGATCGGCACGAGGAAGGCGGCGATCCACGTGCTCCTGCGCAGCCTCAGTCGGGGGGGACGCATGCGCGAGGATTGTCCTCGCGTCGGCCGCGCGGCGCGAGGGGCGGGGCTGCGCTCCCGTTCGGAGGCCTGTACGCCGAACGGAGCGCAGGGGATCCCGGTGGGGCACGAGGCCACGCGATCCGACTCGAGGTGGATATCATCCATGCCAAGGCATCACGAATGACCGCCGAGTGGGACCGACACGCGGGGATCTGCAGGGTGCTCGAGCTCCTCGGCTCGGAGGAACAGCAACTCGAGTACGAACGGCGTGTTCCCTGGGTCGACATCACGACCGAACTTGCGTGCGTGTGGTTCGACGACACGTACCGCGCGGACGACCCGCAATACCCCGTGCAGTTCACGCGGGCGGAGCTCGAGGCGCTGGCGGCCTTCCACGAGTTCTACGATCGTCGAGTCGACGGTCTGCCGCCGAGCCAAGGCACGGTCCGGACCTGGCTCGCGAGCCCGACCTGGCGCGAGATCATGCAGAAGGCGGCGGAGACGCTTGCGGTCCTCCGCAACCGAGCCGCTTCGAGCCCAGGCTGATCCCGGACACCCGATCGCTCGTCTGCGATGCGCACCTGACAGGCGCATCGGCCGAGGTTAGCTTGTGCGGCTCATGAAGCTCCTCAGCGATCTCGGCATCGATCCCGTTCACTCCGGCGCCTATGCGGGCAAGTGGCTCAAGACGAGCGGCCCGATCCTCGAGAGCGTCAACCCCGCGACCGGCGAGGTGCTCGGGCGCGTGCAGCAGGCGAGCGCGAAGGAGTACGAGACCGTCGCGCGCGCGGCGCACGAGGCGTACCTGAAGTGGCGCGCTGTGCCCGCTCCCAAGCGCGGCGAAATCGTGCGCCAGCTCGGCAACGCGCTGCGCGAGAAGAAGCAGCAGCTCGGCGAGCTCGTCACGCTCGAGGTCGGCAAGATCCTCGCGGAGGGCCAGGGCGAGATCCAGGAGGCGATCGACATCGCGGACTTCGCGGTGGGGCAGTCGCGCATGCTCTACGGCCTCTCGATGCACTCCGAGCGGCCGGGCCACGCGATGCGCGAGCAGTGGCATCCGCTCGGCGTCGTCGGGATCATCAGCGCGTTCAACTTCCCGGCCGCGGTCTGGGCCTGGAACTCGATGCTGGCGCTGATCTGCGGTGATGCGTGCATCTGGAAACCGAGCGGCAAGGCGCCGCTGACCGCGATCGCGATGACCAACGTCTGCCGGCCGGTGCTCGAGCGCGAGGGCCTCGGCGCCCTGTGCTCGCTCGTGATCGGCGGGCACGAGGCGGTCGGGCAGCACCTCGTCGCGGACAAGCGCGTGCCGCTGATCTCGTTCACGGGTTCGACCGAGGTCGGGCGCGACGTCGCGGCCAAGCTCGCGGCACGCTATGCGCGCGCGATCCTGGAGTGCGGCGGCAACAACGGCCTCGTCGTGATGGACGACGCGGACCTCGATCTCGCGCTGCCGGCGATCCTCTTCGGCGCCGTCGGCACGGCCGGCCAGCGCTGCACGACGACGCGGCGCCTGATCGTGCACGAGAAGGTCGCCGACGAGGTCGAGAAGCGCCTGGTCAAGGCCTACGCGGGGATCAAGATCGGCGATCCGTCGAAGAAGGGCACGCTGTGCGGGCCGCTGATCGACGAGGGCGCCGTCACGAGCATGGAGAAGGCGCTCGCGCAGGCGCAGAAGCTCGGCGGCAAGCTGCTCTGCGGCGGCAAGCGCGTGAAGCTCCCCGGCAAGCTCCGCAAGGGCAACTACATCGAGCCCGCGATCGTGCGCGCGCAGAACGAGTGGCCGTGCGTGCAGGAGGAGACCTTCGCGCCGCTGCTCTGGGTGATCCGCGTCCAGGACCTCGACGAGGCGATCGCGAAGCACAACGGCGTGCCGCAGGGCCTCTCCTCGGCGATCTTCACGATGAGCGTGCGCCACGCGGAGACGTTCGTCTCGAGCGTCGGCTCCGACTGCGGCATCGCCAACGTCAACATCGGCACGAGCGGTGCCGAGATCGGCGGCGCCTTCGGCGGCGAGAAGGAGACCGGCGGCGGCCGCGAGTCGGGCAGCGACTCGTGGAAGGCCTACATGCGCCGCCAGACGAACACCGTCAACTGGTCGACCGAGCTCCCGCTCGCGCAGGGGATCGTCTTCGGCTGAGCGCAGGCTCGCGGCGCGTGTTCGCTCCGCCGCCGGAACCGCAGCGTCCGGGCTGCGGCGGCCGCGGGCCCGCGCGGTCGCTCACCAGTACACGCGCAGCGCGTTCGAAGTGTTGATCGTGTTGCCCAGCGGCGCGGGACAGAAGCCCGGAGCCGGGTCGCGGTAGTAGACCTGGTAGAAGCGCGTCGTGCCCGGCGCGATCACGTCGCCGAGCTCCGCGGAGCGCGCGGAGATCGCGAGCTCGCCGTCGGCCGGGGCGCTGACGGACCCCGCGGTCGCGCGGTGCGCGTAGAGCCGCTTGGGCGGACCGCCGAGGCAGCGCAGGCCGTCGCCGAGGAAGAGCGCGGCGTCGGTCACCTCGCGGCTCTCGAGGAAGAGCGAGAGCGCGTGCGGCAGCTCGCCGGTGACGTTCAGCACGAGCGTGTCCGGCTGCGTCGTTCCCTCGGCGCCGAGCAGGGCTCCTCCCGTCGCCGCGGAGTTCTCGCAGCCGCGCCCCGCGGCGCCGACGTTGGAGCACGGGCAACCGATCGCCTCGGTTCCGTCCCCGAAGCAGAACGCGACGGGCGGCGCCGCGGCCGCGCGCACGAACACGTCGAGCCGTCCGTTTCCGTCCCCCGCGACGAGGTTGGTCGCCTCGCTGTCGAAGGCGACCTGGCGGCTGTCGCCGGAGATCGCGGGATCGTGCGAGCTGCCGTTGGACTGGGCGGAGCTGCTGTCGATGCTCGCGCGCCGCGTCAGCCCCGTGCCGAGGTCGCGCCAGAAGATGTCCCAGCTGCCGTTGGTGTCGTTCCCGACCAGGTTGGTGGCGCTGCTCTCGAAGGCGATCTTGTCGCCGCTGGCGGAGATCGAGGGGGCGAGGCTGTCGCCGTTGGATTGTCCGCCGCCGGTCGCCACGCTGACGCGCACGGTCTGTCCCGTGGCGAGGTCGCGCAGGAACACGTCGCTCGCGCCGTTGGTGTCGCCGGCGACGAGGTTGGTCGCAACCGAGGCGAAGGCGACGCGCGTCCCGTCGGAGGAGAGGGCCGCCGGCTGCGAGTCGCCGTCGGCGAGGACGCCGTTCGAATCGACGCTGACGCGCACGGTGCTGCCCGCGGCGAGGTCGCGCAGGTAGACGTGCGCCACGCCGTTGTCGGCGCCCGGGAGGAGGTTCGTGGCCCGGCTCCAGAAGACGACGCGGCCGCCGTCGCGCGAGATCGCGCCGGCGAACGCGTCGGCGTTGGCTGCGGCACCGTTCGCGCCGACGCTGGCGCACACGGTCGTCTGCGCGTCGAGGTCGCGCACGTAGACCTGCGCCGTCCCGCCCGGGATTCCCGGCACGAGGTTGGTGGCGTAGCTCAGGAAGACGACGTGTCGGCCGTCCGCGGAGATCCGCGGGTGCAGCGAGACGTCGTTGGCCGGCTCCCCGGCCGGGCCCAGGCTGGCGCATGCGCTCTGCAGCTGGACCGTGTCGCAGACGAAGACGTCGGTCAGGCCGTTGCCGTCGCCCGGCGCGAGGTTCGTCGCGTCGCTCGCGAACGCGACCCAGCGACCGTCCGCGCTGATCGAGGCGTCCCAGGAGCTGCCGTCGGGCTGCGCGCCGTGCAGGCCCGCGCTGATCCAGGCGGTCGTGCCCAGCACGCGGTCGCGCAGGAAGACGTTCTGCAGGCCGCCGGGGTTGGAGCCGCCGAACGTGCTGGCCGTGCTCGCGAACGCGACGAAGCGCCCGTCGTCGGACAGCGCCGGGTTCCCCGACGCGCCGTCGCCCTGCGCTCCGTTCGAATCCACGCTGGCGAGGACCGTCACCTGCGCCCGGGCCTCGCTCGAGACCAGCACGGCGAGAACGAGGGAACCCAACACTCTTGCATTGCACATGATCGCCACTCCTTGGCCGAACCGCGCGGGAGCGTCTCGTGGCGCTCGCGCGAGCTGCGCTGGGTACGGGAGCCGCACGCTTGCGTGCGCTCGGCTCCTAGACCGGCTCGCCGCCCTGGTTTCCGGATCCGCCGCGGGGATCCGCTGCGGGTTCGACAGCTGTCCCGCGCGTACGAGCGCCGAGCGGGCGCAGCGAGTCGGCGCCTGCGGAATGCGCGAGGTTTCCCGCGCGGATTGCGGCCGCAGGTGTGCGCTTTGCCGCGCGCTGCGTGCGCTTGTGCACGTGCAGCGCACGTTGCGCGAGGCGCCGCCCGACGCGCGTGTCGGGTGCGCTAGGGGCGTGCGTCGCGCGCGAGCTGCGCGCGGATCGCCTCGGGCAGCGCGAGCTTCTCGGCCTCGAAGACGCGCGCGGCGAGCGTGTGCACGTCGTCGCCGGGTTCCACGTTCACGCGGCGCTGCAGCAGGATCGGGCCCTGGTCGTACGCGTTGGTGACCAGGTGCACCGTGCAGCCCGTCTCGCGCTCGCCCGCGGCGAGCACCGCGGCGTGGACGCGCTCGCCGTAGAAGCCCTTGCCGCCGTACTTGGGCAGCAGCGAGGGATGGATGTTGATCACGCGGCCGGTCCAGGACTCGGGGATCACGAGCAGGCGCAGGAAGCCGGCGAGCACGACGAGCCCGGCTCCGTGTTGCTCCACTGCGGCGAAGGCGCGGCGGCTGAACTCGTCGGGCGAGAGCTTGCGCTCGGGGTCGAGCACGAGGCTGGGGATGCCCAGTCGCTGCGAGCGCTGGAGCGCGAACGCCTGTCCGACGTTGCACACGACCAGCGCGATCTCCGCGTCGAGCTCGCCGCGGCCGATCACCTCGGCGAGGTTCTCCAGGCTGCGTCCGCCGCCCGAGACGAAGACCGCGATGCGCGTGCGCGGCCTCATCGCCGGCGCGCGTGCGCGGCGCGAAGGCAGCGCGCGCTCACGCTTCCTCCTCGACACCCAGCTCGGAGGCGGCCTGCATCACGGCCGGCGCAATCTCGATCAGCAGGTCCTCCAGGCCGGGCCCGATCTCGTTCGCGCGCGCGACCATGCCGGCGAGGTCCTGCACGCCCTCGCCGCGGTCGGTGACCGCGACCAGCGCGAGCAGCGAGAGGCCCGCGTGCGCGCAGGCGTGCAGCGGGTTGACCAGCTCCTGCACGGCGACGCCCGCGCCGGCCAGCGCCCAGAAGCGCCGCTCGGCGGGCGTCTCCATCGTCGGTCCGCCGACGCAGGCGACGATCGACTCGCAGCAGGAGAGGCCGAGCTTGCGCGCGGCGGCCAGCGCGTGCTTGCGCAGCTCGGCGTGGTGCACCTGCGTCTGGTCGGGGAAGAGCGGGCCCAGGCGCGACTCGGACAGGCCGACCAGCGGCGTGCGGCCGGAGAGGTTCACGTGGTCGCGCACCAGCGCGATCATGCCCGGCTCCGCTCCACCCGGCGTCGCACTCGGCAGCGCCGGACCGGCCGAGGTGTGCACGCACAGGCTCGCGCCGGCGGCGGCGGCGAGCCAGACCGGGAAGGCCGGGGCCCAGGGCGGATCCTCGCTCGCGAGCTGGTTGCCGAGCTCGGCCGCGCCCGGCGCATCCTCGAGGATCCACACCGGCGCGCCGGCGAGGCGGCCGAAGTGCAGTTCGCCCGCCCTCCACGCGCGCGGCGTCGCGCGCAGCTCGCCCAGCGGCAGCGTGCCGCCGCGCTTGAGCTTCTGCGGCAGCAGCCCCAGGCCGGTCCCGAGCAGGAACAGCGCGCGCGGCGCCTCGATCTCGCGCGCGGTGATCTCGGCCAGCGTGCCTTCGACGGCGCGATCCAGCGGGCAGTCCTTCATGCGTCCTCTGCGGTGCTCGTGAGATGCGGACCCAGGCGTGCGCGCACCTCCGTGCAGGAGAGTGCGACGCGGAATTCCTTGTTGCGCGCGCGCGCGCCGGCGACGAGCTCGACCTCGTTCTTCTTCAGCCGCAACAGCCCGGCCAGCAGGCGCGCCACGCTCTCGTTGGCGCGGCCGTCCTCGGGCGGCGCGCTGACGGCGAGCTTGAGGCTGCCGTTCCAGGTGCCGACGAGGCCCTCGCGCCGCGCGCCGGGCTGGGCGCGCACGCGCAGGCGGCAGGTGCCTCCCTGGGCATCGTCACGGCATTCGAGTTCGTCGGGCAAGGCGCACAACCCGCTTCGGGCCTGCGTTCTACCGCTCGGCGCGCACGCATGCAAAGGCGAGCGGCCGTTGCCGCCGCACCGGTCCCCAGCGCAGAATCCCCGCATGGGCGATCCCGAGCACTCCGGCTCCCGCGCGCGCTTCCTGGTCCTCGACGGCGTCGACGGCTGCGGCAAGAGCACGCAGGCCGGGCGCCTGGCGCGCGCGCTGGCCTCGCGCACCGGGCGCACCGTGCGCCACCTGCGCGAGCCGGGCAGCACGGCGCTGGGCGAAGGACTGCGCGAGCTCCTGCTCTCGCGCGAGTCGAAGCTCTCGCCGCGCGTCGAGACGCTGCTCTTCGCGGCGGCGCGCGCGCAGATGCTCGAGGAGCTCGTCGCGCCCGCGCTCGCGCGCGGCGAGCACGTCGTCTGCGAACGCTTCCATCCCTCGACCTTCGCCTACCAGGCCGTCGCCGGCGGCCTGCCCGAGGACGAGGTGCTGGCGCTGCTCGCGAGCTGGGCCGGCGCGCCCGCGCCCGACCTGGTGCTCTGGCTCGATCTCCCGCCCGAGGCGGCGCTGGAGCGGCGCTGCGGCGCGGCGCGCGACCGCATCGAGGACAAGGGCCTGGAGTTCCAGCGCCGCGTCGCGCGCGGCTACGCGCGCTACGCCGAGCGCGTGCGCGGCGTCGTGCGCATCGACGCCTCCGGCGAGCCCGATGCGGTCGAGCGCGCCATCCTGGCGGAGGTGCAGCGTGTCCTCGCTTGAACTGCGCGGCCACTCCGGGCTGGTCGAAGGTCTCCTGCGCGCGGCCGGCACGGGGCGCCTGGCGCACGCGCTGCTCTTCCACGGCCCCGAGGGCGTCGGCAAGTTCCTCGCGGCGCGCGTGCTCGCGGCCGGGCTGCTCTGCGAGCACGGACCGGCGCGGCCCTGCGGGGACTGCGGCGCCTGCAAGCGCGTCGCGGCCGGGAGCCACGCCGACCTGTTCGTGCTCGACGCCGCGGCCGAGGGCAACGAGGCGATCCAGATCGACCGCATCCGCGCCGGTTCCGACGAGGAGGGCCCGAGCGTGGGGGACTTCCTGACGCTGCGCGCGCGCGAGGGCGGCTGGCGCGTGCTGCTGGTGCGCGAGGCGCAGCGGCTCAACGACGCGGCGCAGAACGCGCTGCTCAAGATGCTCGAGGAGCCCGGCGAGCGCGTGCTGTTCGTGCTCGAGACCTCGCGCCTGGACCAGCTGCTCTCGACCACGCTCTCGCGCTGCGTGCGCGTGGGCTTCGGCCCGCTCTCGGCCGCGGACGCGAGCGCCGTGCTCGCCACGCACGGTCTCGCCGGCGAGGAGGCCGAGGAGCACGCGCGCTGGGCGCACGGCTCGCCCGGTCGTGCGCTGCGCCTGTGGAAGCAGGGCGCGCGCCGGCAGCGCGAGATCGTCGCGGCGCTCGCGCGCGGCGAGCTCGCCGTGGCGGCCGCGAAGGAGGAGCTCTTCGAGCTCGAGGGCGAGTTCGAGGGCGACAAGCCGACCGCGCGTGCCCGAGCCCGCGCGCGCGTCTTCCTCGACCTCGCCCTGGAGGTCCTCCTGGACGCCGAGCGCGCGGCGGCCGGCCTGGACCCGGGAACCCTGGCCCACGGCGGGCTCGCGCTCGAACTGGCGGCCGCGCCGGCAGCCGCGCGCGAGCGCCGACTGGAAGAGCTGCTCGCGGCGCGGCAGGATGTCGAGCGCAATCTGGCCGGCGAGGCCCTCGTGGAGCGTGCGCTCTACGCGCTGCGCGCCCGGCCGAGCTTCGCGCTGTCCCGTCGATGAGCGATCCCCTGCGCAAACTGGCCTTGAAGGACGGGCGCTATGCGCCCGAGGCCTTCGCCTTCCTGTTCGAGTCGCTGGACCACGCGATCAAGCTGGCCGGACGCGAGGAAGCCGAGGGTCAGGATCGGCACGTCTCGGGGCGCGAGCTCCTGGCCGGACTGCGCCAGCACGCGAGCGAGCTCTTCGGGCCGCTGGCGGCGGAGGTCTGGCGGCGCTGGGGGATCCGCGAATCGCTCGACTGGGGACAGATCGTGTTCCTGCTGGTCGAGGCGGGCATGCTCAACCGCCAGGAGAACGACAGCATCGAGGACTTCCGCTCCGACCTCGACTTCGACGAGGCCTTCGTGCAGGGCTACCGGCCGCGGCTGCCGCCCGAGCTGTTCCCGCGCGGCGGGGGTGAACGATCGGGGCCGTCCTCATGATCGAACGCCTCCCGTCCACCTGGCGCACGCTGGCGCTGGTCGCGCTCGCGCTCCTGGTCGGCTGGTTCAGCTGGACCGTGCGCTCGGTCCTCAACCCGCTGATCCTGGGCTACCTGCTGGCCTTCGTGCTGCACCCGATGGTGCTCAAGCTCGAGCGCAAGGGCTGGAAGCGCAAGCGCGCGGTCAACGTCATCTTCGGCGCCTTCGCCGCGCTGCTGATGGCGATCGGGCTGGTGGTCTTCTTCCAGGGCCGCGGTCTCGCGCGCGAGCTCGCCAGCGAGCAGGGCCTGGGCGCGAAGGTGACGCAGCGCATCGACGAGGCGCTCGAGAAGTACAAGCCGCAGATCCAGTGGGTGATCGAGCACTTGCCGCGCGACCGGAACAAGCTCGATTCGAAGGACGGCGCGGCCCAGCCGCCGGCGGGCGAGGGCGTGCCGCAGGAGCTGCGCGCCGCGGACCTGACCAAGATGTTCCGCGACTGGTGGGACGAGTACTTCACGCCCGAGCGAACCGAGTCGGCCGGCCGCATGGCGAGCACGGCGCTGGGCGCCGGCTTCGGCGTGCTCAAGGGCGTCTTCGGCTCGGTGATGGAGTTCTTCGGGCTGCTGATCCTGCTGCCGATCTACACCTGGTTCCTGCTCTTCGAGCTGGAGCGCATCCATTCGTTCGTCGCGCGCTACCTGCCGCGGCGCGACCGCGAGCGCATCGTGCGCATCGGCGGGCAGGTCGGCGAGGTGCTGGCGAACTTCTTCCGCGGCCGCCTGCTGGTGTGCCTGATCAAGGGCGCGATCCTGGCCGTCGGCCTGTGGATCGCGGGCGTCGACTTCGCCCTGCTGCTGGGCCTGGGCACGGGCTTCCTCTCGCTGATCCCCTTCGTGGGCTCGTTCCTCGGCTTCGTGCTGGCGCTGCTCGTCGGCCTGCTCGAGTTCGAGGTCGGCACCGCGCTCTGGCACGTAGGCCTGGTCTTCTTCGCGGCGGAGATGATCGAGAACTACCTGCTCCTGCCGCGCATCCTGGGCGAGAGCCTGGGCCTGCACCCGGTGGTCGTGATCTTCGCGTTAATGGCGGGCGCCTCCTCGATGGGCATGTTCGGCCTGCTGATCGCGCTGCCGCTGACGGCGACGATCGTGATCCTCTGCCGCGAGTTCCTGCTGCCGGTGCTGGCGCAGATGGCGGACAAGGACCGTCCGCGCGCGGACGGGCCGAGCGGCTGACGCACGGAGCGCGGCGAGCTCCCGCAACGAGCCGCGCGCCCGCGGCGGTCGGCCGGGGGCGCGCGGCGCAAGCGCGGAGGCGCTGCGGTCGGGATCAGCGCGGCTGCGGCTGGTCGCCCGTGGTCAGCGCGTCCTGCAGCGCGCGCTCGAGCTCGGCTGCGGTCTTGGGATCGAGCTGGCCGTGCGTGCGCGCCTCGCCCACGAGCGTCAGGGCGCTCTTGAGCCGCGAGCGCTGGTCGTCGCGCGAGACGCCGGCGACGAGCTTGGGCGCCGTCGAGGATTCCTTGTTGTCCTGCGCGTCGAAGGTGCGCGCGTACTCCTCGATCTGCGACGGCTTCTTGCTCAGCTTGTCGAGCACGGTGGTGATGGCCGCCTGCAGCTGCACGTCCTCCTCGAAGTCCCCGTCGGGGAAGGCCGCGCCGCGGTCGTCCTGCACGCGGCGGCGCACCTCGCTGCGCACGAGCATGCGCACGTCCTGCTGCGGCAGCACGGTGTTCAGGCTGTCGTACAGCTCCTGGAAGCCCGGGTAGCGTCCGACGTCGTCGCCGTCGCAGTCCGCCAGCTGCTGGAAGAGCTCCTTGTGCGGCGCGTAGTTCTTCTCGACCCAGTCGCGGATCCTGTGCTCCTTGCGCACGAGCCGGTACATCTCCTCCGCGCGCCAGCCTTCGATGCGCTTGGCGGTGACCTTGACCTCGGGTTCGACGCCGCCCTCCGAGATCACCGTGCCGTCGTCGGCGAGCTGGCGGTGGATCGAGCGGCCCGAGGGCAGGAGGTAGCGCGCGATCGTCATGCGCGCGCGCGGCGCGAAGTCGAACTCGCCGTTGCCGTTGTAGTCCTTGGTCAGCTTCTCCCAGCTGTCGTAGCGGCCGTTGTTGTTCTCGTCGACGTAGCGGTCGTCGTCCTCGCCGGGGATCGCGAGCAGGTTCTGCACCGAGCCCTTGCCGTAGCTGCGCTGGCCGACCAGCGTGGCGCGGCGGTGGTCCTGCAGCGCGCCGGAGACGATCTCCGAGGCGGAGGCGCTGAAGCGGTTGATCAGCACCGCGACCGGCATGTCGGCCGGGATGAGGGGATCCTCGCGCGTGACCAGACGTTCGGTGCGCTCGGTGCGGCTCTCGGTCGAGACGACGAGCTTGCCCTTGGGCAGCATCAGGTTGGCCACGTTGCAGGCCTCGGTCAGCAGGCCGCCCGAGTCGTTGCGCAGGTCGAGGATCACGCCCTGCATGCCCTGGTCGAGCATCGACTGCAGCTTCTTGGCGAGCTCCTCGCTCGCGACGCGCGTGAAGGACTGCAGCTCGACCAGGCCGATCTTGCCCGGCAGGAGCTGGGCCGAGACGGGCGGGATCGTGATCTCCTCGCGCGCGATGTTCAGCGCCATCTCCTCGGTGGGGCGGTCGATCAGCGCCGGATCCATGCCGCGGCGCCAGATGTAGAGCTTGACCGAGGTTCCCGGCTTGCCCTTGAGGCGCTTGATGATGTCTTCGGTCGGCTGCGAGCCCGCGGGCGTCACCGTGGGCCAGTCGTCGATGCGCACGATCTTGTCGTCGGAGTGCAGCCCGGCGCGGTAGGCGGGGCCCGAGTAGATCGGGCGCGTGATCGTGAAGAGGTGGTCCTCGGGGTCCTCGCCGACGTAGGCGCCGATGCCGCCGTACTCGGCCGAGAGCAGGTCCTGCTCGAACTTCTTGTAGACGTCGGGCGTCATGAAGCTCGAGTGCTCGTCGAGGCTGCGCATCAGCCCGTCGCAGGCGGCCCAGATCAGCTCCTGGCGCTTGACCTGGTCGCCCTCGAGCGACTTCGACCTCACCAGGCTGATCAGCTTCTCGAGGATGCGCAGGTCCTTGCTGGCCTGCGGGTCGGCGGTCTCCTGCGCCTTGCTCTGGTCCTCGAGCTCGGCCTTGGCGCGCCGGTCGTAGATGCGGCGGATGTCCTCCTGCTTGATGTACGCCGCGGCGAGCTGGCCCTCGGGCGTCGGCCTCTGCGCGAGCAGGTCGAGCTCCTTGCGCGCGGACTCGAAGTCGCCCACCTCGGCCAGCGCCAGCGCGCCCGCGGCGCGCAGGTGCGGATCGGAAGAGCCCAGGAAGTCGAGCATCAGGGCGCGCGCCTCGCGCTGGCCGTCGAGGCGGCCCTGCACGTGCAGCGCGATCGCGCAGGCCAGCCGGTAGGCCGGCGAGCGCTGCGCGTCCTTGGCCCCGCTGCGCAGGGCGTTGACGACGGGCTCGATCTCGCTGTCGCGCAGGAGGCGGTAGCTGCGGTCGGCGAGCAGGCGCGCGGCGGCGCGGCCGAGATCGTCGTTCTTCGAACCGACCAGCGCGGTCAGCTCCGGCGCGAGCCTGGAGAGGTCGGCCTCGCCCAGGTTGGCGCGCAGCGCGAGCACGAGCAGGCGCGCGGGCTCGCCGAGCTCCTTGGCGCGGCCGAGGTAGCGGTCGAGCTCGGCGCGCAGGTCCGCGCGCGTGTCCTCGCTCGCGAGTCCGGCGAGCGTGCCGGCCTGTTCGAGGACGTCCTCGACCTTGGCCGAGGCGGCCTCCTGCACGCGTTGCTCGAGCAGTCGCCGCAGCTCCTTGGCGTCCTGCGCCGAGGCGAGCGTGAACGCGGCGGACAAGGTCAGGGTGCAGGCCAGGCGGAACAGGCTGAAATGGCGCATCTTCGGTGGGCGATCGACGGCGGAAACGAGGGGCCCGAACGGGCCCGAAGCGCGAGCGGCGGACACTCTACGCTTCGGAGCGCGAGCGGCTGGGGCATGAACTGAAATCATACCGACGTGCGTGGAGCGGCCGTCGCGGCGGGAAATGAATGCGCTGCGACGGTAGAGTGTCGCGCCCTCGATGACCCGCCGCACGTCGAAGCCCCGCACGTCGCACCGCAGCATGAGCCACCTGGCGACCGGATCCCAGGGGGCCTCCGCCAGCATGGTCGACGTCTCGGCCAAGCCGGTCCGCTCGCGAGCGGCGCTGGCGCGCGCGGTGGTGTGCTTTCCCGCGGGCGTGCTCGAGCGCGTTCTGCGTGCGCAGGGACCCAAGGGTCCGGTCGAGGAGATCGCGCGCGCGGCCGGAATCCTGGCGGCCAAGCGCACGGGCGAGCTGATCCCGCTCTGCCATCCGCTGGGCCTGGATCACGTCGGCATCGAGTTCGAGCGCCTCGACGAGGATCGACTCGAGCTGCGTTGCCGCGCCGCCTGCCGCGGTCGCACCGGCGTCGAGATGGAGGCGCTGGTCGGGGCGGCGCTCGCGGCGCTGACCGTCTACGACATGTCGAAGGGGCTCGACCACGGCATCCGCATCGAGGCGCTCGAGCTGCTGGAGAAGCGCGGCGGGCGATCGGGCACCTGGCGAGCAGGGGCAGGAGGCGCGGCGCGTCCGCCGCGGGCGAGGACACGATGAGCGGGAGACAGCTGCGACGCTACGACGGGACCGAAGGCGCCCCCTGGGGCTGGAGCGATGCACAGAAGCGTCAGCACGTCGCGATCGTCGGCGCGACCGGCGCGGTCGGGCGCGAGCTGGCGCTGCTCCTGGTCGCGGCCGGGCATCCGACCAACCGGCTGGACTGCCTGGCGCGGCGCTACGGCAAGCTCGAGATCGGCCCGGCGCGCACGCGCCTGGATCTGCGGCCGCTCGAGGCGACGCGCGATCCCTCCGCGTTCCAGGGAACCGATCTGGCCTTCCTGTGCACGCCGAGCGAGCTCTCGCGCGAGCTCGCGCCGACGCTGGCCGAGGCGGGCATCCGCGTGATCGACCTCTCCAGCGCGTTGCGCATGCGACCCGACGTGCCGCTGGTCGTGCCGGAGATCAACGGCGACGAGCTGGCGAGCTCGCCGCGCCTGATCGCCAACCCCAACTGCACCACCGCGATCGCGGCGCTGCCGCTGTCGGTCGTGCAGCGCCTCTTCGGGCTCGAGGAGGTGATCGTGGTCAGCTACCAGGCCGCCTCCGGCGCGGGCGCCGCGGGCGTCGACACGCTGCACTTCGAGGCGCGCGCGGCCTGCGGCGTCGACGGCGACGGCAAGGCGCCGACCAGCCCCTTTGCCGCCCAGCTCCACCTCAACGTGATCCCGGCCGTCGCCAGCGTCGGCCCCGACGGCAGCAGCGGCGAGGAGCAGAAGATCGTCGAGGAGCTGCGCAAGATCCTGCGCCTGCCCGGGCTGGTGGTCGAGGCGACCACGGCGCGCGTGCCGGTCGAGCGCTGCCACTCGGTCGCCGTGCACTGCCGTCTGGCGCGGGACCTCGATCTCGCGCGCCTCAAGGGCGAACTCGGCCGCGCGGGCGGCATCGAGCTGACCGACGACCCGCACGGCCCGCGGCCGCTGGAGAGCGCCGGCAGCGATCCGGTCCACGTGGGCCGAATTCGGGCGGGAACGCGAGGGAAGCGCTCGCTATGCTTCTTCGCGGTCGGCGACCAGATCCGCAAGGGCGCCGCACTCAACGCGCTCCAGATCGCCGCGGCGCTGCCGCCCGAGCGCTAGGGCACGCGAGCCCCCAGACCCACGAACCGGACCCCCCCGCATGGACGTCAAGCTGATCCAGAAGCTGGTCAAGTTGATGCAGGACGGCGAGGTCTTCGAGCTCGAGCTCGAGGACGACAAGGCCGGCACGCGCCTGCGCCTGAAGCGCGGCCGGGCCGAGCCTGCCGCGCCCGCGATGCCGATGGTGCACGTGATGCACGGCGGCGGCATGCCGATGGCCGCGCCGGCCCCCGCCGCGGCCCCGGCCGCCGCGGCCGCCCCGGCCGCGCCCGAGAAGCCGGCCGCCCAGAAGGGTGTGACGATCAACTCGCCGATGGTCGGCACGTTCTACCGCTCGCCCTCGCCCGAGGCCGAGGCCTTCGTGCGCGTCGGCAGCCGCATCGAGGTCGACAAGACGCTCTGCATCATCGAGGCGATGAAGGTGATGAACGAGATCAAGGCCGAGATCTCGGGCGAGGTGCTCGAGCTCCTGGTCGAGAACGGCGAGCCGGTCGAGTTCGGGCAGCCCCTCTTCCTGGTGAAGCCCGACTGATGTTCCGCCGCGTCCTGATCGCCAACCGGGGTGAGATCGCGCAGCGCGTCATCCGCGCCTGCCGCGAGCTCGGCATCCAGACCGTCGCGGTGTACTCCTCCGCCGACGCCGACGCGCTCTACCTGCGCCAGGCGGACGAGACCATCTGCATCGGCCCGCCGCAGAGCGCCAAGAGCTACCTCGACATCCCGACCATCATCGCCGCGGCCGAGGTCGCCGACGCCGACGCGATCCATCCCGGCTACGGCTTCCTGGCCGAGAACGACCACTTCGCGGAGGTCTGCCGCGCCTGCAAGATCCACTTCATCGGGCCCGAACCCGAGGTGATCGCGGCGCTGGGGGACAAGGTGCGCGCGCGCGAGCTGGCGCAGAAGGCCGGCGTGCCGGTCGTGCCCGGCTCCGACGGCGCGGTGGAGGACGAGCGCAAGGCGCTCGACGTCGCGCAGAAGATCGGCTACCCGATCATGATCAAGGCCGCCGCCGGCGGCGGCGGACGCGGCATGCGCATCGCGCGCAACGAGCCCGCGCTGGTGGCGAACTTCCACCAGGCCTCGTCCGAGGCCAAGGCCGCGTTCGGCGACGGCACGGTCTACTTCGAGAAGTTCGTCGAGAACCCGCGCCACATCGAGGTGCAGATCCTGGCCGACCGCCACGGCAAGATCGTGCACCTGGGCGAACGCGACTGCTCGATCCAGCGCCGGCACCAGAAGCTGATCGAGGAGTCGCCCTCGCCGGCGCTGACGCCCGAGCTGCGCGCGCGCATCTGCGAGGCCGCCGTGCGCGTGGCGCGCGCTGCCAACTACACCAACGCGGGCACGGTCGAGTTCCTGCTCAGCCGCGACGGCAGCTTCTACTTCATCGAGGTCAACGCGCGCATCCAGGTCGAGCACACCGTGACCGAGCTCGTGACCGGGATGGACCTGATCCAGCAGCAGATCCTGATCGCCGCCGGCGAGCCGCTGGGCTTCGAGCAGAAGGACGTCGAGTTCCGCGGCCACGCGATCCAGTGCCGCATCAACGCCGAGGATCCCGAGCGCGACTTCCAGCCCTCGCCGGGCCGCATCGACCTGTTCGTGCCGCCCGGGGGCCCGGGCGTGCGCGTCGACAGCCACTGCTACAGTGGCTACCGGATTCCGCCGAACTACGACTCGATGATCGGCAAGCTGCTCGTGCACCGGCCGCGCCGCGACCTCGCCATCCGCACCATGCTGCGGGCGCTGGACGAGTTCGTGATCCAGGGGCCGAAGACGACCATCCCGCTGCACGGGAACATCCTGCGCCACTCCGACTTCCGCTCGGGCGACCACGACACGGGCTTCGTCGAGCGCTACTACGGCAACCATCCCGCGATCCCCGTCAAGGAGGCGCGATGACCCCCGCGCGGCGTGCAGCCCCGCTCGCCGCACCGGTGTGGATCGCGGCCCTGGTCGCGGGCCTCGCCTGCGATTCCTGCGGCGGCCTGTGGCGCTGGCCCTGGGGCGCGACGCAGCGCTGGCCCGGGCCGATGGAGTCGCTCAGCGACCCGCTGCCGCCCGGCGACCGCGAGCTGTACAAGGAAGGCCCCGAGGACGTGCTCGTGCTGCGGCACGCCGATCCCTGCCAGGTGCGCCCGGCCGGCTACGCCTCGAGCTTCCCGCTGACCTTCGTCAAGAAGCAGCTCGGCGTGCACTCGGGTTCCTGCGTCTACACCGCGCCCGGCGGACGCCTCGAGGTGCTCTGGCCCGACGGCAGCTCGGTGATCCTGCTCGGCCGCGGCGCCGGCATCATCGGCTCGAAGAGCCGCGGCGAGCCGGTCTTCGTCTTCCAGGAGGTCGAGCGCGCCGAGATCGAGCTCAAGGCGACCGAGGACATCGAGCTCGTCGGCGGCGCGCGCCTGTCCGCCAAGGGCGGCCCGTTCCTGCTCGAGCGTCTGCGCAGCGATCTGCTGCGCCTGAAGAACCAGTCCAAGGGTCCGGGCGAGGTCGCCTACCGCGACGCGGTCTTCCACCTCGATCCGGGCGAGATCGTCGATCTGCCGCTGGGCACGACCAGCGGCGCGCCGCGGCCCGCGCAGGCGGGCTGGACCACGACGCAGAAGGACGGGCTCTCCGCCAGCTGGCAGGGGCAGCTCGAGGTGGTCGACGACGGACGCGGTCTGGGCCTGCGCGCGCTGGGCGAGCACGAAATCCGCGCCTTGGGCTTGCGCGTGCGCCTGGAGCGCGACGAAGAAGTGCGCTTCGTGGGCCTGGGCGATCTCGCGCCGCAGCCGGCAGCGGGCACGCCGCCCGCGTCCGGCCCGGCGCAGCCCGTCGCGCCCGCAGACCACCAGCCATGACACGCCAGCGGGTCCTGATCACCGGCGGCGCCGGGTTCCTCGGCAGCCACCTCTGCGAGCGCTTCCTCGAGGAAGGCTACGAGGTGATCTGCATGGACAACCTGATCACCGGCGACGTGCGCAACGTCGAGCACCTCTTCGCCGATCAGCGCTTCCACTTCGAGCGCCGCGACGTGACCGAGTACCTGCACGTCGTGGGCAAGCTCGACGCGATCCTGCACTTCGCCTCGCCGGCCTCGCCGATCGACTACCTGGAGCTGCCGATCCAGACGCTCAAGGTCGGCTCGCTCGGCACGCACAAGGTGCTCGGCCTGGCGCGCGCGAAGGGCGCGCGCTTCCTGCTGGCCTCGACCTCCGAGGTGTACGGCGATCCGCTCGTGCACCCGCAGCCCGAGAGCTACTGGGGCAACGTCAACCCGGTCGGCCCGCGCGGCGTCTACGACGAGGCCAAGCGCTTCGCCGAGGCGATGACGATGGCCTACCACCGCTTCCACGGCGTCGAGACGCGCATCGTGCGCATCTTCAACACCTATGGTCCGCGCATGCGGCTGCGCGACGGGCGCGTGCTGCCGGCGTT
>JBGASC010000092.1:0-7161 GCA_044229935.1 Planctomycetota bacterium | reverse complement strand
GAGGCCGACCTGCGCGTCGGCGATCTTCCCGAGCAGCGTGCGATCGCCCGCGCTCGACTTCTGCAGCGGGCGCAGCAGCGCGAGCGCCTCCTCTTCCAGCGCCAGCGCCGCCTCGAACTTCTCCTGGCCAAGGCGCACGTCGGCAACCGCGTCGAGCGCCGCCGCGAGCATCGAGGCATGGTCCGGCGTGTCCGGATAGCGCCCGTGCAGCACGCGCGCGGCCGCAACGGCGCTCTCGGCGTACTCGGCCGCTCCGGCGAGGTCGTGCAGTTCCCGCAGCAGGCTCGAGCCGTTGCCCGCCGCCGCGATCTGGCCCTGCCAGTACAGCGGCACGTCGGGGTTCTCCTGGGCGAGCGCGCCCCAAGTGTCGACCGCGCCCTGCACGATCGGCCGCGCATCCTCGAGCTTGCCCTGGCTCATCAGCAGCCAGCCGTAGGTGATCTGGCTCTGGCCGAGGCCCTCGCGGAAGCTCGTGTTGGCCGGATCGGCGGCGACGATCCTCGCGCGCAGCTCGTAGGCCTTGCGATGGTCCTCGAGCGCCTCCGCGGGCCTGCGCTGGTCGCGGTGCACGCTCGCGAGCGCGCTCCAGGCCCAGGCTTCCTTGCGGTCGTTCTCGTTCGCGTCCTGGACCGTGCCGCGCAGGCCGGCGTGGATCGCGATCGACCGCGCGAAGGACTCGGCCGCCTCGTCTAGCTTGCCCTGCGTGCGCAGGTACGCGCCGCGCAGGCTGAGCAGCTCCGCGCGCAGGCTGCGCCCGTCGACGTCGAGCTGTTCGCCAAGCGCGTCGAGCGAGGCGAGCACCTCGAGGCGCAGCGCATCGGCCTCGACGGCCTTGCCCGCCTTCTCGAGCACATCGGACTGGCCGGCGAGCGAGCGCGCGAGGGCGCGGCGGTAGCGCAGCTGCGCGGGGAACTCGCGCGCGAGGGCTTCGAGGATCGCGCGTTCCGACTGCCAGGCCTGCTCGGCCTCGGCCGGGCGACCGAGCTTCTCGGCGAGGTCGCCGAGGGTGTGCTGCACGCGCGCGGTCTCCTCGCGCAGCCTCGGGTCGGTGCTCCTTTCGGCGAGGAATCCGCGGTAGAAGCCGAGCGCGTCCTCGAGGATCTCGCGCCGGACGCTCTGCACCTGCGGCACGTTCTCGAGCTTCTCCTCGCCCAGGCGCGTCAGCATCGTCTGCACCGCGAGCAGGGCGCGATCGAAGTTCTTCTGCGCGCGCGCCTCCTTCTCCTCGATGCGCACGCGCGCCTCGCGCTGCACGAGCGCGTAGGCGATCGGCCCGCCGACGACGAGCAGCCCGCCGAGCAGCAGGCCCACGGCCGCGGCGGGATGTCGCTGCGTCCAGCGCCGCGCCTGCAGCAGCAGTCCGGCGCGCCGCGCCTCGATCGGCTTGCGGTCGAGCACGCGCTCGAGATCGCGCGCGAAGTCCGCGGCGCTCGCGTAGCGCCGCTCGCGATCACGCTCCATCGCGCTCAGGCAGACCGTTTCGGCCTCCCAGCTCAGGCGCGTGTTCGACCGGCGCAGCGGGGCGGGCTTGCCGTCGAGGATCGCCCGGCGCGTCGCCTCGTGGTCCGCGCCGGAGTAGGGCGCGCGCAGCGCGAGCAGCTCGTAGAGCGTCACGCCCAGCGCGTACACGTCCGCGCGCGCGTCCAGCTCCTCGAGCCGGCCCTGCAGCTGCTCGGGAGGCATGTAGGGCAGCGAGCCCAGCTGCGCGCCGGTGCGCGTCAGCTTGCTGTCGCCGCCCGAACTGCTCGCGAGGCCGAAGTCGAGCAGCATCACGCGCCCGTCCGGCGTGACCATGATGTTCGAGGGCTTGAGGTCGCGGTGCAGCACGCCGCGGCGGTGCGCGTGGTCGAGGGCCGTCGCGGCCTGCTGCAGGATGCGCAGGCAGGCGTCGACGTAGCTGCCCTCGAAGACCCAGCTCTGCGCCGCGGCAGGGAACTCCGCGCCCTGCTGCGTGCGCGCGCGGATCGCCGCGGCGAGGTCGGCCGCCTGCAGCTCTCCCGCAGCGCGGTTCGCGAGCTCCGCCAGGGCATCGGCGAGCGTGCAGCCGATCACGCGTTCCATGGCGAAGAACGGGATGCCGCTGGACTCGCCGACGGCGTACACCGGCACGATGCCGGGATGCTGCACGCGCGCGATGGTCTCGACCTCGCGCCGGAAGCGTTCGCGCGCGCCCGGGAAGAAGAGCTGCTCGGGGCGGACGAGCTTGAGCGCGACCTCGCGGCCGAGCGATTCCTGCACGGCGAGGTAGACGACGCCCATGCCGCCGCCGCCGATGCGCCGCAGCAGGCGGAAATCGCCCAGGCGTTCGGGGAAGGGATCGGCCTCGTGCGGCGCGTGCGCGCCGACCAGCCCCATGCGTTGCAGCATCCCGACGCCGTGGCGGATGCGCGTCGCATGCGTGGGGTGGGCGCGGCAGGCGTCCTCGAGCGCCGCGTCGCCGCGTGTCTCCATCTCGGCCAGGCAGGCGGCGAGGATCTCGTGCAGGGCCTGGGACTCGGGATCGAGCTGGCTCATCGCTGGGTCGTTCTCATCGGGAGCATACCCCGGGCTCCGGGAAGGAAGCGCGCCCCTCGACGGCCCGTGCGCGTGCACGGCTCTTGCCCGCTCGCGGCGACTCGAACGAGCCCGACCGGAAACGAACGAGGGGCGCCTCGTCGGCGCCCCTCGCGTTTCGTCCGCTCAGACGAGCGTGGTCCCGATCAGGGGTTCCACGTCACGTCGAAGGCCTGCGTCACGTTGAACGTGGCGCTCGCCGAGCAACCACCGAGCACGGTCGGGTCGCGGTAGTACACCTGGTAGTAGCGGTGCTGGCCGCCGAGGATCGTGTCGCCGAGCACCGAGGAGCGCGTGGACACGGCCTGGTCGCCGCCCTGCGGCGCGGTGATCGCGCCGCCGACCGCGGACTTGGTGTAGAGGCGCTTGAGCGAGCCGCCGACGCAGCGAACGCCCTGGCCGAACTGCGTGCCGGCCGGGACCGTCGCGTCGCCCTGGAGCACGATGCTCGTGGCGGTCGGCTTCTCGTTGCTGGCCGTGAACACGACCGAGTCGCTCGTGACCGAGGCGTTGCCCGTCGCCGCGAGCTGCGCACCGCCCGTTGCCGAGCTGTTGTCACAGCCCTGGCCCGGGAAGACCGCGGGGTTGCTGCAGGGGCAGGCCAGCACGCCCGAGGTGGCGGGATCGCAGAAGGAGACCATCGGGCCACCCGGGTTGCTGCCGGGCGAATCCGCGGTGGTGACCACGCTGCCGGCGTTCTTCCAGGTGCCGAGGGTGATCATCGAAGCCGTCGGCGGCTGGTTCGCGTCGAAGCGGAAGTTGTACATCGTGCCCCAGAGCAGGCCGTTGCCGTTGGTGTTGGAGGCATACGGGACCGTGGTCCAGCTGACCACGCCGCCCGAGTTCGAGGCGGTCCAGTCGGTGCCGTCGCGCGTGACGCTGCCGACGCCGTCGCCGTCGTGGTACTCGACGTCGTGGAAGCCGATGTTGGAGATCGTCGCCGTGCCGACGGGCACCGAGAACGAGCCGATGCCCAGGTCAGAGGTCTGGTTGAAGAGCGCGTACTCGTAGTGCCACACGCCCGCCGAGGGGTTGGTGGTCTTCCAGGCCAGGACCACGCGGCCGTCGCCGGAGATGTCGATGTTCGTCTCCTGCACGGTCGGGTCGATCGCCTGCCAGGCGCGGATGGCCGGCTGCTCGCGCACGGTCGCGCCCAGCAGGGCGAACGTCCAGGCGGTGCCGCTGCCGGTGGCCGTGACTTCACGGTAGGAAGCGTTGTTGTTCTTGTTGCCCGCCGTGGCGTCGTCCTGCGTGACGTACTGACCCTCGCCGAAGTAGCGCACGTTCGTGCCCGAGGTCTCCAGGTCGGAGACGCGGATGCGGCAGCGGCGCGCGACCGAGCCCGACCACGAGGGGTTCGCGGGCGGGTAGGTGAACACGCCGGTCGCGGCGTTGACCTGCCAGCGCGGGCCGGCGCCCGACTGTCCGCCGTTGCGCGAGGCGGTGTAGGGGTCCGAGCAGTGCACGCCGAGGTGCGTGCCGTCGGTCGCCTGGCAGCCCGTGCAGCAGAGGTTGTTCGAGAGCGCGAAGAAGCCGTGCTTGAGCCAGCTCATCCCGATCTGCTGGAACGTCGCGACCCCGCCGGCGAGCTTGTACTTGTAGAGGTTGTTGTCGATGACCGGGTGCTGGTTCGTGCTGGAGATCCAGTTGGCCCAGACCGTGCCGATGTTGCACGAGTACGTGCCGAACGCGACCGCCTCGTAGTCGACGCCGGCGACGTTCTGGCCGGCGTAGTTGGCGATGTCCTGCAGGTCGCCGACGATGATGTCCGGGCCGACCGAAGCGTTGCAGTTCGTCTGGGCGCTCGCGCCCATGGAGAAGAGCGCCAAGCTTGCCGCTGTGGCGCTGAAGCCCAGCACCACCTTCCACGTGTTCGTCATGATCTGATGCACCTCGGGTAGAAAAACGGTCGCGTGCGTGACTGCCAAGAGTGAGGCCCGGCCTGAAGTGCCGGGCCCCCGCTGCTCGTCGATCGTACGCCGGCTGGGCGAAAACGGTCAACGGCTCGGAGGCTGGCGAAAGACGGATCAGGTCGGAGGCGAGTTCCTGGAAACGCTCGGGAATTGCCCCCGATCTCGCGGGTGAACCCCACCAAACCTACCCCATACGCCCAAGGCCGGCTGGACTAGCGCGCCTGGCGAGCGTAGGCAGCGGCCGCGCAGTGGAGCGCTCCGCCGCGCCTTTGGGTCTCTGCGCAGCGGATCGGAACGAGCGCGACCCCCGGACCGAGCGTGCGCGCGAGGATGGCGCGGCTCTCGTCGTCCAGGCGCTGGTAGATGCCGCCATAGGCGGGAAAAAGGTACCGCCCCCGTTCATGGATGCCGTTCAGCGGCGTGATCCCGAGCGTGTCCTCGGGGAAGCCGGGCAGCGGCACGATGCGCAGGCCGGCCGACTCCAGGCCGCGGATGAAGACGAAGCGCTCCTTCTCCCGGCGCAGGAACGAGCGCAGGTAGGCGGCCGTGTTGGGATCCAGGCTCTTCTGCTCGCCGGCGCCGCTCGTGCCGGTCAGGAGATCGAGGGCCGCGAGGAAGCGCAGCAGGTTGCCGGGCCCGTTGTCGGTGGCGTCCAGGCTGAACGCGCGCGCCACGCCCTCCGAGAACTGGCCTTCGCCCGGCGCGCCGCGCTGCAGGAGCGGCGTCAGCACGGCGAGCGCCTGGTCGAGCTTCTTCTCGGCGAAGAGCGCGTTGAGCTTCGCGACGTCGGCCACCGCGAGATCGCCGTGCCGCTGCAGCGCGTCGAGGCCGCACTGCACGATCAGCTGCGCCGCGGTCATCTGGTCGTTGACGAAGGCCACGAGCTCGGTCCCGACCGCGCGCACGCTGACCTCGACGTCGACGTGGAATCCGACCGCGGGCAGCACCACGCAGCGATCGACGCCGAACTCGGCACGCAGGGCCGCGCGGACCTGCTCGCTGGTCAGGCCCAGCGCGCAGTTGCGGTGCAGCTCGGCCTCGCCGACGAGCAGGGTGCGCTCGTGCGTGACGGGGTTCGTGATGCAGTACAGGTTCCCGCCCTGGAAGGCGAGCGGCGAGCGGACCACGCGCTGGCCGAGCTCGAGCAGGCCCTCGAGCGCGAAGGTCTCGCCCGGCACGAACGAGGCGCCCAGCTCGCCGCGCGAGGCGAAGCGCGGGACCAGCGTGAGCGTTCCGCTCGCGTCGGCGCCGGACTTGGCGTCGTCCTGCGCCCACTGCGCCAGCGGCACGGGCTCGACGAACAGGTCGAAGCGGCTCTGCGGCGACCAGTGCCAGCTGCCTGCGGTGATCAGGAACTTCGCGAGCTCCGGCTCGTTCAGGCTGGCGACCAGCGCCACGTCGGGCAGCGCCTCGACGAGCTGGCGCACGAGGTCCACCGAACCGCCGTCGCCCTCGCCCGCCCAGTGGTCGCCGCGCGTCAGCTGCACGCGCAGCACGTCGAGCGTCTCCTCGCCGCTCTCGCTCGCGACGCGGAAGCCGGGTGAGCTGGGACGGAAGGCGAACAGCGCGCCCTTGAGCTCCGCCGCGAGCGCAGCGGGATCGCGCTTCGCCGCGAGCAGCCCGTCGATCCAGGCCACGAGCTCCTCGGCGCTCGCCGCAGGCTTCTCGGGCGGAGCGAAGAAGGCCAGCCAGTCGACCGGCAGCCCGCAGGCCTCGAGCGTGGCGAGATCGACGGGCTTCGAGCGCGCGTGCAGTTCGACGATCACGGCCGCCGTCGTCGCGAGAAGCCCTTCCTTCGCCAGGCGCTTCTGCACGAGGTCCTTCGGCACGAGCGACGCGTCCACGCTGGTCGGAGGCTGCGGCGCAGGGACGGTGCCGCTCTGCGCGCGCGCACGGAAGCCGGGCCGCTCGGGCGGTCCCTCGACATAGGCGGCGCGCGCCGCGAGCACCTCGGCCGGCACGCTCCGGCGGTGCACGCGCACCGGCGGCGTGCGCCCTTCCCAGCGTGGCGTCGGCGCGCCGGCCTCGGGCGGGTGTTCGGGGCCGTCGGCGACGATCACGCGGAAGCTGTCCCAGTAGCTCGCGCGGATCACGCGGTCGGCGATGCGGCGCAGGAAGGGCTCGGGCAGCGCGAGGTCGGCCATCGTCCCCGCACCGCACGACTGCGCACGCAGTCCCGCCAGCGCCTGCTCCTCGAGGCTCGCCGTCGCGACGGGCGTCGCCGTCGCGGGAGCTGCGGCCGCCGGCGCCGGTGCGGGCTTGGCTTCCTCGCGCGAGCAGGCCGCGAGCGCGCAGGCGAGGACGAACAGGAAGAAGGGTCGCATCGAGGCACGAGTTTGCCGCCGGCCCGCGGCGGCTGCACGCGGATTGCGGCTTCGAGGGCCTCGACGCTAGCCTCGGCGCGTGCAGCTGCGACTCCTGCGCCACGACGAGGTCGATTCGACCAGCGAGCGCGCCTTCGCCGCGCTCGCGGCCGGCACGGCGCGTCACGGCGATCTGCACCTGGCGCGCGCGCAGAGCGCGGGCCGCGGCCGGCGCGGCCGCAGCTGGCACAGCGCGGCGGGCGAAGGCCTCTACCTCAGCCTCGTGCTGCTCCCGCCGCCGCCGCCGCTCTCGCCCGTCGCGCTGACGCTGGCCGGCGGTCTCGCCGTGCTCGACGCCGCGCGCGCTCTCTTCGCGGCGGCGGCGCGCCCCG
>JBGASC010000037.1:0-57738 GCA_044229935.1 Planctomycetota bacterium | reverse complement strand
GAATCGGCCGGGCCCGCGCTCGTCAGGGGCCGCGGGGGTGGACCGCGGCCGTCGATCTCACTGGTTGTCGCCGGCCACGGGGTTCGGGCCGTCGCCGAAGATGCTCGTCGGGATCAGGTCGCCGTTGGTCTGCGAGCAGTACTCGAAGGGCAGGTCGGCGACCGCGTAGCCGCCGGCGCGCTCGACCAGCACCGCGTAGATCGCCGGGTTCTGGATCGCTTCGGGACCGGACGAGTTCGCCACGAGTCCGTCGAGCCGCAGCCAGCCCGATTCCTTGAACGAGGCGCCGCCGATCTCTCCCGGCGCGTTCGTCGGCAGGGCGTCGAGGTAGCTCTCGAGCGTGAAGGGCGCGACCTCGCGCAGGTAGGGCTTGGCCCAGCAGTGGAAGCTGTACTGGCTCGACTGCGGGTCCTCGTTGTCGTTGTAGCCCAGCACGCTGACCAGGGTGGTGAACTGCGTACCGCCGCTCAGGCCGATCAGGATCAGCTGGCTGTTGTAGGCGACCGCGGAACGGTTGGGCGAGTCCTGGCCGAGGAAGCGCGGGATCAGGATCTGGTCCGGGGCTTCTTCGTACTCGGGGTTGGCGGCGTCGGGACCGTTGAGGTCGCGGATGCCGTCGCCGTCGTCGTCGTTCAGTTCCTTGTCGGCGCCGATGCCGCGGAAGGAGACCGCGTTCATCGAGTAGTCGAGCGTCGTGATGCCGTTGATGATCAGCTCCTGGCCGATCAGACGGTTGAACACCCACGGGACGCCCGAGGGGTTGTTGCCCGAGCCCTGCGTGTTGCGCTTGGCGTAGGCGTACAGATAGCCCTGCGTGCCGTTGGGGTTCATGGCGCTGGTCATGAACGAGAAGGTGTCGCAGGGGCTCAGGTGCTGCGAGAAGTTGGTCTCGAAGCAGGTGTCCTTGTCGATGTAGCGGAACTCGACCCACGTGCCGTCCGAGTCGTCGTCGCAGCACGCGTTGGTGATCGTCACCAGCGTCAGCGTTGCCTGCGAGTTGTCGAACTCGGGGTAGAGCAGCAGGCTGCCGCAGTTGCGGCGGTTGCGCTCGTGGCAGAAGTTCGGCGGGACCGGCGTGCAGACCGTGTAGCGCACGCTGATCGTCAGGCCCGTGGTGTTCAGGATCACGATCACCAGGTTGCCGCCGCCGTTGTGCGAGCTGCTGTCGGCCGCGCTGTGCGTGAAGTCGAGCGTGCCCGCGCCGGTGAAGACGTTCTGCAGCACGGTCGGGTCGGTGATCGTCGCCGACTGCGTGTCGTCGTCGAAGAGGCTGAAGTGAGAGACGCCCGACGTGCCACCGAAGTCCGTCGTGCCGTCATAGGTGGTCAGGCTGTCGTTGCCGTTGATGCTCGGCGCGAGCAGCAGCGGGGGCTGTCCCGGAACCGGAATCTGCACCTGCAGTGCGGACGCGAGCGCCCACGACAGGTTCTGCCCGCCGCTCTGCGAGAGGTTCTCGGCCTGCACGCTGCCGCTGGCGGTACCGGTTGCAGTGATCTCGGCCTTGAGCAGGGTCTCGCCCGGGCCGGGCTGGAACTTGGGCAGCGTGAGCACCAAGCCGCTCCACGGCGGCGGAGCCGGCGCGAAGCTGTTCGTGTAGGTCTGCGTCGTCTGGAACGTGTTCGGCGGGCAGTTTTGAGCCTGCGCGTCGACGTGGAAGACGAGTGCAGCGGCGATGAGGGCGGCGGCCTCGGCGAGGAAGCGGTGCGGTTGCATATCCCAGTTGTCCTTTGCGCTCGCAGGCGAGCCCCGGGGGGTCCGAGGCCGCGTCGGCGGAACGCGTTGTCGCGGGTGGATGGGCTTCGCTCCCCGATGCGAGCCGCGCCCAGGCGGTGTTGCGCGTGAGCCCGAGGCGGTCGCGGGAGAGGCGGCGAAGCAGGCCCGATCATCCCAGACGCGCCGCTCCGCGTCAATGCGTCTTCGAAAAACTTGCCGTGATGGCGAGAATTTCCGTCGCGGTTCACAGCCTCCGCCCGAGATCGCCCGGAAAGGGCCCACGCGTTCCTGCGGACCGCTAACCTGGGTGCACCCGTCGGTCCTTGGGCTCCCGGACCGATGGACAGACCGGGAGTCGTTTTTGCAACTTCCTATCTAGCGCAGCTCGCTCCACGCCCGACATCCAGCCTGGACCGAGAGTGACTCGCGGCGCGCACCGAGAAGCGCGCGACCCGCGGAAAGGAAGCGACGTGAGACCCAGCACCCTGCGCGGGCTTGGAGCCCTGGCTGCCCTCCTGCTGTTCGCCGGCCGGGCGAGCGCGACCAGCGACCCGATCACGACCTGGACCGAGGGCTTTGGCCCCGGAGGCCGCGCACCGAGTGCCGTGACGCTCGGCGATCACGCGAGCCAGGCCCTGGTGGTGTACGGCGGATCCAATGGATTCGCGCGCCTGCTCTCCGCCTACGACACGCCCACCCCGACGGCGGTCTGGTCGACCGCTTCCGTCTACGATCTGGCGAGCGTGCAAGCGGCCTCCGCCGCGGGCCGCGACCTGCACGTGCTCCTGACGCGCGAGCGCGCGTCGTCGACGGCCTCGATGCAGATCGTGCTGCGCGCCTACGGCTCGGGGAGCCCGGTCGCGCGCTGGCAGTCGGTCTTCCCGCTCGACGCGTCGGTGAGCTCGGCCATGGGCGTCGCCTGCTCCCCCGACGGCGCGCGCGTGATCGCGTGGACCTTCGACATCTGGAGCTTCCGGACGCGCCTGCGGGTCGTGCAGGGCGACACTGGCGCGCTGATCGCGGACCAGACGCTGGACAGCACCGGCTCTCCGCTCGGCGGCGCGCTCTCGCCCGACGGCGGCTACTTCCTGCTGACCGGTCCGCACTCCGAGATCCTGCTCGAGACCGTCGGCGGAACCGTCGTCTCGCAATCCTCGATCGCGCCGACGCTGGGCACGGCCCGCTCGCTCTCCGCGACCGCCAACCGCGTGGCGACCGGTCGCAGCGACGGCACGTTGCAGGTCTACCGCCGCGTCGCGGGAACTCTGACGGCCTGGTTCCAGGCACCGCCGCCGGTCAGCGGTTCGCAGTACTGCGCGGCCGGCATCTCTGCCGACGGCAGCACACTGGCATGCGCCTCGTTCAGCGCAGCCGCCCCGGGCAATCTGCGCCTGGAGGTCTTCGATCTGGGCCAGGACAGCCATCCCGTGGTCTACAGCCGCACCTTCCCGTCGACCTCGAGCATGGCGCGCGTCACCTCGCTCAGCATCTCGGACGACGGCGGCCGCGTGCTCGCGACGACCAACGGCGACGGAACGCCGACCTTGCCGGAGGTGCTCTCGTTCGAGCGCACGGCCGGCGTCTGGTCGCTGGCGGGCTCGATGCTCGTCGGCTTGCCCGTCTGGGCGGCCTCGAGCTCCGTGGACGCACGGCGCGTGGCCCTGCTCTGCGTGGGCACGACGCCGCCACCCCAGTACCTCACGCTCGGGGAAGTGCTCCTGATCGACAGCGCGGATCGCGACCTCACGGGCAGCGGCGTCCCACACCAGGGCGCGAGCTTCACCCTCCTGCAGCACGCGCCTCCGGGCGCCGGCTCGAGGCTGCTCGTGTCGAGCAGCCTGGCACAGCCGCCCCAGCCTTTCGCCGGCATCGGCACGCTCTACCTCCCGCAGGGGCAGATCAGCGTCGCCGGCAGCGGCACGGCCAACGCCACCGGCCTGATCACCTACGGCGTCACGCTGCCGAGCGGCGCGAGCGCGGTCGGATCGCACCTGGAGTTCCAGGCCCTGCGCCGCGCTCCGCGAACGCTGACGCACGACTTCGTGCACGTGACCGTGCTGCCTTGATCGGCGGCGCGCGCCGACCAGAGGAACTCGAGCGGGGCTCGCTGAACGGCGTGCCCCGCTCGCCGTTCAGTTCGAGTCCCCCAGCACGCCCGAGGGCAGCAAGTCCCCGTTCGTCTGCACGCCGTCGTAGAAGGGCGGCTCGGCCGAGGGCTGGCCGGTGCTGCCGCCGCGCTCGCTGAGCACGGCCAGGAACGCCGGGTCGTGGAAGGACTGCAGCGTCGACCAGGCCGTGTTGCCGTTGATCTGGATCCAGCCCGCCTCCTGCGCCGCGAAGCCGATGATCTCGTTCGCGCTGTCGTCGGTGTAGGCGTGCAGGAACGTGTTGCCGAACACGCCGTTGATCGAGAGCAGCGGTACGCGCGCCCAGCAGTGGAACGCGTACTGCGCCGAGAAGATCTCCTCGTTGTCGTTGAAGATCAGAAAGTCGAGCAGCGTCGTGAACTGCTTGCCGCCGGTCAGGCCGACCAGCACGAGCTCGCTCTGCGCATAGGAGGCCTGCCCGAGGAATCGCGGCACGAGGATCCGATCCGGTGCAGCCTCGTACTCGCTGCCGTTGAGGTCGCGCAGCCCGTCCGCATCGAGATCCGTGGGCTGCCCGAAGGCGGTCTTGGCCTCGAACATGACCGGGTTGATCGAGTAGAGCAGCGCCAGCGTGCCGTCGAGCTGGACCACGTCCGCGGCGAGGTAGTCGAAGGCGATCGGCACGTTCTCGCCGCCGACGAGCTTGACCGCATAGACGTAGAGGAAGCCCTGGTGGAACACGCCCGGGTTGTGCGTCGAGGCGAGCACGGAGATCGAGTCGCCGGGCGTCAAGTCCTCGAAACGGTCGGCGATCTCGCAGCGGGTCGCCGCGACGCCGCTGACGTACTTGAAGGCCAGGCGCACCGCTCCCTGGTTGGACGAGACGCGCCGGTTCGTGATCGTGATCAGCGTGTCGTGACCAGGCGTGGAGTCGAACTCCGGGAAGACGATCAGGCTTCCGGGATTGCGTCCTCCCGCCTCCGCCGCGGGCGCGGCGCAAACGAGGACGAGCGCGAGGGCGAACAGGCGGGCGAGCGGCTTCAGGTCGGAAAGGTTCATGGTGATCCTCACTGGTTGTCTCCGGCCACGGGGTTGGGACCGTCACCGAGCAGCGCGTGCGGCAAGAGGTCGGCGTTGGACTGCGAGCAGATCTCGAACGGCAGCGTCGCGACCTTCCAGCCCGAGGCGCGCTCGATCAGCAGCGCGTACACGGCCGGATCCGTGATCACCTCCTGGCTCGAGGTGGCCTGGTCGCCGTTGATCACCAGCCACCCGGCATTGCGCCGCGGCGGTGGCCAGCCGACGATCTCGTCGTCGTCGCCGTTGACGTCGAGGTTGTCGTTGGTCGTGCCTGCGGCGAACTGCGCCAGCGGCACGCGATCCCAGCAGAAGAAGCTCCAGGTCCCGCCGAAGGGCTGCTCGTTGTCGTTGTAGCCGGAGATCGAGACGCGCGTCTGGAAGGCGCTGCCGCCGGTGAGCGCGACGAGCACGACCTCGCTGGAGAAGGGAGCGGTCGGGCTCCCGTCCTGCCCGAGGAAACGCGGGAAGAGGATCTCGCGCGGCGCCTCCTCGTACTCCGGGGCGGTCGAGCCCGGGCCGTTGAGGTCGCGCACGCCGTCGCCGTCGTCGTCGTTCTCGGCGCCGTCGACGCCCAGGCCGCGGAAGCTGACCGCGTTGACCGCGTACTCCGTGGCGAGCGTCCCGTCGAGCACCAGCGACTCCCCGATCAGGTGGTTGAACACGATCGGCGTGCCGTTGGGGTTGGCCGGGGTCGTGTGCCCGTTCTTGGCGAACAGGTACAGGTATCCCTGCGAGTTCGGGGCGACGAGCGACGTGCTCAGGATCGAGAGCGTGTCGCAGGGCGTCAGCGTGAACGTCGCGTTGGTCTCCGTGCAGGTCTCCTTGCGGATGAACACGGTCTCCACCTGGGTGGGCTGGGCCGGCGCCCCGCAGCAACCGTCGGTGAAGGTCAGCAGCGTGATGCGCCCGGTGCGGTTGTCGACCTCGGGGAAGAGCAGCAGCGAGCCGCACACGTCGCGTCGCCGCTCGTCGCAGGGCGGCGGCGGCACGATGCGACAGCAGGCAGTGTCACAGCAGCCGCAGCTGTTGCGCACGAGGTAGGAGAACTGGTCGTGGCCGGTCAGGCCCAGCGGCACCGTCGGCGTGTAGAGCACCTTGCGCCGTCCGTCCGTGTCGGTGAAGACGCTCACCGAGC
Source organism: Planctomycetota bacterium (assembly GCA_044229935.1). GTDB lineage: Bacteria > Planctomycetota > UBA1135 > UBA1135 > JADJLZ01. The sequence continues at coordinate 51,723 of JBGASC010000037.1, read as the reverse complement.
CCTTGGTCGGCGGCGGGCATCCGGCACCGCCGTTGACGATCGTGAGCGAGTTCTGGTCCAGCGTCAGGTCCAGGCACGGTCCGTCGTTGAGCCGGTGCTGGAACGGCAGGTCGTTGGCGAGGACGTCGATCACGATCGGCACGAGGTCGAGCGGGTCCTCGTCCTGGACCTCGTCGTCGACCGCATCGGGCGCGCAGCACACGGTGATCGTGACCAGTGCCTCGTTCGAGACGCCCGGGAACACGTTCGACTGGCAGGTGTTCGTGTTCGTGCGCGAGTCCGAGACGCGGTACTTGAACGTGTCCGTGCCGCGGAAGCCGGGCGTGGGGCAGTAGCGGATGCACGCGTTCGTGCAGCCGCCGTTGGGAAGCCCGCCGCAGGGCTGCGAGATCACCAGCGTGCCGCCCGAGGGCTGCTGCGTGATCACGATGCTGGCGCAGTTGAGCGCGCCGCCCGTGCCCGAGGGGCAGCTGGTGCCCCCGTTGGGGAGGTCGTTGGCGAGCACGTTCATCACCACGCAGTTGTCCGTCTCGCAGGAGGCGTCCTCGCAGGTGGTGAACGCGTCGTTGACCGCCAGCGGCGGCGCGAAGATCGTCAGGTTGACCGTGGCCGTGTCGCAGCAGCCGGCCGAGTCGATCACCTTGTAGACGAACGAGTCGACGCCGCAGTACCCGGGCGCCGGCGTGTAGCGGAAGCAGTTGCTGCCGGTGCTGCAGCTGCCGCTCGTGCCCGTGCAGGCGACGGCGGTCTGCAGCGTGCCGTGCGCGGGACCGCTGACGACCTGGGCGCTGCTGCACACGATCGTCGTCGCGCTGCAGGCCGGGAAGTTGAGCGCCGTGAGCGCGGTGCCGGTGCAGCCGATGCAGGTCGTGTTGTTCGGCGCCGAGCCCACCGCGGACGCGCCCGTGTCGTTGCACAGGACGTTGAGCGTGACCGCGGTCCCCACCAGCGTGCTGAAGTTGTCGTCGACCGCGTTGGGCGGCGGGCAGACGCGGATCGAGACGGGCGTGGGCGCGCTGAAGAGCGGCGCGCCTCCGGCTCCGTCGCCGGTGTCCGCGACCTTGTAGCAGAAGGTGTCCGTGCCCGTGTACCCGGCCGTCGGCGTGTAGCGCACGACGCAGCCGGCGCAGTTGTTGGTCTGCGGGCAGCCCACACCCGAGCTGGCCGAGCCGCAGCCCACGAGCGCGACCGTGCCGTGTGCCGGCTGCGAGCAGATCGTCAGCGAGCCGCAGTTGAGGTGCCCGAACACCGCCGGGCAGCTCTGGTCCGGATCGCAGTCGTTCGCGAGCACCGGGATGTCCACGAAGCTCGGGCAGCTCGCCGGGCTGTTCGGGCAGACCAGCGCCGCATCGGGCGTCGTGACCGGCGGCAGGTTCGCGGGGCAGTAGTAGTAGTTGATGTCCGCGCGCAGCTTGATCTTGATCAGGCGCCCGTGGAACACGCCCGGGCAGTTCATGAACTGGTCGAGGATGAAGCTCGTGTCCCCCGACACCAGGTTGAAGTTGTACGTGCCGACGCCGCCGGGGCTCTGGTAGAAGGCGAGGCCGGTCGCGTCGGTGACGCAGGCGGTCTGCACGACGTCCGGTCCGTTCGGGAAGCAGATCGTGTAGCCCGAGCCGACGAGGTGGTCGGCCGCGTCGGCGACGGTCGCCCCGCTGCAAGCACCGATGGCCGGCACGATGTTGTCGTCGATACCGGCACCCAGCGGGCAGTTGCCGCCGAAGTTGATCGTCCCGTCGAACGCAGGAATCGTCTGTGATGGCCAAGTGGTGAATCGCAATCCAAAATCGCTCGTGAAGTCGAGCATGCCAGCACCCGGGTGCTGCGGTGTGACCGTCAGGCTCGCCGAGATGCGGACAGGGCAATTGGCCTGGGGAGTGGGTGAGCAGGCGGCGGTCGCCTGGTTCTCGAACTGGTAGCTGCGATCCCACGGCGTCGCCGTGATCAGGATCTGCACCGACTTCAGCGTGCCCTTGGTCGAATCGAACTTCGGGAAGCCGAGCGGGAACTGCGACCCGAGCGAGCCCTGCGTCGTCCCCGGCCGGCTGGGATCGATCGTCTGCGAGTGGCTCTCGACCAGCGTGTTGCACCCGGCCGGACAAAACGGGCCGCCATCGCAGACCCCAAGCGGCGTCGTGCCTGGCCGGAGTTGTGCGTGGGTTCCAGTCTGTGCAGGAGCGGTCGGAGCCAGGATCCAGCCGGCCGAAAGCAAGGCCGGCAACAGGAACGCGAGCGGGAATTGCGGCGAACGAAGCACGATGTGGAGCCTCCGGGTGAATGCGCCGGGAAGAAGCGTCGAGGCGGCGTCCGAGAGGGAATTCGAAGACACGCGGTCCTCGAAACGCGGCGAAATGCGCGCGTCACCCTGCCGGTCGATGGGGTTCTCCCGAGCGAGCAGTGAATCAGGCCTGTTGTCAGTTCGGCGGGGATCGCGTCCCCGCGCCGAACGCTAGGAAGATTCATGACGGCCCTGCAAGCCGCTCGACGAGCCCCGATTGCGTCCGCTGCGCGAGCGCGAGCGCAGCACGTCGATCCCGAACGCGTGCGGAGGCGTGGCGCTCCTCGGACAGCGGGCGCCGCAGCGCGCCGAGCAGGCCAAATGCACGTTTGCACTTTCAGGCGCAATGACGACTGGCCCGACCATTCAGGACGAGCGTCCGCGGGCACTGGCTGACCCGAGCCGCGCGGGATCCCCATCCCCGCGACGGCCCGGCGCGGCACTCTCTCCGCGCGTGCCACGCCTTCGGTCTCGATTCCGAGACGCGAGCCGGAATTCCATCCTGGAGCGCAACGCGCATCGAGCACGTCAATCGCGGCGCGTCTGGCGCGAGGCGGCCGGCGGCTCAGTGGCTGCGTCGAAGAGCGCGCTCCCGCAGCGCGTGCTTGGTGATCTTCCCGCTGCCCGTGCGCGGCAATTGATCGAGGTACTCGAAGGTCCGCGGCACCTTGTACGCCGCCAGGCGCTCGCGGCAGAAGCCCTGCAGCTCCTCGTCGCTGCAGCGCAGTCCAGGACGCAGCACGACGGCCGCGCAGACGCGCTCGCCCCAGACCGGGTCGGGCAGCCCGAAGACGGCGGCCTCGAGCACCTTGGGGTGCGCGTAGAGCGCGTGCTCGACCTCGGTCGAATACACGTTCTCGCCGCCGGTCAGGATCATGTCCTTCTTGCGGTCGACGATCTCGACGTAGCCCTCATCGTCGATCGTGGCGAGGTCGCCGGTCTTGAGCCAGCCGTCCTCGAAGGCCGCTGCCGTCTCCTCGGGGCGGTTCCAGTAGCCGGGCGTCACGGTCTCGCCGCGCACGCGGATCTCCCCCACCGTCCGCGCGTCCGGCGGGACGTCGCGGCCGGACTCGTCGACCACGCGCAGCTCGACCGTCGCGAACGGACGACCGGTCTTGGCCTGGAAGGCCAGGCGCCCCTCGGGCGGGAGCGCGCGCAGCGGCGCCTTGAGCACGCTCAGCGTGAGGTAGGGGCTGGTCTCGGTCATGCCGTAGGTCTGCACGTACTCGCAGCCGAAGAGCTCGACGATCTCGTGCACCAGGGCGGGGGCGATCGGCGCGCCGCCCGAGAGGATCGCGCGCAGGCCGGAGTAGTCGCGGCCGCGCGCGCTCGGGTGGCGCACCATCAGGTTGAGCATCGTCGGCACGAGGTTGGTGATGCTCGCGCGCTCGCGCACGAGCAGGCCCAGCGCGGCCTCGGCCTCGAAGCGCGGCAGGAACACGTGCCGGGCGCCGCACCAGGTGAGCGCGAACGTGGCCCAGGCATCGGCGAGGTGGAACATCGGCGCGATGTGCGCCCAGGTGTCGCGGTCGGAGAGCTGCAGCTCGGCGATCGCACCCAGCGCGTGCGTGGCGACGTTGCGCTGCGTCAGCATCACGCCCTTCGCGCGCCCGGTCGTGCCGCTGGTGTAGTACAGCTGCGCCAGCGCGTCGGCCGGGAGCTCCAGCGGCGCGGGCGGCGCGAGGTCCGCACGCGCCAGGCGCTCGTACTCGAAGCAGGAGAGGCCGAACGAGCCTTGCGGCGCCGCGCCCAGCCAGACCAGCGCCTCGAGTGCGTGCGGCGCCGCGCCGCCCGCGTGCGGTGCGAGGAGCTCGTGCACGAGCGGGGCGAAGGCCGGCTCGGCGAACAGCACGCGCGCGCCACAGTCGAGCAGGATCTCGGCCAGTTCCGGCGCCGCCAGGCGCACGTTGAGCGGGTTGAGCACGCAGCCGGCGCGCGCTGCGGCGAAGTAGAGCTCCAGGTACTCGATCGAGTTCCAGGAGAGCACCGAGACGCGCTCGCCCGGGCCCAGGCCGCGACCGGCGAGGAAGGCGTGCACGCGCGAGGCGCGTGCGCGCACCTCGGCGTAGGTGCGCAGCGTGCCCGCCTCGGCGAGCTCCTGGCGCGGATACAGGTGCGCGGCGCGCTCCAGCAGGCTCCACAGGCGCATGCAGGCCGGCGGCCGGGCTCACTCCTCGTGCTCGCGCAGCCGCGCCAGCACGTTGTAGTCCTCGAGCGTGCTCGTGTCGCCGACGGTCTCGACGCCGGCGGCGATGTCGCGCAGGAGGCGGCGCATGATCTTCCCGCTGCGCGTCTTGGGCAGCGTGTCGCTGAAGCGGATCTCCGCCGGGCGCGCGAGCTTGCCGATCTCGCGCGAGACGTGCTCCATCAGCTCCTCCTTGAGCGCCGCGTCGGGAACGCGACCCGCCTCGAGCGTGACGAAGGCGCAGATCGCCTGGCCGGTCAGGTCGTCGGGACGGCCGACCACGGCGGCCTCGCAGACCTTCTCGTGGCTGACCAGCGCGCTCTCGACCTCCATCGTCGAGAGGCGGTGCCCGCTGACGTTGATCACGTCGTCGACGCGCCCGAGGATCCAGAAGTAGCCGCGCTCGTCGCGCCGCGCGCCGTCGCCGGCGAAGTACATCGTCTTGTACTTGCCCCAGTAGCCGTCGACGTAGCGTCCGGGGTTGCCCCAGATGCCGCGCAGCATCGAGGGCCAGGGCTTGCGCAGCACGAGGTAGCCGCCCTGGTTGGGGCCGAGCTCCTTGCCGTGGTCGTCGACGATCGCGGCGTCGACGCCGAAGAAGGGCCGCGTGGCCGAGCCCGGCATCGTCGCCGTCACGCCCGGCAGCGGCGTGATCATGATGCTGCCCGTCTCGGTCTGCCACCACGTGTCGACGATCGGGCAGCGCTCGCGGCCGATGTTGCGGTGGTACCAGATCCAGGCTTCGGGGTTGATCGGCTCGCCGACCGTCCCGAGCAGGCGCAGCGAGGCGAGGCTGTACTTCGCCGGCCATTGCTCGCCCCACTTCATGAACGTGCGGATCGCGGTCGGCGCGGTGTAGAGGATCGTGACCTGGTGCTTGTCGACGAGCTCCCACATGCGGCCCATGTGCGGCGTGTTGGGCGCACCCTCGTACATCACGATCGTCGCGCCGTTGGCGAGCGGGCCGTAGACGATGTAGCTGTGCCCCGTGACCCAGCCGACGTCGGCGGTGCACCAGTAGACGTCGTCCTCGCGCAGGTCGAAGACGTACTGCGCGCTGAGGTACGCGCCGACGAGGTAGCCCCCGGTCGTGTGCACGATGCCCTTGGGCCGGCCGGTCGAGCCCGAGGTGTAGAGCAGGAAGAGCAGGTCCTCGCTGTCCATCGGCTCGGGCGGGCACTCGGAGCTGGACTCAGCGCAGGCCTCGTGCACCCACACGTCGCGCGTCTTGTTCCAGGCGATCGCGTTGCGCGCGCGCCGCACGACGAAGACCGTGTGCACCTGCTTGAGCTCGAGCAGCGCCTCGTCGACCTGCGGCTTGAGCGCCAGCACGGCGCCGCGGCGGAAGCTGCCGTCGGCCGTGATCACCGCGGTGCAGCCGCCGTCCTCGATGCGCTCCTTGAGCGCGTGCGCGCTGAAGCCGCCGAAGACCACCGAGTGCGCGACGCCGATGCGCGCGCAGGCCAGCATCGCCACGGCCGCCTCGGGGATCATCGGCATGTAGATCGCGACGCGGTCGCCCTTCTTCAGCCCGCGGCGCTTGAGCATGTTGGCGAAGCGGCACACCTCCAGGTGCAGGTCGCTGTAGGTCAGCGTGCGCGTGTCGCCCGGCTCGCCCTCCCAGACGATCGCCGGCTTGGTCGCGCGCGGGCCGTAGACGTGCTGGTCCAGGCACACCGCCGAGGCGTTGAGCTTGCCCCCGACGAACCAGCGCGCGAAGGGCGCGCCGGACCAGTCGAGCACCTGGCGGAAGGGCTCGATCCAGGGCAGCTCGCGCGCGACGCGCCCCCAGAACTGCTCGGGCTGGTCGATCGACTCGCGGTACATCCGCTGGTAGTCCTCCTCGCGCGAGAGTCGCGCCGCGGCCTGGAAGGCCCGCGGCGGCGTGAAGAAGCGGTTCTCGTGCAGGATGTTCTCGATCTCGCTCATGAGCGGTCCTCCGGGGGGACCGCCCAGCGTAGCGAGGCCTTCGGCACGATCCAACGAGCCTTCCGCGCGCGCGCTCAGCCCGAGGCCGACTGACAGCGGCGCGCCAGCGGGCACGCGTCGCAGTCCGGCGCCGAACGCGTGCAGAGCGACTGGCCGAGCGTGCGCAGGAGCTGGTGTGCCGCGAGCCGCTCGGCCGCGCTCGCCGGCAGCTCGTCCGCGAGCGCCTCCGTGACGGAACGGTAGCTCGCCGCGTAGCTCGCGCCCTCGCGCCCGAAGCCCAGGCGCAAGAGCGCGCGCAGCCCGTTCGACTCCAGCGCCAGCGCCTCGCCGCGCCCGCAGGCCATGCGGATCTTCTCCGCGCCCGGCGCGCCGATCGACGGGAAGCGCCGCAGCTCCTTCAGAGCGCGCGCTGGCGCGAGATCGAGCAGCGCGACCAGCGTCCCGTCGCCGGACTCCAGCGCCAGCGCCGCGATCTCCTTCCAGCGCTCGACGCGCGTTTCGGGGTGCATGCCGCCGAGCTTCGCCGCGGGCAGCAGGCGTTCTTTGGGCGCTGCGTCGATCGAGCGCGCGTCGAGGCCGACGCGCCGCTCGAGCTCGCGCCAGGCGGCCAGCCGACGATCGTCGTGGACGAGGTAGGCGACGTTCTCCCACAGCACCCACTCGAAGGGCGTGCGCGGGACCGGGCGCGGCGGTGCGCCGAACTGCTTCTGCAGGAGCGAGAGCACCTGCTTCAGCGGGATCCGTTTCACGGCCATGCCCTCACGCTACCCTGGAGCCCATGCTTCCGTCTCGCGTCCTGGCCTGCCTGGTCGTTTCGATCCTCGCAGCGAGCTGCGGGAACAAGCCCGAGCTGCTCCCGACGGCATCCGCGGGTCCCGCCGCGGGCGATCACGCGGCCGGGCGACCCGCGCGCTGGGCCGAACCGATCGAACGTCCCGGCCTTCCGAACCTGCACCGCGTGACGCCCGTGCTCTACCGCGGCGCGCAACCGACCGCCGAGGGCTTCCGCGAGCTCGCGCGCCTGGGTGTCAAGAGCGTGCTCTCGCTGCGCGGCTTCCACGACGACGATGTGCCGATCGAGGTCGGCCTCGCGCACGAGCGCATCTCGTTCAAGGCCTGGCATGCGGAGGACGAGGACGTCGTGCGCTTCCTGCGCTACGTCTCCGATCCGGCGCACCAGCCGGTCTTCGTCCACTGCCAGTGGGGCGCGGACCGCACCGGCATGATGTGCGCGATCGAGCGCGTCGCGATCGAGGGCTGGAGCAAGGACGCCGCGCTCGAGGAGATGACGCAGGGCGGCTTCGGGTTCCACCCCGAGTGGCAGAACCTCGTGAGGTACGTGCGCGAGCTCGACGTCGAGGCGCTCGCGCGCGAGGCGGGGGTGAGGCGCTGAGCCTCACGCGCTCTCCCGCCCCGCGATCCGCCCTCAGTTCCTCAACGCGAGCCACTGCGTGTCGGCGAACTGTCCTGCGCCGTTCTCGCCGCCGAACAGCACCAGGCTGTGCAGCGCGTCGTCGTACGCCATCGCGAACGACTCCCTCGGCGCCGGCGAGTGGATCGGCTGCAGCGCGAGCCAGGTGCTGCCGGTCCACTCCCACGTGTCGGCGAGGTCCGCGCCGCCGCTGCCGCCGCCGAACGCAACCACGTGCCCGATGCGCGGATCGAACGCGGCCGACGAGTAGTAGCGGTTGGGCGGCTGCACGCTCGGCGACTCCATCTGCCAGTTCGTTCCGTCGAAGGTCCAGGTGTTGTTCGTGTTGACGCTGCCGAGCCCGCCGAAGAGCACAACCTTGTGCCGCGGCCGGTCGAGCGCGACGACTCCGGTCGCGCGCGCCCACGGCGACGTGCTCGTGATCACCTGCTGCCAGTTCGTCCCGTTCCAGCGGTACGTCGTCAGCTGGTAGAACTGCCCGCTGTATCCGCCGTACACGTCGACGTGCCCGTTGAGCGGATCGGTGAACAGCATCGGCCCGGTCACCGCCGTCGGCGAGGTGCTCGGCGCCGCCTGCGTCCAGGTCGAGTTCGCGCCGTCCCACAACCACGTGTCGCCGAGGTGGTGCGCGCCGTCGTAGCCGCCGAAGAGCACGAGCTGGTGCGTCACGGCGTCGTAGGCCATGCCCGCGCCCGCGCGCCCCGACGGCGAGAGCGGCGGCTGCATCTGCATCCACGTCGCGCCGTCGTAGGTCCACGTCTCGGGCAGGTACGAGCTCGCGTCGTAGCCGCCGAAGATCACGAGCTTCTGGCTGATCGGATCGTAGGCCGACGCCATCCCTGCGCGCGCCGTGGGCGACTGCAGCGGTGTGTGCGGAATCCACGAGAGGCGCAGCAGCGGGAGCACGCTCGCGGAGGCGCTCGGAGCGAAGAGGCCGATGGATGCGAAGCACGCGAGGGCGGTGAGACGACGAGAGAGCATGGTTCCTCGGAGCGAACGGAGGCTGGCCGCGGCGCGAACGGAGGCTGGCCGCGGCGCGAACGGTCGGAGCACGGCGCCGCGTGGTCGTGCGCGTGTCGATGTCGATGCTACCACCGCGGAGGCGAACGGTTGTGGCGCGTGCGGGTGAGCACTGTGTACTCCGAGACGACCTCGGGATCGGAAGTGCAGGGCGGAGAGCGCGGGCCCATCCGCGCACGCGCTCTCCCCGAGCTACTTCGTCTTCTCGACCGGGCGCTCGATGCGAAACGCCGCCGCATCCTTGCCGATCGGCACCAGCTCGACGCGGTCCTGCTGCCAGACGCCGACCAGCATGTAGGAAACACCCTTCCCCGAGAGGTCACCGGCAGCTCCGACTTGGGCGAAGAACTGCTTCGTATCGTGCGTGAGCAGGCGACCTCCGAGTTGGCCCGAGTAGACCGTCGCGTCGTAGGCATCTCCCGCGTCGTAGACTTCCTCGCATCCGACGGCGAGATCCGGCACACCATCGCCCGTGACATCGCCGAGTGAGCAGATCGAAGCGCCGAACCCGGAGACGAACATCCCGCGCTTGACGTCGTTGATCTCGAGGAGCTGGGTGAGGTTGCCGCCGGAGTAGACGCGCACGTAGTTGTCGAGGCATCCCACGGCGAAGTCCTCCACACCGTCCGCGTTGAGGTCGCCAACTCGCGCGAGCGACCAACCGAACTCCGCCCAACCGTCGAGTTGCGTCGTGCGCCCGGCCAGGGTCTGCAGCAACTCACCCTTCTTCATCGAGTAGATCCGCACGCGCCCTCCGCCATACTGCCCCGTGACGAGGAACCTGGGCTCGCCGACCGCAAGGTCCGGCATCCCGTCGCCGTCGAGATCGGGCAGCCCGCACACGGATCTGCCGAAGAGAGTGGCCACCTGCTCGCTCGCGATCACGCGCACGAGCGTTCCGCTCTTGCCGGAGTAGACCCGTACGTATCCGGGCAGCATGTCGTCTGCGCTCTGCACCCGCTGGAACTCCGAGCCATCGGCTCCGACCGCGATCTCGGGCACCGCGTCGCCATCGAGATCGCCGAGCACCGCCACGCTCGCACCGAATCCATCCATCTCCTGCTCGGCGTGGAAAGCGCGGAGGATCTTCCACGTCTTGCCTGAGTAGATGCGCGCGTACCCCGTCCGGTGCAGGTCCCCCTCGCCCCAGCTCGAGGTCCCGCCGCGTGCCGTGACGATCAGGTCGGGAACTCCATCGCCGTCGAGATCGCCCGGCGCCGCGAGCGCCCAGCCGAAGCGCGCCGAGGCCTTGCCCGGCTGCTTCTCGCCGTCGAGGCGCGTGATCAGCTTCCGCTCCCTGCCCGAGAAGATCCACACGCAGCCCGGGCCGTTCTCGCGATCGTCGCGCGCGAAGTCGCTGACCGCGAGGTCGGGGATCTTGTCGCCGTCGACGTCGCCGAACGCGAGCACGCGCTGGCCGAAGTGATCGCCCTTGAGGTGCCACTCGTCGTCCGCGGGCTGCGGCGCGCTGGACGGATCCGCCTTGGGGATGGGCTGACCGAAGAGCGGCCGCCCGTTGACCTGGAGCGCGAGTGCGAGGCTGAGCGCGAGCATCGGGGATCGAGTCCGCAGCGAACGAACCGCGCGCGTGCGCGACGGTTCCGTGCCGCGCGCGCGATTCTACACGTGCAGCTTGCAGAACGTGATCAGCGTCGGGCGTCTGCGGATGGACGTCGACTGTTCATGCGTGCGCGGTCCCATCTGTCGAGCTCTCGTCCTGTCTTGCCCGAGTAGAGGTACGCGTGACCATCGACGTCCGCGCCGGAACGCAGATCCGCCTCCCCAATCACGTAGTCGCGCACACCATCGCCGTCAGCGTCGCCAGCAAGACAGCCCGACACGCCGAACATCCCCTCGAACATCACACTGACCTCGTGTTCGCGAACCAGGGCTCCACCCGGGAGCGCGAGGACCACCGCTCGCGAGATCTCGGAGCCAGACTGCGGGACTCCAACCAGGAGCCTGGTTCCTTCCCTGTTCCTGGGGTCTGGGAGGGGCAAGAGCATCTCGCCGAAGCTCCAAGCCCCTGCGCCCCCATCGGGCACGTCGAGCTTGGGGTGCTGGAGCGAAGCGAGCTCCTTCATGCTGAGCCCATCGAGCAGTGCCACTCGCGAGCGGTGCGGAACGCCGCTGACCAGCCCGACGAGCAAGTCGGGCACGCCGTCCCCATCGACATCACCTGGAGCGGCCAGGGTCACGTCGAAGACCGCGGTCGTGTCCAGCGATGGAATCGTCCGCAGCAGCTTGCCCGACCCGATCGACCATACCTCGATCGGGCGCGGGGACTGTCGGTGCGCGAGTATGAGCTCCTGCACGCCATCGCCATCGAGATCGCCAACTGCCGCCATCGCGCTCGCCCAGCACTGACCGTCCTCGGGCTCGAGACGTCGAAGGGTCTTTCCCGTAGCACCGTCGACGATGACGATCGCGAATCGATCGCGTCGCGAGGGGTCCGGCGCACTCCCGGTCGGCGCTGGGTTGGGACCCGCTACCGCGTAGTCCCCACGACCGTCACGATTCACATCGCCGACAGCGCAGAGCAGCGGCGCATCGCGGGGCTGTTCCACGGGGCCAGGGATCCGTGCGCCGGTCTTCCCCGAGAAGGCGAGCACGCGTGTCTCGACCAGGCTCCCACCGCAAGTCACGACGAGGTCGGGGACCCCGTCCCCGTCGAGATCGCCCGGACCAATCAAGCGGTCGCCGAAGCGATCACCGCGGCCAGCGGCCTCCAGCACGAGCAAGGGTCTGCCCGTGCGCGTCGAGATGATCCACACGCACCCGGGCCTGCCCGCGTAGACGCCGAACATCGGGCACGCAACCGCGACGTCCTCCACCGAATCGCCGTCGACATCACCAATCGTCGCGAGCGCGAGACCGAACAGATCCCCTGCTTCGTGCTCGCTTTCAACCTGAGGTGACGCGGGAAGATTCTGAGCGGTGAGCACCGAGAGCAGAAGAGCAGGCAGCATGTCCCGCCCAACCCGACACTGGCCAGCCGGTTCCTGTGGATCTCCTGGCTGACTCGAGCTCGGCCTACGCCCGCTTCTTAAACAGCGTGAAGTAGCGCGCGACCTTGCCGGCGAACCTGACCGGGTTCGCCATCTCGCGCACCAATCGCTTCGGCCTTCGGTAGAAGCGGCGGTACCCCTCGCGGATCTTCTCCTGGATCTCCTCGGCGCTCATGTGCTCGTTGCCCTCGAGCGCCTGGAAGCCCGTCATCGTCGCGTAGTCGAACTCGCGGCTGCCGTTGAGGATCTTGTACAGCGGCGTGCCCGGGTACGCGGTCACCGCGCAGAACTGCACCTGGTCGGGATCGAGCTTCTCGACGAGGCGGAAGGTCTCCTCGACCATCGCCGGCGTCTCCTCGGGGAAGCCGACCATGCAGAAGGCGCGCGTCTCGATGCCGAAGTCGCGCGCGGCGTCGAAGACCTCCACGCAGCGCGCGAGGTCGAGCTTCTTCTGCCCGTCGAGCAGCTTCGAGCCGCAGTACTTGCGCAGGATCTCCTCGTTGCCGGACTCGACGCCGACGGAGAGGTGCTTGCAGCCGGCCTCGGCCATCGACTTCAGCACGTCGCGGTCGAGCGTCTTGATCGCGGTCTCGCACTGCCAGACGAGCTCGAGCTTCTCGCGCTTGATCCCGGCGCACAGCTCGTGGATGCGGTCCTTGCGCGTGGTGAAGATCGGGTCGCGGAAGACCACGTGGCTGAGCTTGTGCACGCGGTGCAGGTCGACCAGCTCGGCCAGCACGTGCTCGGGGCTGCGGAAGCGGAAGCGCAGGCCCTGCGCGAGCGTGTAGCCGCAGAAGGAGCAGTTGAGCGGGCAGCCGCGCGAGCTCTTGACCGTCGTGATCGGCCCGTCGATGCCGGGGAAGCGGTAGAGCTGGTTGTCGAGCAGGTGGCGCGCGGGCAGCGGCAGCTCGTCGAGCAGGTCGATCTTCGGGCGCTCGGGCTCGTGCACGACCTTGCCGTCCTGGCCGCGCCAGCTCGTTCCGGCGACGCCCTGCAGGTCGCGCTTCTGTGCGACGCGCGCGGCGAGCTCGCGCACGGTGTACTCGGGTTCGCCGCGCACGACGACGTCGACGTTGTCGTGCTCGAAGATCTCGCCCGGCGTGTAGGTCACCTGCGAGCCGAGGATCGCGACGGGGACGCCCAGCTCGGCGCGCAGGGCGCGGCACAGGCCGAGGTCCTGGTCGAGCGAGGTGCTCGAGGAATCGACGCAGACCAGGTCGGGCTTCTCGGCGACGATCGCCTGGCGCGCGCCCTCGACGTCGAGCTTGCGCGCATCGGAGTCGTGGATCACCACCGTGTGGCCCGCGGCCTCGAGCACGCTCGCGACGTGCGCCAGCTCGATCGGCGGGTAGAGCAGCTCGGGGTTGACCGCCATGCCGAAACCGCCCATCAGCCCGCGGCTGACGCGGAACTCGGGCGGGCTGGGGGGATTGACGAGGACGATCTTCACGCGCGGGGCACTCTATCGACCAACGGCGGCAGGTGGCGCAATTCGGTCGAACCCGGGAAGTCTATGCCGGAGGATGCGCCCGGCCCAGCGCGCGCGTGCCGCCGCGACGAGCCCGCAGCCGGCTGCACCTGCTCGCGGCGCTCCCGACTGCCGCGCGAGGTTCACACCAGCGCAGCGCAGTTCCCGTGGAGGCGCAGAGGTGGAAGTCCTTCCTCTGGCGCGGGAGGTGCAACTCCGGAGCAAGAAGAAAAGGACCGTCCGACCGGATCCTGGCAGCCGCGCCGTTCGTCAGGGCTTGCCGAAATTCGGCCGCTCCCTCACACTTTCTTTCCTCGCACTCTCGCATCGGCAGAGGCCCCGCACGCTCCGGCAGACGCGTGCAGCAGGCTTCTGACCGGCTTCCCTCCTTCCTTCCCGGCCCCGTCTTCACGAGCCTCACCCGTGATCTCACTCGCACGCATTGCATCCATTGTTTTTCCGCTCTTCGCCCTGGACGCGCTGTGCGCGAGCCGGGCCGAGGCCCAGGTCAACCTGACCGCCGGTGATGTCGCCATCATCGGCTGGCAGGACAACGGCAGTCCCGACGACGCGTTCAGCATCGTCGCGCTGACCGACTGGCAGCCGGGCACCACGATCTACTTCACGAACAACGGCTGGACGGGCACGGGCTTCCGCAGCTCCGCCGGCAGCAGCGACGGCAACGGCAACGAGCAGATGACGAAGATCGTCGTCACGGGCCTGATCCCGGCCGGCACGATCCTCGCCAGCACCGACACGGGCGCGAACTTCACCTGGATCACCAACGGGCTGATCCCGAACACGAGCTCGGGCGGGTACTCGCCGCTGCAGCTCTCCTCCAGCGGCGACCAGATCTATGCCTTCCAGCATTCGTCGGTCAACAACCCGCTCAACACCGCCTTCCAGCTGCACCTCTACCTGCTCGACGACACCGGCGCCTTCGAGCTCGCGACGAGCGACAGCACCGGATCGACTCCGCCGGGCATCTCGGTCGGCGCGCACACGGCGGTGACGGTGCTGCAGAACGGCGCGGGCCAGAACTCGATGGCCTTCGACACGAGCGTGCTGGCCAGCGGCACGCAGGACCAGTGGCTGACCGCGATCGCCAACCCGGCCAACTGGATCTACGGCGCGAACACCCCGCTGCCCAACGGGACGATCAGCGTCGTGCAGTGCCCGGGCCTCGCCAGCAAGCCCACCCCGGTGCAGGTCTGCGACGGCTCTTCGGCGAGCTTCGACGTGACGGCCACGGGCAACTTCCTCGGCTACCAGTGGCGCTTCAACGGCAACCCGATCAACGACGGCGGCGCGTACAGCGGCACGCACAGCGCGCACCTCTCGATCAACCCGGTGCACGCCGGCCAGCTCGGCAGCTACGACGTGGTCGTCTCCAACGCCTGCGGCTCGATCACCAGCAACGCGGTCGGCCTCGCCCTCGACGCGACCGACACCGACGCGGACGGCACGGCCGACTGCAGCGACCTCTGCCCGAACGATCCGCTCAAGATCGCGCCCGGCCAGTGCGGCTGCGGCCTCGCCGACGCGGACTCCGACGGCGACGGCACGCCCGACTGCATCGACCAGTGTCCCGCCGACCCGCTCAAGATCGCGCCCGGCATCTGCGGCTGCGGGATCTCCGACGGCGACGCGGACGGCGACGGCGTGATCAACTGCAACGACGGCTGCCCGAACGACCCGCTCAAGATCACGCCCGGCATCTGCGGCTGCGGCGTCGCGGACACGGACACCGACGGCGACGGCACGCCCAACTGCAACGACCTCTGCCCGAGCGACCCGTTCAAGGTCTCGCCGGGCGCGTGCGGCTGCGGCAACCCCGAGACCGACACCGACGGCGACGGCACGCCCAACTGCGTCGACGGCTGCCCGAACGACCCGCTCAAGACGACGGCCGGCTTCTGCGGCTGCGGCAACCCCGAGACCGACACCGACGGCGACGGCACGCCCAACTGCGCCGACCTGTGCCCGAACGATCCGCTCAAGGTCGTGCCGGGCACGTGCGGCTGCGGGACGCCCGACACCGACACCGACGGCGACGGCACGCCCAACTGCAACGACCTCTGCCCCAACGACCCGTTCAAGGTCACGCCCGGCATCTGCGGCTGCGGCGCGGCCGACGCGGACTCCGACGGGGACGGCGTGCTCAACTGCCTGGACGGCTGCCCGAGCGATCCGCTCAAGACCTCGCCGGGCACGTGCGGCTGCGGCGTCGCGGACACCGACAGCGACGGTGACGGCACGCCCAACTGCAACGACCTCTGCCCGAGCGACCCGCTCAAGGTCAACCCCGGCATCTGCGGCTGCGGCGTGTCCGACGGCGACGGCGACGGCGACGGCACGCCCAACTGCATCGACGGCTGCCCGAGCGATCCGCTCAAGATCGCCCCGGGCCAGTGCGGCTGCGGCAACCCCGAGACCGACACCGACGGCGACGGCGTCGCGGACTGCATCGACAACTGCCCCTCGATCGTCAACCCGATCCAGTTCGACAGCGACGGCGACGGCGTCGGCGAGGCCTGCGACAACTGCCCGACGATCGCCAACCACAACCAGGCCGACTGCGACGGCAACAACGTCGGCGACGCCTGCGAGATCGCCGCGGGCGCGCCCGACTGCAACCAGAACGGTCGTCCCGACTCGTGCGACGTGGCCCAGGGCTTCAGCCAGGACACCGACCACAACGGCATCCCCGACGAGTGCGAGACGATCAACGGCCAGCCCTACTGCTTCGGCGACGGCTCGGGCACGGCCTGCCCGTGCTCGAACCTCTCGCTCCCCGCGGCGAAGTCGGGCTGCACGAACAGCCTCGGCCTGGGCGGCAAGCTGACGGGCAACGGCCAGGCGCAGATCAGCGGCGACACGATGGTGCTGACGGCGACGCAGCTGCCGCCCAACATCTCGATGCTCTTCTTCCAGGGCTCGAGCCCGAACAACCTCGGGCACGGCACGGCGGCCTTCGACGGACTGGTCTGCGCCGGCGGCTCGCCGCTGATCCGCCTCGCGGGCAAGCTCTCGGACGCCGGCGGCTCGGCCTCGTACCCGCAGCTCGGCGATCTCGCGCTCTCGGTCAAGGGCGCGATCCCGCCCGCGGGCGGCGTGCGCTACTACCAGGTCTGGTACCGCAACTTCACCGGTCCGTGCGGCACGCACTCGAACTTCACCAACGGGTGGATGCTGCTGTGGGTCCCGTGAACGGCGGCTAGTCGCGCGAACGACAGGACGGGTCCGCGAGGGCCCGTCCTGTGTTTCGGTGCGCCTCCGCGAGGTTCCGACGCGCGTTCCTCAGAGCACCTTCCAGACCTTGGCCACGCTCTCGCCGTGCACGGCGAGCTCCCAGGCGCAGCTCCAGCCGAAGGGCGTCTGCTGCACGCTCGCGCCGCGCTCGGCCAGCG
Source organism: Planctomycetota bacterium (assembly GCA_044229935.1). Classification (GTDB taxonomy): domain Bacteria; phylum Planctomycetota; class UBA1135; order UBA1135; genus JADJLZ01. Next base: position 34,993 of record JBGASC010000037.1, on the reverse strand, counting down.
CGCGCGCGAGCTCGTCGAGGAACGCGCGCGCACCGTCCGCCTCGGCGCTCGCAGCGGCGAGGTGCGTGAACGAGTGCAGCACGTACGACCCGCAGCCGCGCTTGCGCGCGAGCCACTCCAGGTGCTTGCGCAGCGTGCGCAGCTTCGAGGCGCGCGCGAGCGCCTCGAGATCGCCCGGCTCCAGGTGCACGAACGCGACCACGCACTCGCGCGCCTCGCCCGGCGGCGGCGGGTCGCCGCTCGTGCCCGAAGCGGCCACTTCGGCGCGCCAGGCGAAGCGCGGGGCGAGAAAGCTGAGCACCTTCATGAGGAGGCTTGGCAGCGGACGGGTCGACGCCGCACACTGGCCATGATGGACTCCGCCGCCGCGATTGGCCAACCGCTCGCCCGCCTCGTGCGAGCCTCGCGCCGCTACGCGCGCGGCGGCGAGGTCGTGCACGCGCTCGAGGCGCTCGACCTCGAGGTGCGCGCCGGCGAGTGGCTGGCGCTGGTCGGGCCCTCGGGCTGCGGCAAGTCGACGCTGCTCAACCTGCTCTCGGGCGTCGACCAGCCGGACGAGGGCACGGTCGAGGTCGGCGGGCTCGACCTCGCGCGCGCCGGCGAGGGCGAGCGCACGCTGCTGCGCCGTCGCGGCATCGGCATCGTGTTCCAGTCCTTCCACCTCGTGCCGCACCTCAGCGTCGCGGAGAACGTCGCGCTGCCGCTGGCGCTCGACCGCCGCCGCGATCCCGAGCGCGTGCGCGCGATCCTCGAGCGCGTCGGCCTCTCCGCGCGCGCGGCGCACTTCCCCAGCGAGCTCTCCGGCGGCGAGCAGCAGCGCACCGCGCTGGCGCGCGCGCTGGTGCACCGGCCGAGGCTGGTGCTGGCGGACGAGCCCACCGGCAACCTCGACTCGGCCTCGGGCACGCGCGTGCTCGACCTGCTCGACGAGCTGCGGCGCGAGGACGGCAGCGCGCTGGTGATCGCGACGCACGACGCGCGTCTCGCCGCGCGCGCCGACCGCCTCGTGCGCCTGGCCGACGGGAGGCTCCTCTACGACGGTCCGCCCGCCGGCGATCCCGGGCCGCGATGATCCTCCAGGCGCTCTTCCTGCGTCCGCTGCGCCGCGCACCCCTGCGCTTCCTCGCCACGCTGCTCGGGATCGCCGCCGGCGTCGCCGGCTTCGTCGCCACGCTGGCCTCCAACCGCGCGGCGCTCTCCTCGCTGCGCGAGGACACGCGCGCGATCGCGGGCGCGGCCTCGCTCGAGATCGTCTCGCCCGCGCTCGTGCCGCAGGAGACGCTGGCGCTGCTGCGCCCGCTCTGCGCCGACGCGGTGCTCGTGCCGGTGATCGAGGACCTCGTGCTCGAGCCGCACAGCGGCGCCGTGCTGCGCCTGTGCGGCATCGACCCGCTGGTCGATCGCGAGGCGCGCGCGCTCGCGCTGCCGCCGCTCGCCGGCGAGGCCGGCCGGCGCTTCCTCGCGGGCGAGGGCGTCTGGATCGCCGAGCCGCTCGCGCGCACGCTCGGCGTCGCGCCGGGCGCGAGGCTCGCGCTCGAGGCGCACGGGCGGCTGCAGGAGCTCGAGGTGCTCGGCACGCTGGCGCTCGACGGCGCGCCCGAGGCCTTCGCGACCGCGGTGCTGGCCGACCTCGCGCTCGCCGAGACGATCACGGGCCGGCGCGGGCGCCTCGACCGCATCGAGCTCGTGCCGCGAGCGGGCGTCGACGCCGGCGCGCTCGAGGAGCGCGTGCGCCGCGTCCTGCCGCCCTCGCTCGAGCTGCGCTCGACCGGAGCGCGCGCCGCCGAGCTCTCGGCGCTGGTGCACTCGCTGGAGTTCAACCTGCAGGCGCTCTCGGGCATCTCGCTGCTGGTCGCGGCCGTGCTGGTCGCGACCGCGCTGGCGACCTCGGTCGTGCAGCGCCGCGCGACGCTGGCGCTGCTGGTCTCGCTGGGCGCCAGCCGCGCGCAGCTGTGCTCGGCGCTGCTGGCCGAGGCGCTCGCGCTCGGCATCGTCGGCGGCACGCTGGGCGCGCTCGGCGGCTGGGCCAGCACGCGCTTCGTGCCCTCGATGCGCGACGCTGACGACGGTGGTCGGGTCGTCGCCCGAGAACCCGGTGCGCTTCGAGGCCGATCTGTTCTTGGCCGGGCTCGCGATCGGCGTGCTGGTCGCGCTGGCGAGCGCGGTGCTCCCGCTGCTGGAGATCGTGCGCACGCCGCCGCTGCAGTCATCGCGCGCCGCCCGAGGTGCTCACGCCGCGCGCGCGCGTCGGCGCGGTCGGCGTCGCGATCCTGTTCGCGCTCGCCGCGGTCGAGCTGATGCGCCTGCCGGCCTGGCGCGGACTGCCGGTCGCGGCCCTGGGTTCCGCGCTGGCGCTGCTGGGCGCGCTGACCGCGCTGCAGGCGCCGCTGCTCGATCTGGTCGCGCGCGTCACGGCGCGGCTGCCGCGGCTCCTCTCGATCGCCCCGCCGCTGCGGCTGGCCGTCGCCGCGCTCGCGGCCGGGCGCAGGCGCTCGGCCTGGGCCGCGGGCGCGGTGGGCATGAGCGTCGCGCTGACGGTCTCGATCGCGACGCTGGTGCACTCCTTCCGCCTGACCGTCGTGCACTGGACGGACTCGGCGCTGCGCACCGACCTGCAGGTGCGCGCGCTCGCGCCGCCGGGCGGCGTGCCGCTGGGGACGCTCGACCCGCGCATCACGACGATCACCGAGCAGGTCTTCGGCCCGGGCACGGTCGATCCCTACCACAGCGCCGCGGCCAGCTGCGAGGGCCGGCGCATCGTGCTGGTCGGCGCCGCGATCGACGTCGTCGCGCGGCGCGGCGGCTTCCCCTACCGCGACGGGCGCGACTCGCGCGAGGTGCTCGCGCGCACGCTGGCGGAGCGCGGCGTCGTCGTCAGCGAGGCCTTCGCGCTCGGCTTCGGGCACAAGGAGGGCGACACGATCCGCGTCCAGACGCCCGGCGGCGCCTTCGAGCGGCGCATCGAGGGCGTCTTCTACGACTACGGCGACAGCCTGGGCACGGTGATCGTCGACCTCGACGCGTTCGCACGCCTCTACCCCGAGCGCGGCCCGCGGCACCTGGAGGTCTACCTGCCGCCGAAGACCGACCTGGAGGCCGCGCGCACGAGGCTGCTCGCCGCGCTGCAGCCGCAGTTCCAGGTCGTCGTGCTGACCAACGCCGAGCTGCGCGCGGACGTGCTGCGCGTCTTCGACCGCACCTTCGCCATCACCGGCGCGCTGGCGCTGGTCAGCGCCTTCGTCGCCGTGATCGCGGTGCTGACGGTGCTCTTCGCGCTGGTGCGCGAGCGCGCGACCGATCTCGCGCTGCTGCGCACGCTGGGCGCCTCGCGCGCCGAGCTGGGCGCGCAGGTGACGCTGCAGTCGGGCCTGCTCGGCCTGCTCGGCGCCGGCGGCGGCGCAGCGACGGGGCTGTGGATCGGCGTGGTGCTGGTGACGGTGGTCAACCGGCAGAGCTTCGGCTGGACGCTGGAGTTCCATCAGCCCTGGGGCGCGATCCTCGACGTGCTCGGCGCGGTCGCGCTGGCCTGCCTGGTCGCGGGTCTGGCGCCCGCCTGGCTCGCGGCGCGCGCGAGCGCGCAGAGCGTGCTGCGCGAGGAAGGATGACGATGAAGACGCTCGTGTGCCTGCTCGCCCTGTGCGCGGCCCCCGACTGGAAGCGCCACGCCCCGCCGTTCACGGCGCACTTCCCGGCCGACCACGGCAGCCACCCCGACTTCCGCACCGAGTGGTGGTACGTCACCGGCGAGCTCGCCGCGACCGACGGCGCGCGCTTCGGCTTCCAGCTGACGATCTTCCGCCAGGGCCTCCAGCCGGGGCTGCCGGCGCCGGAAGATCCGTTCTGGTCGGTGCGCACGGTCTACGCCGGGCATCTGGCGCTGACGCAGATCGGCGCGCAGAAGACGCGCAGCGCGCAGCGCGTGCGCCGCGCCAACGCCGGGCTGGCCGGGGCGCGCGAGGGCGAGCTCGACACCTGGATCGAGGACTGGCGCATCGAGCGCGACCCGCAGAGCGGCGCCTTGCACGCGCGCGCGCGGGCGCGCGAGATCGGCCTCGCGCTCGACCTCGCGCTCGCACCGGCGAAGCCGGTGGTGCTCCACGGCGAGCAGGGCCTCTCCGAGAAGGGCTCGGAGGACGGCAACGCCTCGGCCTACGTCAGCTTCACGCGGCTTGCGACGAAGGGCACGCTGGAGCTCGACGGCCGCGCGCTCGAGGTCGCGGGCGAGAGCTGGTTCGACCACGAGTGGGGCACGAGCCAGCTCGGCACGGGCGCCGTCGGCTGGGACTGGTTCGGCCTGCGCCTGGACGACGGGCGCGAGCTGATGCTGTACCGGCTGCGGCGCGCCGACGGCAGCGCGCTGGCGCAGTCGGGCGGCACGCTCGTGCGCGCCGACGGCTCGACGCGCACGCTGCACGCCGAGGACCTTCATCTCGCGGTCTCCGCGCGCTGGAAGAGCCCGCACTCGGGCGCCGAGTACCCCGCGCGCTGGACGCTCGCGATCCCCTCCGAGTCGCTCGAGCTCGAGCTCGCGCCGCGCGTTCCCGACTGCGAGATCGACGGCGCGCGCTCGACCGGCACGCTCTACTGGGAAGGCCCGGTTGCGGTCGCCGGCAGCGCACGCGGCAGCGGCTACGCGGAGCTCGTCGGCTACGCAGGTTCGCTCGCCGGGCGCTTCTGAGGTAGCCTCGCGCGCATGCTCCCGTTCGTCCTCGGCACGCTGCTCGCGCTCCTCCCGCAGGCTCCCGTCACGCGCGCGGACCTCGCGCGCGCCTACCAGCGCTTCGAGCGCGCCTACTCCGCCGCGACGCTGACGCCCGAGAGGAAGCGCGAGCTCAACCGCACCTTCGACCAGGCCACGCTGGCCTTCTTCGGCGGGCAGGGACAGGCCGTGATCGACGGGCTCGAGGCGCTCTCGCGCGAGCTCGGCGCGCCCGCGAGCGAGCCCGCGCCGGCCGAGGCGCCCTACGACTGGGACGGGCTGCGCACCGAGATGCTGCTCGCGATCAACGCGATCAAGGCCGACGGCCCCCCGCTGGAGCAGGCGCTCGCCTGCGCGCGCGCACGCGCCGGCCTCCTGCGCAGCAAGCCCTCGAGCGCGGATTCGGCGCAGTTCCTCGCCGACCGGCCCGCGCTCGCCAAGGAGGTCGACCACGAGATCGCGCTCCTGCGCCGCGGCGACGACCCCTACCGCCGGCGCGTCGGCGACCTCTGGCGCGTGGTCAAGCTCCCGAAGGGCGAGCTGCCCGTGCGCCTCTACGCGCCCGCGCTCGCGGCCAAGGACGAGCCGCTGCCGCTGGTGATCGCGCTGCACGGCGCGGGCGGCGACGAGAACATGTTCCTCGAGGGCTACGGCGCCGGCCGCATCCGCGCGCTGGCGGACCAGCACGGCTTCCTGCTCGCCTGCCCGCGCGCCGGTTTCGGGCTCTCGAACGCGACGGTCGAGATCCTGATCCGCGCGCTGGTCTACGACTACGCCGTCGATCCGCGGCGCATCACGCTGCTGGGGCACTCGATGGGCTCGGGCATCGCGGCCTCGCTCGCCGCCGGCGATCCGGCGCGCTTCGCCGCGCTGGCCTGCTTCGCCGGCGGACCGCGCGCATCGGTCGAGCGCCTGCCGCCGACCTGGATCAGCGTCGGCGCCCTCGATCCGCTGGCCGATCCCGCCGGCCTGCAGGCCAGCGCCAAGGAGCTCGCCGCGCGCGGGCTGGTGGTGCAGTTCGAGAAGCTGCCGGACCTGGGCCACACGCTGATCGTCGGCGAGCGGCTCGACGCGGCGATCGCGTTCCTGATCGGACACAAGCTGCCGTGAACGAGCTGCTGCCGCTGGCGACGAGCGAGCTCCCCGGCATCGGCGGCGTGTTCAAGACGCAGCCGGGCGACTTCGTGGTCGAGGAGCTGCCGCTCTACGCGCCGGCGGGCAGCGGCGAGCACGTCTACCTGACGCTGCGGCGCGAGGGGCGGACGACGCGCGACCTCGTCGTCGCGCTCGGGCGGCTGTTCCATCTCCCCTCGCGCGCCATCGGCTGCGCCGGGCAGAAGGACAAGATCGCGCGCGTCACGCAGACCTTCTCGCTGCACCTCGTGCGCGGCGAGGCGGCCGAGTGCGCGGCGCGCGTCGCCAGCGAGCTCGGCTGCGAGGTGCTCGCCGCCGCGCGCCACGCCAACAAGCTGCGCACCGGGCACCTCCTGGGGAACCGCTTCCGCATCCTGGTGCGCGAGGTGCAACCCGGCGCCGCCGGGCGCGCGCGGGCGATCCTCGACGAGCTCGAGCGGAGCGGCCTGCCCAACGCGTTCGGCGCGCAGCGCTTCGGCGCGCGGGGCGACAACGCCGAACGCGCGAGAGAGCTGTTCCTGCAGCCGAAGAAGGGCTGGAGCGCGCGCTTCCTCTACTCGGCCTGGCAGAGCTGGGCCTTCCACCTCTGGCTCGCACGGCGGCACGCGCGCGGCGCGCTGCCGGGACTGCTCGACGGCGACGTCGCCAAGCGCAGCGACGGCGCGCTCTTCGACGTCGAGGACCTCGCGCGCGAGGAGCAGCGCCGCGCGGCCGGCGAGATCGTCCCCAGCGGCCCGCTCTTCGGCTCGCGCATGCGCTGGGCCAAGGGCGCCGCGCTGGAGCTCGAGCAGGAGGTGCTCGCCGCCAGCGGCTTCGACGCCGAGGGCCTGAGCCGCGCGGGACTCGAGGGCACGCGCCGCGCCGCGTGGATCCGGCCGCGCGCGGCCGTGCTGGAGAGCTGCGCCGAGGGGCTGTGGGTCGGCTTCGAGCTGCCCAAGGGCTCGTACGCGACGGTGGTGCTGCGCGAGCTGATGAAGAACGATCACTTCGCCGGCGCGGACGCCGGCGAGAACGAGAACGAGAGCGAGGACCAGTAGCTCCGCCAGCGCGAACCGCTCGCGGGCTCCGCCGCGAGCATGTGCACCACGCGCACGAGGTGCATGCCCGGCTCCTCGAGCGCGAAGCCGACCCGTCCGTGCTCGTCGGTGCGCAGGCGCGGCTCGCTCCCGGCGCCCTCGCGCCGGCAGCCGACCAGCGCGCCGACGAGCGGCTTGCCCTGGAAGTGCAACTCGAGCTCGAGCCGCCCGCCGCGCGCGAGCGTCGAAGGATCGTTGCGCAGCACGAGCTCGAGCGGCAGGCCCAGCTCGCGCTCCCAGCCGCGCGTCGGGCCGCCGGCGCAGACCAGCAGCGCCTTGACCGAGCGCGAGTACTGCTCCCTGCCGGGACTCGCGCTCTCGCCCAGGCGCGAGCGCTCGGCGAGGACGGCGTCGAGGCCTTCGTCGCGCAGGTAGCTCTCGAACTTCGCCGCCTCGAGCTCGATCGCGGTGGGCTTGCTCTGGTAGCCGACCCACCACGTGCCCGCGCGGTCCGGCCGCAGCCAGCCGGCCGGCGCGCGACCGTCGAGGCCGACGACGTCCAGCGCGTGGCCGTCGGGATCGAGCGCGAAGAAGCGCTCGAGCTTGGCCTCGTTGCGCGGCAGCTTGTCGCCGGCGAGGTTCATGCCGACGCACAGCTCCAGCCCCACGCGCGCGTCCTTGGCGGGCGCGTAGTCCGTCGGACGGATCCAGAACTCGTGCGCCGCGGCGCGCGCGCCCAGGAGCACGAGGGCGAAGGACAGGAGCAGTGTGCGCGGCATGGCTGGCCTCCTACTGGAAGAGCGCGTCGAAGGCGTGCTCGTCGCTGCTGAAGTTCAGCGTCTTGTCGTTGATCGAGACCGGCTCGGCGGTCTCGCTCGTCGCGGAGATCTGGCTGGTGACGAGGGCGTTGCCCGAAGGCGTGCCGCCGCCACCGCCGCCGTTGCAGGCTCCCAGCAGCGCGACGAGCGCGAGCGGGAGGAGGAAGCGCAGATGGGTTCGCATGGGAGGCTCCGTCGCGTTCAGCGCAGGTTGGGAGAACCCGGGAGCGGGTTCTTCAGGTACGGGAAGGTGTCGTCGAGGAAGCTCGAGTCGAGGATCGCCCCGTCGGTGTAGGGCAGCGAACCGGAGGGCGCGTCCTGCGCGGGGAGCAGCGCCCCCATCACGACGCGCAGCGCCATGTCGACCACGTCGTCGCCGGGGCGGCGGCCGTTGGGGAAGCCGGCGGAGTCGCCGCCCAGGACGCCCAGGCGCGACTGGTTGGCCGAGGGCGTCGGCGCGATCGCGGTGTTCAGGCGCAGCATCTCGCACGGCGTCGCGGTCTCGTTGAGCGAGGGCACGCCGGTCAGGAAGACCTGCACGAGGTCCGTGCGCGGGTAGAGCGTCGGCGCGGTCACGCCGAAGAGCGTCTGCAGCAGCAGCGGCAGCGTCGGGTGCGTGACGTAGTCGAGGAACTGCGCGTCGTCCTTGGGCTCGCTGGCGTTGAAGCGGTCCTTGTCCTTGATGCCGATCACGAGCTCGTTGACCAGCGGCATGCCCAGGCGCGAGACCTGCACCCACGCACCGCCCTCGACCGTGACCTTGTTGACGACGTCCGACTTGGGCTGCGGGTTGAGCACGCGCGCCTGGCGCAGGCTGGCGCTGGTCCAGCCGCCGATCACCGAGGAGCTGTCGACCAGGAAGTTGATCGGGAGCTCGAGCACGATCGAGGTCACGTTCGCGTCGGCCAGCACGTCGGGCTTGGCGGCCGGATCGCCGACCGGGTCGAGGTTGACCAGGTCGAAGGCCTCGCCGAGGTTGACCACGAACGGGTCCTTGCGCTGCCCGACGAACATGCGGCCCTCGGATCCGTCCGGCAGCGAGATCGGGTAGACGTGCGCGGCGGCGTAGGCCGCGTAGTCGGGGATCGACTTCGTGCCGATGTCGTCGACGGGCTTCTCGAACACGGCGGCGCCGCCCTGGGCGTTGGTGATCGGGAGCGCGACGCCGCTGCGGCGGTCGCCGCTGACGAGCTTGACCGTGTAGCTCTCGCGCACGTTGAGGTTGGCGTTGCTGTTCGCGTCGATCGTGCCGACGTTGATCAGCGGCACCGAGACGTGCTTGGTCGCGCCGACCGGCCCGACGTCCAGGCCGATGTCCTGCAGCGAGTTGGTGAAGCGGAACTGGAAGGTCAGGTCCTCGATGCCGTCGCCGGTGTTGTCGATGTGGATCTCGTAGAGCGCGTCGGGGTCGAGCGTGAAGTAGTTCGGGCCGCCGTAGGGTGCCTGCAGCGGCTGGTAGTTGGCGACGATCGTGACGTAGTCCTGCCGGCCGGTCTCGTAGCTGCGGAACATGTAGAAGTCCGTCGCGTCGACCTTGGGCATGCGGGTGATGTTGGGGGCTTCGCGGTGGCTGGACGGGACGAACAGCGCGGGCGCGAAGAGAAGGGTGGCGGTGAGTGCGTGGATCATGGTTGCTCCGTGGGGATTGCCCGGCCTACGCCGCGAGTGCCGGGCCCGGATGCCACGCAAGCCGCCGTATTTTCCGGGCGCGAAATTGCCGAGTTTCCCCGATCCGCGCCCTCGCAGCGGCGCGTACCCTCGCCCGGGAACCCCAGGTGAACCTGCACGCCAGCCCGCGCCGCACCGGCGATCCGCTCGCCGAACTGATCGCACGCATTGCCGCGCGCGACGAGGAGGCGTTGCGCGAGCTCTACGAGCGCACGGCGCCGCGCGTCTTCGGCATGGCGCTGCTCGTGCTCGGCGATCGCGCGCTGGCCGAGGAGGCGCTGGTCGACGTCTTCGAGCAGGTCTGGCGCTCGGCCGAGCGTTTCGATGCCGCGCGCGGCTCGGCCGCGAGCTGGATCGCGCTGCTCGCGCGCACGCGCGCGATCGACCAGCAGCGCCGGCGGCGTCGCACGCAGGGGCGCGAGCACGAGCTCGGCGACGAGGAGGCCTGGAGCCTGGGCGACGGACAACCCGCGCCCGACCTCGGCAGCGCCGACGCGGAGCGCGCGCAGATCGTGCGCGCGGCCGTCGAGGCGCTGCCGCGCGAGCAGCGCATCGCCCTGCAGGCGGCGTTCTTCGGCGGCCTCTCGCACAGCGAGGTGGCCGCGGAGCTGCAGCAGCCGCTCGGCACGGTCAAGGCCCGCATCCGCAGCGCGCTCGCCGCGCTGCGCGTCAAGCTGGCTCGCCTCGAAGGAGATCTCGCGTGAACGCACACCCCTTCCTCGACGACGAACTGGCCGAGCGCGCCGCGCTGTACGTGCTGGGCACGCTGGAGCCGGAGGATGCGCGCGCGTTCCGCCTGCACGCGGCGGGCTGCGCGGTCTGCCGCGCCGAGCTCGACGCGCTGCAGCGCGCGGCCGGTGCGCTGGCCTTGTCGGCTCCGCTCGCGACGCCGCCGCCCGCCCTCTTCGAGCGCGTGCGCCAGCGCATCCGCGGCACGCCGCGCGCCGAAGCCGAGCGCATCCAGGTCTGGAAGCGCTGGGCCGCCGGCGCGAGCTCGCCCGCCGCGGCGCTGCCCGACGCGCCCGAGGGCATGACGATCGTCCCGGCCAGCGGCGCGGGCGGCGAGTTCGAGCCCACCGCGATCGCGGGGATCCAGGTGCGCCAGCTCTTCGTCGACGCGCCGAACGACCGCGCGACGATGCTCGTGCGCATGGCACCGGGCACGTCCTATCCCGCGCACCGCCACGGCGGCGAGGAGGAGTGCTTCGTGCTGCAGGGCGACCTCTCGTTCAGCGGCCAGCGCATGCGCGCGGGCGACTACCAGCGCGCCGAAACGGGCAGCGTGCACGACGTGCAGACGACCGAGCAGGGTTGCCTGCTCCTGATCGTCTCCTCGCTGCGCGACGAGATGCTCGGCTGAGGAGCGCTCAGCGCGGGCCGCGCGCCTCCAGGCGCACGTCGTCCTGCGCCAGCGCGGCCGAGCGCGGATCCCAGTCGAGCGTCTCGTAGCCGTCGCCGTCGAAGCGCAGGCGCGCGGGCCAGTCCTCGGCGACCAGGTGCACGCGGCCCTGCTCGTCGCTCGTCGCCGCCAGGCGGCCGTCGCGCCAGACGCGCACGCCGGCGAGGGCGCGCTTGGTGACGCGGTCGCGCACGACGAGCTCGCGCTCGAAGCCGCGCTCGAGCTCGATGCGCAGCACGCTGCCGCGCCGGCGCTCGAGCAGCTCCGCCAGCGCGCCGCTCGAACGCCGGAAGCCGGGCGCCTCGGCGCGCCAGAGCACCTCGCGATCGCGCGCGAAGCTGATCTGCGTCAGGCCGTTCTGCGCGCCGTAGGTGATCTCGGCGTGCACGGGATCCTCCGTGCCGAGCACCAGCTGCGCCGCGGCGAGGCGCTCGCCGCCGTCGCGCGCGACGATCTCGACCGGGAAGCTGAACAGCTCCTGGCGTCCGCTGCGGCGCAGCACGATCCCGCTCGTGCCGAAGGGCAGCGCCAGGCGCGCGGGCAGGTAGCCGTCGTCGAGGAACCCCGGCCCGGCGCTGAGCTCGATGCCGGCCGAGGGCTGGCCCCAGAACTCGAAGCGGCCCTGGGCGCGGCTCTCGATCGTCACGGGCGCCTCGTTGCCGTTCTGGATGCGGATCGCGACGCCCTCGAGCGGCTGGTCCTGCTCGTCGAGCACGACCCCGCGCACGCCCGGCGCGAGCCCGGCCAGCGTCAGCGTCAGCGGCAGCACGCGCTCGGCGCCGCGCGCCAGCTCGACCTCGCGCACCAGCGACTCGCCGGTCAGCGGGTGCACCGCGTGCACCGACCAGCAGCCCGAGGCCAGCGGCGCGAAGGTGCACAGGCCCTGCGCGTCGGTGTCGCCGGCGCGCGCGAAGGGCGCGCGCGAGGGATCGCCGTTCGCGAGCCAGAGCGACACGCCCGAGAGCGGCTCGCCGCGGTCGGAGCGCCGGCCCTCGCGCGGCTCGTCGTAGAGCGAGAAGCGCGCGCGCCCGCTGCCGTCGGCGCGCTCGAAGTCGCGGCCGATCACGTCGAAGGCGCCGTCGCGCGCCCGCTCGCCCCACACCAGCGAGACGGCGCTGGCCGGCGCGGGCGTGCCGTCGGGCCGCGCCACGGCGACCTCGAGCACGCGCTCGGGGGCCTCGACGAACAGGTCGACGTGCCGCTCGCTGGTCGGCCCTTCGGCCGCGAGCAGGAACTGCGCCGGATCGAGCTCCCAGCGCGCCGCGAAGCGCGGATCGTCGGGGTTGGGCACGTGCATCACGGTGACCAGGCCGCTCGAGAGCTCCGTCTCGGTGCGGAAGGCCCCGTCCGGGCCGCTGGTGACGACCACCGTGCGCGGCCGGCGCGAGAGGAACGAGAGCGTCAGGCCCTCGATGCCCAGCCCGCTCTTGCGGTCGACCACGCGCCCGCGGATCGAGACCAGCGTGTCGGGCTCGACCTCGAGCACGCCCGAGCGGCGCGCGTTGCGGGCGGCGACCAGCGCAGCCTCCTCGGCATCCATCGCCCCGCTGCGCCGCGGCGGCAGAGGCTCCTCGCGCTCGCGCTGCCCGTGCGGCGCGAGCGCCGCGGCGCGCGCGCGGGCCTCGCGCTCGCGGGAACGCGCGTCCTCGCGCACCCACACGAGCGTCAGCAGCACGCCCGCCACGAGGACGAGCAGCGAACCGACCAGCCAGGCGCGGGAACGCATGCGCGAGCGAAGAGCGCGGCTCAGCGCGCCAGCGCCTCGAGGGTGAAGGTGCCGGTGAAGGCGCAGTTGTCGCCCGGCCGCGAGAACACGCGCCCGAGGCGCTCGTCGCGCAGCGCGAAGGCGCTGTTGTCGCCGACGACGCGTCCCTGGATCGTGGCGAAGGGCGTGTACCAGACGCTCAAGGGCATCTTGCAGCAGGCGCGGTCGGCGCGCGCGCGACCGGCGAGCTCGAAGAGCGTCCCGCCGCTGACGCGGTAGCTCTCGTCCGCCCCGAAACGCGCCTGGAGCGGCAGCGTCTCGAGCACGCGCGCGCCCTCGAAGAGCCGCGGTTCGCGCGTGCGCAGGAGCTCCAGCGCCGCGTTCGCGGCCGCCGGCGGCGCGCCGCTGGCGAGGTAGATCGAGCGCGTCGTGTGCGCCGCGGGATCGGCCAGGTTCGCGTCCGCGCAGAGGGCCAGCGCGATGTCGACGCCGGCGAGATCGACGCCGCCGGAGCTGCCCTGGTCGAAGTGCCAGACGCAGAGCGCCTCGCGCCCTTCCGTGCAGTACTCGCCGTTGTAGTGGCACGCGCCCGCGAAGACCGCGGCGGTGCGCGACTCGACGTAGTGCCCGGTGACGGGCGGCGGGGCGGCGGAGAACGCGCTCAGGACGACGATCGGCAGCATGGGCACCTCAGGGCCGGGTTGGGCCCGGCCCATTCTACAGGAAGCCCTCGAAGCAGGTCCGGCCCGAGCGGCAGTCCTCCGGCGCGACCAGCTCCCCGTCCGGCCCCAGGGCCTGCATCGTGCGCGAGCACCAGCAGCGGCGGCTGGCGTCGAGGATCTCCTCCTCCGTGCGCGGCGGCTGGCGGGCGAAGTAGAGCTTCTTCGAGCGCAGCAGACGGCAGAAGGGGAAGAGCGCGGCGGTGTCGAAGCCCGAGCTGGAGGGTGCTGCATCCATGGCCGCTCCTAGGCGCAGAGCTCCTCGAGGGCGCGCACCATCAGGCCCTTGACCAGCGGGACCTTGTAGCCGTTGTGCTCGAGCGGCTGCGCGCCGCGCACGGCCTCCGCGGCGGCCTTCTCGAAGCTCGCCCGCTCGGCGCTGGCGCCCACCAGGGCCGCTTCGGCCGACTTGGCGCGCCAGGGGATCGGCGCGACGCCGCCCAGCACCACGCGCGCGGCCCGGATCGTGCGGCCCTCGAGCACCAGGCTCAGGGCGACCGAGGCCAGCGCGAAGTCGAACGAGCCCTTCTCGCGGAACTTGAGGTAGTGCGAGCGCTGTCCGGCCGGCGGCGCCGGGACCGTAACGCGCGCGAGGATCTCGCCGGGCCCGAGCACGGTCTCGCGCGTGACGTCGCTCTGCGCGGGCAGCGTGTAGTACGTCTCCAGCGGCAGCGTACGCGAGCCCTTCGCAGAGACGAGCTCGACCTGGGCGTCGAGCGCGACCAGCGCGGGCGCGAGGTCGGAGGGGTGCACGATGTACGAGGGTCCCCCGCCGAGGATCGCGTTGTACTTGCTCAGGCCGGCGTAGGAGAAGCACTCCTTGCCGCCCTTCTTCAGGCAGCGCGCCTCCTCGCTGCGGTAGTACCAGCAGCGCGGGCGCTGGTTGAGGTTGCCGCCGAGCGTCGCCTGGCTGCGGATCTGCGGGCTCGCGACGGACTCCGCCGCCTCGGCGAGGATCGCGTGCCGCGCGCGCAGCGCGGCGTGCTCCTCGAGCGTGGCGAGCGTCACCAGCGCGCCCAGCGTCAGCGCGCCGGAGGCGGCGAGCTCGAACGCAGCCAGCTCGCGCAGGCCCTTGAGGTTGACCAGGTCGTCGGGCTCGGCGAGGTGCTCCTTCATCTCGGTCAGGAGGTCCTGGCCGCCGGCGAAGGGGCGCGTCTTGCCCGCGCGCGCCGCGGGCGTGTCGAGCAGCGCGAGCGCCGCGGGGAGGTCGGCCGGATTGTGCAGTCGGAAGGCCTTCATGGTCGTGCTCCTTCGCTCACGCGCGTCCCAGCGCGCGCAGGACCTTGTCGGGGGTGAGCGGCAGGTCGCGCACGCGCGCGCCGCAGGCGTTGAACACGGCGTTGGTGATCGCGCCGTGCCCGGGGATCACCGTCGCCTCGGCGACGCCGATCGCCTTCTCGCGCGTGTCGCCGTCGTCGATCAGCGCGACGATCTCGCCGATCTCGAGGCTGCCAGCGATCTTGTAGTCCTCGAAGTTCGCGTTGAGCGCGAGCCCGAGGTCGGGGTCGATCACGCGCTCCTCGAGCAGGCCGTACGAGAGCGCCTGCACCATCCCGCCCGCGATCTGCGAGCGCAGCGTCAGGCGGTTGATCGGCAGCCCGCAGTTCTGCAGGCAGACCAGCTTGAGCACCTCGACCTTGCCCGTCAGCGGGTCGACGCGCACCTTGGCGGCCTGCGCGCCCTGGATGCCGTTGCCGGCGAGGTCCGCGATCCACTCGCCGCGCGCCGAGAGACCCTCGGGCGGGAGCATGCCGCAGGCCTGCGCGAAGGTGAGGCTCTTGCCGCTCTTGCGGTCCTCGACCTTGCCGCCCGCGAAGCGCAGCAGCTCGGGCTGCGTGTCGAGCAGCTTCGCGAGGTGCTCCGCGAACTTCGTGCGCGCGTTCCAGGCGGCACTCTTGACCGCCGGCGCGAGCGAGGCGGTCGTCGTGCTGCCGCCCGAGCCGTTGGCCTGGCCCAGGCGGCTCGACCCGATGCGCGCGCGCACGGCTTCGAGCGGCAGGCCGAGTTCCTCGGCGACGATCGTCGCGACGTACGTGCGCGTGCCGGTGCCCAGGTCCTGTGTGCCGACGGCCGACGTGACGCTGCCGTCGCGCTCGAGCTTGACCTCGACCACGCACTCGGGATGGCCGCCGCCGCCCCAGGTCGAGACGGCGAAGCCGATGCCGGTGCACCAGCGGCCCTCGGCCTTGCCCGGCGCGGTCTTGTGCGGATGCTCCGCCCAGCCGACCTCCTGCGCGACGCGCTGGAGCTGGCGCGTGTAGGCCTCGCTCTTCGCGAGGTTCTTCAGGCGCACCTGGAGCGGATCGAGGCCGGCCTGGTAGGCGAGCTCGTCGATCAGCGACTCCATCGCGAAGCTCGCCTGCGGATGTCCGGGCGCGCGCATGGCGCGGCTGCCGTCGGTGTGCGTGCGCACCGAGGCGACGTGCGTGAAGACCTTCTCGAAGGTGTAGACGTAGGGATGGCGGGCGTGCGAGCCCTCGCCCAGGCCGCCGAGCTTCTGCACGTCGGCGATCAGCGCGAGCAGCTTGCCGTCGGGCCCGATCGCGCCCTTCATCGACACGTGCGCGCCGCTGCGGTTGCCGGCGCTGGTGAACTCGTCGCGGCGCGTCAGCAGCAGGTGCACCGGGCGGCCGCTCTGCTTGGCGAGCTGGCAGGCGATCACGCCCTCCTGCCCGAGGCCGAACTTCGAGCCGAAGCCGCCGCCCATGTACTCGACGATGGTCTCGATGCGGTTGGCGGAGAGGCCCAGGTGCTCGGCTGCCTCCTCGGCGATGCCGAAGGTGCCCTGCGTCGAGGCGTAGATCTTCGCCTCGTCGCCGCCGCGGTAGTCGACGGTGACGCCGTGCGTCTCGAGCGAGCAGTGGTGCTGCACGGGCACGCTGTACTCGGCTTCGACCACGGCCGCGGCGCTCTGCAGCGCGGCCTCGACCTCCTCGCGCTTGCCCGAGCTGGATTCCTTGTCGAGGTTGCCGCGCTTGCCGACCGTCGCCGCGCCCGGCGCGAGGGCCTGCTCGCGCGTGACCGACCACTTGCCCGGCGTCCACTTCGCGGCGAGCGCGCGCAGCGCATCCTCGGCGCGCTCGGGCGTGTCGGCGGCGACGGCCGCGACCGGCTGGCCCAGCCACTTGACCGAGTTCGCGCCCAGGTCGAGCACGGCGCCGACGCCCGGCATCCTGCGCGCCGCGTCGAGATCGAGGCTGACCGTCGCGACCGGGTAGGGCGAGCACAACAGGCGCGCGAAGAGCATGCCCGGCAGGCGCACGTCGTTGGCGTAGACGGCGCGGCCGGTCAGCTTCTGCGGCCCGTCGACGCGCGGGATCTCGTGGTTGACGAGCGTGTGCGCCTCGCGCGGCCCCCAGCTGGGGCCGGCGACGTCGTCGACCTCCATCTCCTCCTCGACCGGGTGGCCGTCGACGTTCTTCGTGACCTTGATCGTCTTCTTGCCGGGCTTCTGCTGCGTGCTCATCGGGCCTTGCCTCCGCGCGCGACGGCCAGCGCCGCGTCGAACACCGCCGGGTAGGTGCCGCAGCGGCAGACGTTGCCGGCGCACGAGCGCTTGATCTCCTCGAGCGAAGCCTGCGGCTTGCGGTCGAGGCAGGCCTGGATCGACATCACGAAGCCCGGCGTGCAGTAGCCGCACATCTGGCCATCGTGCTTCCAGAACGAATCCTGCAGCGGCGTGAGCGACTCGGGCGTGCCGACGCCCTCGATCGTCGTGATCCGGCGCCCGCGCAGGTCGGCCGCGAGCAGCAGGCAGGCCAGCGCGGGCTTGCCGTCGATGTGCACCGTGCACGCGCCGCAGTTGCCGCGGTCGCAGACCTCCTTGGTGCCGGTCAGCGCGGGCTCGCAGCGGTTGCGCAAGGCCGAGAGCAACGTCGTGCGCGGCTCGCAGACGATCTTGCGCGCGGCTCCGTTGATCGCGAGCTCGATCTCGATCTCGCCCTCGAGCAGCTCGCTCGCGCGCGGAGCCGCGGCCTTGGCGGCCGGGGCGGGCGCAGGCGCGGCGCCCTCCGTCTCGCAGGAGCTCAGGATCCCCTGGACCAGCGCTCCGCCGGCCGCCACGCCGCCGGCGCTGCGCAGGAAGCGGCGCCGCGAGAGCGCCTTGGGATCGGGGTTGGGACCGTCGCGATCGCTGGGGTTGGGGCTCATGGTCACTCCGTGGCGCGGGATTCTAGACACGCGCGGCGCCGCGCGCCCGCGCTTTGTCCGCGACATCCGCCCGGATAGGATCTGCGCCGCATTTCCAGTCCCCAGGACCCTCGTGTCCGTCCGCACGGTGCCTGTTCCACCGTTCGACGCGACCAAAGGATGCCGTGAACACATGAGACCGCTCACCCTCGGGCTCGCGCTGAGCCTTTCGATCCTCGCGTTCCTTTCCCCCCACGCGCGCGCAGTCACTGCCGCCCCCGCGAACGAGCAGGCCAAGGTCCTGCGCTTCTCCGGGATCCCCAACCAGAACTCGACCGAGCTGGCGGAGAAGTACAAGCCGCTGGCGAAGTACCTCTCCGAGAAGCTCGGCGTGCAGGTCGAGTACGTGCCCTCGGCCGACTACAACGCCTCGGTCGACGCGTTCAAGAACGGCGACCTGCAGCTGTGCTGGTTCGGCGGCTTCACCGGCGTGCAGGCGCGCATCGCCGTGCCCGGCGCGCGCGCGATCGCCTGCGGCCCGCGCGACATGAAGTTCAAGAGCTACTTCGTCGCGAACAAGAGCCTGGGCCTGACGAAGTCCGACGAGTTCCCGATGGCGCTCAAGGGCAAGAAGTTCACCTTCGGCTCGGCGCAGTCGACCTCGGGCCGCCTGATGCCCGAGTACTTCATCCGCAAGAACACGAAGATGTCGCCCAAGGACTTCTTCGGCATGGAGATGGCCTTCTCCGGCGGGCACGACAAGACCTGCGCGCTGGTCGGCGCGGGCACCTACGACGCCGGCTGCGTCGACTACACGGTCTACGAGAAGCTGGTCAAGGAGAAGAAGGTCGACCCCGAGCTCGTGCAGGTGATCTGGGTCTCGCCCGAGTTCTGCGACTACAACTTCACGGCGCACCCCGCGCTCGACACCACCTTCGGCGCGGGCTTCACCGACAAGCTGCAGAAGGTGCTGACCTCGATCGCGGGCGACGACCTCAAGCTGCTCTCGGCGATGGACCGCAACGAAGGCGGCC
Source organism: Planctomycetota bacterium (assembly GCA_044229935.1). Taxonomy (GTDB): domain Bacteria; phylum Planctomycetota; class UBA1135; order UBA1135; genus JADJLZ01. Next base: position 16,673 of record JBGASC010000037.1, on the reverse strand, counting down.
TGGTGCCCTGCACCAACGAGAACTTCGAGACGCTCAAGAAGCTCGCGATCGAGATCGAGCTCGTGCGCGAACCCAAGCAGGCGCGCTAGTCCGCGGGAGACGCACGCAACGTGCTCGTCCCCGCAGGATTCCGCCTCGCGCGGGCCGGCGTGAGCTTCCACGGACGGGCGGCGCTCGCCGGGGTGGATCTGGAGATCCGTCCCGGCGAGTCGCTCGCGCTGGTCGGGCCGAGCGGCTCGGGCAAGACCACGCTGCTGCGCCTGCTCAACGCGGCCGTGCTGCCGGGCACGGGTCGCGTCGAGGTCGACGGCCGCTCGCTCGACGGCCTCGCGCCCGCCGAGCTGCGCGCCCTGCGCGCGCACATCGGCTTCGTGCACCAGGACCTGTGCCTGGTGCCCAACGTGCGCGTGCTCGCCAACGTGCTCGCGGGCAAGCTCGGCCAGCAGGGCCTGCTCGCGTCGCTGCGCACGCTGCTCGTGCCGCCGCGCCCGGAGGTCGAGCAGGTCGCGCGCATCCTCGAGCGCGTCGGCATCGGCGAGAAGCTCTACCAGCGCACCGACAGCCTCTCGGGCGGCCAGCGCCAGCGCGTGGCGCTGGCGCGCGCGCTGTTCCAGGAGCCGCGCGCGCTGCTCGCCGACGAGCCCGTCAGCGCGGTCGATCCGGCGCGCGCGCGCAGCATGGTCGAGCTCCTGGCCGAGGTCTCGCGCGAGCGCGGGCTGACGCTGGTGGTCTCGCTGCACGACATCGGCCTCGCGCGCGAGTTCTTCCCGCGCCTGGTCGGCCTGCGCGGCGGGCGCGTGCTCTTCGACAAGCCGACGGCCGAGGTCGGCACGGCGGAGCTGGAACGCCTCTACTCCCTCGAGGGCCTGGAGCTCGCCGATGAGCAGCGCGACGGCGCGGCCTGAACGGCGTTTCTCGGGCCGCGCGCTGGTGGTCGCCGGCATCGCGCTGGCGGCGCTGGCAGCCTGGATCGCGCTCGACGCGCCGCTCGCGCGCCTGGTGCCGCAGTCGGGCGGCTGGACGATCGTGCGCGGCTTCTTCGGCAGCGCGTTCGCGCCCGCGTTGCACTACCAGACCGAGGTGCCCGAGGGCACGCCGCCGATCCTGCTCGTCGGCCTCGCGGCCGCGCGGCGCACACTGGTCTTCGCGGTCGCCGGCATGAGCCTGGCCCTGGTGCTCGGCATCGTGCTCGGCTTCTTCGCCTCGAGCGGCTGGTGGGCCGAGGAGCGCCGCGGAGGCGGGCTCTCGCGGATCGCCCCGCTCGTCTGGGGCGGAACGCGCGCGCTGATCGTCGGCATGCGCTCGGTGCACGAGCTGCTCTGGGCCGTGCTCTTCCTGGCCGCGTTCGGGTTGAACACGTTCGGGGCGGTGGTCGCGATCGCGATCCCCTACGGCGGGACGCTGGCCAAGATCTTCAGCGAGATGCTCGAGGAGGCGCCGCGCGACAGCGCCCGTGCGCTGCGCGAGCTCGGCGCCGGGCCGCTGCAGGTCTTCCTCTTCGGTCGGCTGCCGCGCGCGCTGCCCGACATGGCGGCCTACGCCTTCTACCGCTTCGAGTGCGCCGTGCGCTCCTCGGCCGTGCTCGGGTTCTTCGGCTTCCCCACGCTGGGCTACTCGATCGCGCAGGCCTTCGAGAACCTGCACTACGCCGAGGTCTGGACCTACCTCTACCTGCTGATGGCGTTGGTGATCGGCATCGAGCTGTGGAGCGGCGCGCTGCGGCGCCGGTTCGTCGCATGAGCCCGCTCGAGCTCGACCGCCTCGCGCGCGAGCGCCCCAGGAGCCGCCTGGTGCGCTGGAGCCTGGTCGCGCTCGGGCTGCTGGTCGTGTGGGCCTGGCTGGGCGGGGAGATCGACGTCGCCGAGGCCTTCGCGCCGCGGCGGCTGGAGAACCTCAAGCGCTTCCTCGGCGAGGACATCCAGCCCTACGACCTGCGCGGCGAGCCCTTCTCGCTCGGCGCCTACCTCGCCTGGGGCTGGAAGCTCGCCTGTGCGCGCGGGTTCAGCGGCGCGCTGGCGACGCTGGCGATCTCGGTGCTCGCGATCGCGCTGGCCGGGCTCGCGGCGAGCGCGCTGATGCTCTTCGCGGCGCGCAACGTCGCCTCGCGCGAGCCCTTCGAGGCCTGGGTCGGCTCGCACGGGCAGGCGGCGCGTCCGCGCGCGCAAGGCGCGCCCTGGAGGCTGCTGACCGGCCTGGTTCGCGCGCTCCTGATCTTCCTGCGCGCGATCCCCGAGTACGTCTGGGCCTTCCTCTTCCTGGCCATGCTCGGGCCGAGCGCCTGGCCGGCCGTGCTGGCGCTGGCGATCCACAACGCGGGCATCCTCGGCAAGCTCGGCGCCGAGACCGTCGAGAACCTCGAGCCGCGCACCCTGCGCGTCCTGCGCGAGTCGGGCGCGACGCGCGCGCAGGTGGCCGTCGCGGCGATCCTGCCGCTCTCGCTCGCGCGCTTCCTGCTCTACTTCTTCTACCGCTTCGAGACCTGCGTGCGCGAGGCGACCGTGCTCGGGATGCTGGGCGTGGCCTCGCTCGGGTACTGGATCCAGGATGCGCGCACGCGCCAGTTCTACGACGAGATGCTGTTCTTCGTGGCCCTCGGAGCCGGTATCGTGCTCGTCGCCGACCTCGCCTCGATGCTCGCGCGCTGGATCGTGCGGCGCGCCTCGTGAATCGCGAGCGGCCGCGAAATACCCGGACGAGCCCGAGCGCAAGCGCGCCCCCTTCATGATCGAGATCCGCGAACTCTCGAAGAGCTACGGCAGCGTGCGCGCGCTCGACCGGCTCACGCTCACGATCGAGGGCGGCGCCGTCGGCCTGCTCGGCCCCAACGGCGCGGGCAAGACCACGCTGATCAAGCTCCTGCTCGGCCTGCTCGTGCCCGACTCGGGCACGGCCAGCATCGCGGGCAGCGACCCGCGCACCGCCGCGGGCCGGCTCGCGCTGCGGCGCTCGGTCGGGTACATGCCCGAGTCCGACTGCCTGATCCCCGGCATGAGCGCGATCGAGCTGGTCGCGACGCTGGGCGAGCTCTCCGGGCTCACGCGCGAGGACGCGATGACGCGCGCGCACGAGGTGCTCGACTACGTCGGCCTGGACGAGGCGCGCTACCGCGACTGCGAGCAGTACTCGACCGGCATGAAGCAGCGCCTCAAGCTGGCGCAGGCGCTGGTGCACGATCCGCCGCTGCTCCTGCTCGACGAGCCGACCAACGGGCTCGATCCCAAGGGGCGCAAGCACATGCTCGAGCTGGTCGCCGACCTCGGCGGCGCGCAGGGGAAGAGCCTGCTGCTGTGCTCGCACCTCCTGCCCGACGTCGAGCGCACCTGCGAGCGCGTGATCGTGCTCAAGGCCGGGCACACGGCGCTGGAGGGCAGCATCGCCGAGCTGACGCAGCGCCGCGGCCGGCGCCTGGAGGCCGTCTTCGCAGGCGAGCTCGCGCCGCTGGACGCGCTGCTCGCCGAGAGCGGCATCGCCGTCGAGTCGCAGCGCGGCCGCGCGCGCGTGCTGGTGCTGCCCGAGAGCGAGCCCGACGCCGACGTGCTCTTCGCGCTCGCCGGCCGCGCCGGTGCCGCGATCGAGTCGCTGACCGAGCTGCGCTCCTCGCTCGAGCAGGTCTTCCTCGAGGGCCTCTCGCGGGAGGAACCCTCGTGAAGGCCGCCACGCACACCGAGATCTACCGGCCCTTCCGCGGCGAGCTCGCGCGGCGGGGCCCGCGCTGGATCCCGCTGGCGCAGAGCACGCTGCGCAGCGCGCTGCAGAAGAAGCTGCCGCTGCTGCTCTTCGCGCCGCCGGCGATCGCGACGATCATCTTCTCGTTCGTGGTCTACGCCAAGTTCGCGCTGGAGAGCGGCACGAACCCGATCCCGAACACGCCGGACGTCTCCTCGCCGGCGGCAGCGGTCGGCAGCATGGCGGGCAGCCTGATCCAGGTACGCGACCAGATCGTCGGGTTCCATGCCGGCATGGACTCGTTCGTGCTCCTGATCGTCGCCTGGTACGGGGCCGGTCTGATCAGCGAGGACGCGCGGCGCAAGGCGCACCTGCTCTACTTCGCGCGCCCGCTGACACGACTGGACTACCTCGCCGGCAAGTTCCTGCCGCTGGCGCTGCTCGGCTCGCTCGCCACGCTCGTGCCGGGCCTGGTGATCTGCACGGTCGCGGCCTTCGCCTCGCCGCACTGGTCGTTCGTCACGCAGGAGGGCGACACGATCCTCAAGATGCTGGCGTACTCTCTGGTGTCGCTCACGGTGCAGTCCTCGATCGTGCTGGCGATCTCGAGCCTGACGCGGCGCAAGTCGCACGCGCTGGCCGCATCGCTCGGCCTCTTCGCGCTGCTGGGCGGGCTGGGCCTGATGCTCGCGAACATGAACCGCGAGCCGGCCTGGAACATGCTCTCGGTCTTCGGCTGCCTGCGGCGCGTCGCGCTGGGCCTGTTCGAGATGCAGCGCCTCTTGCACTTCCGCGCCGACTACAGCCTGAGCGGGACCTGGTTCGTGCTCGCTGGCTGGGTGGCGCTCGCCTGGGCCGTGCTCTTCTGGCGCGCGCGGCGACTGGAGGTCAACGGATGAGCGGCGCGCTGCTCTCCGCGCAGGGCCTCTCGCGCTGGTACGGCGCGGTGGTCGGCCTCAACGACCTGACGCTCGAGATCGAGGGCGGCATCGTCGGCCTGCTCGGGCCCAACGGCGCGGGGAAGTCGACCTTCCTGAAGCTCGTCGCGGGCGAGATCCGGCCCTCGCGCGGCAGCCTGCGCGTGCTCGGCTTCGAGCCCTTCGCCAACCGCGAGTACTTCCGCGTGCTCGGCTTCTGCCCGCAGCAGGACGCGCTCTACGACGACCTCGACGCGCGCGAGTTCGTCTCGTTCCTGCTGCGCCTCTCGGGCTTCGACAAGAGCCAGGCGCGGGCACGCGCCGAGCGCGCGCTGGAGCGAACGGGCCTGAAGGACGCGATGCTGCGCCGCACCGCCGGGTTCTCCAAGGGCATGCGCCAGCGCACCAAGCTCGCCGCCGCGATCGCGCACGAGCCGCGCTTCCTGATCGTCGACGAGCCGCTCTCGGGCCTCGATCCGCTGGTGCGCTCGGAGATGATCGCGCTCTTCCAGGAGCTCGGCCGCGAGGGCGTGCACATCCTGATCTCCAGCCACGTGCTGCACGAGATCGAGAGCGTCACCGAGAACATCCTGCTCCTGCACCGCGGCCGGCTGCTGGCGCAGGGCCCCGTGCCCGAGATCCGCAAGCTGCTCTCGCGCTACCCGCACAAGGTCGAGATCCGCGCCCGCGACGCGCGCCGCCTGGGACGCGCCCTGCTCGAGCTCGAGGGCACGAGCAGCGTGCAGATCCCCGCCGAAGGCGGGAGGCTCCTGCTCGAGACCTTCGACCTCCCCCGCCTGCACGCCGAGCTGCCCGCGATCGCCGCGCGCGAGCGCGCCGGCATCCAGACGCTGGCCTCGACCGACGCCGGGCTCGACGCGGTCTTCGACTACCTCGTGGGCTGAACGATGCAGACGCTCGGCATCCTCCTGCTCTTCGCCCGCACGCAGCTCGCGCGCTCGCTCGCGCCCCGGCGCAGCTGGCTGGTCTACCTCGTCGCGCTCCTGCCGGCGCTGGTCGCGCTGCTGCTCGCCTCGCGCGGCCGGCGCGTGACCGCGGAGGGCATCGCCACGCACCTCTCGTGGTTCCTCTTCCTGCAGGTGGTCGTTCCGCTGGTGACGCTGCTCGCCGGACAGGCCGTGATCTCGCGCGAGGTCGAGGACCGCACGATCACCTACCTCTTCTCGCGCCCGGTCGCGCGGCCGGCGATGTTCCTCGGCCGCACGCTGGGAGCGCTGGCGTTCACGCTGCTCGTCCTGTGCGCGGGCGCCGTCCTGCTGCTCCTCGCCGCATCGCACGGACCGGCCGGCAAGACGCCCGATCCCGCGGGCTTCCCGCTCGCCGGCTGGAGCGCGGACGGCGTGGTGCTGCCCTTCCTCGGCGCCGTCGCGCTCGGGGCGCTGGCCTACACGCTGCTCTTCGCCGCGCTGGGCGTGTTCACGAAGCATCCGATGATCCTCGGCCTCGCGTACACCTTCGCGATCGAGGGGCTGCTCTCGAACCTGCCGGGTTCGAACCAGGCGTTGGCCGTGCAGTACTACCTGCGCTCGTGGATCGCGGCCCACGGCAGCGCGGCCTGGTCGCATCTCGAAGGCTTCGACGTGACGAGCTTCGAGAGCCCCGGCGGCGTGCTGTTCAAGCTGTCGCTGGTCGCGCTGCTGGCGCTGGCCGCGGGGAGCTGGCGCATCCGCACGAAGGAGTTCGTGCTCAGCTCGTGAGCACGAAGCGCGCCTCGCACGCAGCCGACCGCGCCCGACTCACCACGTCACGCGCAGCGCGTTGCTGACGTTCCACGTGTTCCCCGCCGGCGCTGCGCAGAAGCTCGCGCTCGGATCGCGGTAGTAGACCTGGTACACGCGCAGGCTGCCCGGTGCGAGCACGTCGCCCAGTTGCGCCGAGCGCTGCGAGACGGAGAGATCGCCTCCCGCCGGTGCCGAGACCAATCCGCCCGAGGCGTTGTGCGCGTACAACCGCTTCAACGCACCGCCCGCGCAGCGCACGCCGTCGCCGAAGAGCGTGCCGGCGAGTTGCACGTCCCCCTGCAGGAAGATCGAGAGCGCGCTCGGGAGTTCGCCCTGGCAGGTCAGCGCGAGCGTGTCGGGGTTGAGCGTCCCCGAAGCCGAGAGCTGCGCGCCGCCCGTGCTGGCCGAGTTCTCGCAGCCGCGACCGCTGCCGCCGGTGTTCGCGCACGGGCAGGGCGTCGCCTGCGTGCCATCGCCCGCGCAGAACATCTCGCCCGGGCCGTCGCAGAACCGGTAGCGCGCGAAGTTCACGGCCGGGAGCGGGCCCGCCTGCGTGAAGTAGCCGCTGACGAAGAGGTCCTCGTGAGCCGCGCCCGGCGGACGGTAGTTCTGCAGCGTGGACACGAGCGGAAGCGCTGGCGCGTTGTCGACGCCGCCGTCCAGGCCGCTCCAGTGCGCGCCGTCCCAGCGTGCAAGGCCGTTGGCCGGCGTCGGCTGCGCGAGGTTGATCCCGACGGTCGTCAGGTACCCGCCGACGACCAGCGCGGGTCCGCGGCCGTCGTCGCAGACGAGCGTGCGTGCGGCCGGAGCGTTCGTGCCGCCGCCGAGTTCCGACCAGGCGCTGCCGTCCCACGTGGCCAGGTGCAGCACCGTCTGCGGACCCAGCGGGCCGCCGACGCCGGTGAAGTCCCCTGCCACGACGAGCTTCAGCCCACTCCCGTCGTCGTACGTGCGCAGATCGTAGACGGCGTAGTCGTACTGGTTGATGCTGCCGCCGACGTCCGACCAGACGGCACCGTTCCAGCGCGCGATCTTGTTCGCATTCACCCCCGCGCCGGCGCGCTTGAAGATGCCGCCCACGTACAGAGCTGGCCCGCTGCCGTCGTCAAAGCTCGCGAGCGACTTCACCTCGGGCTGATAGCTGAGCACGCCCCACACGCCGTTGCCGATCGAGTCCCAGCTCGCCCCGTTCCAGCGCGCGACGTTGTTGCACGCCAGCGCGCCCGCAGTGGTGAAGCGTCCGCCGACGAAGAGCGCCGGACCCGATCCGTCGTCGAAGGCGTGGAGGCAGCCGACCCAGTGGGAGCTTCCGCCCACGCCGCCGCCGATCGCGCTCCAGTGGGTGCCGTCCCAACGCGCGAGGTTCTGTGCGGCGACCCCGCCCGCGTGCGCGAAGTCGCCGCCGACGTAGAGCTGCGGCCCACTTCCATCGTCCCAGACGGCCAGTGCCCGCACGGGGGCATCACAGCCTGCGCCGACACTGCTCCAACTGCTTCCGTTCCAGCGGGCGAGATTCGAGCACGCAAAGCCGTCGATGCTCGTGAACGAGCCGCCCACGTAGAGTTCCGGGCCCGTGCCGGCGTCGAACACGGCGGAAGACAGGACGAACGGGGTGTTGGGATCCGCCAGCGTGTACCCCTGCTGCCACTGATTGCACTGGGCGGCGGCAGGTGCCGCGAGCAGGGAAACGACGGAGAGGGTGAGGAGCAGGGCGCTGCGCATGGGGAGGGGCTCCGAAGCTGGGGTCGTGCCCTCGGTTCACGTCGGGCCGGCCGGCCTCCGGTTCTCGGAATCCCGCAGAAGTGCGCCTGCTTCACGCGGCGGTCGTGCGAGCGCGTGCGGACGTGGCGATCCGCGTCCTCGATCACGGAGTGTCCGGGCGTCAGCACCTTGAGCCGGTTGCGCGCCTCCAGTTGGTCGCGCTGCTGGCCCTGGTGCTGGGAACCCGGGGCACGAGCACGAGGGAGTTCGCGCTCAGTTCCTGGAATCCCGGGAACGCGGCCGGCGCGGCGGCTTTGTGCCCGCCCGATGGCCGACGATCCCTGAGGGATCGACCGCGACGATCCGACCGCCTTCTTCCGGCGGGAGGGGATCCGAGCCCTACTTCACCCGTCGATAGTGCGAGCGCGTGCGGACGTGGCGATCCTCGTCCTCGTCCTCGATCACGAAGTGCTCGGGCGTCAGCACCTTGAGCCGGTTGCGCGCCTCCAGCCGCGCGCCGGTCGCGCTGTCGAGGCGCTCGAGCACGAACAGGATGCCCTCGCGCGCGAGGTCGCCCTGCCCGTGGAAGATGCCCATGCCGCTGGAGAAGCTGGTGATCATGCACAGCTGGTACTCGCCGACGTTGCGGTCGTAGCCCAGCCAGCCGGTGGTCTCCTGCGTGCGCTCGCCGATCGTCATCGTCGCGTCCCAGCGCAGGTAGCGGCCCTCGAAGAGCAGCGTGATGCTGGTGCGCCCGCTGCCCGCCGGGATCTCCGTGCCATCGGGCGCGACGCGCACGACGCTCGTGTCCCAGTCGCCGATCAGCACCGCGAGCTTCTTGTGCATCGGCCCGGGACGGCTTGCGGCCTCGAGCGCCTCGACCTGCGCCTGGACGTTGGGCGGCTCGGCCGGAGCGGCGCGCGGAGGCGGCGGCCGGCGTGTGGACGTGTTCTCGCAGCCGACGCACGCGGCGAGGAGGAGACACCAGAGGACAGTGCGCATGCTCGCCGGTCGAGGGAGCGCGGCGGACACGATCCGCGCGCGGGTGCAACTGTCCCCGCCCGAGGACGCGCGGCGAGAAGCTACGCGTTGGCACGCGCTTCGCTTTCCAGGCGGCGTCCATCGGCGCGAGAGCGCCCTTCCCCAAGGAGCCCGTCATGTTCGCCAAGTTCCTCGTGCTGCCCTTCGTCCTCGCCGCGACCCTCGCCCCCGCCGCCCGCGCCGGCTCGGGCTTCGAGTTGAAGTTCGGGAAGCAGACCAGCCATGGCACGCTCGAGCTGCGCTACTTCGCGGGCCACGAGCACGGCCACGGACACGTCGTCGTCGAGCGCCCGAGGCCGCGCGTGTGGATCGACGGCCACTACGAGAACCGCTGCGAGCGCGTCTGGATCGAAGGCTGCGCCGAGAAGGTCTGGGTCGCGCCGGTGCGCGAGTGGCGCTTCGACATGTGCGGCCACAAGTACCAGGTCGAGTTGCAGCCCGGCTACTGGAAGTGGATCCAGACCCCGGGCCACTTCGAAGACCGCCAGGTGCAGGCCTGGGTTCCCGGCCACTGGGAGAACCGCCCCTGCTAGCCGCTCCGAACAGGCCGGGCCGTAGGTCTGGATGGGGACCGGTCCGGACTCACCCCCGCGATCACGGTGATCGCGGGGGTCTCTTTTTCCCCGCCGCCGGAGTTCGCAGGCTGCGCACGAGCTCGCGCAGCGCGGCTCGCTCGCGCGCCTCGCCGTAGCGCGGCGCGAGCCCACGGCTCGCCTGGGCGAGCTGGGCGAGGAAGCGCGGTTCGCGCTCGCAGCGCGAGAGGAGCCGGGCGAGCGCAGGCGTGTCGCCGCAGCGGAAGAGCCCGGGGTGTCGCGCACCGAGCATGGCGACGTTCGAGGCGATGCGGCTCGCGAGCACGGGCACGCCCGCGACGATCGCCTCGACGAGGGCGAGCGAGCCGCCCTCCGCATGCGAGGAGAGCACGAACACGTCGGCGCGCGCGAGCAGACGCCGCGCCCGCGCGTGCGGCAGGTCGCCGAGCCAGCGGTAGCGCGGGTTGCGACGCATCTCCTCGCGGGCGCGCCGCGCCATGGTCGCCGAGAGCGCCCTTCCGGCGTGCAGGATCACGACGCGCGACGCCGTGGGCAGCGTGCGCGCGGCGAGCGCGGCGCGAAACGGGTCCTTGACCGGCCGGAGGTGCCCGAGGAGGAGGACCTCGAGCCTCCCTCGCCGGCGCACGCGCGAGACCGGCTGCGCCGATTGCACGATCACCCGCGCAGGCCGCGCGATGCGCTCCCGTCCAGCCGCCTGCAGCACGACGCGCACGTCCGCGAGCTCCACCGACTCGCGCGCCTTGGGATCGCTGGGCAGGTCCACATAGAGGTCCGTGCCCGTCAGCACGAGGCAGATCCGCCGCTCGGGGTGCGCGCGCACGAAGCGCACGATGGAGCCGTGGCTCTTGCGCGCGTGCAGCGCGATCAGGGCGTCGCAGCCCTCGCCCGCCCAGCTCGTGAGGACGCGCACCGAGTGTCCGAGCTGGCGCAGCAGGCGAGCGTATCGCAAGGCGGTCAGCCGGTTGCCCAGGTGCGAACCCGCCGGCGCCGGGGTGACGATCACGAGCCTCACGGACTCGGCTCCCCGGCGCGGGCTCAGCGTCTGCGTCGCATACGGCGACGATTGTGTTGCCACGCCCCTCGTCGATCAAGAGCATGAGGGTGCATGTCCCTCGACGTACGACCGCTCTTCCTCGCCAGCGAGCCGACGCCCTCCCGTGCCACGCTCGAGGTTCGCGACAAGTTCGACGGCCGCGTCGCCGCGCGCGTCGCCAAGGCCGATGCGCAGCTGCTCGAGCGAGCCATCGCCGCCTGCGCCGCGGCCGCGCCCGCGATGCGCCGGCTCGCGGCCTACGAGCGCCGCGACGTGCTGCTGCACTGCGTCGAGCGCTTCGAGGAGCGCGCCGAGGAGCTCGCGCAGCTGCTCTGCACCGAGGCCGGCAAGCCGATCCGCGACAGCCGCGGCGAGGTCACGCGCCTCATCGACACGTTCCGCATCGGCGCCGAGGAGGCGACGCGCATCGGCGGCGAGGTGCTGCCGATGGACGTCACGCCGCGCGCGAGGGGCTACCGCGCGCACTGGCAGCGCGTGCCGATCGGGCCGTGCGCGCTGATCACGCCCTTCAACTTCCCGCTCAACCTCGTGGCGCACAAGGTCGCGCCCGCGATCGCGGCCGGCTGCCCCTTCGTGCTGAAACCGGCGAGCGCGACGCCGCTCGGCGCGCTCGTCGTGGGCGAGATCCTGGCCGAGACGAAGCTCCCGAAAGGCGCCTTCTCGATCCTCCCCATGAGCGCCGCCGACGCGGCGCCGCTCGTCGAGGACGATCGCCTGAAGCTGCTCTCCTTCACCGGCTCGCCCGAGGTCGGCTGGGAGATGAAGCGCCGCGCCGGCAAGAAGAAGGTCGCGCTCGAACTCGGCGGCAACGCGGCGGTGATCGTCGACCGCGACGCCGATCTCGCCGACGCCGTGCGGCGCATCGTCTTCGGCGCCTTCTACCAGTCGGGCCAGAGCTGCATCAAGACGCAGCGCATCCTCGTGCACGAGGAGGTCTACGCGAACTTCCGCGAGCAGCTCGTCGCGGCGACGAAGGCGCTGAAGGCCGGCGATCCGCACCAGGAGGAGACCTTCCTCGGCCCGCTGATCACCGAGGGCGATGCCGTGCGCCTCGAGCAGTGGATCGCGGCCGCGCGCGCGGCGGGCGCGCAGCTCCTCTGCGGCGGCGCGCGCAAGGGCGCCGTGCTCGAGGCGACCCTGCTCGAGGACGTGCCCGAGCGCTGCGAGCTCGTCGGCCACGAGGCCTTCGGTCCCGTCGCCGTGCTCTCGCGCTTCCGCGACTTCGGCGAGGCGCTGGCACAGGTCAACCGCTCGCGCTTCGGCCTGCAGGCGGGCGTGTTCACGCGCGACCTCTACCGCGCGCAGCAGGCCTTCGAGGAGCTCGAGGTCGGCGCGGTGCTGATCGGCGACGTGCCGAGTTTTCGCGTCGACCACATGCCCTACGGCGGCGTGAAGGACTCCGGCCTCGGGCGCGAGGGCCTGCGCTTCGCGATCGAGGAGATGACGGAGATGCGGCTGTTCGTAGTGCGGACGCCCTGAGCCAACGAGGTGATGCATGGAACGCAGCGAGGTCGAGCGCAGTTGGCGTATCACCCGCGAGCACCTCGCCACAGCGAGAGCACAGCTGCCCGCCATCGAGGACGAGTTCGGGCGCGCCCTCCTCGCCTCCTGCGAGGAGTACCTCGAGCACAATGAGCTGCAGCTTGCGATGGAGGACATGGCCGAGGCCGGCGAGCGCTGTCTGGCTCCGCTCCCCTTCTGGTCCGCCCTCTCCCGCGCCGCCGACAACATGGGCCTCGAGGTCGAGGCGCGGCGGTACCAGAGCCTTTCGACCGAGGCGTACTGCGGAACGGACGCATGGATCCTGCTCGCGATCACGCTGGCATCGAATCCTGCGCCAGCTTCGCTCGCGGACCTGATGTCGGCCGCCGATCACGTCAACCACGCGCTTCCGACGGAGGGGGAACTGCACGGTGCACTCTGGCGGCTCGTCCGAGGCGGATGGGTGCGCGAGGAGAACGGGAGCTTCGATGCCGGCCCGGCGCTGGCGGCGACCGACGTCCACGCCTGGCGTGCCGCCTCCCCTCGCGCTGCGATCGTGCAGGTCCGTCAGCGCCTGCACGTCGAGGTCGACGCGTTCGATCAGGACGGGAAAGCGCACACGATCTACCCCCGCCTCACGAGCGACTCGATCCGTGCCGCCCTGACCGAGTCCAAGCGCCGGATCGCGAGCACCCTGCGAGGCTTGGGAACGACCAGGATCACCTCGCCCGAGATCGTCCAGAGCTCCCGCCAGGAAGCCGCCGTGATCCGCCTCGAGATCGCGCTGGCGGAGATGCGGACCTTCGTCCATCCCGGGATCACCGAGGCGCTGAAGGTCGTAACCGAGCAGAAGATCGGCCCCGCCGGGCCGTGGTTCATCCACGTCTACGAGCTCGCGAACGGACGCATCGAGTTCGACATCGGCGTGCCCGTGCGCACGCCGGTGCAGCCCTCGGGCCGCGTGAAGCCGGGCTGCCTGCCCGCGGCGAGGATCGCGCGCACCGTGTACCACGGGCCGTACGAGGGAGTGATCGCAGCGTGGGGCGAGTTCGAGGCCTGGATGAAGCAGAACGGTCACCAGCCCGCCAGGGAGATGTGGGACGTCTACCTCGTCGGGCCGGAGTCGGGCAGCGACAGCTCGCAGTGGCAGACGCAGCTCAATCGCGTGCTCGCGAACTGAACTCCCGAGAGCGCGCGAGCACGGCGTCGAGCATCTTCGGCGTCAGCTTGCCCGTGAACGTGTTCTGCTGGCTGACGTGGTAGCAGCCGAGGAGCGTGAAGCCGCCGAGCTCGACGTGCGCGCCGTGGCCGAACTTCGGGCGCGGCTTGGGAATCCCCGCACCAGCCCGCGCGAGCAGGGCGAGCGCGGCGTCCCAGGCGATCGCGCCGAGCGCGAGGATCACGCGCACTTCGGAGAGCTCTTCGCGCTCGCGGTCGAGCCACTCCGCACAGCGACCCAGCTCCTCGGGCGTCGGCTTGTTCGCGGGCGGAGCGCAGCGTCCGGCGGGGCTGATCCACACGTCCTTCACGCGCAAGCCGTCGTCGCGCGAGATCGAGCCCGCCTGGTTGGCGAGCCCGGCGCGGAAGAGCCCCGCGAACAGGAAGTCCCCCGAGCGGTCGCCGGTGAAGATGCGGCCGGTGCGGTTCGCTCCGTGCGCCGCGGGCGCGAGACCGAGGATCCAGATTCGCGCGCGCGGATCGCCGAAGCCCGGCACCGGCTTGCCCCAGTACGTCTCGCCCGCGTAGGCCTTGCGCTTGGTGCGCGCGACGTCGGTGCACCACGTCCGCAAGCGCGGACAGCGCTCACAGCGCACGATCTCGCGCTCGAGCTTCGCAAGACCCGCCGCGCTCATCGAATCGCGTCCGCGTGCATGCCGAGCCTCACGGCTTCCAGCGCTCGATGCGCTTGCAGGCTTCCTGCAGCGCGTCCTCTTCCTTCGCGAAGCACACGCGCAGGAAGCGCTCGCCCGCGTCGCCGGTGAAGAAGGCCGTGCCCGGCACGGTCGCGACGCCGACCTTCTCGAGCAGGTCCATCGCCGCGTCGCGCGCGTTCGCGAAGCCCAGGCCGCCGATGTCCGCCAGCACGTAGTAGGCTCCCTGCGGCCAGACCGGCTTCAGCCCGGCGCGCTCGAGGGCGGAGCAGGTCCACTCGCGCTTCTTCGCGTAGCCCGCGGCGAGCTCGTCGTAGAAGCTCTGCGGCATCGCGAAGCCGGCCGCGACGCCGTGCTGCAGCGGCGTCGGCGCGCAGATGTAGTAGAGGTCGTTGACGAGCGCGATCGCGCGCGCCCAGTCCTCGCGCGCGACGGCATAGCCCAGGCGCCAGCCGGTGATCGAGAAGGTCTTCGAGAGCCCCATGACCGTCACCGTGCGCTCGCGCAGGTCCGCGACGGTCGCCGCGGGGACGTGCTCGCGGCCGTCGTAGCGGATGTCCTCGTAGATCTCGTCGGTGATCACGACGAGGTCCTTCTCGCGCGCGAGCTTGGCCACGATCTCGAGCTCCGCGCGCGTGAACATCTTGCCGGAGGGATTGCCCGGCGAGCAGACGACGAGCGCGCGCGTGTTGGGCTTCAAGGCGCCGCGCAGCGCCGCCTCGGTCAAGGCGAACGTCGGCGCCTCGAGCCTCAGAAACTGCGGCTCGAGGCCCGCGACGATCGCGGTGTTGACGTGGTAGCCGTAGAAGGGCTCGAAGACGAGCACGCCGTCGCCCGGGTTGAGCAGCGCGTGCAGCGCGCAGGTGTAGGCGCCGCTCGCCCCGACCGTGACGACGATCTCGCTCGCCGGATCGGCCTTCATGCCGTTCGCGCGCTCGAGCTTGCGCGCAATCGCCGCGCGCAGCTCGGGCACGCCCTCCATGAACGAGTACGTGCTCTTGCGCGCGCGGATCGCCTCGATCGCGCCCTCGCGCACCGGGACCGGGGTCGGGAGGTCGCAGATCCCCTGGCCGAGGTTGATGCCCTGCACGCGCTCGCATTCGCGCGTCATGCGGCGGATGTCGGACTGCACCAGGCCGGTCAGGCGACGGGAGAGCCGCGCGGGGTTGGTACTCGATGCCATGCGGCGGCTAGTCTAGGCGCCATGGCCCGCCTGAGCTACCGCGCCGCGCGCGACGAGCGCGATCACGACGCCTTCCTCGACATCACCGCCCGCTCCTTCGCGTTCCCCAAGGAGGGCCTGGCCGTCTGGCTCTCGCAGCTGGGGCGCGAGAACCTGCGCTTCGTCGAGGAGCGCGGCACGCTGCGCGGCGCGCTGGCGCTCTTGCCGATGGGCCAGTGGTTCGGGGGCCGGCGCGTGCCGATGTGCGGCTTCGCCGCGGTCGGCATCGAGCCCGAGGTGCGCAGCCTGGGCGTCGGGCGCGCGCTGATGGAGGGCGCGCTGCGCGAGCTCGCCGAGCGCGGGATCGCGCTGGCGACGCTCTACCCGTCGACCGCGGCCTTCTACCGCAAGCTCGGCTTCGAGCTCGCCGGCACGCGCAGCGAGCTGCGCGTCGCGCTGCGCACGCTGAGCGCGCGCCGACCGCCGCTCTCGATCCGGCGCGGCGCGAGCGCCGACGACCCCGCCGTGCGCGCGCTGTACGCCTCGGTCGCGGCGCGCAGCCCGGGCTTCCTCGAGCGGCACGAGTACATCTGGGGCCGCGTGCGCCAGTGGCGCGAGGAGCAGCGCGAGCTGTACCTCTTCGAGCGCGGGCGAGAGCTCGCGGGCTATGCCTTCCTGGCGCGGCGCCGCAAGGACAGCGGGCGCCACGACGTGTTCCTCAGCGACTACGCCTGCAGCGGGAGCGAGGCGGTGCAGACGCTGATCGCCCTGCTCGCGAGCCACCGCTCGCTGGCCGACGACCTCGTCTTCTTCGGGCGCCACGAGGATCCGCTCCTGCTCGAGCTCGACGAGCTGGGCGAGCCGCACACGCGCGTCGCGCACGCGTTGCCGTGGGTCACCCGCATCGTCGACGCGCCGCTGGCGCTGGAGGCGCGCGGGTACGCGCCGGTCGTCTCGGCCACGCTCGGCTTCGAGCTCGACGACAAGCACCTCGCGCACAACCGCAGTCGCTTCCTGCTGCAGATCGAGCGCGGGCGCGCCAAGGTCAAGAAGGGCGGGCGCGGCGACCTCAAGCTCGACGTACGCGCGCTGGCCGCGCTGTACACGGGCTACCTCTCGGCCTCCTCGCTCGCCGCCGCGGGGCGCCTGGAGGGCAGCGACGGCGCGATCACGCTGGCCGACGCGCTCTTCGCCGGTCCGCCGCCCTGCATGCCGGACATGTTCTGAGGCCATGCTGTCCGTCCTGCTGCCGCAGCTCGCGCTGCTCGCCGCCACGTCCACGGGCGGCGCGGGAGAGGTTCGCATCGACGCGGCCGCGCTCGTGCGCGAGCTCGGCTCGCGCGAGGAGCTGGCTCGCCTCCCCGCGCCCGAGTGGACGCTGCAGAGCTCGCGTTCGGTGCTGCGCTGGGAGGAGCACGCCGGCCGGCGCGAGGCGGTGCTGGCCGACGTCACGGGCCCGGGCGCGTTCGTGCGCCTCGCCTGC
>JBGASC010000091.1:0-7561 GCA_044229935.1 Planctomycetota bacterium | reverse complement strand
CGTCCGCGGAGATCGAGGATCTGCTCGCGTTCCTCGAGACGCTCAGCGACGATCCGGCGGATCCTGGCCTTCTCGCTGCGCCAGCGCGGCCGCGTTGAGCGCCTGCCAGTCGTCGAGCATGCGCGCCGCGCGGATGCCGTAGCAGTCGTTGGGCTGGTCGGCGTTGACGTCGGTGCGGAACGTGACGCGCAGATCCTGCACGCGGCTGCCGAAGTGCCCGCCGCGCACGGCGCGCAGCCCGCCGTCGGGCGAGACCTGCCGGGCCCGGCCGTCCATCGTGCAGGGCATGTACCTCGACCAGAAGTTGTCCGAGCAGGGCTCGGCGACGTTGCCCAGGATGCAGTAGAAGCCCCACGGGTTGGGATCGAGGGAATCGACGCGCGCCGTGCGCTCCCAGGGATCCTCGGCACAGGGGGTGCCCGGCTCCGCCATGCAGTTGACCCGGCCACAGGCGCCCGCGAGGTCCGCGCCCCACCAGAAGCGTTCGAGCACACCGCCGCGCGCGGCGTGCTCCCACTGCGCCTCGCTGGGCAGGATCAGCCCCGAGCGCGCCAGGACGTCGGTCATCTCCAGCCACGAGACGTGCTCGACCGGGAAGCACAGGTCCGAGGTGATGCGCGAGAACTGCTTGCCCACGGCGTGGTAGCTGGGGTTCCGCCCGCTCAGGCGGAGCCACTGCGCCTGCGTCATCTCGTACTTCGAGAGGAAGTACGAGCTGAGCCGCAAGGCCGCGATCGGCGTCTCCTGGATCGCCGCGAGCGGATCGTAGGGAACCCGCGACTTGTCCGCGACGTTGCCGCCGCGGGACTCGTCGGCCGCGCCGAGCGTCGACGGACCGCCTGGCACGAGCACGAACACGATCCCCGTCTCGGGCTCGACGTGCAGCTTCCCGTAGGGATCGCGCCGCGCGGGAGCCCCGCTCTCCAGGTGCGCGAACTCCCACAGCCCGCTCGAAGGATCGCGCCCGATCGGCACCAGGCCCAGCTGCGGCGCGAGGTCGAGGCCGTCGTAGAGCGGGCACCGGCGCCGGTCGGCGATGCTCGCGCGCGCCTCCGACCAGAGCTCCGCGGCCGCGTCGAGCGAGCGAGCGCGCAGCGTCTGCGCCGTCCGCAGGCGCCCCTCGACCTCGGCCAGCGTGCCGTCGAACGGACGCGGATCGAGCAGGGCATCGATCTCGGCCAGCAGCTGCTCGAGCTCGGCGGCACGGGCCTGCGCGGCCGGCGACAGGCCCGTCCACGGCAGCTCGGGCGGCCAGGAGAGTTGCGCCAGTCGCGCCTCGACGGCCTTGAGCTGCTCCTGCCAGGCGTCCACCGCCTGCCGATCCCCGATCGCATTGCGCGCGTGCAGCTCGGCGGAGTAGCGCTCGTCGAGCGCCTCGCCGCGTCCGCGCATGAGGACCTGGTCGATCTCCGACTGCAGGCCCGTGCGTTCCTGCATCCAGCGCGTCTTGCGCGTGTGGAACGCGCGGCGCACGGCCGCGGCTTCCGGGCTGTCGTCGGCCACGCGCGTCGCGTGCGAGCGCAGCTCGTCGAGCTCGCGCTGGTAGCTCGCCCGTCGCCCGACCAGATCGCGGGCGTCGGCCAGCCAGCGCTGGAGCTCCTCGACGTGCTCGTGCGCGGGCCACAGCGCGCGCGCCCGCTCGCGCAGCGAGGCCGGCAGGCGCAGGCTGGCCGCGAAGCTGACGCGTTCCTCGGCGCGCGCGTTGATCCAGGCCGCGGCGAGCGCGGCACCCAGGATCGCGAGCGTGGACAGGGCCAGCGCGGCCGAGACGCGCCGGTTGCGCTCGACCCACTTCTTGAGCTCGGCCCAGGCGCCGCTCTCGAAGGCGCGCACGACGCGCCCCTCGCGGAACGCGCGCAGGTCGGCCGCCAGCTCGTTCATGTCCGCGTAGCGCTGCTCGCGCTCGCGATGCATCGCCTTGCGACAGATGGCGAACAGCTCGGGCGGCTGCGTCGGAGCGAGCTGCTCGATCGGCACGGGCGGCCCCTGCTTGATGCGCGCCACGATCTCGCGCGTGGTCGCGCTCGTGCCGCCCTCGCTGTAGGGCCGCACGCCGCAGACGAGCTCGTACAGCATCGCGCCCATCGAGTAGACGTCGGAGCGCGGACAGGCCTCGCGACTGCGGCCGGAGGCCTGCTCGGGCGCCATGTAGGCGGGCGTGCCGATCACGTCGCCGGCGAGGGTCAACGAGGGCGCGCCGTCGAGCGCGTCGAACCCGCCCGGTTCGGTGGGCGGCTCGCCGTCCGGCTCGTGCGCCTCCGCGCCGGCTTCGCCCGGCTCCCGCCGGAAGACACGCGCGAGCCCCCAGTCCATCACCTGCACCTCGCCGAAGCGCCCGACCATCACGTTGGCGGGCTTGAGGTCGCGGTGCACGATGCCGTTGGCGTGCGCGAACGAGAGCGCCTCGCACACGCGCTGCAGGAGCTCGAGCGCGCGCACGAGGCTCCATTCCTCGCGTTTCTCGCGTGCGAGGCGGAAGATCTCCGTCAACGTTCGCCCGCGCACCAGCGGCATCGTGAAGTACACGCGGCCTTCCGCGTCGACCCCCAGTTCGTGGAGCTGCACGATGCCCGGGTGGTCCAGGCGCGAGAGCACCCAGGCCTCGTCGATCAGGCGCCGCAGCATCTGCAGGCGCAGGCGCCGCAGCTCCGGCGCGAGCTCGTCCTCCGAGGCCATGCGCTTGAGCGCGAGCTCGCGCTCGAGACCGCGCTCGCGCACGCGCAGCACGACGCCCATGCCGCCGCGCGCGATCTCGCCCAGCTCCTCGTAGCGCCACTCGCTGCCGCGGAAGCGCGCCAGGAGTTCGATCAGGCGCCGCGAGCGCGCGTCGAGGCCCAGCGGCGACGCCCCGGCGCTGGCCACGGCCGAACGCAGGTCGCGCGCGTCGCAGCGCACCTCGTCGAGCAGCCCGCGCAGGCGCAGCCAGCCGCGGTGCAGATCGCGCAGCTCGCGCTCGAGCGCGGCCGGCTGGCCCAGCTCGACCTCGAAGTCGACGGGCTCGCCGGCATCCAGCCGTGCAATCAGCTCGAGGAAGCGCTCGAGCGCCGCGGCGGAGTGGCGAAGCCCGGGGCCGGTGTGCATGGGAAGACGCGAGGGGCCGCGAGAAACGAAGCGGGAAGTGGATCCGAGGATAGCAAACGCGTTGCAAGTCCGCGGTCCGCGGGATGGAATGCACGCATGCTAGAGGACTCGGGAGACCTTCCCCGACCGGGCCCGCTGCCGCACGCGCAGCTCGTCCGGCTGATCGAACGCTACCTGCCGCTCGTGCGCACCCACGTGCGCCTGCAGGTCGGCGCGCACCTGGCCTCCAAGGAAGCGGTTTCGGACCTCGTGCAGTCGACCGTGCGGCAGATCTACGCGGCGAAGGACGGCTTGCACTGGATCGACGAGCCTTCGTTCAAGGCCTACCTGCACACCTGCGTCACGAACAAGATCCTCGAGAAGCAGGCCTACTGGTCGCGGCAGAAGCGCGACGCGCAACTCGAGGTGCCGCTCGATTCGGACGCGCTCCCGATCAACCTGCAGGCGCACACGCCCAGCGAGATCGTGATCCGCGGCGAGAGCATCCGACACCTGCAGGAGGCCTTCGATCAGCTCGAGCCGCTGGATCGCCAGCTCTTCTCGATGGCCTTCGTCTTCCAGCTTCCGCAGGTGCGCATCGCGAACGAGCTGGGCATGCCCGAGTCCACGGTGCGCCGCAAGCTGCTGCAGCTGCAGGTCCGGCTCGCCTCGATCCTGCACGAGCACGAGTGAGAGCGCGGCGGTCTGCCCGCCGCGCTCCGACCCGCGCGATCGTTCAGTTGCTCCGCGGCAGGCTGGGCAGAGGACAGTCCTTGACGCCTTCGAAGGTGACACCGCCGAGCAGCTCGATCCGGCCGCTGATCCAGTCGCGCTCGCGGGTCAGCTTGTCGTACTCGGCGTTCTCGCCCTCGGCGATCCCGACCACCTCCAGGCTGCCCGAACCGGAGACCGACCAGACGACGTCGTGGGCCTTGCGCCCGGGGAAGCGCTCCGCGACGTCCGCCTTGGCCGCGGCGCCCAGATCGACGGGAACGCCCATCTGCGTCTTCACGTGCTTGCAAGTGCCCTTGCGCAGCCGTTCCAGACCGATCGTGTTCCGGATGCGCTTCAGGTTCCGTTCGACGTCGGAGCGGTAGACCTCGAGCGCTTCGGCGTCCGCGTCGCGGTACTGCGCCGCGATCTCGGCCACGTCGCCGGACGCCGCCGCGGGATTCGGCGCAGGCGCACGATCACCGGCAGCCGCGTTCGCGTCGGCGGAGTCCAGCGCTCCGGTCGCGCGAACGGGTTCGGTCTGCGGCGGCGAGGGCGCGAGTTCGGGCGCATCGGCGCCGGACTGACTCTTGCCGCGCGAGACGAGCAGCACGCCCACGCCGGAAAGCAGCAGCGCGCCGACCACGAGCAGGACGTTCTTGGAATGCATGACTCCCCTCCTTCCAGTCTAGTGGCACTCGCCGCAGGTCAGGAGCAGTTCCTTCCACAGCTTCCCGTCGCAGGGGCTGCGGAACGCGTGCGCGACGCCGCCGGCGCCGCAGGGGTTCGTGTCCATCCCGCTCGCCGTGGTGAGCGTCTGGCCGGTACTGATCTGGACGACACTGGCCGTCCAGGTGATCCGGCAGCCGTTGCACCCCGAGAGCGGTTCGCAGGTCGCGCTCACGACGACGGTGTAGTCCGGACAGTCGGAGTAGTCGTCGATGGAGTACGAGCCATGGCAGACCGGGCCCGAGGTCTGCGCCGGAGCCGGCGCGGGCGATGGCGCCGGGCGGGCCGGCGGGACGAGGGCGAAGAACGGAAGCACGAACGTGAGCGTTGCGGACATGCGAGACATGGAAAACCTCCATCTCCCGCAGGGGCCGCGGGCCTCGCGATCGCAGCACAATTCCGCGGATCGAATCGCCTCGCGGCTCGCTCAGGGCGTCGCGCGCCGCGCGAGCTGCAACGCTCATGGCGCGAAGACGATGTGCAGCGCGCCGCTGGTGCCGAACGTCGACGGGCCGCTCGAGGTCGGATCGCGGTACCAGTACTGGAAGTTCCAGGCCGAGCTCGGCTGGATCGCGTTCGGGCTGCCGCTGAAGGGGTACTGCGCGAGGTCGACCGCGAAGTCGACCGCTCCCGTCGCCGAGGAGAGCTCGAGCGGCAGCACGCGCTGCACGCTGCCCCCGATGCACAGGTGCCCGTTGCCGAAGGGCGCGTACTGCAGCCCCGAGCCGTACACGAACTGCCCGATCGCGTGCGGCGGGAGCTGCGTCACGTGCAGCGCGAGGTCGTTCACGCTCACGCTCGCCGCGCCGCGCGCTTCGAGCGTCGCACCCGCGCTCGAGACGGAGTTCGCGCCAGCCGCGCAGGTGTGCGCGACCGAGCCCTGCGCCGGGAGCGAGTCGAAGATCGCCATGCTCTGGAACGGACTCGCGGCGATCGCGACATAGCCCGTGCCCGATCGCGGCACGGGCACGTTGCACTGCCGCAGCGAGTTGTCGCCCCAGGCCACGACCGATCCGTCGCTGAGCCGGGCCAGCGCGTGTGCGTAGCCGGCCGCGACCTCCACGTACCTCAGGCCGGCGGGAGCCGCCGGCACCGAGCCCGTGCCATTCCAGACCACCACGCCATCGCTGCGTCGGGCGACTTCGAGAGCTCCCCCCGAGAAGTCGAACTGCATGCAATGCGTCTCGTAGTAGCTGCCGGCACCGAGCGAGAGTTCCACGTAGGACGTGCCAGCGGGCGGAGCCGGGAGGGGCCAGCTGGAACCGCCCCAGCGCGCGATCCCGCCCTCCGCGCCCAGCGCCTCGAGCACGTTGCCCGTGGCTGCGACGGCCGTGAAGGGCACGCCCGTTGGCACGCTGCACTGCGAGAGAGAGCACGTGCCCCATGCGCGCAAGGATCCGTCACTGAGCAGGCCCAGGCTGACCTCGTGGTTCGTGTCCATCCCGCCGATCGAGCAGTGCTCCCATTGTTGGCTTCCGCCGGCGCGCACCTCTACGTAGCGCAGGCCAGACGGAGGTGCCGGCACGATGCAGGCGCCCTCGACATTGAGCCCCCACCCGACGGCGTTTCCGTCACTGCGCAGGGCCAGCCCATGCTTGGGCCCGAGCGAGAGCTGCTCGTAGCGCAGCCCCGCGGGCAGGTCCGGCACCGCACCAGTGGGCGAGGATCCCCAGGTCAGGATCTGGCCGTCGCTGCGCAGCGCGGCGAAGTGGCCCACCACGGAGCCGGACAATTCGCAATCGGTGTTGTGCGCCGCGCACTCGACGTAGCGCAGGCCGGCGGGCAGCGCGGGTGCGTTGCACTGGCAACGCGTATTGTCCCCCCAACAGACGGCGCGGCCATCGCTGCGCAAGGCCACGGAGTGCCAGTCAGCGGCGTCGACCGACACATAGAGGGTACCTGGGGGGAGCGCTGGCACCTCGCATTGGTGCTGCAGGTTGCTCCCCCAACCAACCACGGCGCCATCGCTGCGCAGTGCCAGCGCATGCAGCCCGCCCGCGGCGATCGCCGTGTACGAGAGCCCGGACGGAAGCGTCGGAGCGCTGCCTGGCCCGGCGCCGCAGATGACGATCGTTCCGTCGCTGAGAAGGCCCAGGCTGTAGGCGTAGCTCGCGGCGACCGCGACGTAGGCGAGCCCGGGCGGTGGCGCCGGCATGTTGCACTGGCCGGATGTGTTGAATCCCCAGCCGACCACGACTCCGTCGCTGCGCACGGCGAGCGCATGGGAGCTTCCCGCCGCGAGGTCGACGTAGGTCGTTCCGGAGGGCAGAGCGGGGGCACTAGCGAGCCCGCCCCAGACGGCGATGGTCCCGTCGCTCCGCAGCGCCAGGCCGAAGTTCGCCCCGGCATCGATCTTCGTGAAGCTCAGGCCAGGCGGTGCCACGGGCGGCGTGCTGGAGATTTCGCCCCATGTGACGAGGACCCCATCGCTCCGCCGCGCGACGCTGATCCTGAACCCCGACTGCGCCTCGACGAAGCTCAGGCCCGGCGGAGACGTGGGTACCTGGCATGCCGCGCGGTCGTTCAATCCCCACGCGGCGAGCGTGCCGTCCGCGCGCAACGCCAGCGTAGCACTGGAGGAGGCCGAGAGCTGCACGCACGCCTCGTCGTGGACGCGCGAGTCGAAGACGATCTGCCCCCAGCCCGCGATGCCCGATTGGGCGCTGGACTCGGCGCCGAGGAACGAGCAGGCGGCCAACGAGACGGCTGCCAGAAGGTGCTGGAAGATGCGGGGCATGGGACACCTCACGAAGCGTCGGGGGGGGGGGAACGAACGGTGCTCCCTAGACGACCACGTGCAGGAGCTGGACGAGACGCAAGGCAGTCCCGATCCCTCGCTCACGGCGTCGCGCGCCGCGCGAGCTGCGCGTAGCGCTCGTAGAGCTCCTGGCGCGCGTTGAGCAGCTCGCGCGCGGCGAGCAGGAGCTCGAGCTCTTCTTCCGGATCGATGCTGCCGCCGGCGCCCTCGCCGGTCTGGCGCACGCCGCCGAGGTCCCCCATCCCGCGCTGGCGCAGGTCCTCCTCGGCGATCTCGAAGCCGTCGTGCGTCTTCTCCAGGATC
>JBGASC010000090.1:0-7572 GCA_044229935.1 Planctomycetota bacterium | reverse complement strand
GCGTCGAAGGGCCGCGGGTGCAGCTCGCCGCTCGCGAGCGCGCTGACGACCAGCACGAGCAGCGTCACCCACCACGCGAAGCCGGCGCAGACCAGCAGCGCCAGCGCGCTCGCGACGCGCACGGCGAGCTTCGAGTAGCCGGTGGTCTCGACGTCGTTCACCGGCTCACTCTTGGCCCGCCCACCCCGCGAACAGCGGCGCCTGCTTGACGGGCTCGAACTCGATCACGCGGTAGCGCGAGATCCCCGCCAGCGCGAACGGATCGCGCGCGAGGAACTCCTCGATCTCGCGCCGCTCTCTCGCGCGCGCCAGGATCATCCCGCCGGTGCGCGGCTCCTGCGGTCCCGACGCGAGCAGCATCCCCGCACGAAAGCCCGTCTCCAGGTGAGCGCGGTGCGCCGCGAGCTTCGCGTCGATCTGCTCGAGGCCGGCGAGGTAGGTCGACTCGATCACGAAGTGCTTCCACTTCGGCGCGACGGGCGCAGGCACGGTCGCGAGGCTGCGGCGCCAGACGATGAAGTCGAGCGTCTCGGGCGCGTGCCCGGCCGCGCGCAGCTGGCTCGCGATCTGCCCGCGGTGGTGCGTGCCGTGGTTCGCGAGGTGACGCAGGATGTCGTCGAGACGATCCGCGCAGGCCTGGCCGGCGGAGTTCGTGAACTCGACGCGCCGCGCGAGTTCCTTCGCGTCGGCACGCTCGACGTGCGCGCGCCAGGCGTCCGCGACGGTCGCGAAGCGCGCGAGCGCCTCCGCGATCGGCCGGCCCTCGGGCCAGACCGGCAGCTTCGCCGTGTCCCCGCCGCGCACGCGCTCCCACCACAGCTCCGAGGCGCCGACGATGTGCGCGAAGAGGCGCTCGGCGGCGGGGAGCGGCGTCGCGAGCGCGCGCAGACGCTCGCCGATGCGCGTGTTGGCCCAGCGGTCGTAGTCGAGGAGCTGCAGGGCGTCGTGGCGGTCCAGCATGCGCATCACGATACCGAGGCGCTGCGCGTGCGTCAGGGTCCGCGCCGTGCTCTCGAACAGCAGCGCCGGCGGGCCGACCTCGAGCGGCGCCGAGCTGGCGATGCGCACCGAGAAGGTCTTGCGTTCCTTCGTGAAGAAGAGCTCGCGGCCGTCGCGCGACCAGAACGGGCGGGAACCGCCCGACGTCGAGACGCGCACCAGCGCGCCCGGCCCCGGAAAGGGCCGCAGGTAGACCTCGACATCGCCCGTCTCGTTCGAGCTGTACGCCAGCCAGCGACCGTCGGGCGAGAGCGACCCCGGCGCGTTCCGTGCCGCTCCTGGGTTCGCGAGCAGCACGCGCGCCTCGCCGATGTCGCGCAATCGGGCGCGGGGGTCCTTCGCGAAGCAGCGCTCGAGCAGCTCGCGCACGCGCCGAGCGGCGACACGACCTCGTAGAACGCGAGCTTGCTCCCGGGGCGCAGCATCACTTCCTCAACGCGCGCGGCCAGTCGACGATCACGTCGTCGGCAGGCGCTGCGTCCTCGGCATCCCCGACGCACACGAGGATGCGCTGGCCGTCCTTCGAGAGACGCCACATGTTCAGCGTGCGGTCCGCGACGTGGAAGAGCAGCTTCGGCCGCCCGGCATGCAGCGCACCGGCCGCGTCGGTGTCGAGCGCGACGGAGAGCAGGGCGTCGTCGAGCGACTCGAAGAGGATCTCCTTGCCGTCGGCGCTCCATGCAGGCGACGTGCCCCCGTCCGCGGAGACGCGCAGGAACTCGGTGCCTGGGGGGAAGGGCGCGAGATACACCTCCGGCCGGCCCGACGTGTCGGAGACGAAGGCGAGACGCTTGCCGTCGGGCGAGAGGACCGGCCTGTGCTCGCTGAACTTCGTCGCCAGGAGCACGCGCCGCTCGCCGCTGGCCACATCGACCATCCACAGATCGGAGTCGTTGGCCCCCGAGGCCGCGCTGTAGAGCACCGCGGCGCCGTCCGGCGTCCAGCTCCCCGCCCACTGCACGTGCCGGTCGAAGGGCACGAGTTCGCGCGGCGGCGCTCCCGTGAGCTCGAGCAACTGCAGGTTCGGCGGCCCCTTCCAGTCCGAGGAGAAGACGATGCGCGTGCCGCGCGGATCCCAGCAGGGCGTGTACTCGCCGCGCGGGGCGGAGGTCAGCCGCGACGAAACGCCGCGCTCGAGGTCGAGCAGCCACAGGTCGGCCGTCCCGTCGCGCGAGTCGACCAGGCTGTAGACCAGGCGCTTGCCGTCCGGCGCGAGGTCCATGCCGCGCACGCGCTGTTCGCTCCGAAGCACGCTCTCGAGCTCGCGCCCGTCGCGGTCGACCCACTTCAGCGTCGAGCCCTTCGAGACGGGCTCCAGGACGAGCGTGCCCTGCTGCGAGACGCTGAAGCTCGCGCTCCCGGTCGGGGCGAAGAAGCTGACCCCGCGCTCGACCTCGAGCGCGTCGCCCTCGAGTTCGAGAGTGCGCGCGTCGAAAGCGTGCGCGAGCAGCACTCCGTCGCGCACGTAGAGCAGGTAGCCGGGCTCGACGTAGCGCGCCATCGATCCCGCGATCGCGAGGCGCCGCACCTGGGGCGAGTCGAGCGAGCCGAGCTGCAGCCAGGGCTTGCCTTCGAAGGGCTGCGTGAAGAGGAAATGCCGGCCGTCGGGCAGGAAGCAGGGGTGCGACTTGTCCGGCCCGATCTCGCGGTCCTTGGGGAAGCCGCGGATCTTGCGCGCGCTCGCCGCACCGGGCTCGACCAGGTACCAGCCTTCCTCGTCCGTGCTCTCCGTCAGGTCGATCAGGATCGAGCCGTCGACGGACCAGCTGGCGATTGCCCAGCCCGCGGGGCAGTCCGCGACGATCACGGGCGGCGCGCCACTCGTGCCGACGCGCTTGAGCTTGCCTTCCGCGAAGAAGCCGATCTGCCGGCTGTCCGGCGACCAGAACGGCTCGTTCGCGTGGTCCGTCCCCTCGAGCTTGTGCGCCGCGCGCTCGTCCAGCGCCCGCAACCACAGCCCGTCCCGCGCGACGCTCACGATCCAGCGTCCGTCGGGCGAGAGCTCGGGGAAACCGGCGCCCTCGCGAGCGCGCGGAAGCGTGAAGCGGTAGCCGGTCTTCTGCGCGGTCGCGTCCTTCGCCGCGGGCGAGCGGAACGCCAAGTACCCGGCGCACGCGGCCGCGAGCGCGAACAGCGTCCAGGGGAGCAGCACGGGCGCAGAGCGCGCCGCCGTGGGCGAGGCGCTGAAGGGCTCGGGCGGCGCCTGCAGCAGCACGCGCGCCTCGCCGATGTCGCGCAATCGGGCGCGGGGGTCCTTCGCGAAGCAGCGCTCGAGCAGCTCGCGCACGCGCGGCGGCGTCGCGGCGGGGAGCCTCGTCCAGTCCGGCTCGCGCTCGAGCACCGCGGCGAAGACGTCGGTCAGCGTGTCGCCCGCGAAGGCGCGCTTCGCGGTCAGGCACTCGTACAGCACGCAGCCGAAAGCCCAGATGTCGACACGACGATCGATCGGCTTGCCGCGCGCCTGCTCCGGCGCCATGTACGTCGGCGTGCCGAGCAGGCGGCCGGCCTCCGTCGAGAGCACGGAATCGGTCGTCGAGCCGTCGTGACCCTCGCGCGCCGGCTTCGCGAGCCCGAAGTCGAGCACCTTGACCTTGCCGTCGGGCGTCAGACGGATGTTCGCGGGCTTGAGGTCGCGGTGGATCACGCCGGCTTCGTGCGCGGCCTCGAGACCCTCGGCGATCTGCCGCGCGACGTCCAGCGCATCCGCGACGGGCAGCGCACCGCGCTTGATCCGCTCCTCCAGCGACTCGCCCGGCACCAGCTCGAGCACCAGGAAACACGTGTCCTCGACCTGGTCGACGCCGAAGATCTGCGCCACGTTCGGGTGGTTGAGCGTCGCGAGCGTCTTCGCCTCGCGCTCGAACCTGCGCAGACGCTCCTCGTCGTCCGCGAAGTGCTCCGGCAGCACCTTGATCGCCACCTCGCGGCCCAGGCGCGTGTCCTTCGCGCGCCAGACCTCGCCCATCGCGCCCGCGCCGAGCGGCGACACGACCTCGTAGAACGCGAGCTTGCTCCCGGGGGTGAGCGGCATGGGCGCGGAGAGCTTAGCAAGCGCTCGCAATCGCTCCGACACCCGGCGATCCTGGCGCGATGCGCATCCGACACGCCCTGCTCTCGACCCTGGTCCTGCTCCCCGCCTGCGCGAGCACGCAGCCGCGCCCGTCGGAGCGCGAGGCCGTTCTGGCCGTGGTGCAGCAGTTCTTCGACGCCATGCATGCGCGCGATCCGCAGGCCGCGGCGCGCACGGTCCTGCCCGAAGGGGCCTTCGTCAACACGCGCTGGGTCGACGGCAAGCGCGTCGAGCGGCAGTTCACGAACCGCGAGTGGATCGACAAGCTTGCACAGGAGCACACCCTGCTGCTCGAGGAGTTCACCGGCACTCCCGAGGTGCGCATCGCGGGCGACCTCGCCGCGGTCTGGTGCAGCTACCGCTTCACGATCGACGGCCGGCCGAGCCACACCGGCGTGGACGCCTTCGAGCTCCTGCGCACCGAGAGCGGCTGGCGCATCAGCGGCGGCGCGTACAGCGTGGTGAAGCCCGGCGATCCGGGCGCGCGCTGAGCGCCGCCCCTGGCCCCGGTTCAGAGCACCGGCCCGCGGTCGCCCGGCAGCATCGCCCGGCGCACGAGCGGGATCGGCGGCCCGCCGAAGGAGAGGAACGTGTCGTGGAACGGCTTCCACGCCTTCTCTCCGCCTCGGCTCGCGCACCAGTCGCTGCGCAGCTTGCGGATCATCAGCTTGCCGAGCGTGTAGTTGAGGTAGGCCGGGTCGTAGGTCCCGCGCGCCGCCTGCTGCCGCGCGTTGCCGGCGTCCTGGTAGGCCTCCTCGCGGAACATGCGCTCGGACTCCTCGACGCTCATGCCGTGCGTGTGCAGCCCGATCGAGGAGACGAGGCGCACGTCGCGCAAGAGCGCCTCGCAGAGCTGGCCGATGTGTGCTTCGGGATCGCCGCGCAGCCCCTTCTCCCACATCATCTCCTCGCTGTAGTGCGCCCAGCCCTCGGCGAAGGCGTAGCCGACGAAGACCCGGCCGATCATCGAGCGCGAGCGGTTGGCGTGCAGGAACTGCAGGAAGTGCCCGGGCCAGACCTCGTGCGCGGAGGTGAAGAGCAGCGCGCCCTCGCCCGGCGCGTACGCGTCCTGCTCGGCCTGCGGCCAGGCCGGATCGGGCGGCGCGATGTAGTAGACCGAGGGCAGGTTGGTCTCGTAGGGACCGGGGATCTCGATGTAGGCGAAGTTCTGGCGGTTGAACGCGGGCGCCTCGGCGACCTGCGCCTGCTCCGGGCCGGGGATCGTCAGCACGTCGTGGTCGACGACGAACCTGCGCAGCTCGGTGAGCTGCGCGCGCGCGCCGGCGACGGGACCGCCGGGCGTCTTCTTCGCGGACATGCGCGCGACGCAGTCGGCGACGCTCACGCCCGGCGCGTACTGCGCGCAGGCCGCCTGCAGCGCGGCGGTGTTGCGCGCGAGGTCCGCGCGGCCGGCCGCCTCGACCGCCGCGATCGGCAGGTCGACGCGCTCGGTCATCGAGAGCATCTTCGCGTAGCGCTCCGGCCCGAGCGCGTCGACGCCGCTCGCGCGCGGCGCGTCGTGCCCGAGCCAGTTCGAGAGCGAGTCGAGCGCGCGGGCGGCCTCCTCGCTCGCGCTGGCGAGCTCCTGCTGCAGCGCCGCGTCGTGCACCTGTTCGAAGGCGAGCTTGACGTCCTTGCGGTAGAAGTCCGCCAGCCCCGAGAACAGCGCGGTGCCGTACGCGACGTACGTCGGCGGCTGCGGCGCGCGCAGGTTGGCGCGGATCTGCGGCGCGGCGCGCACGACGGAGTGCGCGTAACGCAGGAACGCGCGCAGCCGAACCTCGGCGCTGGCGTAGGGCCGCACGACGTACACGCTCGGGTTGAGGTGGTCGGTGTAGTAGGCCGGGTTGCGCAAGGGCTGCTCGGCGACTGTCAACCAGTAGAGATCGTTGTCGATGCGCGCGAGCAGGTACTCGCGCTCGAAGCGCTGGCCCTCGTCGAGCGCGGCGTTCGGAAACGCCTGCACCTTCGCGCGCTGCTCGGTCAGCCACGTGGAGAGCGCCTGCAGTCCCGCGGCGGACCAGTCGGGCAGCTCGCCGTCGTACTCGTGCTTGCCCTGCACGACCGCGAAGGCCGGGTTGAGCTTGAAGTAGCCCGCGAGGTACGCGTCGACGAAGGCGGGCCAGGCCGGGCGGACCAGTCGGGCAGCTCGCCGTCGTACTCGTGCTTGCCCTGCACGACCGCGAAGGCCGGGTTGAGCTTGAAGTAGCCCGCGAGGTACGCGTCGACGAAGGCGGGCCAGGCCGGGTCGTGGGTCGCGGCGCGTGCGGAGGTGGGCTCCGGCGCCGGCGTGCTCTCGCAGGCGGCGAGCGCGAGGGCGAGGACGGACGGCAGCGCGACAGCGAACGAGCGGACGGACATGAGCGGTCTCCTGGGGTGGACGCGCAGTATGGCATCGCTAGCATGCGCCGCGGAGTGTGCGCCTGGATGAGACGATTCCCTTGCTCGTTGCCCGCCGTGACGCTCGTCCTCTGCACGCTCGCACCCGGCCTCCCGAGTGCACGAGCCCAGGCGCCCTCCGAGCTCGACGGCTGCGACCTCGTCTGGCGCACGCCCAGCCGCGACGCCTCGGGTTCGATGCCGATCGGCAACGGCGAGGTCGGCTGCAACGTCTGGTGCGAGCCGGACGGGAAGCTCTGCTTCTACGTCTCGCGCACCGACAGCTTCAGCGAGAGCTCACGCCTCCTGAAGCTCGGCAAGGCGATCGTCCAGGTGCGCGCGCCCCGCGACGGCGAGTTCTTCGAGCAGCGCTTGTGCCTGCGGGAGGGCTGCATCCGCGTGACTTGGGGCGCGGGCGAACGGCGCATCGCGCTCGAGCTCTTCGTCGACAGCGAGTCCGATGTCGTGCACGTCGTCGGCGAGAGCGCGCGCGACGAGCGTCCCTCGCTCCAGCTCGAGACCTGGCGCACGCAGGAGAAGCGCCTTTCGGGCGGCGAACTCGACTCGAGCTGGACGATGCGCGGCGCGCCGCAGGATCTGCCCGTCGTCGAATCGGCCGACCGACTGCTCGCGCGCGGATTCGCGCACCGCAACGAGAGCTCGGTCACGGCCTTCACGCTCGCGCGGCAGGGTCTCGCGGCGGATGCGGCCGATCCGCTGCTCCACCGGACCTTCGGGCTGCTGCGCGAGGAACACGTCGAGCCGCGGCACTTCGAGTTCGCGCTCGCGGCGCCGTGCCTCGCGACGCCGAGCCTCGGCGATTGGGAACGGCAGGCGGCGCAGCTCCTCGGCACGCCGTCGAGGACCGCGAAGCAGCGCACCACTGCCTGGTGGCGCGCCTTCTGGGAGCGCTCGTTCGTCTTCGTCTCGGGCGACGCGGCGAGCGCCGGCGTGCCGACCAACGCGCACCCGCTGCGCATCGGCGTCGACAGCGGCGGCGGCAACCGCTTCGTCGGTTCGATTGCCCACCTGCGCGTCGACGGCGATCCCCTGCGCCTCGACGACCCGAACGCGAGCCTCGCGCGCCTGTTCTACGAACCTGAGTACGAAGCTGCACGGGGCAC
>JBGASC010000001.1:0-246229 GCA_044229935.1 Planctomycetota bacterium | reverse complement strand
GGCGCACCATCTCGGCCGGCTTCACGCGATTGCTGATCTCGCGCGCCATCTCGAGCTCGCCCTGCGTCGGCGCGCCGAAGGCCGTGCCCTTGTCGACCGCGGCGTGCAGTGCGGCGCCGACGCGCGGGTCGGCGTGGCCGAGGATCAGCGGGCCGTAGCTGAGCACGAGGTCGACGTACTTGTTGCCGTCGACGTCCGTGACCCACGCGCCGGATCCGCTGGCGACGTGCACGGGCGTCCCGCCGACCGAACGGTAGGCGCGCACCGGGCTGTTGACGCCGCCGGGGATGAGCTTCTGGGCTTCGCTGAAGATCGCTTGCGACCGAGTCAGGTTGGGCATGCGCCCATGATGGCAGATCGCCGCGCGATTTGCCGCCCGTCAGCCGCCTCCGCGCTGCGCCTCAGACCAGGAAGCGCTCGTCGTTGGGCACGCCGCTGTGCAGCTCGTCGAGGCGGAAGACGAGCTTCGCCTGTTCGCGCCGCAGCCGCGTCAGCTCCGCGGCCGTGTCCCCGCCCTCCGCCGCTACGAACTCGGCCGCAGCGCCGCTCGCGGCGAGGCGCTCGACGGCGGCGATCTGCTGCAGCAGCTCGGCGAGCTCGCGCTCGAGGCGTTCGGCCTCGGCCGACGGCTCCTCGCGGCGTTCGCGCGAGGACTCCTGCACGTGCTCCTCGATGCGCGCGGCGGTCCCGCGCAACAGATCGAGCGCCCCCAGGATCTCCCGTGCCAGGGCCTCGGGCACGGCTGCCGGCAGCGCGGGCGGAACCCCGACCCCATGCTGCAGGCGACGATGGCCGTTGAGTCCGCGCGACGCGAACTCGAGGCCACATTCCGGACAAACCACGCGACGCGTGGATGCAGGCGACATCCCCGTTCCTCCTTCGCGGACGCGTATCGGCCGCGCGCGGAGACGAACTGGAATCCCCGCGCGGAAACGGATTCCGCCGGCCGGGCGACCGTCCTGCGACCCCTGCGGCGTGCGTCCGGTTGCGTACCTCGGCGATCGAGGCGTGCAGCTAGCCTGCAAGGACACGCTTCCTCTCCTCCGGAGTTCCCATGCGCCTGCAATCGCTGCTCAGCCTCTCGTTGCGCATCCTCGTCCCGATCCTCGCCGTGGCCCTGCTCGCCTCGGTCGAGGCCCAATCCCGTCCCGCCCAGCGCGTCGACGTGGTCGAGCACGCCGGCGACAACGCGCTGCGCGACCGGCTGATCGCGACGAGCGCGGTCTGGTACGACGCGGGCGAGTTCCTCGTCGGCCAGCTCTCCGCGGCGGACGAGCGCGAGCTCGCCGCGTGCCGCGTCGCCTGGTGCAGCGCGGAGATCGCGAGCGGCGAAGAGCTGCGTGTCGTGCCGGCCGCCTCGATCGGCGCCGAGGGCCTGCGCCTCGTGCACGCCTCCGCACGGCAAGCGCTGGTGGCGACCGCGGAGATCTCGGGCGCTGCGTACCTGCACGGACAGGGCGCACTCGTGCCGCGCGTCGCGATGCGGCCCTGCCCGCCCGCGCCGCAGCCGATGTCGAGCCTGCTCGTCGCCGATCCGCGCATCCAGCAGCTGGTCGACGGCGTGGACGAGAACCGCGTGCTCGCGACCGTGCAGAGCCTTTCGGCGATCAGCTCGCGGCGCGCGAACCTCGCGGGCGCGACCACGGCGCAGAACCTGATCGTCGGCTGGCTGCAGTCGCTCGGCCTCTCGCCCACGCTGCAGACCTTCGGCGGCTCCTACTCGAAGAACGTGATCGCTGAGATCCCCGGCCAGGTGCACCCCGAGCGCATCGTCGTGCTCGGCGCGCACTACGACTCGATCAACGGCTCGGGCTCGAGCCAGCCCGCGCCCGGCGCGGACGACAACGCCTCGGGCTCGGGCGGCGTGCTGGAGGCCGCGCACCAGCTCGTCGCGGGCGGGCCCTACGAGAACACGATCCGCTTCGTCTTCTTCTCGGCCGAGGAGTTCGGCCTGGTCGGATCGGGCTACGCCGCCACGCAGTCGCAGAACCAGGGCGAGCAGATCGTCGCGATGATCAACCTCGACATGCTCGCGTACAAGGCGGCCAGCGACACGCGCGACGTGGACTTCGCCACGAACAACACCAACGCCGCGCTGACGACGCAGTGCCGCTCGATCGGGCAGCTCTACGTGCCGAACTGGGCCTCGAGCACAGGCGTGCTGACCGCGGGAACCTCGGATCACCAGTCGTACTTCTCGCACGGCTTCCCGGCGGTCTTCCCGTTCGAGGACATGACGCAGTACTCGCCCTACATCCACACGGCGAACGACACGTACCCGCAGAGCACGAACGATCCGCTGCTCGCGCGGATGATCGTGCAGGGCGTCGTCGCCTGCGGCGCGACGCTGGCCGTGCCGGTGTGTGCGGCGCCGCTCAACTACTGCGTGGCCGCGCCGAACTCGGCCGGCCCGGGCGCGACGATGAGCGCGTCGGGCACGACCAGCCTCGTCACGAACAACCTCGCGCTGATGGCCCTCGGCTGCCCGCCGAACGTCAACGGCATCTTCTTCTGGGGCGTCGGACAGACGCAGCTGCCGCTCGGCAACGGCTGGCGCTGCGTGGGCTCGAGCTTCGTGCGCTTCGGCGTGACGACGACGAACGCGTTCGGGGATGCGCTGTACGCCGTCGACCTCGGGGCGCTGCCGGGCGGCGCGACGCTCGTCCCCGGCGACGTGCGCAACGCGCAGTACTGGTACCGCGACGTGCCCGGCGGCGGCGCGCTGTTCAACCTGAGCGACGCGCTGCAGCTGACGTTCTGCCCGTGAGCGCGGGCGGGAGCCGACTCGCGCTCCGGGCGCGAGCCGCAGCGTGATCCGCGCTCAGCGCACGAGCTTCGCGACTTCCCTGGCGTAGTACGTCAGGATCATGCTCGCGCCGGCGCGCTTGATCGAGAGGAGCGACTCGAGCATGACGCGCTCCTCGTCGATCCAGCCCTTCTGCCCCGCGGCCTTGATCATCGCGTACTCGCCGGAGACCTGGTACGCGGCGAGAGGCACGTCGAACGTCTTCTTCAGCCGCTGCAGCACGTCGAGGTACGGCAGCGCGGGCTTGACCATGATGATGTCCGCGCCCTGCTCGATGTCCATGCGCGCTTCGCGCAGGCCCTCCTCGGCGTTGGCGGGGTCCATCTGGTACGTCGAACGATCGCCGAAGGCCGGCGCGGAATCCGCGGCGTCGCGGAACGGCCCGTAGAAGCCGCTGGCGTACTTGACCGCGTAGGCGAGGATCGAGACCTCGGTGTGTCCGACCTCGTCGAGCGCGTTGCGGATCGCGGCCACGCCGCCGTCGAGCATGCCGCTGGGCGCGACGACCTGCGCGCCGGCGTCGGCGAGCGAGATCGCTTGCAGCTCGAGGTTGGGCAGCGTCGCGTCGTTGTCGAGCTGTCCTTCGGGCGTCAGCACGCCGCAGTGGCCGTGGTCGGTGTACTCGCAGAAGCACAGGTCGGCCATGCGCAGGAGCGAGGGCGCGGCGCGGCCGACGGTCTCGAGCGCGCGCTGCACGATGCCGTCGGGCGACCAGGCGATGCGGCCCTCGGGGTCCTTCTGCTCGCGCGGCGGCACGCCGAAGAGGATCACGGCCGGGATGCCCAGCTGCTCGGCGCGCTTGGCGGTCTCGCCCAGGCGGTCGAGCGACTCGCGGTAGACGCCGGGCATCGAGCTGACCTCCTGGTAGACGCCCGAGCCCTCGACCACGAAGAGCGGCAGGATCAGGTCGTCGCGCGAGATCGCGTTCTCGCGCACGAGGCGGCGCAGCGCCGGGTGCGAGCGCGTGCGGCGCGGACGGCGCACGAGGTATTCGGGCGGAAGGGGCGGAGCCTCCTCCCCGGGGGCGAAGTTCTCACCAGGCGAGTAGTTCATGGAGTGGAGCGGAGATCGATGTGCTGCAAGGCGGCCGCGAAGGCGCTGCTGGTCGGCTCCGAAAGCGAGATGATATCGGAAAACGCGAGGCGTTTCTCGCCCAGCAGCGCCTGGAACGTGGTCGCGCCGATCGCGAGCGCGCGCGCGGGGCATTCCGCACCGAGCTCGCTCCAGGCGCGCACGGCGCTGGGGCTGGCGAAGAAGACGAGCTCGCCCTGCGGCGGCGTCCCGCCCGTGCGCGGACGATTGCGGTAGGCGAGCGGGTCGCGCACCTCGACTCCGGCCTCGCGCAGGACGCGCGCGAGCTCGTCGGACTTGTCGCCGCGCGGCCAGAGCACGCGCGCGGGACGCGGCTCGAGCGCGAAGAGCTCGCTGCGCAGGGCCTCCGCGCTCGCGTGCCAGTCGATCGGGCCCGAGAAACCCAGCGCGCGCAGGCGGCCGACGCTCTTCTGGCCGACGACGGAGCAGGGCAGCGCGGCGAGGCGCGGCTCGCGCGCGGCGAGCGCGGCGAGGAAGGGGAGCGCGTGCACGCTCGTGACGCACAGCCGCTCGGGGTGCGGCGCGGCCAGGAGCGCGCGCGCCTCGTCCGCGCCGGGCGCGAGCTCCTCGATCTCGATCAGCGCGAAGGGCAGCGCCTCCCAGCCGGCGCCGCGCGCGGCCTCGCACCACTCGTCGAGGCTCTCGACGGGGCCCGTGACCAGCACGCGCGGCCGTGCCATCGTCAGCCCGCGGCGCGAGCCGCCTCGATCAATCGCTTCGCACCGCGCGCGACCAGGCGCTCGGCCAGCGTGCCGCCCAGCTCCGCGGCGCGCTCGAGCGGACCGGCGAGGCGCTCCTCGAGCATCTCGCGTCCGTCGAGCGAGAGCACGCAGGCGCGCAGGCTGAGGCCTCCGTCGAGCACGCGCGCCTGCGCGCCGACGGGCGCGTTGCAGCCGCCGTGCAGGCGCGCCAGCAGCGCGCGCTCGGCCAGCGCCGCGCAGAACGAGGCCTCGTCGCCGATGCCGGCGACGCGCTTCTGCGCCGGCAGGTCGGACGCGAGGCAGGTGATGCCGACGATGCCCTGCCCGACGGCGGGCAGGAACTGGTCGAGCGGGAACACTTCGGTGATGTGCTTCTCCAGGCCCAGGCGCACCAGCCCCGCGCGCGCCATCAGCATCGCGTCCGCTTCGCCGCGCGCGAGCTTGGCCAGGCGCGTGTCGACGTTGCCGCGCATGCCGACGATCTCGAGGTCGGGCCGCAGCCGCTTCAGCATCGCGATGCGGCGCACCGAACCGGTCGCGACGCGCGCGCCGGCCGGCAGATCGGCGAGGCGCTTGTGCTCGCGCGAGACGAGCACGTCCTCGACCGGCCCGCGCGGCAGCGTCGCGGCGAGCACGAGGCCCTCCGGCAGGCTGGTCGTCATGTCCTTCAGGCTGTGCACGCCGATGCGCGCGCGACCGGCGAGCACGGCGTTGTCGACCTCGGCGGTGAAGATGCCCGTGCGCCCGAAGCGCGAGAGGTCGCTCTTCTGGTCGGCGTCGCCGCTGGACTCGACGGTCAGGATCTCGACCGGTTCCGCGGGACGCGCGGCGAGCAGGAGATCGCGCGTGGTGTGCGCCTGCCAGAGCGCGAGCTTGCTGCCGCGGGTGGCGATGAGGAAGGGAGCGGTGTTCGACATTGGGGGGCAGAGAGGATAACGGGCGGAGGCGGTCCTTGCGCAGTACCGTTCTCTGCCCAGCCGGCCTGGGGCTCGGAGCTGCGTTTCGAGGCGGGGCGGGCTCAGGCTCCGTGCCAGGACGGCGTTCGTGCGCTCACGAGGAGCATCTGCCCGCGAGCTCCGCGCACGATTCCCATCGCGAAACAGCGCAAGCGGGCGGCCCTTCGTGCGTCGGATGGATGGCCTCCGTCTGCATGTGCAACGCAACGAGCGCATGACTCCCACCGAACGTCTGATCGGCTGCCTCATCGGTACCGCGGTGGGCGACAGCCTGTTGCTGCCCGCCGAAGGCCTGTCGCGCCGGCGCATCGCGCGGCGCTTTGGCGGGAGCCTGTCGCAGAGCCTGTTGTTCGGGCACGGGATGGTGAGCGACGACACCGATCACCAGTTCCTCGTCGCGCGCTGCCTGGCACTCGAACCCAAGGACCCGCAGCGCTTCGTTCGGCGCCTGGCGTGGGCCCTGCGCGGGTGGCTCGCGTGTGTTCCCGCCGGATGCGGACGTGCGACCGGCCAGTCGATCCTGCGCTCGTGCCTGGGTTGGCCGCCGACGCGGTCGGGTGTGTCCTCCGCCGGCAACGGACCGAGCATGCGTGCCGCGATCCTCGGCGCGATGCATGCCCGCGATCGCGCGGTCCGAACGGCCTTCGGCGACGCCTCGTGTCACCTGACCCATCGTCACCCGCAGGCTCGGGCGGCGGCACAAGCAGTCGCCGAGATCGCTGCGTGGATCGTGCGTGGCGGAGAGGAACAGCTGTGGCCGTTGCTCGATCATGCGGACCCCGAATGGCGCCGGGTTCTCGCGCTCGTGCGCGACTGGTACGAACGCGGCGACGACACCGATGCACTGGCGGCCGAGCTCGGGTGTGCGCAACGCGTCAGCGGCTGGAGCCTGCACAGCGTGCCCTTCGCGATGGGGTGCTGGCTGCGACACCGCCATGATCCGCGAGCCGGCTTCGCAGCGATCCTGCGCGCGGGAGGGGACACCGATACGATCGGTGCGATCGCTGGAGCGTGGTACGGCATCGAGGACGGCGAAGCGATCTTCCCCAAGGAGTGGGTCGAGCGCATCGCCGACTGGCCCGTGTCGGTAGGTGCACTGCGCGCGGCCGGCGCCGCGTTGGGCGGAGCCCCGCTTCAGCGCTGGAACTGGCCGCTGCTGCCGCTGCGCAACCTGGTGTTCCTGCTCGTGGTGCTCGGGCATGCCGTCCGAAGAGCGCTGCCGTGAGCCTTCGAACCGTCTCGGACCGTGTCGACGCTCAGAGGTTCTCGAGGAAGCGCCGGTACTCCGTCTCGAGCGCCTCCTCCGAGCGCGTGTGGCGCGCGCCCTGCTTCATCGAGTCGAGCGCGATGTCGAGCAGCTTCTTCGTCAGCTCGTGCGCGAGGCGCACGTGCGCCGGATCGCTGGTCGAGCCGGCGACGGAGTCGAGCACCTCGTCGCGCGCCTTCTCGAAGCGGCCGCGCATGGCTGCGATCGCGGGCGTGAACGAGGCGTAAGTGCGCAGCGCGAGGAACTTGTGCAGCTCGCCGACGAGGATGCTGGCGGTGGCGTCGGTCGCCTCGGATCGCCCGGCGAGGTTCTTCTGCACGACCTGCTGCAGCACGTCGAGGTCGTAGAGGATCACGTTGTCCAGGCTCGCCACCTCCGGCGCGACGGCGCGCGGGATCGAGAGGTCGATCACCAGCAGCGGACGGTCGCGGCGGCGCAGCGCCTTGCGATCGAAGCACTCGGGCGTGACGGTGGGCGTCTCGGCCTCGATGCAGGCGACCAGCAGGTCGGCGTCGTTCGTCAGCCCCGCGAGCTCGGTCAGCGGGAAGGCGCGCCCGCCGAGCTCGGCTGCGGCCTGCGCGGCGCGCTCGAGGGTGCGGTTGACGAAGACGAGCTCGGCGATCTTCTTCTCCTTGAGGTGCCGCGCGACGAGCACGCCCGTCTCGCCCGCGCCCGCGATCAGCGTACGCACGCTGGTGAAGCGGCCGAAGACGCGCTCGGCCATGTCGATGCCGACTCGTGCGACCGAGAGCGTGCCCTGGCCGACCTCGGTCTCGCTGCGCACGCGCTTCCCGACGTGCAGCGCCTGCTGCATCAGCGGCTTGAGCACGCTGCCGAGCGTCCCGGCGGCGAGCGCGGTCTCCATGCCGCGCTTCATCTGGCCGAGGATCTCGCTCTCGCCGATCACGACGCTGTCGAGGCCCGAAGCGACGCGGAAGAGGTGGATCAGCGCGTGCACGTCCTCGAAGGCGTAGAGGTGCTCCTCGGGCAGGTTGCGGAAGAGCTGCGCGCGCACGCGCGTGCCGACGTCGACGCCCTTCTGGCCGATGACCAGCGCCTCGGTGCGGTTGCAGGTCGAGACGATGCAGATCTCCTCCAGGCCCTCGACCTGCTTGAGCGCGCGCAGCGCGTCGGGCAGGTCGTTCTGGCTGACGACGTAGCGCTCGCGCGTGCCCAGCGGGGCAGTGCGGTGCGAGATGCCGATCAGGGCCAGGGTGACCTTGGGGTCCATCGCGACGAGGTGCGCGTCAGAGGTTGGAGTGGAAGGCCAGGCGCGGGAAGAAGAGCAGGAAGGTCGAGAGCAGCAGCACGACCAGGCCCAGCGCCGCGGCCAGCGAGGCGCGCCGCGCGTTGAAGCCCTTGATGCGCGCCGAGAAGGCGATCACGCCGAAGTAGGCCCAGATCAGGATCGAGAGCAGCACCTCCGCGTCGCGGTAGGCGAAGCCGGGGTGCTGGTCCTTGTGCGCCATGTAGATGCCGAGGTTCATCCCGACCGTCAGGCACAGGAAGCCCGTCAGCGCTGCGCCGCGCATCATGCGCGCGAGCAGATCGAGGTCGGGCAGGTGCTCGAAGAGCGGCCCGAAGTTGCGCTGCTTCATCAGCCGCAGCAGCATCAGGTACAGGCCGCCGTGCACGCCCGAGAGCAGCAGCGCGGCCGTCGCGAGCACGCTCAGCGACACGTGCAGGATCTGCGGCGCGCCCAGCGGCGTCGCGCGCGCGACCCGAATCAGGTTGACGAAGGCCGAGGCCGAGAGCTGCAGGAGCGCGGCGAGGCCGAGCATCACGCCGCCCGAGCCCGCGTGCTTGACCGAGCGCGCCAGGAAGCCGTAGAGGAACGAGGTCGTCAGCACGACGGCCGAGATCGTCGTGGCGATGTCGACCACCGGGAAGCTCTGCAGCGCGTCGCCCAGCGCCGCGAACCAGAGGATGTGCATCACCAGCGTGATGCGCAGCGTCCAGACGCGCTGGATCGCGACCTGCGGCGCGCGCATGCCGCCGAAGGCCATCCCGTGCATCAGGGCGGCCACGAGGTAGCCGGCGGGCAGCGCGACGGCCAGCGGTTGCAGCATCTCGTTCACGGTGCGGGCTCCGAGCTCGTTCCCTCGACCAGCGCGCGCGCCACGGCGCGACCGCGCGCGATCACCATCTCGACCGACACGCCGTCGACCCACGGGCCGGCCAGATGCAGGCCGCTCGCGCGCTCGCGCAACGCGGCGCACAAGCTGCGCACGCGGCCGCGGTGGCCGGTCGAGTAGCGGGGGATCACGTTCTTCCAGCTCCGGGTGGCGCCGACGAGCGGGCGAGGCTGTTCGGCGAGGCCCAGCGCCAGCTTCAGGTCCGCACCAGCCTGCGCGATGCGCGCCGCCTCGTCCAGCGCCTCGAGCTCCTCGCCGCGGTAGAAGCCCGCGACGCTCAGGCAGCCCGCGGGCGCGCGCCCCTCGAACAGGTTCGAGGCGAAGATCATCCCCAGCGCGCGCGGCCCGGGACCCGAGCCGGCCTCGGGCGGCGGCACGAGGAAGCCGAAGCCGCGCGGGAAGCCCGGCAGGCTCTCGCGCGCGTAGCCCGCGTGCACCAGCACGACGTGCGCGTGGCGCGTCGCGCCGAGCTCGCGCATGTCCGCGCCGAGCGGACGCAGGAGCTCGAGCGCGGGAAGCAGCGGCATCGCGAGCACGAGCTCGTTCGCCTCGTGCACCCCCTGTGCGGTGCGCACGCGCCAGCCCTGCGGCGTGCGTTCGATCGCTTGCGCCTGCGCGTTCACGACGAGGCGCGGGCCGAGCTCCTTCGCGAGCGCGTCGACGAGCTCTTGCAGTCCGCCCGGGAACGAGAGCAGGTCCGTGCGCGGAACGGCGGGGCCTGGCAGCGGCGCGCTCGCGGGCTTCTTCTTCAGCGCCAGGCCGCGCACGAGCCCGCCGTGGTCGCGCGCCGCGGCCCACATGCGCGGGAAGGCGCTCGCTGCGCCGAGCTCGCGCAACTCCGCCGCGTACACGCCGCGCACGAAGGCGCCGCCCAGGCGCAGCGCGGCCTCGCGGCCGAGCCGGTCG
Organism: Planctomycetota bacterium; assembly: GCA_044229935.1. Classification (GTDB taxonomy): domain Bacteria; phylum Planctomycetota; class UBA1135; order UBA1135; genus JADJLZ01. Next base: position 236,366 of record JBGASC010000001.1, on the reverse strand, counting down.
CTGACGAAGCTCTCCATGTCCGGCTCGCTGCCGTCCGCGGGCGGCCGGTAGCGGCGGAAGATCTCGGTCGCGATGCGCAGCTTGCCGCCGAAGGAGAGCAGCGGCGTCGTGATCGCCGAGCCGAGCGAGGAGGGCAGCGCGCGCAGGGCGCCCTGGTGCCAGAGGTAGCGCTCGCGGCCCGCGGGGCTGGAGGCGACCAGGCGCCCGGCGATGCCGAGGTCGCCGGCCAGGCGCCGGAAGGTCTCGGAGGAGGCCTGCAGCGTGTGCGGGCCGGCCTCGAACTGGTAGCCGTCCTGGCGGGTCGTGCCGACGACGCCGCCGGGGCGCGGCGCGGCTTCGAGGACGCGCACCTCGCGCCCCGCGCGCGCGAGGTCGAAGGCGCAGGCGAGTCCGGACAGACCGGCACCGAGGACGAGGACCGTGGAGGCCATGAGCGGGCCGCACAGTCTCGCCGGAGTGCGCAGGGGGAGCAACCGGCGAAAGCGGTGACGAAACCCGCCGAGGTGCGCAGCGAAAGCCCGGGGCGGTGCCCGGGCCATTGTCTGGGCGGAGAGCCAGCCAGCTTCGGCCGAATCCAGATCGGAGGCTCGGGCCAGGGGCGAGCAGGACCGCTTGGCTCTGGCAGCTACCGGGCGTGTACGGATCGCGCCCATCCCTCGAAGCGTGGAGCACCTTGCAGTCGAAACGGTTGCGGCGCCTGGGGTAGGCTCTCGCCGAGAAACCGTCCACGATGGCCGCCACCAACTTCAAGACCGAGAACAACACGCTGCGCAAGCTGCTGGGGAACGGCCTGACCTATCGAGTGCCGCGCTTCCAGCGCGACTACAGCTGGACAGAAGCGGAGTGGGACGATCTGTGGCAGGACATCCAGGGCACTCTGGAAGCCGACGGCGAGCCTTCGCACTACATGGGCTACCTCGTGCTGCAGTCATCGGACGACAAGACATTCGACGTCATCGACGGCCAGCAGAGGCTCACGACCCTCAGCTTGATCGTACTGGCGTGCCTGAAGGCCCTGCGCGCGCTGATCGATCAACAGATCGATGCCCAGCGCAATCAACAGCGCATGGACCAGCTGCGCCAAACCTACGTCGGATACCTGGACCCCGTCACACTCGTCACACGCTCCAAGCTGACGCTCAACCGGAACAACGACCGCTACTATCAGAATTACCTCGTGCCGCTCGCCTCCCCGCTGCCGCAGCGCGGGTTCAAGGCCTCGGAACACGCGCTGCGACATGCGTTCGAGTGGTTCGAAAAGCGCATCAGCGCCCACCTGAAGTCCAGCGGCTCGACGGATCCCGGCAAGACGATCGCTCAACTCGTCGATGGCATGAGCGACAAGCTGTTCTTCACGGTGATCACCGTTTCGGACGAACTCAATGCCTACAAGGTCTTCGAGACATTGAACGCGCGCGGCGTGCGCCTCTCCGCGACGGACCTGCTCAAGAACTATCTGTTCTCGGTGTTGCACGGGGTGGAGGAGCACGAGATCGAACTCGCCGCCCTGGAGGACCGCTGGGAGGCGCTCGTGGGGCGCCTGGGTGCCGAGAGTCTGCCGGAGTTCCTCCGCGCCCACTGGAACAGCCGCCATCCGGCCGCGCGCCAGTCTGAGCTGTTCAAGGTGATCCGCAGTCGTGTGACCACTCGCCAGCAGGTCTTCGACCTCTTGCGCAGCATGGATGAGGACGTGGAGACGTACCTCGCCCTCACCCAGCCCGAAAACCCGGGCTGGCCCAAGGACTGGCGCGACTTGGCGAGCACACTGCGCATGTTCAGCGTGCGCCAGCCGTTCCCGCTGCTGCTGGCCGCGAGGCGCAGGCTCGCGGATGCGGACTTCAGGACCGTCCTCTCGGCCTGCGTCACGATGTCGCTGCGCTACAACGTGATTGCGGGGCTGCACACCGCGGAGCAGGAGCGCGCGTACCATGCTGCCGCGCAGGGCATCGCGAGCGGCGGTGTCCGCAACGCGCGGGAGGTCCTCGATTCCCTCCGCAGCGTCTACGTCAACGACGACACGTTCCAGGCAGCCTTCGCGGACAAGTCACTGCGCACGGCCTCTTCGCGCAACCGCAAGGTGGTGCGGTACATGCTCTCCGAACTCGAGCGGCACGTCTCGGGCGCGGCTCCCGACCTCGACGACCCCTCCGTTTCGATCGAGCACATCCTGCCCGAGCACCCCGACACGGGCTGGGCCTCGTTCGCGGATGATCAGATCGAGAGCATGGTCCATCGGATCGGGAACATGGCGCTGCTGGAGAGTGCGCCGAACCGGGACGCGGGCAACGCGGAGTTCGCTGTCAAGCGCACGACCTACGGCACGAGCCGATTCGAGTTGACCAGCAGGGTCGCGTCGGACGCGACCGAGTGGAGTCCCGAAGCCATCGATCGGCGCCAGAAGGCCCTGGCGAGGATGGCCAAGGCCGTCTGGCGAGTCGACCAGCTGTCGTAGGCGCAGCGTGGGCCTTCGCCCCGGCTGCGAACGCTCAGGGCCAATACACGACGCTGCCAGTCTGTGTGCAGTTGAACGTGGAGCTGGCCGGGCAGCCGCCGAGGACCAGCGGGTCACGGTAGTAGACGAGGTAGAAGCGCGGCTGCCCTGCCTGGATCGGAGCGCCGAGCAATGCCGAGCGCATCGAGATCGTCGCGTCGCCAGCGGAGAGATCGGGCGCGACGATGCCGCCGCCGAGAGCAGCCTTCACGTACATGCGCTTGAGCGCTCCGCCGGCGCAGCGGATGCCCTGGCCGAACACGGCGCCGTTCGCCAGGAGCGAATCGCCTTGCAGGAGCACGCTCGTTGCATTGGGCCGCTCGCCGCTGGTGTGGAACACGAGGCTGTCGAGCGAGAGGTAGGCGATGCCGATGGCGGTGAGTGCCGCGCCGCCGGTGGAGGAGGAGTTGTCGCAGCCGCGACCGGTGTTCGATGGAGTGTTGTTGCAGGGGCAGGCGAGCACGCCGTTCGTACCCGGGTCGCACAGGCTCGTGAATCCGGCGGCGAAGCGGTCGCGGATGAAGACGTCGCGGACGTTGTTGGTGTCGTTGGGCACAAGGTTCGTCGCGTCGGAAGAGAACAGGACATAGCGTCCGTCCGGGGTCATGCCTGCACCCCCGCTGACACCATTCGACTGAGAGCCGTCTGTTGCAATACTCAGCCGCTCGGTCGTTCCAAGCACGCGGTCGCGGAGAAACACATCAGAAGCCGAGTTGGTGTCACCGGGCACGAGGTTGGTCGCCGTGCTCCGGAACGAAATAAATCGCCCATCGTCTGACAGTGACAACGGGATGCTCGGCGCATTGCCCTGTGCGCCAGAGGATGAGACACTTATGCGCTCGGTGATACCCGTGTTCCTGTCATACACGAATGCATCAGCGGAGGCATTTGTGTCGCCAGGCACCAGATTCGAGGCCAAGCTGCTGAAGATGATGTACCGACCATCACTGGACATCCCTGCTATCGTTGATGCGCCAGAAGCCTGGACGCCCGCAGAGTCGACACTGACTCTTATCGTCGTGTTGATCGCCCTGTCGCGAACGAAGACATCCCACGTTCCGTTGGAGTCGCCCTGAACAAGATTCGAAGCAAGGCTCATGAAGGCGACGAAGCGTCCATCTCCCGAAACCGCTGGGTATTGCGAGCTGTCATTGCCCTCCAAGCCGCTAGTCGCAACGCTGATGCGCTCGGTCACACCCAAGAGTCGATCGCGAACGAAACAATCATCGCACGTGTTCAAGTCACCGAAAACTAGATCCGTAGCGTGACTGTAGAACGCAACATACCGCGCATCAGAGGACAACGTCGGCGAGTACGAGCCACTGTCGCCCTCGCTGCCGAGCGAACTGATGGACACGCGTTCAGTTGTGCCCGAGAGGCGATCCCGAACAAACACGTCCATCCATCCGTTCATGTCCCCCACGACGAGATTCGTGGACGTGCTGCCAAACGCGACATAGCGTCCATCTGAGGATAGTGCCAAGGGGCCGAAACTAAAACCATCACCCTGCTGGCCCGATGAGGCGACGCTGAGCATCTCGGTCACGCCCAACAATCTGTCTCGAACGAATACGTCCGGTAATCCGTTCACGTCATTGACGACTACGTTGGTCGCGGAACTCCAGAAGACGACGAAACGACCATCTGTGGAGATAGTCCGGCCGAAGCCCCCGGTGTCCGCCTGAGCGTTGGCTTGCGCGGCGTTCGCGCCGAGGCTCACGCGTTCGGTCCTTTGCGCGGAGCAGAGGCCGGAGAGCAGCACGAGCATGGATAGCGAGCGCAAGACGAGCATGGCGTTTGTCCCGGCGCGAGCGGCCTGCGGGTTACCACCAGCCTACCACCCGGCGAGAGTTGCTCAGGTGAAGCGGATGTCCAGCGTCCGCAGCCACGTGTGCAGCCCCGCGTCCTGCACGGGGAGCACCAGCGCGCGTTCTCGGGACTCGTTGTGATGGCTATGCCACAACCCCGGCGGCGTCGTGAACGCGGCGCCGGGGAGCCAGTCCATCCTGCGGCCGCCGACGATGCGGCCTTCCGCGTCGAGCTGGTCGCCGATCAGCGTGTACACCCCCGGCGCGGCCGCGATGCACAGGTCGAGCGCGACCGAGTTGTGGCGGTGCGGCTTCTGCACGACGCCGGCGGGGAGCTCGTTGAAGAGCGACCAGAGCGAGTGCGTCAAGGTCTGCGTCAGCGGCGCGGCGGCGTTCGCGAGCAGCACGCCGTTGCGGTTGCGCTGCGCGGCTCCTTCCTGGGCGTTGACGCGCGCAAGCTCCTCCTGCATCGCCGCGGCGGAGTGCAGCGTCGGACGGAAGCGCTCCTCGCGCGGCTCGGCGCCGAGGAAGCGCAGGAGCGGCTCGTCGCTGACGGCGTAGAGCGCGCTGTCCTCGCGCGCGGCGTGCTGCGCCTCGCCGCCGGGCAGCGCGAAGAGGTCGCCGCGCGACCAGGCCAGCGTGCCGTGGCGCGTCCGGGTCGTGCCGGCGCCGCGGATCACGTAGAACATCTGCGAGCTCGCGCGCGCGCTCGTCGCGAGCGATTCGCCGGCGACGATACGCAGGAAGCTCGCGCGCAAGCCGGGTGCGGTCGCTTCCCACTCGGTGCGCAGCGCGCCCGAGAGGTCCCAGACGATCTCGCGCGTCGGCCCGCTCTCGTGCTCGCGCGCGGGGAAGACCGAGAAGGGCACGCGCGGCACGTCGGGATCGGCGGCCGAGGTGTACTCGAAGAAGCGCGCGTCGGCGCTCCAGTCGTGCGCGGCGGGTTCGCTGCGGATCGCGGGCTGCGGTTGCGGGTTCATGCGGATGCGCGGAGCGGGCGGCGTTCGTGCGTCAGCGGGGCGGTGTCTGCGGTTGGGGCGGCGCCTGCGGCGGCGTCTGCGGCTGCGCTTGCGGCGACCGCGGCGGCTCCTGCGGCGCCGTGTCGCGGCCGGTGTAGCCGTACTGGTGCAAGCGCGCGTCGACGGCGGGCGGCAGCACCATCGGCTCGGGCTCGGCGCCGAGCTCGTGGCGCAGCTCGACGTTGGCCTCGAGCAGCTTGTCGAGCTCCTTGCGGCCCTTGACCACCCAGTCCTGGTCGAGGCCGAAGGGCCGGCTCTCGAAGCGGTCGCGGATCAGGTGGAACCCGAAGGTCGAGTCGTACTTGCCGCGCCAGGAGACGATCTTCGACTCGGGGTAGCGCACGCCGCGCACGTCGTTCTGGTCGACGAGCAGCTCGAGCACTGCGGGCTGCGGCGGGATCGGCTCGCCGCGGAAGAGCGGCAGGAGGTTGCGGCCCTGCATCGGCGGCGGATGCTCGACGCCGGCCGCGGCGAGCAGCGTCGGCATCACGTCGACCAGGCGCACCGGGTCGCGCACGAGCGTGTCGCGCTTCAGGTGCCCGGGCCAGCGCCAGATCATCGGCACGCGCACGAGCTCCTCGTAGAGCGAGCTCTGGTGACCCTTGCCGCCGTGCTCGAAGAACTCCTCGCCGTGGTCGGAGACGATCACGACGAGCTGCTCGCGGTCGGTGCGGCGCTTCGCGACGAGCTCGAGGATGCGCGCGAGGTTGGCGTCGGTGAAGCGGATCTCGCCGTCGTACAGCGCGACCAGGTGCGCGCGGTCCTCGGGCGACATGTCCTTCGAGATCGCCGGGTTGTGGTCCAGGTGCGAGAAGTCCGTCGTGCCGGTGTAGCCCGGGTCGAACATCTTCCAGTACTCGCGCGGCGGGTCGTAGTCGTAGTGCACGTCGAAGAGGTGCACGAAGAGGAAGAGCGGCCGCGTCTCGCGCGTCTGGAGGAAGCGCTGGATCGCCTCGACCGTGCGCGGGCCGCTGACGTCCGAGTGCGCGGCGTCGCCGCCGAGCTTGCCCGCGGCGATCAGCGCCTCGGTCTGGGGGCTCATGCAGCTCTCCCAGGTCTCGAAGCCCTGGTCGAGGCCGAAGGCGGGGTGCAGGTACGGCCCGCCGAAGAAGCCCGCGGTGCGGTAGCCGCGCTCGCGCAGCGAGCTCGCCAGCGTGTGCTGGCGGCTGGAGAGCTTGAGCCCGTTCGTGACGAGACCGTGCGTCGAATCGTAGAGGCCCGTGAAGAGCGCCGCGTGCGCCGGCAGCGTCCAGGAGGTCGTGCTCAGCGCGACCTCGCAGCGCACGCCCTCGGCCGCGACGGCGTCGAGGTTCGGGCTGGTGGCGTGCTGGTAGCCGTAGCAGCCCAGGTGGTCGGGCCGCAGCGAGTCGATCGAGACCAGCACGATGTCGGGCAGGTCCGCGGTCGACGCGGGGCCCGCAGACTGTTCGTGCGAGCACGCGCCGAGCGCGAAGAGCGCGAGCGCGCACAGCCGCACTGCGGAACGGTCAGCCATGCGCCTCATCCTAGGCGTCGTGCGCGGGCTTGTCGCGCCCGCCGGGCGGACGGTGCGGAGCGCGAGAGCCTCGGCGCCGCGCCGATGGCGGAGCGCGCGCTTGCGCCGGGCCCGGCGGACCGGTCTGCTATCGCGGCGAACTCCTCCATGGGCTTTCCCCTCTACACCGTCGACGCCTTCACCAGCGAACGCTTCGCGGGCAACCCCGCCGCGGTGTGCCTGATGATGCTGCCGCGCGAGGAGAAGTGGATGCAGTCCGTCGCGCGCGAGATGAACCTCTCCGAGACGGCCTTCGTCGTGCCGCGCGGAGCGGACTTCGACCTGCGCTGGTTCACGCCCGCGGTCGAGGTCAACCTGTGCGGGCACGCGACGCTGGCGAGCGCGCACGTGCTCTGGGAGACCGGCAAGCTCGACCCGAGCATCCCGGCGCGCTTCCACACCAAGAGCGGGCTGCTCGCCTGCATGCGCAAGGACGAGTGGATCCAGATGGACTTCCCGGCCAAGCTGGCCGCGGCCGAGCCCGCGCCGCCCGAGCTCGTGCGCGCGGTCGGCGCGCCGTTCCAGTGGTCGGGGCGCAACGACGCCGACTGGCTGGTCGAGGTCGAGTCGGAGGAGGTCGTGCGCAACCTGCGGCCCGACCTCGTGCTCCTGCGCACGCTGCCGGTGCGCGGGTTGATCGTCACGGCGCGCGCGCAGAAGGACTTCGACTTCGTCTCGCGCTTCTTCGCGCCGCGCGTGGGCGTGGCCGAGGATCCGGTGACGGGCTCCGCGCACTGCGCGCTCGCGCCGTACTGGGCCGAGAAGCTCGGCAAGCAGCAGCTGGTCGCCTGGCAGGCCTCGCGCCGCGGCGGGCTCGTGCGCATGAAGCTCTCCGGCCCGCGCGTGATCCTGGCCGGGCAGGCGGTGACGGTGTTCCGCGGCGAGCTGCTCTAGGCGCTCGCTCGCGCCGCCGCGCTCACTGGATCAGCAGCGAATCGCGGTAGATCGCGCGCACGTGGCCGGGCACGCCGATCTCGACCTTGCCGCTGAACTCGGGCTTGAGCTCGGTCAGGTTGAGGTAGATCTTCTGGCCGTCCTTGCCGGGCACCGCGAGGTCGAGCTCGTGGCCGGTGTACTGCACCGCGGGGCCGCCGTCGAAGCGGATCTCCTTGCGCACGTTGTCGACCTCGAACTCGTGCTCGTGCAGCAGGCCGCGGAACTCCGACTCGCAGGAGGACTCGCCCACGCGGATGCCGGACTTCTTGTCGGGATCGTGCGGCGAGTGCGAGTCGCCGACGCAGATCGGGAAGAGGATCGGGTCGACGACCGTGCGCACGTCCTCGAGGAAGCCGTCGACCAGCACCGGATCGGTGACCTGGTCGCGCGTCTTGGTCGAGGCCAGCTTGAGCAGCGCGTTCTTGAGCTGCGCGGTGTAGATCGGGTCCTCGGTCGGCGCGTCGCCGTGTCCGCCGCCGCCGCCGTGCGCGGTGGCGATGCCCAGGCGGCCCGCGACGTAGGCCTCGTCGTAGGCGAAGTACTCGGCCTGCAGTTGCATCACGAGGTAGCGCTTGGCGCCTTCGCCGGCGAGGTTGACCTGGATGTCGCTCTTCGAGAGCTTGGCCACGAACGGGCCTTCCAGGTGCGGCTTGGGCGCCTCCTTGGCCGGCACGGCCATCAGCGAGAGCACGTAGCCGATCACGATCATGCCCAGCGCGCCGCCGCCGATCATCAGCGGGAGCTTGCCCTTCTTCGGAGCGCTGCCCTCGGCCTGTTTGCCGTTCTCCGGCGCCGCTTCCTTGTTGGCATCAGCCATGGTGGTCCTCGATCTACTTGTCGGGTTTCTCGGCGGGTTGCATGAGGCGCGCGTCGACGCGGCGCGCGCCGTCGCCGGTCGCTCCCGCCTCGAGGGCAGGCGCGCGTGCCTCGACGCGCGTGGTGACGAAGCCGTGCTCGCTCGTCAGGTAGGCCTTGACCGCCTGCGCGCGCGCTGCGGCGAGCCAGGCGTTGTTGCGGCGGAAATTGTTTCCTGCGTCGTCGCCGTGTCCCTCGAGCACGAGGATCTGCCCGTGTCCGGGACGCAGCGTCTCGGCCAGCGAGTCGAGGTAGCCGCGCGCCTGGTCGCCGAGCTCCGCCGAGTCGGGGCTGAAGAGCGCCACGTAGGGCTGGCGCATCTCGGAGTAGGGGCGCAGCGACTGCTTGACGAGCTTCTCGATGTCCTTGGCGCTCTTGACCTCGGCCGCGCCGAGGATCTGCTCGGGATCGGTGATCGGCATCAGGCCGAAGCGCTTGCGGTAGATGTTGACCGCGCTGAGCGACTCGGCGCCGGTCAGCGGCAGGTCCGAACCCTTGTTCTCCATCGCGGCGATGAACGGGCCCAGGCCGGCCGCGACCAGACCCGCGTCCTGCTTGGGCGCCATCGTCACGAGCACGATGAAGAAGCACAGGAAGAGCGTCATCATGTCGCCGAAGGAGATCAGCCAGGGCGGCACACCCGGCGGCGCGTCGTGCTCGTGCGCCTTGTGCTTCTTGTGGTCGTCGTGGCCCTCGGCGTGTTCGCCGCCACCGTGCGCACCGCCGTGCCCGCCGCCGCCAGCTGCGCCGTGCGCGTCGCCGCCGCCGTGCGCTGCGTGCTCGTCCTTGGGCTTGCCGTGCTCGGCCATCAGCGTCCTCCAGGCTTGCCGGGCCGCTCGGGCGTGTCGCCGCGGTCGGCGTAGACCAGCTGCTGCGAGGCGAGCGAGACGATGCGGATCTCGACGCGCCGGTTGGAGGTGCGGCCCATCGGCGTGTCGTTGGGTGCGCGCGGGCGGATCATGCCCAGGCCCGCGATCTGCACCTGGTCGGGCGAGATCGTGCTGCTCTCGAGCAGCACCTTGGCCGCGGCCTGCGCGCGCGCGATCGACATCGCCTCGGCGTCGGGATACTCGGGCGTGGGCTGGAAGCGGTCGTCGGTGAAGCCCTCGATCACCACCAGCTGCGTGTAGCGCTGCAGGAAGCTCCCGACCGTGCGCAGGTTCGTCTGCAGCTCCGCCGTGGGCTCGGCCGAGCCGGGCGCGAAGGAGGAGCGCAGGTCGAAGCTCATCGAGAAGCCGTCGACCTGCTCGCGCACGTTCGAGCGCGAGCCGTCCTCCTGGTTCTCCGAGGCGGACGCGACGTCGCGCGCGATCGCGCTGACGGTCTGCGGATCGACCTCGTCCTGCACCGGGAAGTAGAGCTTGGTGTTCCAGATGCCGCCGCGTCCGCGCAGGAGCCCGACGCCGACCTCGCGCACGTCGGCGCTGTCCTTGGTCGAGAAGGTCATCATCATCAGGAAGAAGGTCACCAGCAGCGAGATCATGTCGCAGTAGCTGACGAGCCAGCTCTCGCTATGCGCGTGCTCCTCCGGCTTCTTCTTGCGGCCCATGCGCGCGGCCCCCGGCCGATCAGGCCTCCAGCTTGGCGCGCTCGGCGGGCGCGAGGAATCCGGCCAGCTTCTCGCGGATCAGGGCCGGCTTCTCGCCGGACTGGATCGCGACGATGCCCTCGATCATGAGCTCGCGCATGCGCGTCTCCTCCTTGGCGCGGATCTCGAGCTTGCCGGCCATCGGCAGCATGACCATGTTCGCCACGAAGGCGCCGTAGAAGGTGCCGACGAGCGCGCCGGCCATGCCCGCGCCGATCTTCGAGGGGTCGGACAGGTTGGAGAGCATCTGCACGAGGCCGATCAGCGTCTCGACCATCCCGAACGCGGGCGCGAAGGTGCCCAGCTGCTGCAGCATCTGCTTGCCGACCGAGTGGCGCTGCTTCTCGACCTCGGCGTCGAGCTCGAGGATGTCGCGCACCGTGTTGGCGGAGAAGCCGTCGATCACCAGCTGCAGGCCCTTGGCGAAGAAGCGGTCGTCGACCTCCTTGACCTTGCCTTCGAGCGCGAGCAGGCCCTCCTTGCGCGCGAGGTTGGCGTACTCGACGATCTGCTCGATCTGCTCGTCGGGCTCGGGGATCCTGTTGACGAAGTTCTTCAGGATCACCTTCATCACGTTCTTCACGTCCCGCAGCGGGAAGTGGATCAGGATCGCCGCGAAGCTGCCGCCGCACACGACGGCGGCCGCGGGCGGGTGCACGAAGAGCTTGAGCGCAGCGAGACCTCCGCCGTGCGACATCGACCAGAGGATCAGGCCGAGGCCGAGCACGTAGCCGAGTACGGTTGCGATGTCCATGGGGCGGGGCGCGCGTGAGGATGCGTTCGTGTTCCTGCACGGACAGCGACGCGTGTCGACGCGCCGCTGGCCGGGGATCCGGGGTCGTGGATCCGTTCGCCTTCATCGACGCGCGAGCGGGCGGAACTGGATGCGAGCGCGCGCGCTTCCCGCGCCGCCGCGAAATTCCTTCCGGGCGCGGGGCCTCAGGCCTGCGCGTCCGCCGTCTGCGGCTGGTTGCGTTCGCTCGCGAGCTGCTGGCGTCGCAGGAACCACGAGGTCAGCACGGCCGCGATGCCCACGGCCAGGATCCAGGGCCAGGGGCCGTCGGGCTTGGCGGCGGGGACGGCGGTGTCCTTGGGCGGAGGCGAGGGCGGCGAGACCTGCGGCGGGCGCGGCTTGGGCGGCGCATCCGTGGCCGGCGCGGCGCGCGGCAGCGCGCTGGTGAAGGTCGCGCGCTCGCCGTAGAGCGCCAGCGCGCGCTGGTAGGCCTGTTCCTCGTCGACCGTGCGCGGCGCGTGCTTGGCGTTGAGCAGCGCAGGCGTCGACTCGCGCAGGCTCGGATCGCCCTGCTGCTGGCCGACGAGCTCGATCGGCGTCCCGGAATGCAGGTCGACCCGGTTGCGACGGCCGAGCTCGTCCAGCGTCGGGTCGCGTTGCGGGCGTGCTGCCGGCGCCGCCTGCGCAGCGGCCGTGCTCGGAGTCCCCGCAGGTGCGGGCGGCGCGACGGGGTCCTGCGCGGAGCCGAGGGGAGCCAGGCACGCCAGCGCGCAGAGCGCGCCGGCGGCCAGCAGCGGGTTGGGGACGTGGGTCGAGTTCACGGAGCGGCTCCGTAGCGGTTGGGATCCTGGTCGAGGTGCTTCCACTGCAGGATCTGGCCTGCCTGCACGGCCAGCGGCAGGAAGCGCGAAGCCATGCCCGACGCGCCTCCCAGGAGGCGCGTGTCGTAGTTCACGTCCATCGAGGGCGTGCCGTAGACGATGTTCTCGTTGCGGCTGACGAGCGCGCCGTTGATCACCGCCGAGCTGCTGCCCAGCACGGTCCAGCAGAACCCGTGGTTGGTGTAGATCACCGCGTCGAGCTGGTTGGCCCGCATCGAGGCGATCGAGTGGTAGCTCGAGATGCCCGAGGCCGGGATGTTGCCGCTCCAGTTGCTGTTGTTGAGCGGGATCGTGCAGATCACGTTGCTGAGCGTTTCGGCCGGGTCGTAGACGCCGTCGCCGTCGATGTCCTCGCCCGTCCCGGGGATCGGATCGCCGACGTTGTGGCCCGGCGGGATCAGGCCCGCCGCGAGGTCGGCCTCGGTGTAGTGCGAGATCGTGAACACGCCGTCGCCCTCGAGCACGTCGTCGTCCGCCGTGCCCAGGATGCCGTCGCGTCCGCGGCGCGTGTTCGGGATGCCGTCGGCGCCGGCGTCCTCGACCGAGGAGTTCATGCTGGCCGACATCCACCACGACTCGTAGAACTGCCAGGTCGCGTCGGTGAAGTCGCCGACGACGACGTTCTCGCGCGCGAACAGGCCCAGGAAGTCCTTGTTCCAGTTGGCCGACATCCAGCTCTCGGTCGCGGCCTGCGTGTTGGCCACCGGACGCGGGGTGCTGGGCGGGTTCTTGTACGTGACCGACTGCGGGCAGTAGACGTTGCCACCCGAGTAGATCGCGCCCTGACCGGTGACCACGCCGCTGATGATCACGCTGCCGCGCACGACCACCGGACCGTGCAGCGTGATCGGGTGGTCGTTGGTGCCGACCAGGAAGAGGTTCTGCTTCTCCCCGGCGCCGTCGCCGCAGACCGCGTCGCAGACCTGCACCCCGTCGATGGTGATCGAGCCGTGCTGCTGCAGTGCGCTGGCCTCGTAGACCGAGAGGTCGGAGAGGTTGGGCATCGGCACCGCGTCCTGGTAGTCGTGCTGGTTGGAGGCGTGGCCGCCGTTGCCCTGCAGGTGCGACGCGCCGATGATGTCCCAGCCGGACCAGACGCCGCCGTCGTTGCCGTCGCTCAGGCCGTCGCCGTTGTCGTCGTGGTAGCCCGAGAGCGCGGCGTGCGTGCCGTCCCAGGCGACCGAGTCGTAGAGCGGCTGCCCGGTGATCGTCGGCGCGTAGCCCGCGACGTCGAACTGCCCGTTGCTGCGCACGTTGCCGCGGCAGATGATCGAGTCGCCGTAGAACCAGCCCCAGTTGTTGATGAAGTAGCCGTAGTCGAAGACCTTGCTCGGCGCGAGCTCGTACTTCACCAGCGTGTGCACCGCGTCCCAGGCATCGACCGCGCGGCCGGCCGGCAGGGCTGCCGGCGCGTCGGGCAGGTAGCCCGAGGCGTCGATCGCGATCGTGATGCTGGTCGGCGTCGAATCGACGCGCGTCAGTCGCACGCTGTACGCGCCGACGCGGGTGGTCCCGTTGACCAGCGCCTCCCCGTTGTAGAGCGGGTAGTTCGGGCTCGCCTCGAAGAGGTGGTTCAGGCCGTAGAGCGGATCGACGATGGTCGTGTGCTTGACGGCTTGCGCGAGGAAGTTGAGGCCGCGCTCGACGCCCGCTTCGGCCACGTGCTTGGCCTGCAGCACGCCGACCGAATTGCGCGTGTCCTTGAGCTCCACCGCCGAGAGCCGGCTCGTGAGGTAGAGCAATCCGAGCAGCGAAACGAGGATGGCCAGCGTGCCCGCGAGCGCGCTGCCCCTCCGCGACGTGGAGCGCGAGCCGCTCCGGCCGAGTCTAGTTGCGAGTCCTGACATGGAACACCGTCCTGATCCCTTCTTGCCCCTGCTCCCCATCGGTCGACAGCGTGACCTGCCACACCGCGCCGACCTTCTGCACCCTGAATCCGGGCGGCGTCGCGCCGCCTGCGCGCACGCCGTCCGTGATCACCTTCTCGCGCTGCACTGCGAGTGCGGCGTCGAGCTCCTGGCGCACGAGCTGGCGCTTGCCGCCCTGCATGCGCGTGAGGTAGTTGACGTACCAGCCCACGCGCGTGTGGTCCGCGTCGGTGGTGCCGATCTCGCGGTCGAAGACGCCCCAGGTGTGCGTCCCGGCGTTGTCGACCGGCTGCTGGAAGCGCAGCGTCGTGTTGCCGTCCGCACCCGTCAGGGTCGTGATCTTCGAGTCCGCCGTGTCCTGCAGTTCGTCGAGCAGGCGGCGGGAGGCGCCGCGCATCTCGCGGTCGTCGTTCGAGACGCGCACCACCGTGCCCTGCATCGAGCCGCCGGCCTTGAGCGCGACGGCGATGCCGTAGCCGACCACGCTGAAGATGCCCAGCGAGATCATCACCTCGAGCAGCGTGAAGCCTGCGCGCGTTCGTCCGTGGAACTTCATCAGCGCCGGCTCCGGAACGTGCTCACGCGCGTCAGCACGCGGTTGGTCTGCAGGTCGGTCAGCACGGCGTCGACCTGCGCGAGGTCGATCGAGGCCGTGAACACGTTCAGGTCGACCGCGTAGCCCGAGAGGTTCTGCGTGGCCTTGTCGAAGATGCGGTCGCCGTCGAAGGCGGCCAGGCTGTCGTAGGGCTGCGCGGCGAGGTCCTCGAGCACGGTCTCGAGGAAGACCGAGCCGCGGTTGGTGCGCTGCGCGCTGCCGACGGCCTTGATGCTGGCCAGGAAGGCGCTCGCGAACGAGCCCATCACGACCGAGAGGATCGCCAGCGCGACCGTGATCTCGACCAGCGTGAATCCCGCGCGGCGAGAGCGTCGCGTTCCGCGACGCGTTGCGAGTCCGGTGTCCTGCCTCTGCATGGTGCTGCCTCTCCCGAAGGTGCACGGCCCTCTTCGGCAGCGCGCGTGTCTGCGGTGAAATGCGAACTCGAAAAAGGGAGCGTCGACGCGCCTCTTCGGGCGCACGGAAAGAACTTCGCCCGGGTCGCTCCGGCGCTGCGCCGCGGCGGGCGCGGCGGCCGCTCAGAGCGTCTTCGAGAAGGCCGGCTTCTGGTCGCCGTCCTGCTTGCGGCGCGCGAAGTAGCGGTCGAAGGGCAGCGCCACGTTGCGCAGGAAGAGCTGGCCGAGCTCGGTGACCTCGATCCGGTCGGGCAGCAGGTTCACCAGGCCGTCGGCCGAGAGCGGCGCGAGCTGGGCGAGCTCGCCGGCGAAGAGCTGGTCGAAGCGCACGCCGTGCGCGGCCTCGATCGCGGCCTTGCGCACCTCGCCGTTGCACATCAGCGCCAGGATCACGTCGCGGCGGAGGCGATCGTCGGCGTCGAGCTCGTGCCCGCGGTGCACGGCGTGGCCGTGCTTGTGCACGGCGTCCTTGTAGTCGTTCTCCTTGACCAGGTTCTGCACGAAGCAGCCGGAGACGTCGCCGATGGCCGAGACGCCCAGCGAGACCATGTCGTCGCCGCGGCGCGTGGTGTAGCCCATGAAGTTGCGGCCGAGGTTCTTCTGGCGGTGCGCGATCGCCATCTCGTCGGTCGGCAGCGCGAAGTGGTCCAGGCCGATGTAGTCGTAGCCCGCGGCGCGGAACTGGTCGATCGCGCGCAGGAAGATCGTCAGCTTGGTCTCGCTCGAGGGCAGCGCCTCGAGCTCCATCGCCTCCTGGTGGCGCTTGAGCCAGGGCACGTGCGCATAGTGGAAGAGCGCCACGCGCTCGGGGCGGATGCGGATCACGCGTTCGACCGTGTCGGCGAAGCCCTTCTCGGTCTGGTGCGGCAGGCCGTACATCAGGTCGATGTTGACCGAGCCCATGCCGTTGGCGCGCGCGGCGTCGACCACGGCGCGCGTCTGCGCCTCGCTCTGCTCGCGCTTGATCGCCTCCTGCACGAGCGGGTCGAAGTCCTGCACGCCCATCGAGATGCGGTTGAAGCCCAGCTTCGCCAGCAGCGCGATCTGCGCGCTGCTCGTGACGCGCGGGTCGACCTCGATGCCGGCCTCGGCGTCGTCGGAGAAGTGGAAGGCGCGCGAAAAGGCG
Source organism: Planctomycetota bacterium (assembly GCA_044229935.1). GTDB lineage: Bacteria > Planctomycetota > UBA1135 > UBA1135 > JADJLZ01. The sequence continues at coordinate 220,516 of JBGASC010000001.1, read as the reverse complement.
CGCTGCACGCGCTCGATCTGGGAGAGGTCCAGCTGCGTGGGCGTGCCGCCGCCCCAGTGGTACTGCCGCACCGCGCGCTTGCCGATGCCCGAGCGGCCGACGAAGTCGAACTCGGCCTCGAGCGCGTCGAGGTAGGAGTCGATGCGGCTCTTGTTGCGCGAGACGACCATGTTGCAGCCGCAGAACAGGCACAGCTCGGCGCAGAACGGCAGGTGCACGTAGACCGAGAGCGGTCCGTCGGCACGCGCCGCGCGCGCGAGCAGCTCGCCGTAGCGCGTCGGGTCGAAGTCCTTCGACCAGTCGACGGCAGTCGGATAGGAGGTGTAGCGCGGCGCGGAGGTCGCGTACTTCTGCAGGAGCTCGCGCGAGACGGCGGTCATGTCGTTCCCGTTTGTACCAAAGTCCCGCGGACCGCGCCGGCCCGCGGAGGGCCTCATCCGCAGCGTCCGGCGCGCGAGCTCGCGGCGGCCGCGCGTTCGTGGCGCCCGCGCAGGACGCGGAAGAGCGCGTCCATGCTCTCGACCGGCACGCCGGGCAGGATGCCGCTGCCCAGGTTGAAGATGTAGCCGCGCTGCGGCGCGAACTCGTCGAGCACGCGCGTCACCTCGCGCGCCACGACAGCCGGCGGCGCGAAGAGCGTGCACGGGTCGAGGTTGCCCTGCAGCGCCACGCGCGAGCCGACGCGCGCGATGGCGTCGGCGGGCGTGACGCGCCAGTCCAGGCCGAGCACGTCCGCGCCCGAATCGGCCAGCACCTCGAGCAGCTGCGAGCAGCCGTTGACGTAGAGGATCACCGGCACGCCGAGCTTCTTCGCGCCGGCGACCAGGCGCGCCACGTGCGGCAGCAGCGCGCGGCGGTAGGTCGGCGCGTCGAGCGTGCCGCCCCAGCTGTCGAAGATCTGCACGACGTCCGCGCCGGCCTCGACCTGCATCGCGAGGTAGGGGATCAGGTTGTCGACCAGGCGCGTGCACAACCGCGCGAAGACCTCGGGCTCGGCCAGCATCAGGCGCTTGGAGTGCTCGAAGTTGCGGCTGGTGCCGCCCTCGATCATGTAGCTGGCCGTGGTCCAGGGCGCGCCGCAGAAGCCGATGATCGCGCGCTCCTTGCCGAGCTCCTTGCGCACGATGCGGATCGCGTCGCCGAGGAAGCCCGTCGCCGTGCGCGCGTCGAAGTCGTGCAGCTTCTCGACGTCGGCCGCGGTGCGCACGCAGGGCGCGAGCACCGGGCCCTCGCCCTCGGCGAAGCGCAGGTCCTGTCCCATCGCCGCGCAGGGCACGAGGATGTCGGAGAAGATCACCGCCGCATCCATGCCGAAGCGCCGGATCGGCTGCAGCGTGACCTCGGCCGCGGCCGAGGGCGTGCGGCACATCGAGAGGAAGTCGTGCGCCTCGCGCACGGCGCGGTACTCGGGCAGGTAGCGGCCGGCCTGGCGCATGACCCAGGCGGGCGGGACATCGAGCGCTTCGCGGCGGCAGGCGGCCAGGAAGCGCTCACGGGGGGTGAGCGGGGCGTGCATGGAGCGCACCAGTGTAGGGGATCGCGCGCGTCCGCGCCCGCGTCGAGCGGCCGCGTTCGTCCGGACTCGCGCCCGGCTCCGCTCCACGAGGCGCGCAGCCGCGCGCCTGCGCATCAGTCGTGCGCGCTCTCCGCCGGCTGCTTGCGCTCCAGTTCGTCCTCGAGCGTATCCATCACCGGGCGCAGCTGCTCGAGCAGCACGCGCGCCTCCTGGATGTGGGCGGACTGCTCGCTGAGCAGCTCCTTGTGGCGGTCCTGCTCGGCCTGCGCGACCTGGATCGCCTCCATCAGCTCGACCAGGCGCGACTTCTGTCCGCCGATCGTGTCACGCGTGGAGCACAGCTTGGACTCGAGCGAGGCGATGCGCGTGCGCAGGCGTTCGATCTCCTCCTCGCGCGAGCGCAGCATCTCGGCCTGGTTCTCGACCAGGATCAGCTGCTCGGCCGCGTGCGACTGGAGCTCCTGCTTCTGGCTCTCGAGCTCGCACAGGTGCGCGCGCGCGCCGTCGAGCTCGCCGACCAGGCCCGCTCTGCGCGTGCTCTCGCTCTCCAGGCGGGTCTGCAGGGCCGCGAGCGACTTCGCGAGCTCCTCGCGCGCGAGCTCGAGCTCGGCGCGCTGCTTGGTCTCGCGCGCGAGGTGCTCGTGCTCGATCTCGATGTCGCGACGCAGCGAGTTGAGCTCCTCGCCCGCGGTTTCCAGCCGGCGCTCGGCCAGCGCATGGGCCGCCTCGAGCTCGCGCGAACGCTGCGTGGCGCTCTCGAGCTCGCTCTCGCGCTGGCCCAGGCGGCCCTCGGTCTCGCTGCAGCGCTGCTCGAGCGTCGCGCAGGTCTTCTCCAGGCGCGCGCAGTTCTCCTCGAGCGTCGCGCAGGTCTGCTGCAGGCCCGCACGCGCCGTCTCGAGCTCGTTCGCGCGTGCCTGCGAGCCCTCGAGCTCGCCCTGGCGCGTGCGCAGCCGGGCCTCGGTCTCGCTGCAGCGCTGTTCCAGCTCGGCACAGGTCTTCTCCAGCTCGGCGCCCTTCGCGGCGAGCGTCGCGCGTTCGCTCTCGAGCGAGGCGCGCGCCGTCTCGAGCGCGCTGCAGGCCTGTTCCAGCTCCTGGCGCCGGCGTTCGCCCGCCTGCGCCGCCTCGCGCGCGGCGAGCTGCTGGTCGAGCAGCGGCCGGCAGCCGGCCAGCGTCTCGCGCAGGCCGCCCAGGCCCTGGGCGCTGCTGGCGAGCAGCGACTCGAGGCTCGCGCCGAGTTCCCGGGCGGAAGCCTCGGCCTGCTCGATGCGCCGCGCGAGCTCGCTCGGATCGGCGTCGCCGCCGGAGAGGCCGTGCGAGCCGCTCGTCGCGTGCGCGATGGTGCCCGTGTGCGTGCCGGGGATCGTGCCCTGGTTCGCGGCCGTGTTCGTGGCGTCCGACCCGTGCGCGCTCGCCGTCGTGCCCGTGCTCGACAGGCGCGCTTCGAGCTCCGCGATGCGCGTCTGGGCATGCGCGAGCTCTTCCTCGCGCTGGCGCAGCGCGGAGGCGTGCGGCTCGAGCAGGCGCACGCGCTCGGTCAGGTCGGCCACGTGCGCGCGCTGCTGTTCGATCTGCTTGCGCTTCTCGGTCTGCTCGTGCTCGACCTTGCGCTCCCACTCCTGCAGCTCGGCCTCGAAGTCGCGCTCGGCGGCGCGCGTGTCGACCGGGTGCGCCTGCACGTTGGCGTCGCCCTCGTCGAAGACGCCCAGGAAATCGCCGGGCGAGTCGGCAGTCGCATCCTTCTCGATGCCCTCGAGCTGGTCCATCGCGAGCGTCAGGTGCTCGATCTGCGTGCGGCTCTTGGAGATCTCGGCCTGGAAGTCCTTCTCCTGGCGCGTGAACTCGCCCAGCGCGGCGCGCACGCGCTCCTCGAGCTCGAGGTACGCGGCGTAGCGCTCACCGACCTGCGCCGTCATGCGCGCCTCGAGCTTGCGGCGGCGCAGCTCGAAGCCGAAGGCGGCGAGGGAGAGCGAGACCAGGGAAGTGATGGCGCATTCGAGCAGCATGAACAGACCTCGAGAGTGGGAACGGCTCGAAGGCATCGGCAGCCGCCTGCGCCGAACGTGAGCCCGGCCGGGGATCCGGGGGGGCTCGCGCGCGAGAGAGGTCCGCCCTAGCCTGGGAAGGAACTGCCCGACCTCCCCCCGGATCGAGGATCCCGATGCTCGCCACGACCCGCACCCTCCGACTCGCCTTCCTGCTGCAGGCCTGCCTCTGCGCTCCCGCCGCGCTCGCTGCCGCGCAGGGGACGATCTGGCACGTCGATGCCTCCGGGACCGCCGGCGGCGACGGCCTGGCCTGGCCGACCGCGTTCCGCTCGCTCGACGAGGCGCTCGCCGCGGCCCAGCCGCAGGACCAGGTCTGGGTGGCGGCCGGCACGTACCGCCCGCGCCAGCGCACCGACCCGCTCGATCCGCGCAGCGCGACCTTCTCGCTCGCCGACGTCTGGCTCTTCGGCGGCTTCGCCGGGTTCGAGACGAGCCTGGCGCAGCGTGCCGGGCTGTTCCGGCAGACCATCCTCGAGGGCGACCTGGGCACGAGCGGGGATCCGAGCGACGACGCGCACCACGTGATCACGGCGCGGCGCTTCGTCGCACTCGACGGGTTCGTCGTGCAGCACGGCAACGCGCGCAACGCTCCCGACGCGCAGGGCGCCGGACTGCTCGCGCTCGTGACGCCGCCGCAGGGCAGCCACCCCGGCGTCGGACCCTGGCTCGTCCTCGACCGCTGCGTGTTCCGTTCGAACCGGACGCCGCAGCTGGGTGGCGCGCTCTTCGGGCAGCTCCTGCACCTGGTCGCGCGCCGCTGCTCGTTCGAGTCGAACCAGGCGCAGAAGGGCGGAGCGCTCGCGCTGCGCGCGGCCGAGGTGGACCTGGTCAACTGCACCTTCGTCGACAACGTCGCCGGCAGCCGCGGCGGCGCGCTGTTCCTGCCCTCGAACCAGGGGAACCCGCCCAGCGTGCGCGTGGTGAACTGCGTCCTGGCGCGCAACCGCGCGGCCGAGGGCGGCGCGGCCTACCTCGTCGGAGCCCAGTACACCTCGGGCAGCGCGCACTGGGTCAATTGCACGCTGACGGGGAATGTCGCCAGCGTCCAGGGCGGCGCGATCCTCGCGCACGACTCGCCCGGCACGCTCACCGATCCGGTCAACCGGATCGGCAACTGCATCGTCTGGGGCAACCACGCGCCGCTCGATCCCAACCTCTCCGGGCTCGCGCAGCCGAGCTTCTCGCTGATCGAGGGCTGGAGCGGCGGTCCCGCGAGCGTCTTCGATGCCGATCCGCTCTTCGTCGACGCGGCCGGCGGCGACCTCCACCTGCAGGCCGGTTCGCCCGCGCTCGACCGCGGGCATCCGCTGCAGCTGCTCGCGGATTCCGCGGACATCGACGGCGACGGCAACACGGCCGAGGCCCTGCCGCTGGACCTCGACGGCCTCCCGCGCTGGCACGACGATCCGAGCGTGCCCGGGGGCGTGTCGCCCTACGTGGACCTGGGCGCGTACGAGCGCTGAAGCTCCCTCAGCGCCGCGCGGCGATCAGCGCCTCGAGCTCCTGCAGGAGGCGCGGCAGGATCGCCTCGTAGGAGTAGTGCCCCAGGCTCTCCTCGCCCTTCTTCAGGTTGACGCTCGCCGGCCCGCACCACAGCCCCAGGTCCGCGTCGTCGGTCTCGCCCGGCCCGTTGACGCGGCAGCCCATCACCGCGATCGTCAGGTCGTGCTCCTTGGCGAAGGCGGTCGCCTGCTTCACGGCCGCGGCGAGCTCGATGAACTTCTCGTTCTCGACGCGCGAGCACGACGGGCACGAGATGATGTTCAGGCCCTGGAAGAAGTTGGGCGGGACCGAGCGGAAGCGGCCGGCCTCGATGTCGCGGATCAGCTCGCGACCGACCTCGATCTCCTTGCCCTTCTCCTCGAAGGGCAGCGTCAGCGAGACGCGCAACGTGTCGCCGATGCCGCGCGCGAGCAGCTGCTCGAAGGCGATGCGCGTCTTGAGGATGCCCTCGGGCGGCATGCCGGCCTCGGTCACGCCCAGGTGGATCGGCACGTCGGGGCGCGCCGCCGCGAAGCGCGTGTTGGCCTCGATCACCAGGCGCGGATCGCTGTCCTTGATCGAGACGAGGTAGTCGACGAAGCCGAGCTCGTCGACCATGCGGCAGTGGTCGACGGCGCACTGCACCAGCGCGCCGACGTGGTCGTCGCCGAAGCGCTGCTGGTACTCGGGCGCGAGCGAGCCGGCGTTGATGCCGATGCGCAGCGCGATGCCGTGCTGCTTCGCGATGCCGACGAGGTAGGCGACCTTCTCCTCGACGCTCTTGGACTTCTCGTGGTGGTGCAGGTGGCCGGGGTTGTAGCGCAGCTTGTCGACGTGCGGCGCGACCAGCTCGGCGAGGCGGTAGCTCTCCTGCAGGTCGACCGAGAGGCGCGCCGTCGTCTGGCGCCGCAGCTCGGCCAGCGCCGCGACGTCCTCCTTGGAGTCGACCGCGATGCGCACGAGATCCGCGCCGGCCGCCTCGAGCAGACGGATCTGACGCAGCGTGGCCGGGATGTCGCGCGTGCGCGTGGCCGCCATGCTCTGCACGGCAATGGGAGCGCTGCCTCCGAGGGCGAGGTCGCGGATGTGGATCGTGCGGCTCTGGCGCGGCGGGATCATGCGGGCCGGCCATGCTAGCAGTCGTAGGGATTGCGCGAGAGCGGGCCTCGCTCCCCGCAGCTCCAGGGGTACAACAGGGCGCCCGCAGCATGCCCGCTCCCGACCTCGCCGCAATCCTCGCCGCGCTCTCCCGCCCGGAGGCCTTCCCGCATCCCGCGCCGGCGGTCGAGGTCGTGCACACGCACGCCTCGGCCGTGATCCTCGCGGGCGAGCACGTCTACAAGCTCAAGAAGCCTGTCGACCTGGGCTTCCTCGACTACTCCACGCTCGAGAAGCGCCGCGCGATGTGCGCGGCCGAGGTCGAGCTCAACCGCCGCCTCGCGCCGGGCGTCTACCTCGGCGTCGTGCCGATCACGCTCGAAGAAGGGCGCATCGTGCTCGGCGGAAGCGGCGAGCCGATCGAGTACGCGGTGCACATGCGGCGCCTTCCCGAACAGGCGACGCTGGCGCACCTCGTCCGGCAGGGCCCGCTGGATCCCGCGCTGCTCGCCGCGCTCGGCCGGCGCATCGCGCGCTTCCACGGAGAGGCGCGCGGCGGGCCCGAGGTCGCGCGCTGGGCGAGCTTCGAGCGCGTGCGCACGAACTGCCGCGACAACCTGACCTACCTCGAGCAGCAGGCGGGCATCGTCGCGCCCCAGGTCGAGCTCCTGCGGCTCTCGATCGCGCTCGAGGCCGAGCTCGAGCGCCGCCGCGCGCTGATCGAGGCGCGCGCCTCCAGCGGCGTTCCGCGCGAGACGCACGGCGACCTGCGGCTGGAGCACGTCTACGTGCTGCCCGGGGACGAGCTCGTCGCGGTCGACTGCATCGAGTTCGCCGAGCGCTACCGCCACGCCGATCCGGTCAGCGACATCGCGTTCCTCGCCATGGATCTGGAGGCGCACGGCGCGTGGGACGCGGCCGGCGCGCTGCTCGAGGCCTACTTCGCCGCGCGCGACGACGGCGACGGGCGCGCCCTCGTGCCGCTCTACCTCGCCTACCGTTCGACGGTGCGCGCCAAGGTGCGCGCGCTGCAGGCCCTCGGCGCCGACGTGCCGCTGCCCGCGCGCGAGCAGGCGCTGCAGCTCGCGCGCGCGCACGTGCAGCTCGCGGTCGGCGAGCTCGCCGAGCCGGGCGAGCGGCCCTGTCTCCTGCTGGTCGGCGGACTGCCCGGCACGGGCAAGTCGGTGCTCGCGCGCGGACTTGCCGAGCACGCCGGGTTCACCTGGCTGCGCGCCGACGCGATCCGCAAGGAGCTCGCGGGCCTGGATCCGCACAGCTCGGGCCAGGCCGCGATCGGAGCTACACGCCCGAGTGGAACGAGCACACCTACGGCGAGTGCCTCGTGCGCGCCAAGAACCTGCTCTACGCCGGCCAACGCGTGCTCGTCGACGCGAGCTTCAAGGAGGAGCGCCGCCGCCTCGCCTTCGTCGACGCGGCGCGCGACTGGGGCGTGCCGGTGCGCCTGTTCGTGTGCACGTCGCCGGCCGGCGAGGTGCGAGAGCGCCTCGCGGCACGCGCGGGCGATCCTTCGGATGCAGACTGGACGATCTACGAGCACGTGCGCGACACCTGGGAGCCGCCGGGCACGCACGACGCGGCGCTGTGCGAGGAGATCGACACCTCGGGTACGCCAGCGCAGTCGCTCGAGAAGGCGCTCGCGGCGCTCGGGCGCGCGCGGCTCTTCCCGCGCACACGCTGAGCGCGCGACGCTCAGCTCGCGGCCGACGCGGCGCCTGCCGCCGCCGCCTGGCGCGCGGCGAGGATCGAGCGCGCCTGCAGCGCGCCCTGCGCCTTCGAGAGCTTGCGCAGCTTGGGATCGCTGCCGACGAGCTCGAGGAAGGCGGTCGAGCAGGCCAGGCTGAAGCTGATGTCGCGGCCGGGCTTGGGGCGCAGCGCGCGGATCTCGTCCCGGTGCTCGAGCACGCGGCGCACGATCTCCTTGGGAGGGCGCGGCGCGAAGGCGAGCAGCGCGACCTCGTCGTAGTCGCTGGCGAACATGCGCAGGCCGCGGGCCTGGAACTCCTTCCAGATCGCTTCGAAGCGCGTGCAGGCGACGCGGTCGTCGTCGGGCGCGAAGAAGAGCAGCTGCGCGATCGGGATCAGGCTCCCGCGCGAGCGGAAGCCGCGCTCCTCCAGGCGCTGCAGGATGATCTCGACGCGCCGCGCGATCTCCGCGACGGGGACCTCGGTCATCGCCAGCAGAGCCAGCGTCGGGTACTCGCCCGCGCCGAGCAGCCAGCGGTGGTCCTTCTTGATCTCGCGGTAGAGCTCTCCCATGCGCTGCACGTCGTTCGGGCGCACGCGCCGATCCGGCGCGAGGTCGGAGAGCAGCAGGAACCCCAGCACCTCGCTCACGCTGCCGCGCGGCAGCTTCGCCTCGCGGAAGAGCTTGCGCACGCGCGCGAGCTCCTCGTAGAAGCCGTTCGCGTCCGAGCCGGCCTGGATCAGCGAGGTCGCGGTGAAGGCGCGCAGGGAGCCGCCCAGGGAGTTCCACCACTTCGCGCCCTTGCGCAGCGCCGTCATGGTCTCGCGCATCGCGCGCGCGAGCGCCTCGGGCTCGCCGTCGACCATCGGCAGCGCCAGGGCCGAGAGCTGCAGCATGGTCCAGTCCTCGAAGTAGCTGCCGTTGGCTCGCAGGGCCTGGGCGATGGCGAGGAAGCGCGGGAGGGCTTGGTCGGCGGTGGGGGCGGGCATCGGTCGCTGGTCGGTGCGGGGTGTGTGGGGCCCGAAAGCAGGCCCGCGGCTCCGATCCTAGCGCCGGCGGCTCCCGGCCGCGCCTGCGGGCCGGCGCAGGGTCCGAATCGACCATTCTCCGGGTCCGCGGCGGAATCCGGCGATCGAGCGGTAGCCCGCGCCTGTCGCGAGGGGTAGCCAGCGCCTCCGGGGCGGTCCCCGAGATCCTGCAGGATCCTGCGCGGACCGAAAAAGGGAGCTATCCTCTGCCCGGGCAGCTTTCGGCAGAACCGCGCGGTCGTGCGCTGCGTCGTAGCTCGTCCAGCCTCGGCGGTGGCCCCCCGGATCCTCTCTCGTCTCAACCCTCTCGATTCCAAACTGAACGTATGTCCAGGACCATCACACTCGGCCGAGCGCTCTTCGCGGCCGCCCTGCTCTCCCCGACTGCCCTCGCGCAGTTCGACAACCAGTGGGTCTCCTTCGGCGCCGGCAGCGGGCGCGTCAAGGACGCCAACGGTGCCGACGCCAACTACATCCTCAGCGACCCGCAGGAGAAGGACTTCGCGGCGGGCGACCTCAACGGGGACGGCTGGGTCGACCTCGTGATCGTGCGCAAGCAGCCCTACACCACCACCGGCGCGTTCCCGAACTACCTGCTGATGAACGAGGGCGGGATCCTCGTCGACCGCAGCGCGCAGTACGCGAGCGACAGCGACGTGCCCGGCGACCTCGGCTTCCTGACCGCGACCAACGACCGCGACGTGGTCATCGCCGACGTCAACCTGGACGGTTGGCTCGACGTCATCACTGCGCCGACGATGGCCGACGGGCTGCCGCACCACATCAGCCACCCGCGCGTCTACATCAACAAGGGCTCGATCGGCGGCGTCTGGCAGGGCCTGCGCTTCGAAGACGCGCGCATCCCGACCTTCTCGATGGCGCCGCACTTCTGCGGCGTGGCCGCCGGCGACATCAACGGGGACGGCGCGCCCGACCTGTACTTCGCCGACTACGGCAACCTGAGCGACAAGCTGCTGATCAACAACGGCAACGGCTTCTTCACCGACTCGGGAACGACGCGCCTCTCGGCGGCGATGCTCGACGACGCGTTCGGCGACGCGGCCTGCATCCTCGACATGAACGGCGACGGCAAGAAGGACATCGTGCGCTCCTCGGGCGTCACGGGCCTGGGCGCCGGGCCGATGGCCTCGGTCGCGATCAACGACCCGAACAACTACGGCTTCTTCCCGCCCTCGCTGTACCAGGCCAACGTCGGCAGCGGCGCGACCTACCACGTCGACGCGGGCGACCTGAACCGCGACGGTCGTCCGGACGTGATCACCAGCGACGACGGCTCGGACTCGTACCGCTTCAACGTCGGCAACGACGGTCTGGGCCGCCCGATCTGGTCGGCGCTGCACTTCTACAGCTTCGTGACCGGCGGCGATGACGGCTTCGCCGGCACGTGCCACATCATCGACCTCGACAACGACGGCTGGCCGGACGCGATCCATGCCGACGTCGACGTCGACATCGGCGGCTGCGGGCGTCGTGCGCACATCTACCACAACCTCGGCGGCGCGATCGGCTCGGAGATCACGCTCAAGGAAGAGGCGGGGAGCGCCAGCGGCGCCTGGCGTGGCGTGGTCGGGATGCTGACCAACGACCTGACCGGCACCTTCGACGTCGGCACGCTCGACCTCGACCGCGACGGCGACGTCGACATGGTCTTCGGGCGCTGCAACGGCACGTTCGTGTGGATGAACAACAAGATCACCACGCCCACGTCCGCGACCTACGCCTACGGCAGCACCAACGCCAACTCGACCGGCCAGAAGGCGACGATCAGCGCCACCGGCACGGCCAGCAGCACGCCCAACGACTTCGTGCTGCGTGCCCAGGGCCTGCCCGCGCTGAAGACGACGATCTTCCTCTACGGCGTCGGCCGCCTGTGGTCTTCCGCGCCCTTCGGCGACGGCCAGCGCTGGGTCAGCGGCCCGATCCAGCGTCTGCCGGCCGTCACCTCCGACGCGAGCGGCGTGGCGACCTTCCCCTGCGACTTCAACAGCGCGCCGATGCTGGGCATCCCGGTCGGCGCCGAACGCGATGCGCAGGCCTGGTTCCGCGACTCGGCCGCCGGCCCCGGCCACAGCAACACCACCAACGCCCTGGCCTTCTGGCGCGTGAACTGATCCGGCGCGGCCCGCGGTCCGACGACCGGCCGCGGCCCGCACCCGAACTGCTCCCGAACGGGAGCTCGACGGCGCCCCTCCGCACCTGGAGGGGCGCCGATTTTTTTTGGAACTATCCTCCCCAGCTCCGCGCGGGCATGCGGAGAGATGGTAGCGGGAGTCGATCACAGGACCCTTCCAGGACAGTGATGCACGCGTACCCCTCACGCGGTGCGCCAACCCGGAGTCGGGTCGATCGGCTTCTTCCAGTTCGGCCCCTTTCGACCTTCCCGCAGGTCGAAAGGGGCTGTTTCTTTGCCCCGCGAGCGCAGCCCGCCCTCGAGGCGCGGGCCGCGTGAGCCCCGAGCCTCGGGAGGCGCGGCTCGTCCGCGGCGGCGCGAGCGGCGCGGCATTCCCGGTGCGCACGAGCGCAACCCGCGCCTCGCGCGCTAGCATCGGCGCGCGATGAGAGCCAAGGTCCTCGTCATCGGTGGCGGCGTGATGGGCGCGGCGATCGCCTGGCAGCTCGCCCTGCGCCTGGATCCGCACGAGGAGCCGGTCGTGCTGCTCGAGAAGAGCGCGCTCGCCGCGGGCTCCTCGGGCCGCTCGGGCGCGATCCTGCGCCAGCAGTACTCCGATCGCGTGCTGGCCGCGATGGCGCGCGACAGCCTGCGCGTCTACGCCAACCTCGAGCGCGCGACGGGGCGCTACATCGGCTTCGTGCGCACCGGCGTGCTGACGCTCGCGGGCCCCAAGCAGCGCGAGGAGCAGGAGCTCCTGCGCCGCAACGTCGCGATGCAGCGCGAGCTCGGCATCGCCGTCGAGCTGCTCGACGCTGCCGGGATGCGCCGCGTCGCACCCGGGCTCGCCGTGGCCGAGGGCGCGCTCGGCGCGTGGGAACCCGAGGCCGGCGCCGTCGACCCCGTGCGCAGCGTCGAGGCCTTCGCCGCGCTGGCGCGCGAGAACGGCGCGGCGACGCGCCTGGGCGTGCGCGTCGAGTCGATCGTCGTGCGCGACGGCCGCGTGCGCGGCGTGGAGACCGGCGCGGGCTTCGTCGAGGCCGAGGATGTCGTGCTCGCCGCGGGGCCCTGGTCGCGCGCGCTGCTCGCGCCGCTCTCGATCGAGCTCCCGTTGCGCGTCGTGCGGCCCGAGCAGTACTTCAAGGAGATGCTCGAGGGCGCGCACTCCGGCGACGGTCCGCGCGGCGAGCACGAGCTCGAGGGCCGCTTCCACTGGGGCAGGCCCGTACTGCCGATGGCCGGTCACCCCGTGCTGCTCGACCTGGAGAACAACGTCTACACGCGTTGCCAGCCGCACGAGGGCCGCACGCGCGTCGGGCGCATGGACTACGCCGAGGACGAGGAGGTCGCCGACCCCGACCGGCTCGACGAGCACGTGCGTCCGCAGTACGTGGCCTGGGCGCGCGAGCGCATCGAGGAGCGCATCCCCGCCTACCGCGCCAAGGCCGACGCGGGCACGCTGGCGGGGATGTACACGCTGACGCCCGACGCGCAGGCGCTGATCGGGCCCTGGCCGAGGATCGCGGGCCTGTGGATCGTGACGGGCTTCAGCGGCCACGGCTTCAAGCTCGCGCCCTCGGTCGGCGAGGGCGTTGCGCAGATGGTCTGCGGCGAGCCGGTCAGCGCCTTCGACGCCGCGTTCTTCGCGCCGCAGCGCTTCGAGGAGAAGCGCGCCGCGCCGAGCGTGCGCGGGTTCGGGCTCTAGCTCTCGCGCTGGCGCAGGCGGTCGAAGAGCACCGCTCCGAGCAGGATCATCCCGCGCGCGACGTACTGCCAGAAGGGCTCGACGTTGAGCAGGTTCATCGCGTTCTGCACGATGCCCATGATCAGCACGCCGGCGATCACCGCGCCCATCGTGCCGACGCCGCCGGTGAGCGAGACGCCGCCGAGGACGCAGGCGGAGATCACCTCGAGTTCGAGCCCCTGCGAGCCCGTCGGCTGGCCGCTGGTCATGCGCGCGGCGAGCACGCTGCCGGCGAAGGCGGCGACAACACCCTGCAGGACGAAGATCGCGATCTTGGTGCGCACGACCGGGATGCCGGCGAGGCGCGCGGCTTCCTCGTTGCCGCCGATCGCGAGCGTGTCGCGGCCGAAGACGGTGCGCGCGAGCACGAAGCCGAAGGCGACGAAGAGCAGCGCCGCGATCCAGACCGGCACGGGCAGGCCCAGCCAGTAGGCGTTGCCCAGCGAGAAGAACTGCTCGTGCGTGATCGCGACCGCCTTGCCGTCGCTGGCGATGTAGGCGAAGCCGCGCACGATCTGCATCGTGGCCAGCGTCGTGATCAGCGGGTTGATCGAGAGGCGCGCGACGACGAGCCCGTTGACCAGGCCGACCAGCGCGCCGCTCGCGAGCGCAGCGAGCACGCCCAGGAGCACGCTGTCGGTGCGCTGCATCACCACCGCGGCGACGACGCCCGCGCAGGCGACGACCGAGCCCACCGAGAGGTCGAAGTTCCCCGAGGCGAGGCAGAAGAGCATCGTGCACGAGACCATGCCCACCGTCGCGACCGAGAGCAGCAGGCCCTCGGTGTTGGTCCAGCTCGAGAAATGCGGCACGAACAGGGCGCAGCCCAGGTACAGCAGCGCCAGCACGAGCAGCATGCCGGCCTGCTGCCAGAGTCGCGCGCTGCCCGAGCGCGCACTCACGCCGCCGCTCCTTCCGAGGCGGGCAGCGCGTCGCGCAGCACGGCCTCCTCGCCGGCCTCCGCGCGCGCGAGCTCGCGGGTGATGCGGCCCTCGCGCATCACCAGCACGCGGTCGGAGAGGCCGAGCACCTCGGGCAGGTCGCTCGAGACCATCAGCACCGCGACGCCGCTCGCGGCGAGCTCCTGCACGATGCGGTAGATCTCGGCGCGCGCGCCGACGTCGATGCCGCGCGTGGGCTCGTCGAGCAGCAGCACGCGGATCGTCTCCGAGAGCCAGCGCGCCAGGATCACCTTCTGCTGGTTGCCGCCCGAGAGGTTCCGCACCGGCGTCGCGGCGGAGGGCGTCTTGATCGCCAGGCGCTCGATGTGCGACGCGGCGTTCTCGCGCTGCCAGCGCGCGTCGATCCGCCCCAGCGCGAGCGCGCGGCGGCGGCGCGCCGAGAGCGCGATGTTCTCCAGCACCGAGAGGATCGGCACGATGCCCTGCTGCTTGCGGTCCTCGGGCGCGAGCACGATGCCGGCCGCGATCGCGTCGCGCGGCGAGCGGATCGCCAGCGCGCGGCCCTCGAGCAGCACGCGGCCGCCGCGCAGGCGCTCGGCGCCGAAGACCAGGCGCAGGAGCTCGGTGCGCCCCGCGCCGACGAGTCCGAACAGCCCGACGATCTCGCCGCGGCGCACGTCGAGCGAGAGCGGCTCGGCGAGTCCCTCGCCCTCGAGGGCGCGCAGCTCGAGCACCGCCGCGCCAATCGGCCGCGGCTTCCAGCCGTGCACGTCGGAGAGCTCGCGCCCGACCATCGAGCGCACGAGCTCGCGCTGCACCTCCTCGCGCGAACCGTGGTCGAGCCGCTCGAAGGTGCGCACGTGCCGGCCGTCGCGCAGCACGGTCGCCGAGCCGCACAGCGCGAAGACCTCGTCCATGCGGTGCGTGACGTGCAGGATCGCGTGGCCGGAGGCGGCGAGCTCGCGGATCAGCGCGAAGAGGCGCTCGGTCTCGCGCTGCGACAAGCTGCTGGTCGGCTCGTCGAAGGCCAGGATGCGCGCGCCGCGCGAGAGCGCCTTGCCGATCTCGATCATCTGGCGCTGGCCGATCGAGAGCGCGGAGACCTTCGTGCGCGGATCGAGCGCGAGGCCCAGCCGCGCGAGCAGCTCTCTCGCCCGTGCGTCGAGCGCGTGGCGGTCGACCAGGCCGGCACGCGCGGGCAGCTGCCCGAGCAGCAGGTTCTCGGCGACCGAGAGCCCGGGCACCAGGTGCAGCTCCTGGTAGATCACCGCGACGCCGCAGCGGAACGCGTCGTCGGTCGAGGCGAAGCGCCGCTCCGTCCCGTCGATGCGCAGCGTGCCCGCATCCGGCGCGTGCGCGCCGGAGAGCACCTTCAAGAGCGTCGACTTGCCCGCGCCGTTCTCGCCCAGCAGCGCGCGCACCTCGCCGCCGGCGAGCGAGAAGCCGACGTCGTCGAGCGCGCGCACCGCGCCGAAGCTCTTCGAGACGTGCTCGAAGGCCAGCAGGGTCTCGTGGGGGGGCATCGGCGGGAGAGTGTGTCGCGCGAGACCCCCGGAGGGAAGCGTGTGTGCCGCAGGGGACGGATGCGCGCGTCCGCCGGCGCGGCTCAGTGCGAGATGCCCTGCTCCTTCAGCACCTGCTGGAAGTTCGCGCGGTCGATCAGGACACCGATCGTGCGCGTGTCCTTGGGCGGCTCGACGCCGTCCTTGACCCAGCGGTAGAGCATCTCGCAGGTCTGGTAGCCGTGCTGCTTCGCGCTGAGCAGCATCGAGGCGTGGAAACCGGTCGGCTTCGACTTCTCGAGCTCGACGATGCAGTCCGAGCCGTTGATGCCGATGCCGACGACGCTCTCCGCGCCGAATCCGTGGCCTTCGAGCGCACGCACCGCGCCGAGCACCGCGTTGTCGTTCATGCCGCAGACGAGCCACTTCTTGACGTCGCCGTGCTGCGTCCAGAGCGCATTGGTCGCATCGAGCGCGGCGGGGATCTCGGGCTTGGGCGTCGGCACCTTCCAGATGCGCGCGGCGGGGAAACCGGCCGCCTTGAGCGCCTCGATCGCGCCGTCGGTGCGCTCCTTGGCCGTCTCGAGTTCCTCGAACGTGACCGCGATCACGCCGGTCTCCTCGTTCGACCAGCCGCGCTTCTTCTGCTCCGCCGCGAGCGCCGTGCCGACGGAGGCGCCGATCTTGCCCGCGGAGATGCCGAGGTAGTGCACGTCCTCCATCGGCTTGTCGCCGGAGAGGAAGCGGTCGTCGACCGACATCAGCTTCAGGTTCTTCGCCTTCGCGCGCGCGACGATCGCGGGGCCCAGGCGCACGTCGGGCGTGCAGATCACGAAGCCCTGCGCGCCCTGCGCGGCGAGGTTGTCGATCGCCGCGAGCACCTTCTCGCCGTCGGTGGCGCCGATCTTGACGAGGTCGAAGTGCAGGTCCTCCGCTGCCTGGTCGGCGAACTGCCACTCGAGCTGGAACCAGGGTTCCTCGGGCTGCTTGACGAGGAAGCCGAGCTTGATCGCGTTCCCGGCGGAGGCGTTCTCCTTCGAGCAGGAGGCAAGGAAGAGGGCGGCGAGACACGCGAGTTGGACGAAGCGCTTCATCGTGGGCAGAGGATAGCGTCCGTCAGCGCTGCGCCGCGTTCTTCCGCGGATCGTGGTGCGTGTAGAGCACCTTGCCGGAGCGTGGGGGAACCGCGATCTCGAAACGATCGACGGCGTTCCACGACTGGAGTCCGCACTGCACCTCGAACGCGCCGGGAAGCGCGATCGACTTCGTCTGCTCCCGATCGCTCCAGTTCAGCAGCAGGAAGACCGTCCCCGAATCCGTGTCCAGCCTCCCGCAGCCGAGCGCGTCATCGAAGCGCGCCGAGCGCGGCGGCGCCTGCAGCAGACCGCGCAGGAGGAAGCGCGTCGCCGGAGGCATCTGGCGCAGGTCGTCGCCGGAGAGCACCAGCCCGCCGCAGCCGAACAGCACCGTGGAAAGGAAGGAGACCGGCCCGGGATCGACGCCCGCGAGCAGCACGCAGTCGGGATCGTTCCACCACAGGCGCCCGTTCTGCCAAACGCGCAGCAGGTTCTGCCGGCCCGTGCGCGCGATGCTCTCCCAACTGCGCTCGATGTCCATCGAACTGCGCGAGCCATCGAGCAGGCCGAGCGAGCCCCACATCGGATGGTTGCAGCCGAGCAGGAACGCATCGCCGGCTCCCTCGCGCACGGCCTGCATGCCCTCGCGGTAGGCGCTGATGCGCGTCGCGCGCGGATCGTAGTGCTTGCCGCGGATCGCGCCCCAGTAGTTCGCGTCGAGCTTGAAGTACTCGATGCCCCAGTTCACGCGCAACGTGCGGAACAACGTGGCGAGGTGCTCGCGAGCGGCCGGGTTCGTGCCATCGAGGCAGTACCAAGGCCCCTGGCGCCAGCCGCCGAACCCGACCTTGTCGGAGCGCAGCGGCGTACCGTCCTCGTCCCACACGAACCAGTCGGGGTGCTCGCGGAAGACCTTCGAGTCCGCGCTCGCGATGAACGGCGCGATCCAGAGCGCAGGCTTGAGGCCGCGCTTCTTGATCTCGGCGACGGACCACTCCACCTCGCCGTGGAACCCCCTGGCCGTGTCGAGCCAGTCGCCCATGGCGGGTTGGTAGCCGTCGTCGATCTGCACGTACTCGAGCTTGGGGAATTCGCTCGGCAGCACCTTGAGCGTCTCGGTGATATCCTTCGCGGTCACGTTCGGCCCGAAGCAGTACCACGAGCACCAGCCGCGCGGCGGGCTCGGCCAGGGACGGCGCGGGTGGTTGCGTTCGATCCAGTACGACAGGCGCGCGAAGAGCTCGTCGCGATCGGGACCGCTCGCGACGACGAGGTCCTCGAGCGGCCAGGTCTCGCCGGGCTCGATCGACACGCCGTCGCCGTCGATCACGGCGCGGATGTGCGTCGTGCTGACGTCGATGCGGCCGACGAAGCGGCGGCACGAGGCGAAGCCGACGAGCAGGCGCGAGCTCTCGGGACGCGAGAACAGCGCGACGCCGTAGACGCTGCGGAAACCGGCGGGCTCGGGGAGCTGGTAGTGGCCGCGGTCGGTGTACTGCTCGAGGTCGAGCGGGTTCGCGATCGTGCCGGCGGTCTGGCTGAGCATCTGGAAGCCCTCGCCGTAGAACGCGGTGTCGCCGGGCAGGTCGTGCCTCCAGTCGAAGAGCACGACGTCGTGCACCGGGACCGGCGTGCTGCCGAGGTTGCGCAGCGTCGCGGTGGCGTGATCGCCGGACCAGCTCACGTCGACGGAGAGCTGCGGCGTGTTCGGATCGCCGAGGGGGACGAGGTTGCGGATCGCGGCGGTGTCGAACGCGTCGGGCGAGGAGCACACGCGCTGGCTGGAGATCGTGCGGACGTCGCAGATGCACGCCGCGAGCGTCGCGAGCAGCGCGGCGGCGAGGGCGACGGCTGCGCGGCGTGCGTGTGGATCGAGCGCGGCGGTGGCGAGCCTCATGCGTCGGTCAGGTGCAGCGTGGTGTCGAGGAAGGGGTGACGGAGTGGACGGGCACCGCGGTCCATCGTGGGAAGAAATGGACTGGCACCGTATTCACAATCCGGGGAACGGGGTGGTGCTGGCGAAGATCTTGAAGTCCTTCACGCGGCCGTTGGGTGCGTTCTGGCGCTCGAGGTACTTGAGCGCGGTGAGCGTGCGCTCGGCGCCGAGGTCGATCACGACGACGTGCGGGGGCTTGGGCGCGGCGGAGCTCCATTGGGTGTGCCAGATGGTGTCCTTGTTGCCGTCGATCACGTTGCCGGCGTTGCCGTCCTCGGACTCGGTCTCCTCGCTGTCGGTGTAGACGACGCTCATGCCGCTGCGCGGGATCTCGCTGCCGTCCTCGGCGCTGAAGGCGAGCTCGGCGACGGTGGTCCAGGGATCGTCCTTCAGGCCGGCGAGCGCCTGGAAGGCGACGTAGCGCGCCTTGGTCGGGCCGAAGCCGACCACCTGCCACTCGGTGCTCGGCGCGAACATGCCGGTGACCAGCGGCGTGAGGCCGTCGAGCACGAGCTTCTGGCCCGCCTTGCGGTGCACGCTCGGTCGCGCGATGTCGTCGCCGAGCTGGTCGAGCAGCGGCTTGGCGAGCGCGCGCAGCGTGAGCTCCTGCGCGCCGCCGTCGAGGTCGAGCACGACGATCTCGTTCGTGCCCTGCTTCAGCCAGCAGCCCGGCAGGTAGAGCGTCTGCTGCGGGCCGACGTGCCAGTAGCGGCCGAGCGCGTGGCCGTTGACCCAGACGGCGCCCTTGGAGAGGCGGTGCGTGTCGAGGAAGGTGTCGCCGGTCTGGGCGAGCTCGAAGCGGCCGCGGTGGAAGGCCGGTCCGCCGCGCGTGGTGCCGCGGTGGAAGCGCAGGCCGGAGAGGTAGGCGTCGTCGAGCGGCAGCGAGAAGATCTCGAAGCCGGTGAGCTCGCGGCCGTCGACGCGCACGGCGCCGGTGATGCCCTTGCGGTCGTGCAGAAGCGGACCGTAGTTGACGCGGCCCATCGCCTCGACGACCAGGTCCAGTCGCGCGGGGGAGGTGCGCGCGGGCAGGTCGAGCTCCTTCTGGTCGAAGCGCCGGTCGAGCGCGCCGAGGAGACGGCCGTCGAGGTAGGCCCAGCACAGATCGTGGGCGCCCTCGACGACGAGCTTGCCGGCCGGGCCCGCGGGCGCGAGCGTGCGGTAGACGGCGACACCCTGCGCCTGGTCGAGCTCCTCGAAGCGCAGCGGACGCTCGCTCGTGCGCACGGCGCCGAGCTCGTCGAAGAGCGGCGCGAACTCGCTCAGCGCGATCTCGGGCACGCTGATCACGCCCTTGGGCGAGGGGATCTCGGGCAGCGTCTCGCCCGGCGCGAGGTGGCGCTGGAACGCCAGGCGCATCGCGTAGTACTTCGGCGTCGGCCGGCCGGCCTCGTCGATCGGCGCGTCGTAGTCGTAGCTGGTCGTCTGCGGGCGGAAGACCTCGCTGGTCGCGCTGGGCGACGCGTTCGCGCCGGCCGTGAACCCGAACGAGGTGCCGCCGTGGATCATGTAGATGCTGAACGAGGCGCGCCGTTCGAGCATCCAGCCGAGGTCCTTGAGCACGCCCTCGGTGCTGCCGCGGTGGTGGCCCGAGCCCCAGCTGTCGAACCAGCCCGGGTAGTACTCGCCGCACATCAGCGGTCCGCTCGGGCGCACCTTGCGCAGCGCGGCGAACGAGGACTCGGGGTCGCCGCCGAAGTTGACCACGCTGAAGATCTCCGGTCGCGTGTCGCGCGGGAGCTGCGAGGGCCCGTCGCAGGTGAAGAGCGGCACGTCGAAGCCCGAGGCGACGAGCATGTCGCGCAGCGCGCCGATGTACTCCTTGTCGTCGCCGTAGCTGCCGTACTCGTTCTCGACCTGCACCATCAGGATCGGACCGCCGTGCGTCACCTGCAGCGGCGCGAGCTCGCGGCCGACCGCGTCGAGGTAGCCCTTCACGGCGGCGAGGTACTGCGGGTCGCGCGTGCGCAGCTTGAGCCCGTCGTGCTTCAGGAGCCACCAGGGGAAGCCGCCGAACTCCCACTCGGCGCAGGAGTACGGGCCCGGCCGCAGGATCACGTGCAATCCGGCCTCCTGCGCGAGGCGCACGTACTCGGCGACGTCGTTCGGGCCGCGGAAGTCGAACTGGCCCTCGCGCGGCTCGTGCTGGTTCCAGAAGAGGTAGGCGCAGACCGTGTTGCAGCCCAGCGCGCGCACCATCTCGAGGCGGTGGCGCCAGTACTCGCGCGGGATGCGCGAAAAGTGCATCTCGCCCGAACGGATCACGAGCGGCTTCCCGTCGTAGAGGAAGTCCTGCGCGCCGATCTCGAAGCGGTGGGCCGGCGCGGCGGCGGGCGCGCTGCGCACGGCGTTGCACGCGGGGGCGAGAGCGAGGAGCAGGAGGGACGCGGCGGCCGGCAGCTTCATGCGGCGCAGTCTAGCGCTCGCCCGCGGCGTCCCACGAGCGCAGGCGCGTGCTGCTCATGCCGTACGCACCGCGCGGACGCTACAATGCCGCGCTCCCCGGTGCACGCCGACCGGCGAGGAACCGCATGGGCGAAAACCAGATCACCGAAGAGCTCGATCACGCACACATGCGCGGCTACGTCCGCGCGCTGCTCGAGGACGTGCACGCGCTGGAGCGCATGCTCGAAGCCGGCCTGTTCGAGAAGGGCGTGCGCCGCGTGGGGGCCGAGCAGGAGCTCTTCCTGGTCGACCAGAACCTGCGCCCGAAGGCCTGCGTGCTGCCGATCCTCGAGCGCCTGAAGGGCCTGCCCTTCACGACCGAGCTGGCGCAGTACAACCTCGAGACCAACCTCTCGCCGCAGGCGCTCGGCGGCAGCTGCCTCTCGCTCATGGAGAGCGAGCTCAACTCGATGCTCGCCAAGGCGCGCGAGGCCGCGCGGGCCGAGAACGCGCAGATCCTGATGTGCGGCATCCTGCCGACGCTGGAGAAGGTGCACCTGGGCCTGGAGTGGATGACGCCGATCCCGCGCTACTACCAGCTCAACCGCATGATGGTCGCGCTGCGCAACGGCAAGTTCGAGGCGGCGATCAAGGGCGTCGACGAGTTCTACCTGGCGCACGACAACGTGATGCTGGAGGCCTGCAACACGAGCTTCCAGGTGCACTGGCAGTGCGACGCGGACGACTACGCGCGCGTCTACAACATCGCGCAGCTCGTGACCGCGCCGCAGCTCGCCTGCGCCGTCAACTCGCCCGTGCTGATGGGCCACCGGCTCTGGCACGAGACGCGCGTGGCGCTCTTCCAGCAGTCGGTCGACACGCGCTCGGAGGTCAAGGCGCAGCGCGGCATGCGCTCGCGCGTCAACTTCGGCGAGCGCTGGCTGGAGCGCTCGATCATCGAGATCTTCCGCGAGGACGTGGCGCGCTTCCGCTCGCTGATCGCGATCACGACCGAGGAATCTCCGCTCGAGGTGCTCGCGCGCGGCGAGATCCCGCAGCTCAAGGCGCTGCGCCTGCACAACGGCACGGTCTACCGCTGGAACCGGCCCTGCTACGGCGTGATGGACGGCAAGGCGCACCTGCGCATCGAGAACCGCATCATGCCCGCGGGTCCGACGGTGATCGACGAGCTCGCCAACGCGGCCTTCTTCTTCGGCCTGATGAACGCGCTGCCGGCCGAGTACGGCGACATCCGCCGCGCGATGTCCTTCGACGACGCCAAGAACAACCTCGTCACCGCGGCGCGCTACGGGCTGCACTCCAAGCTGCGCTGGCTCAACGGCAAGACCTGGTCGACCGAGGAGCTGATCCAGACGCACCTCTTGCCGCTGGCCGAGCAGGGCCTCAAGGCCGCCGAGGTCGACTCCGCCGACGTGCGGCGCTTCCTCGACGTGATCCGCGAGCGCGTCGAGCGCGGCCAGACCGGCGCGCAGTGGGTGCTCGACTCGTACTCCGCGATGGACGACCGCGGCAAGAAGTCCGAGCGCTTCCGTTCGATCGCCGCGGCGATGAAGCGCAACCAGGAGGAGGGCCGCCCCGTCGCGCGCTGGGAGCTCGCCGGCTTCGAGCCGGTGACGATCGATCCGGCCGGCTTCCGCACGGTCGAGCAGGTGATGACCGCCGACGTGTTCACCGTGCAT
The DNA here is from genome assembly GCA_044229935.1 of Planctomycetota bacterium. GTDB lineage: Bacteria > Planctomycetota > UBA1135 > UBA1135 > JADJLZ01. Next base: position 198,266 of record JBGASC010000001.1, on the reverse strand, counting down.
CCCGAGGACCTGATCGACCTCGCGGCGAGCCTGATGGACTGGGAGCACCTGCGCTACGTGCCGGTCGAGGACCAGGAAGGCCACCTGCTCGGCCTGCTCTCCTGGCGCGCGGTGACGCGCATGATCTCGCGCGGCGAGGCCGACCACGGCATCCCCGTGCGCGAGCTGATGCAGCCCAACCCGATCACGATCCGTCCCGAGGCGAGCACGCTCGAGGCGATCCAGACCATGCGCAAGCACGAGATCGGCTGCCTGCCCGTCGTCAACGCCGAAGGCCGCCTGGTCGGCATCGTCACCGAGCACGACTTCATGGAGCTCTCGGCCGCCCTGCTCGAGCGCTGGCTGAGCGAGAAATGAGTGCCGCGCACGAGCCGGATCCCGCGCCGGTCGCGGGCCCTGCCTTCGCGGCCGACACGCCGCGCCTGCTCGGCCGCGCCGGCGGCGGCCGCGGTCCGCTGCTCGTGATCACCGCCGCGATCCACGGCAACGAGCCCGCCGGCGTGCACGCGCTGCGGCGCGTCTTCGCCGCGCTCGAGGCACAACAGCCCAAGCTGCGCGGCCGCGTGCTCGGCCTGATCGGCAACCGCGGCGCGCTGCTCGCCGGCAAGCGCTACGTCGAGCAGGACTTGAACCGCGTCTGGACGCCGCGCCGGATCGCCGCGCTCGCCGCCGCCGATCCGGCCGAGGACGGCCCCGAGGACGCCGAACAGCGCGCGCTGCTCGTCGCGATCGACACCGAGCTCGCGCAGCCGCACGACGAGGTCGTGCACCTCGACCTGCACTCGACCTCGGGCGACAGCCCGCCCTTCCTGGTGCAGAACCACGACGAGCGCAGCCAGGAGCTCGCCGCGGGGCTCGGCGTGCCGGTGCTGCAGGGCCTGCTCGAGAACGTCGAGGGCACCGTGCTCGACCTCGGCGCCGCGCGCGGCTTCGCCTCGCTCGTGCTCGAGGGCGGACAGAACGAGGCGCGCTCGACGATCGAGCACCACGAGTCGGCCGTCTGGCTCGTGCTGCACGAGCTCGGGCTGATCGAGGACGAACCGCGCTTCGAGCTCGAGCGCCACCGCGCGCGCCTGGGCGCGAGCGTCGCGGGCATCCCCGCCGCCGTGCGCATCGTGCTGCGCTACGCGATCGATCCCGACGAGCGCTTCACGATGCTGCCGGGCTTCAAGAGCTTCGAGCGCGTGCAGCAGGGACAGCTGTTGGCGCTCGGCGGCGCGAGCGGGCGCAAGGAGATCCGCAGCCCGATGAGCGCGATCCTGATCATGCCGCGCTACCAGGGCCAGGGTGCGGACGGGTTCTTCCTCGCGCGACCGGTGCCGCTGGGCACGGCCGGCACGCGCGTCGCGTAGGGGACGCGGGCCCTCGTCGGGGGCGTTCGGAGGGGCTGGGAGGCGCTCGGCGTGCGGATGGAGCCGCGCGGCCGTGCCCGTGTCGGTCGACCGCGTCCCACGGCCGTCCCTTCCGTGGTCCCGCGCGGTGATGGCGCTCAAGCGACCCTCGTGGCGGTCCGATGAGGAAGAAGATTCCACCCCCCGGCCCGCCGCGGCGGGGGGGACCGTCCCCCGCGCCGCCCCTCCACCGACCATGCCCAAACGCACGCTCCCTTCGCTTCCGCAGCGCCTGGACTCCGACCCGCAGTTCCGGCAACTGGTCGAACGCCTCGCAGCGAGCACGCAGTGCCTCGTCGCGAGCGGTTCGGCCTCGCTTGCGCCGCGGGAGTGGCTCGCGCAGGCCTTCGAGGAGCTCGACTGCAGCGCGAAGGGGCTCGCACCGTCGTCGCGCACGAGCGGGCCCGTCTTCGCCTGGCTCGCCGCCTCGGCGGATGCGAAGGCGAACACGCTGGGCCTCGACGAGGAGGTGCGCGCGCTGACCTCGAGCGTCGAGCGTGGCTTCCTCCTGCTCGACGACTTCCGCGTGGCGACCGACGACGGCTTCACCTGCGACGAGCGCACGCGGCGCGATTTCCAGTCGATCGTCGCGGCGATCGCGCCCGGCGTGCGCTGGCGTTTCTACTCGCCCGACTACGCTCCGAGCCGCGCCGACGCAGCTCCCGCGCGCGCCGGCCGCAAGAGCAAGACCAGCGAGGCGCGCACGCGCGGCTGGGGCCTGCTGCAGTTCACGCGCGGCAGCGAGGAGCTCGAGCGCCTGGAGAACGAGCTCCCGGGCGTGTGCCGCTTCGCCGGCTTCAGCCTCTCGACGCGCGGCGCGGTCGCGAGCACGGCCTTGCCCGAGGTGCGCACGCTGCGCACGAGCGCCGCGTCCGCGGGCGAGCTGCTCGCGGGCCGAGCGACGACGAACGCGCCGACCCACGCGACAACGAACGCGACGACGAACGCTGCGTCGAGCACGAGCACCGCATCCGACACGGGAGTCAGTGGCATCCGCTTCCAGGCGCCGGCGGCGAGCTCGCCGCGCGCCGCTTCGCGCAGCGCGCAGACGAGCGCCGCGAAGTCCGCGCCGAACCCGAAGCCCGCCGCGGTGAAACGGCGCGTGACGCTGGTCACCTTCGGCTTCAAGTACGGGCTCCCGAACACGAACTACTACTTCGACGTCAGCTTCGTGAAGAACCCGGCGCGCGACGCGCGCTGGACGCTGCACAGCCAGCCCGACGACGAGATGCGCCGCTTCGTGCTCGAGCAGCCGAACACGCAGGCCTTCCTCGCGCGCCTCGCGCCGCTGGTCGAGACGCTGGTCGAGTGCGACGACGACGTGCGCGTGGGGCTCGGCTGCAACTCGGGACGGCACCGCTCGATCATCCTGGCCGAGGAGCTCTCGCGCCGCCTGGATCCGCAGCGCTTCGAGGTGCGCATCGTCCACCGCGAGGAGGAGTACCGCTGAGGCGGCGGAGCATCCCATGACGCAAGCCACGAACAACCGCCGCATCGCGGCCCTGATCGTCTCGCGCAACCGGCCCGACCTCGTGCGCTCGATGGTCGAGCAGCTGCGCACGCGTGTCGAGCTCCCCTGCGACATCTACGTCGTCGAGTGCGGCACGGAGCTCGACAAGCTCACGGAGCACACCAGCGCCTGGTACCCCGATCCCGACTTCCGCGGCAAGTGCTACGGGCACAACGTTGCGCTCGAGCTGGCGCGGCTGCACGGCGGCTACGACTACTACTGGGTGCTGATGAACGATCTCGTCTTCCCGGGCGAGGGCGACCCGGCCGCGCCGCTGGTCGAGACGCTCGAGCGCGAGGAACGCATGGCGATCCTCTCGCCGACCAACGCCGACGGCGTCTACCCCGGCTCGGATCGGCGCAGCGAGGGCGACTGGCGCGCCGTGACCACCTGCGACTACCTCGGGTTCCTGTACAAGGCGAGCGCGCTGGAGGAGTGCGGCTTCCTCAACCCCGACTTCAAGTACTGCTGGGGCGCGATCCACGAGCTCGCCCACGAGCTCAACCGCTGCGGCTGGTTCGTCGCCTACTCCGATCGCGTCAGCTACGAGCACCTGGGCGGTTCGACCTACGGCGCCAAGGGAACGAAGACGATCTCGCGCGAGGACTACCAGCGCAACGCGAAGCGCTTCGCGTACGACTACTTCCGCGCGACCTACGGCGACGACTGGGACGAACGCTTCAGCGCCGCGGCCGCGCCCTTCCACGCCGAGGGCGACACCTTCCGCAAGCACAAGCGCTTCTGGTCGCAGGCCTTCAGCGCCGAGGAGCTCGCCGCGCGCGCGAGCGCGGAACGCACCGAGCGCCGCGCCGACCTCGTGCCCGACGATCGGCCGGGCCTGGTCAAGCTGCACCTGGGCTGCGGCAAGGACAAGCGCGCGGGCTGGATCAACGTCGACACGCAGGCCGAGCTCGCGCCCGATCTGGTCGCCAGCGTCGACGCGCTGCCGACGCTCGCCGACGCATCCGTCGACGTGATCGAGGCGAACCACCTCTTCGAGCACCTGACGCTCGCGACGGCGCGGCGCGCGCTGCGCGAGTGGGCGCGCGTGCTCAAGCCGGGCGGCGAGCTGCACCTGGAGCTGCCCGACCTCGAGGCCTGCATCCGCATCCTCGGCAAGCACGAGGACAAGCACGGCATCGACCTGGGCATGATCGGGATCTACGGCTGGCCGCCCGACATCGAGGCGCAGGGCGTGCCGCAGATGCACAAGTGGGGCTGGACGCGCCGCACGCTGACGAAGGAGCTCGGGGCCGCCGGGTTCGGCGACGTCGCGTTCGGACCGATCACGCAGACCTGGAGGCCGGCCGCGAAGTTCGGCCGCGACCTGCGCCTGCGCGCGGTGCGCGGCGCGGCGCAGACGCGGAGCGCGGACCGCGCGAGCACAGCCTCTCCGGCGCCCGCGCCGCAGGGAACGAGCCCGGCGCCGGTCCCGCCGCCGCGGCGCGCGCTGCTCTTCGCCTGGCCCGACTGGAGCACGCCGGCCGAGATCGAGCGCCTCTTCGTCGAGTTCGGACCCGCGCTCGCCGGCCGCGACGACGCGGGGCTCGTGTTGCGCTTCGATCGCGAGCTCGACGGGTCGCGCGACCAGGCGCTGGCGCTGCTCGCGCGCACGCACGCCGCGACGCTCGGCGCACAGACCGCGCTGGAGGTGCACTTCATCGACGACGAGCTCGACGCGACGGGTTGGGACGCGCTCGCCGCGAGCCTCGACGCGCTCGCCGAGCTGCCCTCGAGCGCGAGCACGCTGCGCGGCGCCATCTGCACCGCGCTCGGCCTGCCGCACGTCGCCAGCGCGGGCGCCTGGCGCGCGCTGCAGGCTGCGCGAGCGCAGCCCGTGCGCATCAGCACCGCGGACCCGGCGGCGGCGCTGCGCGCGCGCATCGCCGCGCTCGATCCGTGGTTCTACCCGCTGCGCGTCGGCAGCGTCGAGGTCACGGCGGGCGTCGGCTCGCCCGTCAGCCACGAGTTCCTGGTCAACCACACGCACTGCCGCGCGCAGCTGCTCGTCGACGAGGTCGCGCGCCGCACGGAGCTGCGCGGCAAGTCCGTGCTCGAGCTGGCCTCCAACTGCGGCTACTGGTCCGCGCGCTACGCCGAGCTCGGCGCCGCGCGTGTGGTCGGCCTCGAAGGCCGCCCGCAGTTCCTCGAGCAGGCCGAGCTGTACTGGAGCGTCAACGGCTTCCTGCCAGCGGAGCGCTGCACCTTCCTGCGCGGCAACGTCGCCGATCGGCGCGACTGGGCCGCACTGGAGGCACTCGGTCCCTTCGACGTCACGCTCGTCGCGGGCATCCTCTACCACGTGCCGAACTACCGCGAGGTGCTGCGCTGGGCGAGCGAGCTCACGCGCGAGGTGCTCGTGGTCGACACGCGCGTCGTGCACGGCGCGGAGACGACCGTCGACGAGCCGGGCGAGCTGCGCTTCAACGCGATCGCCCAGACGCGACGCAAGGTCGTGCCCAACCTCGACCAGCTCGTCGCCGCGCTGGAGGAGCTCGGCTTCGCGCCCGAGATCCTGCCCGTGCATTTCGCAGAGGCCGTCGGCGTCGAGAACGTCGACAGCTTCGTTCAGCGCAACCGCGTCGTGCTCTTCGCGCGCCGCGTGCGGGTGCCCAGCGGGCGCGCGCCGCAGCTCGCGGGCTCGCTGGCGAGCGACTGAGCCGAAGACACTCGCGCCGCTCCGCACTTCGGCGGAGGCTCCCGCGCCCGTCCCGCGGCCGAGCAGCTGCTAGCATCCAGGCTGCTCATGCGCGAATTCACCGACGGTTCCACGGCCATCGTGCGCGGCGCGCTCGACGCGGGCTGCACCTTCTTCGCGGGCTATCCGATCACGCCGGCCTCGCCGATCCTGATGCAGATCCTGCGCGAGCTGCCCAAGGTCGGCGGCGTCGCGATCCAGGCCGAGGACGAGATCGCCTCGATCGGCATGTGCATCGGCGCGACGCTCGCGGGCGCGCGCGCGATGACCGCGACGAGCGGCCCCGGCATCAGCCTCTACAGCGAGAACATCGGCCTGGCGATCATGGGCGAGGTGCCGCTGGTGATCGTCGACGTGCAGCGCCTGGGCCCCGCGACGGGCGGCGCGACGACGGTCGGCCAGGGCGACGTGCAGTTCGTGCGCTGGGGCACCGGCGGCGGATACCCGGTGATCGCGCTCGCGCCCTCGTCGGTGAGCGAGTGCTATTCGCTGACGCGGCGCGCCTTCGACCTCGCCGAGCGCTTCCGCTGCCCGGTCTTCCTGCTGACCGACAAGGAGCTCGACATGACCACGATCACGGTCGACTCGGCGAGCTGGGAGCGGCCGGCGGTGCGCACGCGCGCCGTCGCGGCGCACGCGGCGGCCGGACCGCTGGCGAACCCGCCGCCGTACCGCTACGAGCCGGCCGGCGAGGTGCCGCCGATGGCGCACTACGGCGGCGAGACGCTGGTGCGCTTCACCGGCTCGACGCACGACGAGCGCGCGCTGATCACCAAGGCGCCCGGCAAGGTCGCCGCGCTGAACGAGCACCTGCGCGCGAAGATCGACGAGCACGCGCACGAGATCGAGCTCGTCGCGAGCGACCTCGAGCCCGGCGCGCGCACGCTCTTCGTCTCGTACGGCGTCACGGCCGGCGCGATGCGCGAGGCGGTGCGCGGGCTGCGCGCGGCGGGCCGGCGCATCTCGGCGCTGACGCTGCAGACGCTCTGGCCCGTGCCCGAGATGGCGCTGCTCGACGCGCTGCAGCACGTCGACACCGTGATCGTGGCCGAGCTCAACCACGGCCAGTACCGGCGCGAGATCGAGCGCATCGCGCCGGGGATGGACGTGCGCGGCCTGCACCGCGTCGACGGCGAGCTGCTCGCGCCCGAGGAGTTCGTGGAGGCGCTGCGATGAGCGACGAATCCAAGGCGGGCACGACGGTCACGCCGCTCTCGTCCTACCGCAACCAGACGCCCTATCCCTTCTGCCCGGGTTGCGGCCACGGGCCGATCCTCGACCAGCTCAACGCGGCGCTGGTCTCGCTCGCCCTCGACCCGCGCCAGGTCGTGATCGTCAGCGACATCGGCTGCTCGGGGCTCTCCGACCAGTACTTCTCGACCAGCGCCTTCCACGGCCTGCACGGCCGCAGCGTCACCTACGCGACGGGCATCAAGCTCGCGCGGCCCGACCTCAAGGTGATCGTCGTGATGGGCGACGGCGGCACGGGCATCGGCGGCGCGCACCTGCTCAGCGCGGCGCGGCGCAACATCGGCATCAGCGTGCTCGTCTTCAACAACTTCAACTTCGGCATGACCGGCGGGCAGCACTCGACCACCACGCCGCCGGGTGCGATCACGGCCACGACGCCGGGCGGCAACCTCGAGCGCCCGCTCGACATCTGCGCCACGGTCGCGGCCAACGGCGCGGGCTTCGTGCACCGCGCGACGAGCTTCGACAAGGACCTCTCCGCGCGCATCGCCGAGGCGATCTCCGCCGAGTGCTTCGCGCTGCTCGACATCTGGGAGCTGTGCACGGCCTACTTCGTCCCGAGCAACCAGGCCTCGCGCAAGACGCTCGCGACGACGCTCGAGCAGCTCGGCCTGCAGGCCGGCACGCTGCAGCGCCGCTCGCACCCGGAGTACGCCGCGGCCTACCGCGCGCAGAGCGCCGCACTGCGCGGTCAGCCGCTGCGCGGCGCGCGCGCGATCGAGCCGCGCTTCCAGGCGCGCCTGGAGCGGCCGCTGCGCCTGGTGATCGCGGGCTCGGCCGGCGGCAAGGTGCGCTCGGCCGCGCGCCTGGTCGCGGAGGCGGCGATGCTCTCCGGATTGTGGGCCGCGCAGCGCGACGACTACCCGATCACGGTCAAGACCGGCCACAGCTTGTCGGAGCTCGTGCTCTCGCCGGATCCGATCGACTACACCGGCATCTCGCGGCCGGACGCGCTGCTCGCGATCAGCGCCGAGGGCCTCGCGAAGTGCGGACGGCAGCTCGCGGCGATGACGGCGGAGGACCGGCTCTTCGCGCTGCCGGAGCTGGCAGGGGCGAAGACGAGCGCGACGGTGCGGGTGATCGACCCGGCCAACTCCAGCGTGAAGATCGGTGCAGGCCGGCTCGCCTTGTACTGCGCGGCGCGTGCGCTCGCCGAGCTCGACTGCCTGCCGATGGAGGCGCTCGAGGCCGCCGCCGCGCGCAGCAGCGAGTACGCCGAGGAGAACCTGGAGACGATCCGCGCGGCGCGCGCGGCGGGCTGAGACGGCACCTCCCGGGGCTGTACACCTCGGCAGCAGATTTCCGGGAGATCTGCTGCCGAGGTGTACAGAGGCGCCGCCCGGTCTCAGCCCTCGCGTTCGCGCGCCGTGTCGGGCGGGAAGCCGAAGTGCAGCGGATCGCGCTCGGCGCGGTAGTCGCAGAAGCGCTCGTACTGGCCGCTGGCCATGTCCTCGGCGCGGCCGAAGCAGTAGGGGCACTGCTGGTGCTCCGCGACGGGGAGCTTCTCCCCGGTGCGGCGGCAGCGCAGCTCGGTGATGCGGAACGTGACGTCCTGCGGGGCGCTCAGCTCTTGCTTGTGCACGACGTTTCCTCCTGCGCCGCTCGGCGCAGATGCTCCCACTCCTCGCGCAACCCGCGCGACAGGGCCTCGACGTCGACGCCGTCGGCCTTGAAGCGCCCCTGCAGCGCGAAGTACTGCCGCAGGGCCTCGATCGACAGCTCGGACTCGACGTTGATCGTCGTGCGGCGGCCGTCGAAGACCTCGTACACCGGGAACAGGCCCGCGCGCACGGCGAGGCGGATCAGCTCGACGCCGTCGGCGGGCTCGGACTTCCAGCCCGTCGGGCAGGGCGCGAGCACGTGCAGGAAGCGGAAGCCCTCCAGGTCGAGCGCCAGCCGCATCTTGCGCAGCGTGTCGTCGGGGTGCGCGAGGCTGACCGTCGCCGCGTAGGGCACGCGGTGCGCTGCGAGGATCGCGACGATGTCCTTCTTCTTCTGCGTCTTGCCGCGCGGCGTCGTGTTCGTCACGGCGCCCTGCGGCGTGGCCGAGGAGCGTTGGCCGCCCGTGTTGCCGTAGATCTCGTTGTCGTAGCAGACGTAGAGCACGTCCTCGTTGCGCTCGGCCGCGGCCGAGAGCGTGGCCATCCCGATGTCGAAGGTGCCGCCGTCGCCGGCCCAGCACAGGACGCGCGTCGCCTCGCCGTTCAGGCGCGCCGTGTGCGCGAGGCCGGTCGCGACGGCCGCGGCCGAGGCGAAGGTCGCCGCGACCACGGGCACGCCGTAGGCCGAGCGCGGGTACTGGCCCGGCGTCACGATCGCGCAGCAGGCCGGGATCACGATCTGGATCGGCCGTGTCCCGACGGCGCGGTCGAGCATCGAGAACGCGATCGACATGCCGCAGCCGCCGCAGTTGGTGCCGCCCGGACGCAGGATCGGATCGCCGTGGCGCTCCGCGCGCGAGCTCACGCCGCACAGGACGGGTTCCTGGACCATCACGCCACCTCCACGATCTCGGGTGCCCCGGCATGATCGCGCGCGGCGAGGTCCTCGATGCGCGCGAGCACGTGCTCGGGCCGGATGTCGCCGCCGCCCAGCCCGAGGATGTAGTTCTGCACCAGCGCGTACGACGGCGCGCACACGTGCGCCTCGGACCAGAGCACGCCGCCCAGGCCCAGGCTGATGTCGCGGTCGAGCACGCCGATGCGCTTCTTGCCCGCGAGCGCGCTGCGCAATTCGCGCAGCGGGAACGGCCGCAGGCGCGCCAGGCGCACGCCGCCGACCTTGATCCCGCGCTCGCGCGCGAGATCGACCGCGCGACGCACGGTGCTGGCGGTCGTGCCCATCGAGACGAGCACCAGGTCCGCGTCCTCCGTGCGGTACGACACGACCGCGTCCGGCAACCGGCGTCCGAACACGGCCTGGAACTCGCGCCGGCAGTCCTCGTACACCTCGGGCACGCGGCGCATGGCCTCCTCGTGCTGGCGGCGGTGCGCCTCCGTCTCGTGCGGGAAATCCAGGCCTCCGACGGTGACCGCGTCGTTCTTGAGGCGGTGCGGCAGCTCCAGCGGCGGCAGGAAGCGGTCGACCTCGGCCTGCGAGGGCACCTCGGTCTGCATCATCGTGTGCGAGAGCACGAAGGCGTCCTGGCAGACCATCACCGGCAGCAGCACGCGCTTGTCCTCGGCGATGCGCCAGGCGGCGAGCAGGAGGTCGAGCACCTCCTGGTTGTCCTCGCAGTAGAACTGCAGCCAGCCCGAGTCGCGCAGCATCAGCGTGTCGCCGTGGTCGACCCAGATGTTCCACGGCGGCCCGAGCGTGCGGTTGACCGCCATCATCACGATCGGGAGGCGGTACAGCGCGGCGGCGAAGACGTTCTCGGTCATGTACGCGAGCCCGTTCGAGGACGAGGCCGTGAACGAGCGCGCGCCGCCGAGCGCGAAGCCCATGCAGACGGCCATGGCGCTGTGCTCGCTCTCGACGCGCACGATCGCGCCCTTGTCGAACTCCTGCTTGCAGAGGAGCTCGATGCACTCGGTCTGCGGCGTGATCGGGTAGACGCCGCCGCCGAAGCCGCGCGCGGTGCGGTTGGCGCGTCCGGCGAGCGTCGCGGCCGTCGCCGCGGCGTGGTTGGCGCTGAGCAGCTCGGTCGTCATGGCGTGGTCATCTCCAGTCCCTTGCGCGGGCATTCGTGCACGCAGATGCCGCAGCCCTTGCAGTAGGTGTAGTCGAGCGCGTAGCCGTTCTCGGAGCGGCGCACGACGCCCTCGGGGCAGTACACCAGGCACGTGTCGCAGTGCGTGCAGTGCCCGCACGAGAAGCAGCGGTGCGCCTCGTGCTCGTCGGCGAGGCCGAGGTTGACCTCGCGGAAGCCCAGCTCCGCGGCGCGGCCGTGCGCGAGCGTCTCGCGCGCGGGCGCGCGGGGCTCGAAGTGGTCGAAGCGGATGTCGGTCGAAGGCACGGCCGTGGTGCGGTCCGGCCGCTCGAAGACCTCGACCGCGACGCCGAGCTCGGCCAGGGCGCGCGTCGCGGCGCGCCGGCCGCTGCCGATCGCGTGCGCGACCGTGCCGTCGCCCGTGGCGAGATCGCCGGCGGCGAAGACGTTGAGCGGCTCGCCACGCTCGAAGACGCGGCCCTCGAGCAGGCCCCAGGCCTCGGGCAGGAGGCCCAGTTCGGCCGACTGGCCCAGCGCGAGCAGCACGTGGTCGCACGAGAGGCGCGCGACGCGGTCGCTCGTCACCGGCGTGCGCCGCCCGCTCGCATCGGGTTCGCCGAGCACGACCTCGGCCAGCTCGACGCCGCGCACGCGCGTGTCGCCGGTGAAGCCGACCGGCGCGGAGAGCAGGCGCAGCTTGACGCCCTCGCGCACGGCCTCGTCGATCTCCTCGCGGATCGCGGGCATCTCGGCCTGCGTGCGGCGGTAGGCGACCGTCACGCGCGCGGCGCCGACGCGCAGCGCGCTGCGGGCGCAGTCCATCGCCGAGTTGCCGCCGCCGAGCACGACCACGTGCCCGGAGAGGCGCACGTCCTCGCCCAGGTTGAGGCGGCGCAGGAAGTCCAGGCCCTCTTCGACGCCCGGGAGCGCCGCGCCGGGAACGTCGAGCGCGCGCGTGCGCTGCAGGCCGGTGGCGAGGATCACCGCGTCGTGCTCGCGCGCGAGCCGGCGCAGGTCCTCGGCGCGCAGCGTCACGCCCGTGCGCATCTGGACGCCCAGGCCGACCAGCGGCGCGAGCTCGCGCTGCAGCACCTCGCGCGGCAGGCGGTAGCTGGGGATGCCGGTCGCCAGCAGCCCGCCGAGCACGCGCTCCTTCTCGAAGATCGTCGCGCGCTGTCCGGCAAGCGCCAGCGTCCAGGCGGCGCCGATGCCGGCCGGTCCGCCACCGACGATCGCGACGTGGCGCGGTGCGGCCGCGCGCGCCGGCGCGAGCTCGACCTCCGCGTGGTCGGCGATCCAGCGCTCGAGCGCGCGGATGTTGACCGCGCCGTCGAACTCGCCGCGGTTGCAGCCCTCCATGCACGGCGCGGGACAGACGCGCCCGCAGGTCCCGGCCAGCGGCGTGCTGCGGCGCAGGATCGCGCTCGCGGCTGCGAGGTCGTTCTTCGCGAGCGCCTGCACGAAGCCGACGACGTCGTTGCCGGCCGGGCACCAGGCGTTGCAGGGCGCGAGCACCTCGACGTAGCGCGGGCGCTGGCTGCTCCACGTGCCGGTGCGGATGCCCGTCGGCGCGCTGGCGACGTGTTCGGTCAGCGGCTCGACCGAGAGGGGCCTCGCGGCCAGCGGTGTGACGTGCGCGGCGCCGTTGCCGGCGACCGCCACCGGCTGCGCGAGCGGCGCGCGCCAGCGGACGTTCTCGTACGCCTCGCGCGCGGCGGGCAGGTTCGAGAGGAAGCCCAGCGAGCGGTAGGTCGCCTCGAGCACCTCGAGCGGGATGTCCGCCAGGCGCGCGAAGGCGCCGGCGATGGTCGTGTTGACGATCACCACGGTCTTCGTGCCGATGCCGTGGCGCCGCGCGATGCCGGTCGCGTCCACGGTCGCGAGACGGTAGCTCGCGTAGCGCGCGTCGAAGCCCTCGAGCGGGTCGCTCGTGTTGACGAGCAGGATCCCGCCCGGCACCAGGCCGTCGAGCGTGTCGGCGCCGAGCAGGTGCTGGTCGAGCACCATCACGTGGTCGGGGCGGTAGACCTTGTTGCGGTTCTCGATCGGCGTGTCGGAGACGCGCGTGTAGGCGCGCACCGGAGCTCCCGAGCGCTCGCCGGCGTAGTCGCCGAAGGTCTGGACGTGCTTGCCCGCGCGCGCGTAGCACGCGGCCAGGATCTTGGCGCAGGTCACGCCGCCCTGGCCTCCGCGTCCGTGCAGTCGAATCTCCATCGCTGCCGCGTCCCGTTGGAGCCGTTCCGCTCGTGTGCGTCGCGCTCCGGCTCCCGGGCGGCGCCGCGATCGCCGCGTTCGTCGCCGCGATCCTCGAACCTGCCCGACGATACCGGCGTGCTGCGAACGCCGGGCTCAGCCCTTGGGCGCAGCGCGGGCGGGGAGGTGGGGGAAGCGCGACCCTCGACAGGAGCGCGCGCCGTGCGCCACCATGGCGCGATGAGCGCGGGCTTCCTCCGGCGCCGATCGCCCGACCCCGCGCGCGCGCACGGCGCGTGGGTCTACCTCTTCGTGTCGATCCTCGCCGGGGTGCTCTCGGCGCGCGGACGAGGCTGGATCGCGGCGCTCTGCGCGGGCCTCGCGTTCGTGGGCGTGTTCGTCTTCGTCAGCGCGCTCGCGGTGCGACCCAGGCCGTGGCGGCTGCGCTTCTTCTCGGGCCTGCTCTTCGCCGCCGGCGCGACGATCGCTGGCCTCCTGCTCGGCGCGGACCCGATGTTCCTCGTGTACTCGCTGGTCGCGCTCTTCCCGATCGCGGCCTCGGTGTGGTTCGCGATGCAGCAGGGCTTCCAGTCCGCGCCCGCGCTGGCCTTCGGCGTGATCGGCCTCGCCGTCGCGGCGCCGGCCGCGGCCTGCGCGGGCGGAGCGCATCCGACCTACGGCTTCCTGCTGCTCGGCCTGATCGCGCCGTTCTTCGCCTGGCGCACGTGGCTGACGCGCGCGGCGCTGCGCGGCGGCGAGGGCTGGGATCGCGCGAAGTTGAAGCGCCAGGGGTTGCGCGAGGCAGCGCTCGCCGCGGCGTGGACCGTGCTCGCGGTCGCGCTGGTGCACGTGCTGGCGCGCTGAATCCCGTGCTGCGCGCGGCTGCGTTTGGCTGCTCGCGGCGGCGCAGCGAGCTCAGCCCGTCACCGGCTCGTAGATGCCGTGCCGTCCGCCGCGCAGCTTGCCCATGCGCACGAGCTGGTTCCACACCTCGGGCGTGAAGCGCGAGGGCGGCTGGATGCCGACGATGCTCGAGGCCTGGCCCGTGCTCATGCCGCGGCCGCCGATGCCCGACTCCGCGTCGAGCAGCGTCGCCTTCAGCGTCTTGTCGAAGGCCTTCATCGCGCGGCGCAGCGTCTCCTGGTCCTGCGCGGGCAGCGCTCGCTTGCCGGCGAACCACAGCTCGACGATCGCGCGCAGCGCCTTCGCGTCCTTCGCGTCGATCGCCGCGGCGACGTCGGGATCGCTCGCGCGCACGACGCCGAGGACGGAGGCGGCCTTCTCCCAGGCCGCCGCGTTGGCGGGATCGTTCTGGAGATCGACGGCACAGGACTCGAGGGCGCGGCTGATCAGCGAGACGGCGGGGTCGAACATGCGCCCGATGATAGCGCGAAGCCGTTGACCGCGAGCAGCACGTCGAGGAAGGCGGGGAAGTCGGCGGCGGGGATGCGCTTGCTCCCGAACGGCCGGATCGAGCTCGCGCGCAGCGCGTCGGCGGTCTCCTGCGTGTACGTGAAGTTCCAGCCGCTCGCCTTCTGCGAGATCTCGACCAGCGTCTGCAGGCTGACCGGATGCTCGGCGTCGCCGGGGAGCTCGATCACGACCTCGGCCGGCGCGGGACTCGTCGGCGCGGACGCGGACGGCTCCAGCGCCGTGGGGCCCGCGCCGGTGTGGGCGCAGGCGGCGAGCAGCGGGGCGAGCAGGAAGCAGGACGGCAGGTGCTTCATCGGAGTTCTCCGGAGGACATCGGGGGATCGACCGCGCGAGGGACGATGCACGACGCGGGCCTATTCCCCAGTCTCTCGTTCTTGCACTCGATCTCCTACACTCACCGCGCCGCGAGGGACACGAGAGAACGACGACGCGAAGACACGATGGCACGACAGGATCCCGATCCGCCGCGCGAGCTCGACCCGCTGAAGGGCGGGCTGAAGCACAACCCGTTCGCCGCGCTGCGCGCGAAGGCCGAGGCGGCGGGCGTGCCGTTGCCGGAGAAGTCCTCCGGCGGCGCGAAGGAGGTCGGCGGCGCGAACGGCGCGCAGACCCCGAACGCGAAGCCCGCGCCCGCGATCGAGCTCGTGCGCGAGCGCGTCAGCGTGCGCCAGCAGCGCAGCGGCCACGGCGGCAAGACCGTGACGATCGCCGAGGGCCCCGGGCTCGCCGGGCGCGACCTCGCGACGCTGGCGAAGGAGCTCGCGAAAGGCCTCGGCGTGGGCGCGCGCGTCGACGGGGAGACGCTCGTCGCGCAAGGCGACCAGCGCGAGCGCCTGGCGAGCTGGCTCGCCGCGCGCGGGTTCGCGGCGGTGCGTGTCGGGAACTGAGCGCGCTATCCTGGGCGCCATGGTGCTCACCCCCTCGACGATGCTCGCGCTCGGGACGCCGGCGCCTGATTTCGCGCTGCCGGACGTCGTCAGCGGCAAGACCGTGACGCTCGCCGACTTCGCGCGGAAGAAGGCGCTGCTCGTGATGTTCCTCTGCGATCACTGCCCGTACGTGCTGCGCATCGAGGACGGGCTGACCGCCTTCGCGCGCGACTACGCCGCGCGCGACGTGGCGCTCGTCGCGATCTGCGCCAACGACGCGGCGACGCACCCCGAGGACGCGCCCGCGAAGCTCGCCGCGAAGGCGCGCGCGCGCGGCTGGACGTTCGCCTACCTGCACGACGCCGGGCAGTCGGTCGCGCAGAGCTACACCGCGGCCTGCACGCCGGATTTCTTCCTCTTCGACGAGAAGCGCAAGCTCGTCTACCGCGGGCAGTTCGACGCCAGCCGGCCGAAGAGCGCGGTCCCGGTGACGGGCGCGGACCTGCGCGCGGCGCTCGAGGCGCTGCTCGCGGGCAGACCGCTGCCGTCGGAGCAGAAGCCCAGCCTGGGCTGCAACATCAAGTGGCGCGCGGGCAACGAGCCGGCGTACTTCGGCGCGCGCTGAGCCTGGCGACGCGCCTCAGGGCGCCTGGAGTGCGACGCGCGTCACGGTGTCCCGAGCGCGGCGCCGGTCACGGCGCCCAGAGAACGTCCTCGGCATCCGTCCCGTTGAACGTGTTCGTCGACGGGCATCCGCCGAGCACGCTCGGGTCGCGGTAATAGGCCATGTAGTAGCGGTGCTGTCCGCCGCCGATCGGATCGCCCAGCGCCGCCGACTGCGCGGCGACGCGCGGATCGGCGCCTTGCGGGACGCTGATGCTGCCGCCGACGGCCGCGCGAACGTAGAGGCGCTTCAACCCGCCCGCGACGCAGCGCACGCCCTGGCCGAAGGCCACGCCGCCCGCCGCGACGGCGTTGCCCTGCAGCAGGATCGTGGTCGCCGTCGGCTTCTCGCCGCTGGTCGTGAACGCGAGGCTGTCCGCCGCGAGGCTCGCGACGCCGCTCGCCGCGATCGTCGCGCCGCCGGTGCCCGAGCTGTTGTCGCAGCCGCGGTCCAGTCCGCCGGGCGGG
Source organism: Planctomycetota bacterium (assembly GCA_044229935.1). Taxonomy (GTDB): domain Bacteria; phylum Planctomycetota; class UBA1135; order UBA1135; genus JADJLZ01. Next base: position 182,137 of record JBGASC010000001.1, on the reverse strand, counting down.
TTCGCGCACGGGCAGGGGAGCACGCCCGCGAAGCCCGGCGAGCAGAAGCCCACGCCCGGGTTGCAGGCGAAGCGCGCGTCGAGCTTGACCGCGTCGAGCGTGGTGAACGAGTTCGTCGCGGCGAAGTCGAGGCGGTAGGCGAGCACGTTGTCGGCGACCGCGCTGAGATCCCAGCGCACGACGATCTCGTCGTGGCCCATCGCGTGCAGCAGGTAGGTCGAGCTCGCGGGCGCGAGCGTGTGCGGCGAGCCCAGGCCGTCGAGGTAGGTCAGCGAGAAGGCCGAGAGGCTGAGCGGGTTGAGCTGCATCGAGAGCTGCAGCACGACCTCCTGCAGGTCGCTCGGCACGCTGTCGGTGACGCGGTAGACCGGCGGGATCGTCAGGTTGTCGAGGTTGCCCGCGCCGGTGATCACGCCGCCCGCGGCGAGCTGCCACACGCCGGCGCCCGTCGCGGTGCTCGCGGGATCGTCGGGCGCGTTGAGCACGCTGTTCGGCTGCGTGAACGACTCCCAGCCGGCGAACTGCGTGCACGGCGCGCCGTGGAAGGGCGGCGTGTAGTTGACGGTGAACGAGGCGGCGGCGGGCGCGGCGAGCAGCGCGGCGACGAGGAGGGCGAGGGGCTGGGGGCGCATGGTGACTCGATCCTACCGCGGAACGCGCGCCGCGTCGGGTGCGCGGGCGGGACGCACGGAAGAAAGCTCCGGGTCGCTGCCCGTTCGCGGGACGCAAGGTAGAGTCGAGCGGGAAGCCTCGCGCCCGCCAGCCATGCTCATCGCCCTCTGCCTCAGCACGCTCGCCTCCGGCGAGCTTCCCCGTCCCGCGAACGTCGCGACGCTCGCCGCGGACTTCCCCGTGCACCCCACGCGCCTGTGGGTCGAGCCCGCGCGCGGCGCCGATGCGGGCGCGCTCGAGCTCCTGCACGCGCGCCTGGGCGCGCACGTGCTGCGCGCGCTGCCCGCGATCGGCTGGCAGGTCGTCGAGGTCGATCCGACGCGCCGCGACGAGCTGCGCCGCGAGTACGCGCTCAGCCCGCTCGTCGCGCGCGCCGAGTTCGACCGCGCGCGGCGCCTCGCCTACGTTCCGAACGATCCCTACTACCCGGGCATGTGGAACCTGCCGCACATGCGCGTCGATTCGGCCTGGGACACGACGCGCGGCTCGAGCTCCGTGCGCATCGCGGTGATCGACACGGGCTGCGAGACCTCGCACCCCGATCTCGCGGGCAGCATCTGGGTCAACCCGGGCGAGATCGCCGGCAACGGGATCGACGACGACGGCGACGGCTACGTCGACGACGTCTCGGGCTGGGACTTCGTCAACGGCGATCCCGTGCCCGACGACATCTTCGGCCACGGCACGGGCTGCTCCGGGATCGTCGCGGCGGTGCAGGACAACAACCAGGGCATCACCGGCATCGCGCCTCACTGCAAGCTCGTCCCGCTCAAGGCCTGCAACAACTCGGGCTACCTGTTCGACTCGTACGTCGTGCCCGCGCTGGTCTACGCGGCGGACCGCGGCTGCAAGGTGATCTCGATGAGCTTCTTCGGCGACCAGGTCACGCCGGCGGAGCGCGCGGCGATCGACTACTGCTGGAGCCACGGCGCGCTGCCGATCGCCGCCGCGGGCAACGATGCGCAGACGTTCCCGTACTACCCGGGCGCGTACGAGCACACGCTCGGCGTCGCCTCGCACGGCAGCTCGGACCAGAAGTCGTGGTTCTCGAACTGGGGCAGCTGGGTCGACGTCGCCGCGCCGGGCGAGGGCATCAGCGCGACCTGGCCAGGCGCGCAGTACACGACCGGCTTCACCGGCACCTCGGCGGCGTGCCCGAACGTCGCGGGCGTCGCGGCGCTGCTCTTCTCGGGCGTGCCCGGCGCGACCAACGCCCAGGTGCACGCAGCGCTCGAGGACAGCGCGCTGACCGTCTCGCAGGCGCCGCTGGGCGCGTGGACCAGCTACGGCCGCATCGACGCGCGCGCGGCACTCGATCGGCTGCTCGGGCTGACCTCGGGCTCGAAGGCGCCGCGCTTGCTCTTCGCCAGCCCGGTCGGCGGCGGCCTCGCGCCGCTGGGCACGAACGAGAGCGGCGCGCGGCCCGACTTCCTCGTCTACGGCGTCGGCCTGGAGTCGCCCAACGTCGTGCGCCTGCTGCGCAACGGCACGCCGCTGACGCTGCTCTCGCAGTCGCGCAACGAGGTGCACGCGCGCGTGGGCTCGAACCTCGCAGCGACGCTGGCGCTGGAGGTCAACGCGCAGACCGTGCAGAGCCTGCACTGGGACACCGGTCCGGGCTGGCTCTTCGCGCCCAGCGACGCGAACACCAAGGACCCGGCCACGGCGAACGGCGGCTTCCTCGAGCTGTACCGCGACGACGGCCAGCGCTTCACCTGCACGCGCGATCCGAACAGCGGGGAGATCTTCGTGCAGCTCGCGCTGCGCAAGGTGCGCGGCGCGCCGATCCATCGCCTGCGCCTGGAGTGGACGCGCGCGTACGCGAACTGCCTGGGCGGCACGGAGACGGTCGAGCTGTACGACTGGCAGAGCGCGAGCTACCCCTACGGCAGCTTCGTGACGGTCTCGAACGCGGCGATCACGAGCGCGAGCGAGCAGCACCGCGTGGTCGACCTGCCCGCGAACCCCGCGCGCTTCCTCGACGACGAGGGCACGGCCTACGTGCAGATCCACGCGACGAACGCGGGCGCGAACGCGCTGCTCTCGATGGACAGCCTGCGCCTGCGGCTGGAGTGAAGCGCGGCGCGCGTGAACGCGCCGACATCCAGGGCGCGTTTCCCGCGCCTCGTGCGTAGGGCGAGTGAGCAGAGTGCTGCGGACAACGCCTGACGGCGCGCGCCGCGCTTGCGGGGGAGAATGAAGAGCTGCCCAGGCAGTCCTCGACCGGAGGAGCACCCTCATGAAACTCCACGCATCGCGCTCTCTCGCCCTTTCCCTCGCCCTCGTGCTGTGCGGCGCGAGCGCCGCCGCCTCGAACCAGTACGTCCTCGACGACGGCGTTCCGAACTCGGGCCTGAGCTTCGGCCTGCCCGCGGACTTCTGCTGGCTCGAGTGGTTCCAGACCGTCGGCACCAGCGACACGATCACGTCGGTGCAGGTGATGACGTACGGCACCGGGCTGGCGGTCGGGCACTCGATCACGGTCTGCGTCTGGGAGGATCCGACCGACGACGGCGATCCGAGCGACGCGATCCTGGTCGGCTCGCGCACGGGCACCGTGCAGGCCTCCGCGCCGAACAGCTTCGTCGACTACGCGCTGAACGCCCCCGGCCAGGTGCACGGCAAGTTCTTCGTCGGCGCCTTCTGCAGCGTGCTCAACAGCGAGTCGGTCGGCCTGCTCGACTACAACTCCGGGCTCTCCGGCCGCGCGTACTTCTGCTACGACTACGCCGTCGGACAGTTCGATCCGACGCAGCTGGGCAACTACGGCCCGTCCCACATCGAGACGCTCGGCGCGGGCATCCACGGCGTGTACATGCTGCGCGCGACGGGCAGCGGCGACACGACCTACTGCACCGGCAAGACCAACTCGATCGGCTGCGTGCCGCAGATCAGCAGCCTGGGCACGCCCAGCGCGACGGCGGGCAGCGGCTTCTTCGTGTTCGGCACGAACGAGCTCAATCGCAAGACCGGCCTCTTGCTCTACACGACCGCCGGGCGCGCGAGCACGCCCTTCTTCGGCGGCACGCTCTGCCTGGCCTCGCCGCTGCGCCGCACGCCGCAGCAGAACTCGGGCGGCAGCCTCTCGGGGAACGACTGCAGCGGCGTCTACGGCTTCGACTTCAACGCCTGGATCGCCGGCGGATCCGATCCCGCGCTCCACGCGGGCGTGACCGTCGAGGCGCAGTACTACTCGCGCGACCCGGGCTTCGCCGCGCCCAACAACATCGGCCTCACGAACGGGCTCGAGTTCACGCTGCAGCCCTGAGCGTCGCTCGACGCGAGAGCGCACGGCGTCGAGCTTCGCACGACGGAGGAGACCGCAACGACCGCAGGCCGGGCCCGTGCGCCCGGCCTCTTCGTCGGGCCCGCGAGCCAGACGCACGGGCCCTGCGCGGACGCTAGTCTGGTGCGCCCGCATGCACGCACCGACGCCCTCCCCGATCGAACCCGAGCGCCTCGCCGCGCTGCAGGCGCTCTTCGCGCAGCACTTCGGCGCGCCCGCGCCGCATCTGCTCTCGCGCGCCCCCGGCCGCGTCAACCTGATCGGCGAGCACACCGACTACAACGGCCTGCCGGTCTTCCCGATGGCGCTGCAGCGCAACGTCGCCTACCTCGTGCGGCCGCGCAGCGACGGCCGCGTGCGCCTGGTCAACCGCGAGGGGCGCTACGCCGCGCGCGAGTTCGAGCTCTCCGAGGCGATCGCGCCCTGCGCGCAGGGCGACTGGGGCAACTACGTCAAGGCCGCGGCGCAGAAGCTGGTGCAGCGCTGCGGGATCCGTTGCGGATTCGACGCGGCCGTCGACGGCAACGTGCCGCTCGCGGCAGGCCTCTCGTCCTCCTCGGCGACGCTGGTCGGCGCGCTGCTGGCCCTGATGCGCGTCAACGACGTCGAGCTGCCGCTGGCGGAGCTGCAGGAGCTGGCGGCGCAGGCCGAGCGCTACGTCGGCGTCGCCGGCGGCGGCATGGACCAGGCGATCAGCCTGGGCGGGCGCGCCGGGTACGCGCTGGTGATCGACTTCGCGCCGGTGCGCATGCAGCCGACGCCGATGCCGCGCGAGTGGCGCTTCGTGGTCTCGAACACGCTGGTGATGGCGGAGAAGAGCGGCGCCGCGCGCGAGGCCTACAACGCGCGCACGCGCGAGTGCCGCGAGGCGCTGGCGGGCTTCCTCGCACACCCCGCGGCGGCCGGCCTGCCGCAGAGCTGGTACGGGCTCGTCCACGGCGTCGCGACCGAGCGCCTGCTCGCGCTCGGCGAGCGCGCGCTCGGCGGCGAGCTGCGGAAACGCTTCCGCCACGTCGTCAGCGAGGGCGCGCGCGTCGAGGAGGCGCGCCAGGCGATGCTGCGCGGCGACGCGGCGCACTTCGGCAGGCTGATGAACGACTCGCACCGGAGCCTGCGCGACGACTACGAGGTCTCCTCGAGCGAGCTCGACGAGCTCGTGCGCATCGCGCTCGGCGCGGGTGCGCTCGGAGCGCGCCTGACGGGCGCCGGGTTCGGCGGCTGCAGCGTGGCGCTGTGCCTGGAGCACGATGCCGCGCGCATCGTGGCCGCGCTGCAGCGCGAGTACTACGCGCGCCGGCCGGCCTTCGAGGGCGAGACCGTGCTCGTGGCCGAGGCCAGCGACGGCGCGCGCGTGATCGAGGTCTGAGGCGCCGGCTCGCCGCGGGTCGGGGGAAGCGGGCGTGCCCCTGCGCTCAGGACGAGAAGTTGAACGCCAGCGCCACGACCTCGGTCTGCTCGCCGTCGGAGGGGTCCTGCACCGAGTAGGAGAGCTCGAGGAAGGCGCGCGGCGTGATCGTGTAGCGCACCTGCGCGCGCAGGCGATCGACCTGGCTGTGCGCGGTCGACTCGTTGCGCACGCGGTCGAGGTCGAACTGCACGTCGATCGCTCCGTCCTCGAAGGGGATCCAGTCCAGCCGCGAGCGCTGGTCGACGCCCGAGCCGGCGAAGTTGTCGACCCAGTCGAGCTCCATCTGCGCCGTGAGCTGCGTGCTCGGGCGCAGGAGCCAGATCATCTGCGTGCGTCGCTCGGTCGGGTCGGGGATCCCGCTCGCGCCGGCGCCCGTGACGGTCGCGTCGTCGTTGCGGAAGCCCAGCGTGAGCTCGATCTGGGGCGTGACCTCGGCCACCAGCGAGGCGCCGCCGACCCAGTGCTCGACCAGGCGCTGGTTGGCGATGTCGTCCTGCTTGCTGCGCTCCAGCGTCAGGTCCGCGCGCAGCGTCTCGAGCAGGCGTGCCGAGGTCAGCACCTGCGCCACCCAGGTCTTGACGTTGTCGACGCCGTCGACGCTGCGCAGCGTGTTCGTGTAGCTGGTGCTGACGTCGAGCGTCTCGATCGGATGGTACGAGAGCACGCTGTTGAGCGTGTCGAGGCTCTCGTCCTGCACGACCGGGTCCTTGGTGGTCTGGTTCGAGAGGCGCAGGCTGGCGTCGACCTTGCGCGTCGGGTTCCACAGGGCCCAGACGCCGTTGTCGAAGCGCTTCTCGTCGCGCGAGAGCGTGCCGCCGCTGCGGGCCTCGGCCTGCTGCACGAGCACGTCGTAGCCCAGCGTGACGGTGTCGCTCGCGCGCCAGGAGACGCTGCCCGTGACGTTGTCGGTCGAGTCGCGCGAGACGATCGAGCTGCCGGTCGGCACGCCGGCCGAGGTGTAGCAGCGCAGCTCGGAGACCAGGACCGCCGGCGCGGCGGGCGGCGCGGAGGTGTTGACCAGCTTGAGGTAGGTCTGCGTGACGGCAGGGATCGTCAGGCGGAAGCTGCGGATGACCGGGTCGTAGACCCAGACGGCGGAGTGCGTGACCTCGGTCCAGAAGGTGTTGTCGTCGGAGGCCCAGACCGAGAACGAGAACTGCGAGAGGAACGTGCTGGCGACCTCGTCGACCGTCACCAGCTGCAGCGTGTCGACGCTCGCGCCGGGCGGCAGGCGCACGCCCATGTTCCAGCCCAGCTCGCCGCCGCTGGTGAAGCCGCCGATGTTGATGCCCGCCGAGACGGTGTCGTTCGCGTCGATCAGCGCGGCGTTGGCCGTCAGCGTCGAGATCTGCGGCGTCAGATCGAGCAGCGACAGGCCCTGCAGCGGGAAGACCTGCAGCCCGGGGGTGCTGGTCGTCGCCCCCTGCAGCTGGTTCCAGCGCCGGTCGGCGAAGACGCTGACCGTCGTGTTGAGCGCGCCCTGCAGGAACTCGCCGCGCCAGGTGGCGCGCAGCGTGTGCTGGTCGCGGTCGTTGCCGACGTCGGTGCGCAGGTCGTCGGCCTGCTGGGCCTGGTAGGTGTACTGGTAGTCGAGCACGTCGCTCGTCTGCTGCACTTGCAGCAGCGAATCGAGCGTGCTCTGCTTGACGAACTGGTCGTCCTCGACCGTGCGGTTCTCGAACCAGCCGGTGAAGGTCGGCATCCCCGCGGGGGACCACTCGATCTTCTCGAGCAGATCCGTGCGCACGAGGTGGTTGTCCGCGCCCGGATCGAAGAGCGAGCGGTTGTCGACCAGCTCGAAGCGCTGGCTCCAGCGCACAGGCCCCTGGCTCAGCACCAGGTCGGCCGAGGGCCGGTGCTGCAGCGTCTGGTCGCGCGCGTCGACTCCGCCGACGCTGGTCTTGTCGAAGGTGGCGAGGAACTGCTCGCTGACGCGGTATTCCAGGTCCGGCCCGAGGTGGTCGTGCTCGGTCAGCTCGACCAGGTTCGACCAGGACTTGGTCTTGTCCGCTCCGGTCTTGGTCGTCTGCGCGTTGCTGCGCACCGTCTGCAGCGGGCCGCTGACGCAGCCCAGCGGGAGCGCGGCAGCCGCGGCGAGGGCGAGCGGCAGCCAGCCGCGCGCGCGCGCGGCTCGCGCGCGACGCCGGCGGGACCCTGGCCGCGCGCGCTCAGTCCGCGACGAGCACATCCATCGGCCTCTTTCCGCAGCGGATCGCGGGCTCCTCGCGACCCATCACCACGTCGATGGAGAGCAGCGCGCCGAGCTCGGGCGCGGCGCCGTACAACAGCGCGCCGTCCAGCGGCTGGGCCAGCGCTTCGACGCGGCCGGAGAGCGGGATGCGCCGCACGACGGCCGCCAGCCGGCGCTCGACGATCACGAGCTCGTTGGGGTGCGTGCGTGCGACGTAGATGCGGTCGCGCTTGCGGTCCCACAGCACGCTCGAGGCGCCCGGGCCGACGAAGATCGTCGCCAGCACGGAGAGCGAGCGCGCGTCCGCGACCAGCAGGTTCGGCGAGGTGGCGTGCACGATCGCGAGCTCGGCCTCGGTGCGGTCGAGCGCGAGATCGACCGGGTTGGCCTCGCAGGCGATGCGTCCGACCACCGCGCGCGCCTCGCTGTCGACCACGTCGACCGCCTCGGAGGCCGACTCGAGCACGTACACGCGCCGCAGCGACGGTGCCGCGGCCAGGCGCGTGGGCGCGCGGCCGAGCGAGACCTCCGCCAGGCGCGTCCCCAGGCGTCCGTCGATCAGCGCCAGGCGATCGAGGTCGCGGTTGGAGACCGCCACGAGGTCCTGCCCGTCGGCGAGCACGGCGTCCCAGCTGCGCGCGGTCAGGCCGATGCCCACGCTGGATTCGAGCCGGCCCTGGTGCACGTCGATCACGCTCAGCGAACCGTCGCCGGCGTTGGCCACGTAGAGCCGCCGCCGATCGCGCGAGAGGGCCAGCGCACGCGGCATGGAACCGGCCTTGAAGCTGCCGACGACCTCCTCGGAGGAGCGGTCGACCGTCAGCACCGAGCCCGTGGCAGAGTCGGCCACGTAGAGCAGGCCCAGCGTCGCGCGCGGCTTCTCGGACGTCAGCGTGAAGGCCGGCAGGAAGTCGGCGCCGCCGACCAGCGAATCGGCCGCGTGCCAGTCGACGAAGATCGAGGCCGCGTCGCGCCGCGCGAGCGCGAGGTCGAGCTTCAGGCGGCACTCGAAGCCGCCAGCCGCCGGCGGGGGCACCGCGCCGGCCTCGCCCCGTTCCGCGGTCAGCCGCAGCGGCACCTCGCCGCTCTCGGTCGCGAGCCAGGCGCGCTCCACGTGCAGCACCAGCGAGGCGTAGGCGCCCGGTGGCGCGCTCGCGCCGGCCAGCGGCACCCGGTGGTCGATCTCGCTCGAGCACAAGCGCTTCTGCGTCAGCGTCAGCGGCGCGCGCGTGCCGTCCTTCGCCTCGAGCTCGACGGAGGCGAGCTCGAAGCACATGCGCCGCGGTCCGGGATCGGAGCAGGCGAGGTAGACGTCGACGCGCGAGCGCACGGCCTCGGGCGGCGGGACGTTCTCGTGCCGCGGCGTGCTGCACGCTCCCGCGAAGAACGTGGACAGGACGACGAGCGCGGCGGCCAGCGAGGCCGTTGCGTGCGTGCGGAGGAGGGGGAAGTGGTGTCGGGCTGGGCTCGTCGATGCCACGGGCTTGGCCGTTCCGTTCGTGGTCGTGCGCGACCGCTGGTGGGGAGCGGAGCGCCAGCAGTATAGATGCGCACTCCGACGTAGCTCGCAGGCTCGCGCGCTGCGCACGCACGTCGCGCGCGTCACGCGCGGGGAGTGTGCACGACGGGTCCGCCGTGCACGAGCGTTCCAGACGGTTTTCTCCGCAGGAGTTGCGTCGTTTCCGCGCGCGCACCGCTCGCGGCGAGCGCGCGCGCGGCGAGCTCGCGCGCTGCGCCCAACGTCGAGAGAGGTTACGTCGATGGGCGTAGCATCGACGCAGACGGAGTGCTCTACCCTGGGCAGCGAATGACATCCTGTCGGAACCTCGGGATCAACCGCTCCCCGGCGCTCCACAGGCGAGGCTCCGGCCTCGCCGCGCCGCTCACGCTGGCAACCCTCGTGCTCGTGGGCTGCTCGGGCTGCGGCGACACGCGCTCCAGTCAAGGACCGGTCGGCGATCCGCGCATCTACGAGCCCGTCGGCCGCGAGCTGGACTGGAACGCCAGCGGTGCCGTGCGCTTCGGATTCGAAGCGCGCGCCGCGGCACCGCTCGCTCCCGCGGCCGGTCCGGCGTCGAGCCCCGAAGCCGCCGTCAGCTGGATGCTGCCCGCCGGCTGGAGCGAGCTCCCCGCGACCGCGCTGCGCCTGGTCAACCTGCGCGTCGGCGGCGACGAGCACGCGGAGTGCTACCTGACCACGCTCAACGGCGCGGGCGGTGGCCTCGCGGCGAACATCAACCGCTGGCGCAGCCAGATGGCCCAGCCCGCGCTGAGCGAGGCGGAGATCGCCGCGCTGCCGCGCCAGACCTGGATGGACAAGCAGGCGGTGCTGCTGACGATCGACGGGACCTTCGGCGGGATGTCTGGCGCGGAGGCCTCCGAGGGCTACCGCCTCGAGGGCCTGCTGCTGGTCGAGCCGGCGAAGTCCTGGTTCCTGAAGATGATCGGGCCGAGGGAGCGACTGCTCGCCGAGCACGAGCACTTCCTGCAGCTGGCCGCGTCGATGCAACCCGGTGCCGCAGCCGCGCAGCCGGGCGCGCCAGGTGCGAGCACGGCGGCGAAGCCGGGCGGCGCGGGCAGTCAGCCGGCCGCGCGGCCGGACACGCAGCCCCCCGCGGGCCCAGGCGCTCCGCCGGCGAATCCGGGCGCGACGCCGAGCGCGAACTACCGCTGGAGCGTGCCGAGCGGCTGGCACGTCGGGCCCGCGAAGGCGATGCGCGAGGTGACGCTCTTCGCCGGCGCGAAGGACGAGGTCGAGTGCTACGTCTCCTCGCTCTCCGGCGCGGGCGGCGGGCTCGCCTCGAACCTCGACCGCTGGCGCGCGCAGCTGGGACAGCCGCCGCTCGCAGCCGCCGAGCTCGCCGCGCTGCCGCGCGTGTCGATGCTGGGCGCCGAGGCGGTCACGATCGAGATCGAGCGCGCCGCGGACCACGCCGAGGGTCCCGAGAAGGTGCTGGGCGCCGTGTGCATCCTGCCGCGGCAGTCCGTGTTCGTGAAGCTCGGCGGCCCGCGCGCCGCTGTCGACGCGCAGCGCGCGGCGTTCCTGGAGTTCTGCCGCTCGCTGGAGAGCATCAAGTGAGGCAGCCGTGAAGACCGTCCTGGCCCGCACGCTCGAGGTGATCGGTTCGCTGCGTCTGAGCGTCGTGCTGCTGGTGCTGCTCGCGCTCCTGACCTGGCTCGGCACGCTCGAGCAGGTCGACACGGGCCTCTTCGAGGTGCAGCGGCGCTACTTCGACTCGCTCTTCCTCGTGCACCAGGCCTGGGGCGTGCCGATCCCGCTGCCCGGTGCGCGCCTGGTGATGGCGATCCTCTTCGTCAACCTCGTCGTCGGCGGCGTGCTGCGCCTGCGGCGCGGCTGGGCGACGACCGGCGTGCTCGTCGCGCACGTCGGCATCCTGATCCTGCTCGTCGCGGGCCTGATCAAGTCGGCGTATGCGGTCGAGGGCCGCGTCAGCCTGCACGAGGGCGAGCGTTCCAACGTCTTCGACAGCTACTACCGCTGGGAGATCGCGCTGCTGGAGAAGCTCGACGACGGCCGCGTGCGCGAGTTCACGATCCCCGAGGAGTGCTTCGCGCGCAACGCCGGTCCCAGGCAGCCGCGCTTCACGCGCAGCGAGCTGCCCTTCGAGCTCGAGCTGACGAGCTTCCTCCCCAACTGCCGCGTCGGCCGCAAGGGCCCGATGGTGCAGACCTCGCAGCCGGTGATCGACGGCTTCTTCCTCGATCCGCGGCCGCTGGAGAAGCAGGCCGAGCAGAACCGCGCCGGCGCGTACGTCGCGCTGATCGCGAAGTCGGGTGGCGCGCGCACCGAGGGCATCCTGTGGGGCGTCGACGATCAGCCGCTGGGCGCGAGCTTCGACGGCAAGAGCTGGGCGGTCGAGCTGCGCCACGAGCGCCGCGCGCTGCCCTTCACGCTCGGCCTGAAGAAGTTCACCAAGGAGGATCACCCCGGCATCTCGATGGCCAAGGCCTTCTCGAGCGATGTCGAGGTCCAGGAAGCGGGCGGCACGCGCGCGGTCAAGATCTCGATGAACCAGCCGCTGCGCGCCGAGGGCCTGGTCGTGTACCAGTCGTCCTGGGGTCCGGCCAACGCTGCGCCGGGCACGCCGCTGTTCTCGACGCTGGCCGTGGTGCAGAACCCGGCCGACCAGTACCCGCTCTACGCCTGCATCGTGATCGCCGTCGGGCTCGCGCTGCACTACGGGCGCAAGCTCGTGCGCCACATCCGTGCGGAGGCACGACCGGCATGAAGCGCATCCTCGCCCTCGCCCTCGGCTCGATCGCCTGGTTCCTCGCCGCTCCGCTTGGCACGGCCGCACAGGGAACGAACACGACGCCCTCCGCCGCGCACGCCGACGCCGCGCACACGGACGCCGCGCACGCCGACGCACAGCAGGCCGCGCCCGCGGCCGCGCGCATGCTGCCCTGGCCGCGCGAGCTGGTCGAACTCGCCGAGCGTCTGCCGGTGCAGGAGGGCGGGCGCGTCAAGCCGCTGCTCACGCACGCGCGCTACATGCTGCTGCGCCTCAACGGCAAGCGCAGCGTGACGACGAGCGCGGGCGAGACGCTCGGCCCGGTCGAGTGGATGCTCGATCTGTTCTTCTTCCCCGAGGCCTCGGAGGAGTACCCCGTCTTCCTGGTCGCGGACGACCAGGCCATCGAGGCCATCGGCCTGCACCTGGAAGGCAAGAAGAAGCGCGACCGCTACAGCTTCCGCGAGCTGCGCCCGGGGATCGCCAAGCTCTTCGAGCTCGCGCGCCAGTACGACGGCATCGAGGAGAAGAACCGCAGCTCGGTGCAGCAGCAGGTCTTCCTGCTCGCGCTCAACGTCGACGACTACATGAAGGTGCTGACGCACTTCGACTTCGCGCGCGCGCGGCTGGACCTGGGCCCCGACGCGGAGCTGCGCAACGTCTTCGGCGGCGCGCAGGCGATCGGCTTCGGCCAGCTCGTCGCGCACGCGGCCGACCTGCGCCAGCTCCAGACGCGCCTCTCCGGCGCGGCGCAGCCGAACAACACCTTGCGCGCCGTCGCGGGCCTGATGCAGGCCGCCAGCGAGCTCGCCAGCGGGACCGAGGCCCTGACGCTCTTCCCGCCGGCGGCGCCGGTCGAGTCCGAGAGCGCCTGGCTCTCGCCCGCGGAGATCGTGCAGCAGGCCTTCTCGGGCGGCCGCGTCGTCCCGCAGCACCTGGAGATGCTGGCGCAGTTCGAGAACGCCGCCACGCGCCGCGGCGATCCGGCCGCTGTGCTGGCCGCGCTGACGCGCGTGGCCGACCTCTCGAACGGGCTGGCCCAGCCGCGCGGCGAGGTCGACAAGCTCGCGCTGGAGGTGCGCTACCACAACTCCGGCCTGCTCGGCACGAGCCAGGCGCTGTTCGTGCTCTCGTTCGTGCTCGTGGCCTGCCTGTGGATGCGTCCGCGCACGCGCTGGCTGTACTGGAGCGCCTCGGGCGTCGTCGGGATCGCCACCGTGCTGCTGACGATCGTGATCGTGATGCGCTGCATGATCCGCGGGCGGCCGCCGGTGAGCACGCTCTACGAGACGCTGCTCTTCGTCACCGCGATGGGCGCAGCGACGGCGCTGGTGGCCGAGCTGATCAACCGGCAGAAGATCGCGCTCTCGGCCGCGGCCGTGCTGGGCATGATCGGGCTCTTCGTGGCCAACGGCTACGAGATGATCGACAAGCGCGACACGATGCCCAGCCTGATCGCGGTGCTCGACACCAACTTCTGGCTCGCGACGCACGTGACCGCGATCACGATCGGCTACTCGGCCGGCGTGCTGGCGATGCTGCTGGCGGACTTCTACCTTCTGGCGCGCATCTTCGGCTGGGGCCGCGCGCAGCAGGGCTTCCAGCACGGGCTGGCGCGCACGGTCTACGGCGTGCTCGGCTTCGGCCTGATCTTCTCGACCGTCGGCACGATCCTGGGCGGCGTCTGGGCCAACGAGAGCTGGGGCCGCTTCTGGGGCTGGGATCCCAAGGAGAACGGCGCGCTGCTGATCGTCCTCTCGCAGCTGGCGATCCTGCACGCGCGCATGGCCGGCATGCTGCGCGACTTCGGCTTCTGCATGTCGACGGCCTTCGGCGGCATCGTGATCGCCTTCTCGTGGTTCGGGGTCAACCTGCTGGGCGTCGGACTCCACAGCTACGGGTTCACGAGCGGCATCAACACCGCACTCACGGCATACTACGTGGCCCAAGGCGGGCTGCTCGTGGCGGCCGCGGTGCACTGGCAGATGGAGCGCGTGCGCAACCAGGCCTCGCGCTCCGTTCCGCCGGGCGCGCCCGGCGCCGACGGCGGTCCCGGCGCGGGAGCACGCGCCTGAAGCGACACGCGCGCGCGTCCGCAGCTCGAAAGGATGAACATGACCTCGATCAAGCACAGCTGGCTCGCCCCCGCGCTCCTCGCCGCGCTCGCGCTGACCGGGTGCGCGAGCGAACAGCTCGCGCCCGCGGTCTTCGTGCACCCCAACGCCGATTTCTCCGTCTACCAGCAGGTGGCGGTGCTGCCGCTGGAGAACCTGACCACCGAGCGCTTCGCCGCCGATCGCATCCGCGAGCTCCTGGTGGTCGAGCTGAGCGCCCAGGGCACGTTCCAGGTCGTCGAGCCGGGCGAGGTCAACCGCGTGCTGCGCCTGAAGAGCATCGACAGCCCCGCGGCCCTCGGTCCGGAGATGATCAAGACGCTCGGCACCGAGCTCAAGGCGCAGGCGCTCCTGACCGGGAGCGTGATCGAGTACCGCGAGCAGCGCAGCGGCACGCTCAACTCGCCCGAGGTCGCGATCTCGCTGCGCCTGCTCGACGTCGAGAGCGGCCTGGTGATCTGGTCGATCACCGACGCGCGCTCGGGCCTGGGGGTCTGGACGCGGCTGTTCGGCGTCGGCGAGGAGAACCAGACCGGCGCCGCGCGCAAGCTGATCCACGACCTGCTCGCGAAGCTCGGCTGACGGGATCGCGTCGATGTTCTGCCCGCTCCTCCTCGCCGTCCTGGCCCAGGCCCAAGCGCCCGCCGCCGTGCCGGCGGCGGCCGCCGCGGTCGCGCCGCGCGCGCTCTACGCCGCGCTGCCGCTGCGCAACCTGACGGCCGACGGCGCGGCACCCGCCGAGGTGATCGGGCGCGTGCGCCAGGTGCTCGAGGCACGCGGGGCGGGCTTCGTCCCGGCCGAGACGGTGGAGGCGCTGCTGCAGGCGCGGCGCGTGCGCTACACGGACTCGGTCTCGAGCGAGGATGCGCGCGCGCTGCAGCAGGCCAGCGGCGCGGGCCACGTGATCACCGGCACGCTGCTGGAGTTCGCTCGCGGCAAGCAGCCGCACCTGGCGCTCAGCCTGCGCGTGATCGACGCCGCGACGGGCCGGCGCGAACAGTCGATCGTGGTCAGCCTGCGCGGCGAGGACTTCAAGGGCTGGCTGGGTCTGGGTGCCATCGAGGACGCCGACGAGCTCGTCGCGCGCGCGGTCGACCAGATCGCGGCGCTCTTCGCCGCCGACGGCTCGCCCGCGCTGCCCGGGCCGCGTCCGGAACGGCGCGTCGACCCCGAGGACCGACCCTCCGCGGCGCGTGCGAAGGCGCGCTTCGAGCCGGCGGACGCGCAGCGCCTGGCCGTGCTGCCCTTCGTCAACCGCAGCACGCGGCCCGAGGCCAGCACGCAGTTCGTCGAGGTGCTGGGCAACGAGTGGTTCCGCGCCGAGCGCGTCGAGGTCGTCGAGGCCTCCGAGCTGCGAGCGGCGATGATCCGCGAGAAGATCCGCTACCTGAGCGACCTCGATCCGCGCGCGCTGGCCGCCGTGGGAGGCGCGCTCGGCGTGCGCTACTTCGTCTTCGGCAGCCTCGATCGCTACGGCGAGGAGGAACAGGTCGCGGACAAGCACTACCCCGTGGTCGAAGCGACGCTGCGTCTGGTCGACGCCGAGAGCGGCCTCGTCGTCGCCTCGAACACCTTGCGCGTGCGCGGCGACGCCCACCGCCAGCCGCTCGGTTTCGGCATCGTGCGCGACCCGCTGGTCGTCGCAGCCGACGTCGCGCGGCGCCTGATCACCAAGCTAGGAGGATGACGTGAGAGCACTGCATTCGATCCCGATCCTCGCGGCCGCGCTGGCGCTGTGCGCGCCCAGGCCGTGTGCGGCGCAGTCGCCGGCCGCGCAGGCCCCTGCGACGCAGGCAACGACGGGCCAGGCTGCCCCGACGCAGGCTCCGGCCGACCCTGTGCAGGGCCCGCCGCAGGAAGACCCGCGGACGATCGTGCTCGGCTCGATCAACGAGCGCCCGATGACGCTGGCGGATGCGATGGCGACGTTCACGAGCTCGCACACGGGCCACGGCGTCCTCGTTCGCGGCGAGAAGGCCGTGCGCGAGCTGATCGGCCGACTCGCGGAGCGCGAGCTCTTCCTGGCCGAGGCCGAGACGCTCGGCCTGCCCAAGGACCCGCTCGTCGACAGCTCGGTCGAGAACTACCGCCGCGCGCTGGTCACCGATCTCTTCTGGAAGCGCGCGATCAAGGAGAAGCTCAAGGTCGCCGACGAGGACGTCGAGGCGTTCTACGGCAAGACCGACGTGGCGCTCAAGGTGACGCTGATCCAGACGCGCGAGCGCGGGGACTGCGAGCGCCTCTTGAAGAGCGTGCAGGCGGGCGCGGACATGGGGGATCTCGCCGGCAAGGAGTCGACGCACGCCTCGCGCTCCTTCGGCGGGCAGCTGCCGTACGTGCGCCGCGGCGACCTCGATCCGGATCTGGAGAAGCTGCTCTTCGCCCTCGAGCAGCCCAAGAGCCTGACGTCGATCGTGGCCGTGGCGGGCGGATTCGCCTTCGCGCGGATGGACGAGCGCACCGTCAACCAGGACCGCCTGCCGCGCGAGGTCGCGCTGCCGCAGATCCGCAAGATCCTGCTCGACCGCCTGGAGGACACGCTGCGCGCCGAGACCGAGGAGCGCCTGGAGAAGGAAGGCGGCTTCGTCTTCGACGAGGCGCTGCTCGCGCCCGAGAAGGTGCTCGGCAGCGGGGACGACGAGGCGGTGGTGGCGCGCTCGATCGGCAAGACGCTGACGATGGCGCAGCTGCGCGACGCGCTCGAGATCGATGCGCTGCGCCGTGCGGGGGCCGAGACGGTCAAGGGCGCGATCCACCACGTGGCTCTGGACTGGGCGCAGCGCGAGGTGATCTGGAAGGAAGCGCCGGCGAGCGGGCTCTACGACGACCCCGAGATCGCGCGCCAGGCCGAGAGCTACCGCAAGGAGATGATCCTCAGCCTGCTCTGCCAGCGCTACGTCTGGCCGCAGAAGGACCCGAGCGAGGACGAGCTGCGCGCCTACTACGCGAAGAACGTCGCCGCGGGCTTCACGAGGCCGGCCGAACGGCACCTCGCGTACATCGTGCTCGAGACGAAAGAGCAGGCGGAGCAGATGCTCGAGCGCATCCGCGCCGGCGAGAACTTCGAGAAGCTCGCACGCGAGAACTCCAAGGACAAGCGCAGCGCCGTGCACGGCGGTCGCATCGGCTGGATCAAGCAGGGGGAGATCATCCCCGAGGTCGAGCCGCGCGCCTTCGCGCTGGCCGACGGCCAGATGGACGGGCCGATCGAGTCGCCGCAGGGATGGTTCATCGTCCGCTCGCTGGAGCACAAGGACCCGCAGGTGATCCCCTTCGAAGAGGCGCGCGCCGCGGCGCTCAAGCGCCTGGTGAAGGAACGCCAGCAGTCCTCCTACGACCAGTGGGCGCGCGACCTGCGCGAGCGGGCCACGCTGCAGTACGACGAGGCGGGCATCCAGCGCGCGGTCGCCTGGCTCGAGCGCCAGCCCAAGTCCGATTCGAAGCCGCCGGAGGCGGGCTCTGCGCACCCGCGCCCGCCTCTGCCTGAACCCATCATCCCCAAGAAGGGCCACTAGCCATGAGGACGCTCGTCTCGATGCTCGGCGTGCTGCTGCTCGCGGCGAGCGCGCTCGTCGCCGCCACGCGCGCCGACCCCGCGCCGGCCTCGCGCGCGGAAGCCGTCGACGCGGCCAGCGCGGCGGACGCGCCCGCGGCGGAGGCCGTCGCGGCCGCTCGAGCGCAGGGCAAGCCGCGACCCGCGCCCGAGCGTCCGACGCCGCAGAAGGGCGGAAGCAAGACTCCCGCCGGCAAGCGCACCTGTGCCGAGTGCCACGCCGAGTTCATGAAGGGGCTCGCCGGGAAGAAGCCGCACATCCCTGGGCTCGAGCAGAAGTGCGAGGACTGCCACGACCGCCACGGACTCGTCGGCGTGCTCAAGCTCAAGCAGGACGAGCCCGCCCTGTGCCTCTCCTGCCACAAGGATTCGGCAGCCTTCGTCGGTGGCGAGCACGCGCACCCGCCCGGCAACGCACAGAAGTGCAGCGCCTGCCACGATCCGCACGGCTCGAGCCAGCCCAAGCTGCTCACGGCCAAGGGTCCCGAGCTGTGCTTCCAGTGCCACGAGCGCTCCGCGTACGAGGGCGGCAGCCTGCACAAGCCCGTCGCCGAGGGTTGCCTCGCCTGCCACTCGGCGCACTCCGACGGCAAGGCCGGCGGGCTGACGCAGGCTGCGCCGGCGTTGTGCGCGCGCTGCCACGACGCGAAGAAGCCCGAGTTCGCCACCAAGCACGAGGGCTACGACGTCACGCGCTCCAACTGCAACTCGTGCCACTCGCCGCACAAGGCGCAGGCCGCGGGCCTCGCGCGCGCCTTCGTGCACAAGCCGGTGGCCGAGAAGAGCTGCAACATGTGCCACGTCGACCCGGAGGAGGTTCCGGCGGCGCAGGCCAGCTCCGCCGGGCCGCCGCTGCGCGCGCCGGCCGAGAAGCTCTGCAAGAGCTGCCACGCCGAAAAGTGCAAGGACTTCGCCTCGCGCACCGGCCCGCACAAGCCCGTGCAGGAGGGCAAGTGCCTGGAGTGCCACGCGCCGCACGCCTCCGAGCACAAGGGACTGCTCAAGTCGGAGGGCAGCGCCTCCTGTGCGCAGTGCCACGACACCGCGCAGAAGATCGCGCAGTTCTCGCAGCCGCGGCGCACGGCGCACCCGCCCGCCGCGGAGGGCAAGTGCCTGGAATGCCACGATCCGCACGGCGGCGAGGACGCGACGCTGCTCGTCAGCGGTCCGCAGGAGACCTGCCTCAAGTGCCACCCGAAGATCAAGGAGGCGCTGGAGAAGAAGAACGTGCACGCGGCGCTCGAGGTGTGCACCTCCTGCCACGCCGGCCACGGCTCGAACCTGGGCGCGATGCTCAAGTCGAGCAGCGCCGAGCTGTGCCTGCGCTGCCACAAGCAGCACGCGGAGCGCTTCAAGAACGAGCAGGTGCACAAGCCGGTCGCGCAGGGCGCGTGCCTGGCCTGCCACGACCCGCACGCGACCGACCAGCCGAGCCTGCTGCGCAAGGACAAGTCGGCGCTGTGCCTGGACTGCCACAAGGACGTCGGCAAGGAGAGCGCGGAGGCCGGCAGCGTGCACGCGCCGGCCAAGAAGGGCGAGTGCCTGACCTGCCACGACGCGCACTCCGCGCCGAGGCCGGGGCTCTTGCGCGAGGATTCCGAGAAGCTCTGCGTCTCCTGCCACGGCCTGACCAAGAAGACGATCGACGGCGCGCTCAGCAAGCACGCCCCGGCCGCGGCCGGAGCCTGCCTCGCCTGTCACGCCGCGCACAACGCGCCGCGGCCGCACCTGCTCTCGCAGCCGGTCAAGGAGACCTGCAAGGCCTGCCACGCCGGCGTCGTCGAGGACACGACCAAGCTAGGCTTCACCGCGCACAAGCCCGTGGTCGAGGGCGAGTGCACGCAGTGCCACCAGCCGCACTCTTCGGAGTTCCCTGCGCTCGCCAAGGCGAAGATCCCGGAGCTGTGCGTGAAGTGCCACGACCCGTCGAAAGCCCAGCTGAAGGAGAAGCACCTCGGCAAGCTGACGGCCGAGACCAACTGCGTCTCCTGCCACGCGCCGCACGCGGCCGAGGGCACGGGGCTGTTCTGGCCCAACCGGCACAAGCCGTTCACCGAGAAGAAGTGCGAGGAATGCCATGGCAAGGGCAAGTAGGGCTCTCTTCGCGCTGGCGGCGCTGGCAGGGCTGGTCGTGATCGTCCACGCGACGAGCACGACGCTCGTGACGAACGTGACGAACGTGACGAACGTGACGAGCACGACGAACGCAACGCAGGACGCCGCTGCGGCAGCCGCGAGCACCGTGCCCGATCAGGATCCCGCAGCGGGCGACGTGCACGCCTCGGCGACCAAGGTCGACTGCCTGCGCTGCCACGAGAAGATCAAGGAGAGCGCGAACAAGAAGACCCCGCACAAGCCCGTCGCCGACGGCGAGTGCACCAAGTGCCACTCGCCGCACGCCTCGCGCTTCGAGAAGCTGCTCAACCTGCGCGATCGCGCGCTGTGCAACTCCTGCCACGCCGAGCAGGTCGCGTCCTTCATGACCGGCAGCATCCATACCCCGGTCAAGCAGGGCCAGTGCACCTCGTGCCACGACGTCCACGGCTCGGACAACGCGGCGCTGCTCGTGCGTCAGGACAACGAGCTGTGCTTCGGCTGCCACAAGCAGAAGCTGGAGCAGACCAAGCTGCCGCACGCGCACGACCCGTTCGTCAACGGCAACTGCGCCGACTGCCACAAGCCGCACAACTCGCCGCAGCCCAACCTGCTCGGGGCGCCGGCGGTCAAGCTCTGCCAGACCTGCCACGCACCCGACGACGAGAAGCTCGTCAAGGCGCACAGCGGCATCCCGATCAAGGGCGCGAAGTGCACGACCTGCCACGAGCCGCACGGCTCGACCACCAAAGGCATGCTGCGCGTCGTGACGCACCCGCCCTTCGCCGAGGGCAGCTGCGAGGCCTGCCACCTCGTCGACTCCGACACGCCGCGCGTCGTGCGCGCCACGGGCGCGAAGCTCTGCCGCGCCTGCCACCAGGACTACCCCAAGGCAGCCGACAAGCTCAAGCACAAGCCCGTCGCCAACGGCGAGTGCCAGGCCTGCCACCTGCCGCACGCGGGCGACGTCAAGGGCCTGCTCGCCTCGCAGCCGCAGGAGCTGTGCACGAGCTGCCACGCGCAGATCGTCAAGCGCGCCAAGGAGTCCAAGACCGCGCACCCGATCAAGCCGGAGCTCAAGGCCTGCCTCGGCTGCCACGCGCCGCACTCCTCGAACGAGCCGGCCCTGCTCGTCAACGGCGAGATCCGCACCTGCCTCACCTGCCACCAGATGCAGAGTCACGGCCACCCGGTCGGCGAGGACCGTCTCGATCCGCGCAACGGCAAGCCGATCACCTGCGTCACCTGCCACGACCCGCACGGCACCGAGTTCTCGTACATGCTGCGCGGCGACCAGACGCGCGGGCTGTGCCTGGAATGCCACGACGGGGAGAAGCCGCTGCCGCATGCGAAGGACAAGAAGAAGTAGCGCGCTCGCCGCGGCGCTGTGCGTGCTGCAGGTCGCAGCGCCCAAGGCGCCCGAGCCGCGCTATCCCTACGAGCTCGTGCCGATCGACGCGATCTACGGGCACCTCAGCGAGGGGCGCTTCCAGGAGCCGGTGGGGCTGTGCTTCGAGCCCACAGCGCGCGAGTTGTACGTGGCCGACTCGAAGAACGGGCTGATCGGCATCTACAACACGGAGCAGACGCCGCTCTTCGCCTTCGGCGGGCCGGCGCTGCTGGTCGAACCGCGCGTGGTGCAGGCGCTCTCCGACGGCACGATCCTGGTGCTCGACGCGCTGCAGACCGAGGTCCGCTGCTTCAACTACCGCGGGGAGACGCGCGCGCCCGTGACCTTCGTGCGTCCGGATGCCGCCCCGGATTCGAGCGAGGCCGTGCACGTCAAGACCTTCGTGCGCGCGAGCGACGGCTCCTGGTTCGTCGCCGACCAGCGTCCCGACGGCGATCACCTGCTGTGCTTCGACCGCGAGGGGAAGTTCGTGCGCGAGCTGAAGGCCTCGAAGAAGGCCGGCCAGTACCACTCGATCGCGGACCTCGCGCTCTCTCCCAGCGGCAAGCTGGCGGTGATCGACCAGCAGTGCACGCCTGCGATCCACGTCTACGATCCGCGCGGCGAGCTGATCGCGGCCTTCGGCGTGCGCGACGTGGGCCTGAAGGACTTCACCGCACCGATCGCGGTCGGCTTCGACGAGGAGGAGTTCCTCTACGCGGTCGACCTGCTCAAGCACGACGTGAAGATCTTCACGGTGAAGGGCGAGTACCTCGAGCGCTTCGGCGGCTGGAACACGCCGGAAACGCGCGGGCGTGCACCGGGCGAGATGCTCTATCCGACCGACATCGCGATCGCCCCGGGCAGCCTGCTCTACGTGGCAGAGCGCTTTGGCGGCCGCGTGCAGGTGTTCACGCGCAAGCTCAAGCCGGAGCCCAAACCGCGCGGCGTACCGGGCCAGGCCCCCTCGCCGCGTTGATGCTCGGCACGTGCGGCGCGGCGAGCGCAGCACCTCCCTCGCTCCGCCTGCCGACGGCACTCGTGCCGGCGCAATAGACGAGCGGCGCGCGAAGCCGGTTCCTCGGCTGGCGGCGCAGTCGGCCCGGGCGATGTGCGTAGACGTCCGCCTTTTCGCGCTTGGGCTGCAGTTTCGGTGCGCAACGCGCCGCGGACTGCGCACTTCGCTGGATCGAGCTACGGCGCGCCTCGGATTCGCGGGTCCGAAGGGCTGGGATACCTTTGGGCTCAGAACAGCTGTCTCAGGCTTGTTGCAATGCAGTCCTCGAAGAAAGCCAGCGCGCAAGGGACTCCCGGTCACGGGCAGTCGGTGCGTGGTCCCTCCGAGACTCGCAAACCTGGGCGCCCCCGAATTGCAACTCTGGAGTCACAAACCATGAAACGCATCTTCCTGATGGTGGCGGTTTCGGCGCCGCTGCTGATGACCAACTCCGCGAACGCGGGTGACTATCACAAGAACGGCACCCTGTACTGCAGCCAGTGCCACGTGATGCACTTCAGCCAATCGCACGGCTACAACCCCAACGGTACGGGCTTCTTCACCCCGCTCGGGGGCGCGACCCCGCACGAGTTCCTGCTCCGCGACGAGGTCAACAACCTCTGCCTGTCGTGCCACGACAGCAACGGCTTCGCGCCGGACGTGCTCGGTCCGAGCAACCTCGGCAACGGTCCGACCAACGTGCGTCTCGCCGGCTACCTGAACCGCCTGGGCCTCCCCGGCGCCGACGGCATGCAGTACACCGGCCACACCCTGGATTCGACCGCCACCGCTCCGGGCTCGAACCCGGCCTGGTCGGACGCGAACGGCCTCAACTGCGTCGACTGCCACCACCAGCACGGCTCCGGCGGCAGCGGCCACCCGGCCGGCGGTCAGCAGTACCGCAACCTGAAGTCCTCCGTCGGCAACGGCACCCAGCGCTGGGTGACCTACAACTACGACGGCTACGGCACCAACAACCTGACCCGCGACGTGTTCGAGCGCCAGGCTGCCGAGTACGACGAATCGATCGTCGACTGGAACGAGCCCGACACCACCAAGTCGGCCATCGCCAACTGGTGCGCTGGCTGCCACTCGAACTTCCACGGCGCCATCGGCGGCGCGGAAGTCGGCGGCGTGGCCTTCGGCGCGGGCTTCGAAGAGTTCGTCCGTCACCCGGCCGCGGGCGTCAACATCGGCGCGATCGGCGGCGGGCACTCGAGCCTCACCCAGTACAACGCGCACGTCAACAAGGTGAAGGTCATGAGCTCCGCCGGCGTGTGGAGCCCTGCCGGCTCCGACGTGACCCCGACCTGCATCACCTGCCACAAGGCACACGGCAACGGCAATTCCTTCGGTCTGATCCTGCGTCAGGGCACCGGCACCCTGAACGAGAACGGCGACACTGCTGGCAACCAAGAGGAAGACCTGTGTGGCCAGTGCCACGTCCAGGCCTCCTACTTCGCCAACAACCCGTGAGACGGCTGGCCGGCCTCGTTCCGAGGCAGACACCCTGACCTCGCGAGGCGGCACGCAGGTGCCGCCTCGCCCCATATCCCGGGGATCTCCGGGCCCCGACTCAAGAAGTTGCATTTTGGGTGCCGAAGCCTGAGCCCTCTCCGCGGAGGGTTTCATGGGCAGGTCCCCGAGTTTCCTTGCAGGCCGTCTCGTCGCGCTCGCCCTCGCGGGCGGAAGCGCTTTCACCGCACTCGCCCGCGCGGGCGACTACCACGAGGGTTCGACCCTCGACTGCGCCGAGTGCCACGTGATGCACACCTTCGGCAACCAGCAGGGCGCGAAGGGCCGGCCTGTGCGCAAGTCCGCGGACGTCGGGCCGCTGCTCAAGAAGGACATCAACGAGCTCTGCCTGGTCTGCCACGACAACTCGCCGCGTGCGCCGGACGTGCTCGGTCGCAACCTGGGCAAGTACCCGGGCGACCTGCGCCAGGCCGGCTACCTCAATCGCCTCGGCGTCGACGGGTTGCCCTCGACCGGGCACACGCTCGACTCGCTCGAGTTCGCGCCGGGCTCGCAGCCGCCCTGGAACGCGGAGCTGGAGAACGGCCCGGGCATCGGGCTCACCTGCATCAACTGCCACGCACCGCACGGCAGCGAGAACGGGAGCTCGGCCTATCGCAACCTGCGCAGCGATGCGGGTCACAACGCGGGCAGCCGCGGGCTGGTGACGTACAACAAGGGCTCGGGCGCGAACGATCTCACCCGCGACGTCTTCGAGCGCCACGCCCAGGGCTACGACGAGTCCGACGTCGACTTCAACGAGCCCGACAAGCGCGACTCGGCCATCGCGCGCTTCTGCGCCGGATGCCACGACAACTTCCATGGCGCGCCGGGCGACGCCGGCACCGTCGGCGGCCGGCCGGCGCTGGGCGGGCGGTACCAGGGCTTCATCCGCCACCCCGCGAGCGGCGTCAACCTCTCGCTCGGCGGCGACGGAGCGAGCCTGCGCACCTACAACAGCCACACGAACAAGGTCAAGGTGATGAGCGAGCTCGGCCGCTGGGGTCCCGCCGGCACCGACGCGACGCCGACCTGCATCAGCTGCCACAAGGCGCACGGCAACGGCAACGCCTTCGGGCTGATCCTGCGCGCGGGCAAGGGCGCGCTCACCGAGGAAGGCGACTCGCAGGGCAAGAGCGTCGAGGCGCTCTGCGGCCAGTGCCACGAGCAGGCCTCGGCCTTCGCGAGCAACTGAGCGCGGCCCCAGGCGAGCGCAGGATCGTCGTGCGGAGCCTCGAGCGCTTCGCAGCGGTTCAGCGCGGCTTCCCGGCCGCCGGCGTCGTGCCGGTCGTCTCGACGCGGCGCAGCTCCGTGCGGTCGACACGCTTGTGCGCCCGGATCACGCTGGTGCGCACGTGCTCGACGAGCACGGGAAGCGCCGTGGCGAGATCGAGCTCGTAGCGGCTGGTCTCGCGGAGCTCCTTGAGCGGCAGGTCGTCGGGCCCCTGCGGCGGCGGCTGGCCGTTCTGCTTCGCGACCTCGGTCAACCAGGCCAGGACGCGCTCGCGCGCCTGCACCGCATCCAGCGTCAGCTCCGCGCTGACGACCGCACGCTTCGCCGCGGGATCGAGGCTCTCGAGCAGGTACCAGCCCTGCGCGGGGAACGGGTCGCCGCCGAGCGGGTTGTCGAGCTCGCTCTCGATCGTCGTGCGTGCGCCGAGCTTCGCCGGACGCAGCTCGAGCGTCTGGCAGCGCTGGTAGATCTCGACGTCGGAGAGCGCGAGGTGCTGGAAGTCCGGGCCGAGCACGCGCTCGGCGGTCTGCTTCCTCAGCTGCGCGACCGTGCGCGCATCCATGCCCTTCTGCAGCAGGCCCTTCTCGATGTCCGCCAGCATCTGCGCGTAGTGGCGCTGCAGGCCTTCGGGGTCGGCCAGCCCCTCGATCACGCCGGCGGTCGAGAGGCGCACGTCCAGCTGCATGCCCTCGCTCAGCGAGGCCATGCGCTCGGCGAACTCCTTGTCCTTGTCCGCGCCCTCGAGGATCGAGGTGTGGCCGTAGGTCCAGCGCACGACCCAACCGGTCGGTCCCTGCGTGCGCACCTCGACGTCGATCGGGGTCCGCGTGCGGCTCGCCTTGAGCAGCGTCTCGCCGTTCCAGTCCTCGCGCGCCTTCGTGAGCTCGAGGGCGAAGCGCGTGCCCTGCTGCCACACCGGAGCGAGCGCGAGCTTCTCCGTCGGCGCGGGCGTCCCCGCAGCGGGTGCGGGGTCCTGGAGGAGGACAGCGAGTGCGAGGAGCAGCGAGGTGAGCATCGGGATCGGGCGTGCGGAGAGCGGGTGATGGATCAGCATATCCGCGGCGGCTGGCGTGGTTGCGCGAGCCGCTGCACGAGCGGCTGCCCGAGCCGTTGCGCGGGTGGACGCCCCAGGCCTGCCGTGCGCCCGCGCGGCGGCCGCGCTACCGTTGCGCGCGCCAGCCAGCCCTCATGCCGCCCGAGATCCGATCCGGCGCGGGCCCGTCCGTGTCGCCGCGGACGCTGCTCGCCGCTTCGCTCGCCCTGACCGGCTTCGCCGCGAACTCGGTGCTGTGCCGCGCGGCGCTGGGCCCGCACGCGATCGACGCCTGGAGCTTCACCTGCGTGCGCCTGGCGAGCGGCGCGATCGTGCTCGGCCTGCTCGCGCGCGGGCGAGGGTTGCGCGAGGGCAGCTGGGGCTCGGCGGCGGCGCTGGTCGTGTACGCCGCCGCGTTCTCGTTCGCCTACCTGCGCCTCCCGACGGGCGTCGGCGCGCTGGCGCTCTTCGGCGCGGTGCAGGTGACGATGATCGGCTGGAGCATCCGCGCCGGAAGGCACCCGAGCCCGCGCGAGGGCTGCGGTCTCGCGCTGGCGCTGGGAGGCCTCGCGTACCTGACCTTGCCCGGCGCGAGCGCGCCCGATCCGATCGGTCTTGGGCTGATGGCGCTCGCGGGTGCGGCCTGGGGCGTGTACTCGCTGCGCGGGAGGACGAGCCGCGCGCCGCTCGCGGCGAACGCGGGCAACTTCGCGCGCGGGCTCGTGCTCGTGCTGCCGTTCGGTCTCTTCGCCCGCAACTCGATCGCGGCCGACACGCGCGGCCTCGTGCTCGCCTGCGCCTCGGGCGGGCTCGCCTCGGGGCTGGGCTACAGCCTGTGGTACGCGGCGCTGCCGATGCTCGGCGCGACGCGCGCGGCGCTCGTGCAGCTGGTCGTGCCCGCGCTGGCCGCGCTCGCGGGCGTGCTCGTGCTGCACGAGAGGCCGAACGAACGGCTGCTCGTCGCCGGCGCGCTGATCCTCGGCGGGATCGCGTTCGCGCTCGTGCCGCGTCAGCGCCGCAGCGACTGAACGAGCGGGTTCGCCGAGGACTGCAGCGCGTCGAAGTCCGCGCGCGAACGCAGGCCGCGCCAGCGTTCCTCGATCAGGATCTGGCCGCAGATGCTGCCGAGCGGATTGCCCGGGCCGGGCAGCACGAGCCGATCCGGCGCGTACTCGCGCATCCCGACGCGCACCGAGAGCGTCACGTCGTAGGGCGTGGTGATCTGCGCGCCGAAGGTGTACTCGCGCAGGCCCGCGGGGCTGGCGGACCAGGGCGAGTGGCGCTTGCCGCTGCCGTCGATCAGCGTCACACGCGGCTTCTGGAACGCGAGACGCGAGAGCTGCGCGCGCGCCCGGTCCGCGACCGGCTGCACGAGCGGCGTGTGGTACGGGCCGTGGCCGACGAGGCGGAACGGGTAGACGTTCTGCCCGAGCTTGACCTTGGGCAGCGTGCGCAGGAGGTGCGCGATGCCCGCCTCGCTGCCGGCGAGCACGGCTTGTCCGCCGAGTCGGATCGAGGGGAAGGCCTCGCCGTTCGAGCTCGCGAGCGCCTCGTCGAGCGCGGCGACGAGCGCGGGATCGCGGCGCCACTGCTCGTCGACCTGCGGGAAGAGGATCTGCCCGCCGCCGCCCTGCTCCTGCTGCAGGAGCGCCATCTCCTGCATCAGGCGGAAGCCGTCGTCGAAGTCGAGCGCACCCGCGACCGCGAGGGCCGTGTACCAGCCCATCGAGTTGCCGGCGACGGCGACGATCTCGTGCTCCGCGGCGGCGCGCTCGCAGTCGATCATCGACACGAGCCAGATCAGCGGCGAGGCATGCATCGGCGCGAGGTGCGTCCTGGCATCGAACTTCGCCGCGCGGTCGAGCTCGACGAGCGAGGGCAGCTCGTACTCGCGGCGTAGCGCCTCGGCGCGCTCGACGAAGGGGTGGCTCTCCGGCAGCGAGCGCAGCGTCTTCTCGGCGTACGAGCCGCGACCCGGGCAGAGGATCAAGGCGCGCGTCATCGCAGGAGCTCCTTCAGCGCGGCGTCGATCTCCGCGTCGCCGACGAGCACGGCCGCGGTGGCCGAGCCGAGCGGGACGTAGCTGTCCGCCGCACGCACGCTGCGCACGCGCACCTTCGAGCTCCTCTCGGCGAAGTGCGCGCCGATCGCGTCGGCGATGCCCCCGGCCGTCGCGCGGCACTCGTCGACGACGAGCAGCCTGCCGCAGGCCTCGGCGTGCTTCGCGAGCGCCTCGATCGGCAGCGGCGCGAGCCAGCGCAGGTCGACGACGCGTGCCTTCACGCCGCGCCGTGTCTCGAGCCGCTTCGCGGCGCGCAGCGCGAGGCGCAGGCCGTTCGCGTAGCTGGCGATGCACAGGTCGGTGTTCGCCTCGCCGTAGACGCCGAGGTCGCCGGGCAGGAGCACCGCGTCGGGCGCGCTCGAGGGTGCGGGATAGTCCGTCAGCCAGCCGTTGTCGCCCTCCTCGTAGAGGTCGCGCTCGTGGTAGAGCGCGATCGGCTCGAGGAAGCACACCACGCGGCCGCACTCCATCGCCGCGGCGATCGCGCCGCGCAGCATGCGCACCGCGTCGTCGCCGCGAGCGGGCACTGCGAGCATCAGGCCCGGGATGTCGCGCAGCGCGCCGAGCGAGTTGTCGTTGTGGAAGTGGCCGCCGAAGCCCTTCTGGTAGGCGAGGCCCTGGATGCGCACGACCATCGGGTTGGTGAACTGGCCGTCAGAGAAGTACGAGAGCGAGCAGGCCTCGCCGCGCAGCTGGTCGAGCGCGTTGTGGATGTAGGCGAGGTACTGGATCTCCGGCAGCGGCACGAAGCCCAGGTGCGCCGCGCCCTGCGCGAGGCCGAGGATCGTCGTCTCGTCGAGCAGCGTGTCGAAGACGCGCGCGAGGCCGAAGCGCTTCTGCAGGCCCTGCGTCACGCCGTAGACGCCGCCCTTCTTGCCCGAGTCCTCGCCGAAGAGCAGGAGCTCCGGGTGGCGCAGGAACTCGTCGTGCAGCGCCGCGTTCATGTGCGCCGCGAGCGTGCGCTTGGTCGCGCTCTTCGTCGCCTCGGGCGGGTTCTCGCCCCAGAAGTGCGCGCGCTTCGCCGCATCGATGCGCTGCGCGGCGCGTTCGCGCACGCGGGCTTCGTCCCAGGGCGCGAGCGGAGCGATCACCTCGGCGCGCGTGACGAGCTTCGGCCGCGCGGCAGCCTCCTCCGCGGCAGCGGCGACACGCTCACGGATCTCGGCGACGATCGCGCGCAGCGTCGCGGGCGTCGCGGCGCCGGTCTCGACCAGCCGCCGCGCCCAGCCGAGCAGCGGATCGGCCGCCTCGACGGCCTCGATCTCCTCGTGCGTGCGGTAGGTCGTCTCGACGTCGCTCCCCGCGTGGCCCCAGAGCCTAACCGTCTGCAGGTGGAGGAAGACGGGCGTGCGCTTCGTGCGGCAGTGCGCGATCGCCTCGGCGCAGCTGTCCCACATCTCGTCGTAGTGGCCCTGCGCGCGGAAGTACGCGAGCTGCGGCAGGTGCGAGAAGCTCTCCTCGATCCAGCCCTGCGGCGTGTCGACCGAGATGCCGATGCCGTTGTCCTCGCACAGGAACAGGATCGGCATCGGGCTGCCGCGGCGCTTGACGTAGCGCGCGGCATTGAAGCCCGAGAGCGCCGTGCAGTGGTTCGCGGACGCGTCGCCGAAGCTGCACAGCACGATCGAATCGGTCGCGACGTCGTTCTCGATCTGCTGGCGCTTGGAGCGGCCGATGCCGAAGGCGCAGCCGGCGGCCTTCGGCAGATGCGAGGCGATCGTCGAGGTCTGCGGCGGCACCCAAAGGCGCTTCGATCCCCAGACCTTGTGCCGGCCGTGGCTGATCGGATCGTCGGCCGAGGCGCACAGCGAGAGCAGCGTGTCGAAGAGCGGCGTCACCTCGCCCGCCTTGCGGCTGCGCGCCATCATCAAGCCGCCCGAGCGGTAGTGCAGGAAGCACGGATCGTCCAGGCGCAGCTGCGCGCCGAGGATCGCGTTGGCCTCGTGGCCCGCGCTCGAGATGGTGTAGAAGCTGCGGTTGGTGCGCTTCAGCTCGCGCGCGGCGACGTCGAGGGCGCGGGAGAGGTAGGCGTCCTCGAAGAGCTCGACCGCGGCGCGAGCGGTGAGCCCGCCGCCCGCGCGCAGCGGTTCCTCGTCACGGAGGAGTTGCGCGGCGGGGGAGGCGCTCTCGAGGTAGCTGTCGAGGTTCGACTCGACGACGGCGACGCGGTTGGTGCTCAAGGGGCGAGCACTTTATCCGCGTCCAAAACCCTGGTCCAATCCAGTCCACTACCCATCAGCAGTTCCTCTAGCGATCCACCAGGATTGCGAAGCTCGACCCAGTGCCTAGGGAGAGTCTTTGCCGTCCGTCCACTCTAGCAGCACCTCGGGATGCTCGGGACTCGGCGGCCAAGTCTTGAATCGACAGAACGACGTGTCGGGCAACAGCGACGGGTCGAACGGATGGTTCGGCACGGGGTGCAGAATCCCGCGGACGAGTCGATCTCGACGGTCGAGATGACCGACCGGGTAGTGGCCGAACGCACCGAATAGGACCCCGGAGAGGAAAGGGCGAGCTGTCTCGGTTGTCCCTGATCGCGTGAACGCGGCGCGGCCGAACGATGTGACCTCTCGAATAGGTCCGGGGACGGCTTCACCCCGCTCGTCAATCAACCCGCTGATGCGTGTGGGGGAGTGGAGAACCGACTCCACATGCAGGCGATCGACCATCTGATACGAAGCGTTCCAATGCAGCGTGGTGACGAACATCAGGAAGGGCGCCTCAAGGGGGCGCCCTTTTCCCGCACGCTCCAGGATCTCGTGGTGAAGCCTGTCTGCCGCGGAACCGTAGCAGCCGCGGAACAGCTCCGAGTCCTGCATCTTGGTGATCTCCGTCATCTGTTCTCGGCTGATGTTTGTCACCTCGACGAAGAAGGTGGCGCTGCGGGCGCGGCACACGAAGTCCGGAGACCTTTGATTCGAAGTGTTGACTGCGCCCATGCTGTCGACGCGATGCACCAGCCAATCCCATGCGACCGCCTCGGCGATTGCGCCTTCCACGTGCGCAGGGGTCGGCGCCGTTAGGCGGTGCGCCCATTCAGCGGCTCGTTCGAAGTTGACCCCGTTGATCCAATCCGCGTAGGCGGAGATCGAGGGTGCCCACCGCTGCATGTCAGGAACGGCGCTCAAGGTGTCCGAATCCAGCCGGGAACTAGACTTCCTGCTCATCCCCGGCATTCACCGCGGCGCGCACCTGTTGGCGGGCGCGTGTTCTCCCGAGGCAGGCGTCGAAACCCGGTTTGTCGACGCGGTTGGTGCTCACGGGGCGAGCACTTTATCGAACTGTCTGGAGGCGTAGTAGCCGTCGCGCAGGCCGAATCCCGCGGCGCCCCCAGCCATCAACGAGAGCGCCCAGGAGAAGGCCCCGTAATCCACCGGGACGAGCGCCGCGGGCTCGTGCAGCCAGCTCCAGAGCAGCGGCAGGAGGTAGACCAGCATCGCGCCCCAGGCGACGCCGACGAGCGCGTGCATGATGCGCTCGCCGCCGGGCAGCTTGCGCGTGCGGTCCTCCTCCAGGAAATCGCTGAGCGTGATCACGAGCTCGGCCGCGAGCAGCGCGAAGAAGGTCGCCGCCACCGGCCCGTGCCACTCGCGCCAGGCGAGCATGCCGTAGAGGGCGGCGTAGCAGAAGTTGCGCAGCGAGTGCAATACGAGCTCGCGCCTCGCGCCGGGCCGCGAGTGCAGCGCGACCTTCCACTCGTGGTACCAGAGCGTGTCGAAGGCGCCGAGCGCGCCCTGCACGATCAGGAGCCAGATCACGGGCATCATGCGGGCCGCACCTCGCCCGAGTAGCGGCAGACCATGCCAACGAGCGGCATCCCGATCGTCACCTCGACGAACCAGCCCTGGCCGCGCGCCTCGACGAAGCTGTCGACGCGCGGCGCGACGAGCCTCGGCAGCGGGATCCCGAACCAGTAGCAGCGCTCGTGCTCGAGCTGCATGCCCTCGCGCGTCGCGCCGAGTCGGATGCGCAGCTTCCAGGGCGGATGCAGCTCGAGAAGCCGGCCGTCGCGTGCGAACTGCCGCGTCAGGAGCCGCGTCGCGCCGAACGTGCGCGTCCAGTGCTCCTCGCCATCCGTGACGCGCACCTCGAGGCGCAGGGGGACGTCCTCGCCCGCGGGCGGGAGCTTGCCGAGGTCGGCGAGCAGGCTGCGCAGGAAGCCGCGGCCGCGCTCGACGCGGAACACGCCCTCGACGCATCCGCCGACGGGCGAGCCGTGGAAGCGGCGCAGGGGCTCGGGAAGGAGCGCGAACTGCTCGTCCAGGAGCAACTGGTAGAGCGTGGCGGGCACGCCTCGATTGTAGCGCGGGTCAGAACACGAAGGGCACGAGCCGCTTCACGCGCTTGCAGTAGGCCGCGTAGGCCTCCTTGTAGCGCTCGCGCAGGGCGTGCTCCTCGAAGTGGATGCGCACCAGCATCCCGCCGAGCACGAGCAGCGCGAAGCCCGCGCTCGCGAGGCTCGGGTGCGCCGCTGCGCCCGCGAAGGCGAAGAGCACCGCGGCGGTGTAGATCGGGTTGCGCACGAACGCATACGGCCCGCGCGTGACGAGCTCGCCCTCGGTCGGGTCCGCCGCGGCGTGGAAGCTGCGCATCCCGAACGTGATGCGCGCCCAGATCATCAGCAACGCCGCGAGCACCTGCAGCCCGATCGTGACCGGGTTCTTGTCGAACAGCGCGTCGATGCGGTACAGGCCGACCAGGCCGGCGACCGCGACGGCGAAGCCGATCACGGAGAGCTTCCTCGAGCTCATTCCTCGCCGCGCTTCTCGATCCTCGCCCAGCTGTCGCGCAGCGTCACGGTGCGGTTGAACACCGGCGCGCCGGGACTGGAGTCCTGCGGATCGACGAAGAAGTAGCCGACGCGCTCGAACTGGAAGTGCTGGCCGGCCTTGGCGTCCTTGAGCGCGGGCTCGAGCTTGGGACGCTCGACGGTGACGAGCGACTTGGGGTTGAGCCCGCTCTTCCAGTCGACGCCCTCGGGCACGTCGTCGGGATGCTCGGCGCTGAAGAGGTGGTCGTAGAGTCGCACCGGCGCCTCGACGGCGTGCTCGGCGCTGACCCAGTGGATGATGCCCTTCACCTTGCGGCCGTCCGGCGTCGCGCCGTGCAGCGTCGCGGGGTCGTAGGTGCAGACGAGGCCGACGACCTTGCCGCTCGCGTCCTTCTTGACCTCCTTGCAGGTGATGCACCAGGCGTAGCGCAGGCGCACCTCCTTGCCGGGCGCGAGGCGGAAGTACTTCTTGGGCGCCTCCTCGCGGAAGTCGTCGCGGTCGATCCAGAGCGTGCGCGTGAACGGGAGCTTGCGCGTGCCGGCCGAGGGATCCTCTGGGTTGTTGACCGCCTCGATCCACTCGGTCTTGCCAGCGGGGAAGTTCTCGATCGTGACCTCGATCGGGTCGAGCACGGCCATCGCGCGCAGGGCGCGCTTGTTGAGATCGTCGCGGATCGCGTTCTCGAGCACGACGCGGTCGACGGTCGAGTTGAAGCGCGCCACGCCGATGCCCTCGCAGAAGGCGCGCAGCGATTCGGGCGTGAAGCCGCGGCGGCGAATGCCCGAGATCGTCGGCATGCGCGGGTCGTCCCAGCCGCTGACGTGGCCGCCCTTCACCAGCTCGAGCAGCTTGCGCTTGCTGAGCACGGTGTAGGTCAGGTTGAGCCGCGCGAACTCGATCTGGCGCGGGCGCGCCTTCACGGGCAGGTTGTCGAGGAACCAGTTGTAGAGCGGGCGGTGGATCTCGAACTCGAGCGTGCAGATCGAGTGCGTGATCGACTCGAGCGCGTCGCACTGGCCGTGGGCGAAGTCGTACATCGGGTAGATGCACCACTTGTCGCCCGTGCGGTGGTGGTGCGCGTGCAGGATGCGGTAGAGCACCGGGTCGCGCAGGTTCGGGTTGGGCGAGCTCATGTCGATCTTCGCCCGCAGCGTGCGCGCGCCGTCCTTGAACTCGCCCGCGCGCATGCGGCGGAAGAGGTCGAGGCTCTCCGCGACCGGCCGGTTGCGGAACGGGCTCTCGCGCCCGGGCTTGTCGAGGGTGCCGCGGTACTGCGCGACCTCGTCGCCGCTGAGATCGCAGACGTAGGCCTTGCCGGTCGTGATCAGGTGCTCGGCGAAGCGGTAGAGCTCCTCGAAGAAGTCGCTCGCGTAGAAGAGCGCGTCCCACTCGAAGCCCAGCCAGCGCACGTCGTGCTGGATCGAGTCGACGTACTCCTGCTCCTCCTTGGTCGGGTTCGTGTCGTCGAAGCGCAGGTTGCACTTGCCGCCGTAGCGCTTGGCGAGACCGAAGTTGAGGCAGATCGACTTGGCGTGGCCGATGTGCAGGTAGCCGTTCGGCTCGGGAGGGAAGCGCGTCTGCACGCGGCCTGCGTTCTTGCCCGCGGCGAGGTCGGCGTCGATCTCGTCGTGGATGAAGTGGTGCGTGGCGGGAGGCGGGGTGATCGGTGCGGGGGTCGAGCTCATGGGCGTGCCCTTGGCGTGCGGAGTCGAGCAGCGTAGCACGCGCAGGCTCGGCTTCGCGCTCTCTCAGTGCCCGCGGATCAGGACGGGCAGCGCCAGCCCGATCGAGAGCAGCGTGATGAACACCACGGCCCTCTGGCGCTCGATGCGATGGACCAGGTAGACCCCCGGGATCATCGTCGCGAGCGAGCCGGCGATCAGCGGTGCGATCAGCCAGGGATCGGGGACGATGCCCTCGAAGGCGTGCGCGCTGACGAGGTAGGCCGCGACCGCCGCCGCCGACATGAACACGCGGCCGAGCAGCGACGAGCCGATCGCCTGGCGCGGGTCGATGCGCAGGAGGATCAGCAGCTTGACGCCGATCGGGCCCCAGCCCGCGCCGCTGATGCCCGAGGCGAAGCCCGCGACGAGCCCGACGCCGCCGATGCGCGCGCGGGAGACCGTCTCGGTCGGCCGCGTCGACGCGAGGCCGCCGAGCTTGAGCGTCGCGAGCACGAGCAGGCCGACCAGCACGATCACGCTGGCGACGGCGCGCGCGAGCGTCTCCTTGTGCAGCGTCGCCGCGCAGAAGGGTCCGGCGAAGGCGCCGAGCATGCCGCAGGCGATCAACGGCACGGCGACATGGCGCCGTACGTTGCCCAGGCGCAGGTGCGCTCCGGCGCCGAGCGGGATCACGAGCAGCTGCAGGAAGAGCGAGGCCGCCGCCGCGAAGCGCGGATCGACGCCCATCAGGAGCAGGCCGGGCACGAGCACGCCGCCGTAGACGCCGATCGAGGTCGCGGCGAAACCCGCCGCGGCGGCCGTCAGGCTGGCCCAGCAGATCTGGGAGCGCTCCGCGGCCGGCGCGAACACGAGGCTGGCGAGGATCACGAGCGCGCACACGACCGGGAGCACGATCTGCACCAGCACGCGCCGCGCGTGGATCGTGTCGCTCGCGGCTGCGTTGTCGGCCGGCGTGCTCGAGGCGTGCTCGTCCGCGGGTTCCTCGCGCGTGGCTCGCTCGTGGGGGGGCATGCTGCGGCCACCGCGCGCCGCGCGTCAGGCCTGACCGCCGCGCAGCAAGGGCATCTCGGCCGCGGCGGCAGCGTAGCGCTCGAGCGAGAGCGGCGCGACCTCGTCGCCGCTTCCGCCCAGTCGGCGCGCAGGGATCGTCGTGTAGAGCGCCTCGGGCAGGAAGTGCTCGAAGAAGCGCTGCTCGGCGTCGGCGATGCGCTCGATGTCGAAGCGCGCGCGCTCGCGCAGGCCGGTGATGTGCGACTGCGGCGGCGCGGGCAGCGCGCCGTAGTAGCCCGCGCCGGCGCGCTGGAAGTGCGTCTTGAAGGCCGTCTGGCCGAACTCGAGGAAGTGCAGGAAGGTGTGGTGCGTCGAGTTCGCGCCGGCCCACGGGTAGGGATTGAGGGCGTAGGGCCGCGCGGCGCGTGCGACCGCGTCCTCGATCGTCTGGTCGGCCTCGGGCCCGCGTCGCCCTCCGATGTGCGTGAAGAGCGCGTAGAGCCGCAGCTCGTCGCCCTCGGCCCAGTAGATCCGGCGCACGCCGTAGCGCTGCGGGTCCTGCGCGATGTGCGAGCCACGCTCGAGGCCGAAGCGCCCGACGATGAAGCAGTCGATCGCCTCGCTCTCGCTCTCGATCCAGGACACGGTCGAGAGCGCCTCCTCGACCGACTCGTCGGGATGGTCGGTGAAGGTCATCCACTCGGTCGCGATGCCCGCGGCGTGAAAGGCGCGGTTGACGCGCGTCATCGTGGCGCGGTCGCAGCCCTTGCGCATCAGCTCCAGGATGCGGTCCGAGCCGCTCTCGATGCCGAAGGCGGCCGAACGCAGGCCCGACTCGGCCAGCACCTGGCAGCGTTCGGGCGTGAAGTAGGCCTCGATCTTGAGGTCGCTCGACCAGCGGATCTTGACGCCCTTGTCGATCAGCGCCTGCGCGAGCTTGACCGCGTAGACCGGCGAGAGCACGTCGCACGAGAGGTAGAAGTTCTTCACGCCGTGGCGGCGCGAGAGCTGTGCGAGCTCGGAGGCGGCGCGTTCGGGCGGGATCTCGCGGTAGCTGGCGGTGGCCGTCTCGGCCAGGCCGTAGTAGCAGAACGAGCACTTGCCCCAGTAGCAGCCGCGCGTCGGCGCGTAGAGCAGCGTGCGGCTGGGCGCGAGGTAGCGATCCAGATCGAGGTCGCCGTAGTCCGGCGCCACGGCCTGCTCACGCAGATCGAGCACGTGGCGCGGGCCGAGCACGGGTGCGCCGCTCGCGGGGTCGAGCTGCAGCAGGTTCGGCACGTCCCGCAGCAGCGCGAAACGCTGCGCGGGATCGCGCGTCGCGCTCCAGGCCTCCAGCCGCGGGAAGAGCTGCGCCAGGGTCTCCTCGCCCTCGAAGAGCGCGAGCGCGTCGGCGAAGCCGAGCAGCGTGCGCTGCTTCTCGGGCTCCAGGTGCACGGCGACCTGGTGCAGCGCCGGCCCGCCGAGCGCGAGGAAGGCCTGCGGCGCACGCTCGCGCAGGAAGCGCGCGAGGTGCAGCGCCTCGGGGATCTGCGAGGGGAACACGATCGAGATCCCGATGAAGTCGACCTCGGCGAGATCGACGGGCGGCGCGTCGCCGCGCGACCAGTCCCATTCCTCCGGCCCGGCGAAGGTGCGCTCGTAGAAGGCGCGCAAGGGGCTCTTCGTGCCGGTCGCGTACTGCTCCAGCATCGCGAAGCTCCACGGCGCCACCGAGTGCGCGGCGTGGTTGAAGCCGAAGCGGTAGGGGAAGTACGCCGCCGAGAGCGCCTCGAAGTAGCCCTCGGTCAGGCGCCGGGCCATCGCGTAGCGCTCGCCGTCGAAGAAGAGCTCGCGCGTCCGGAAGACCTCGAGCGGGCTGGGGTCGGCGCCGATGGCGCGGTCGATCTTGGCGCGTGCCTCGACCAGGGCGCGGTACTCGCGCTGCTCCTCGAAGCCCAGGAGCTGCTTGCGGTTGAGGTCGATGAAGCGCGACCCGATGCGACGGCCCACCGCGATCAGCGTCTCGGGTTCGAAGAGCCAGTGCGTCGCCTCGACGTTGAGGTCGAGCACGCGCGCGTCGAGGCCCTTGGAGCGCAGGTAGCCCTTGAGCGTGGGCAGGCTCAGGTAGGGCTGGGTGGGGTCCGCGAAGGGCGGATGGAGGAGGAGGCGCTCCATGGAAGGGCGACCATGGTAGTGGTCGAGGGGGCGCTCCGCCCAACTTCCAGATTCACAACGATGCAGCCAGGGCGTTGCACATGCGCGCGTCGGGTCTCGTCCGAGGGCTCCCATCGAGCGCCGGAATCCCACATGAATCAGCTGCCATGTTGCTTTGCGGAATCGTGCTCGAGAGCGCATGCCCACCGCAGACAACCCTTGAAAAGAAGCGTGTCACGACATCACGTGCTTTTGAGGCTTCCTAAGTTGCCATCCGGGAAGGTTTTGCGTTTTCCTATCTCCGGGCGCTGGTTCCGAAAAGCCCTGGAAAGCCCCCCTGGGTACAATGGCGCCGCCGGACATGTGCCGCAGGACGCGTCCCAGGCTCTCGCCGCCCCATCCTTCCCCTGCCCCGGGCTGCGCGCGTCGAGGATTCGTCCTTTCGAACCCGCATCGTTCTCTTCTCCCTATGATCATGGAGGCAAGTCCCGGGCAGGGGGCTTCCGGACGTCGGATCAGGCAGCCGATCCGCACGTCGCATCCGTGCACCTTCGTGTTCGAGGGTGGCGGTCGGCAGTGATTCGTCCCCGGTCGGCTGAAGCAGAGCCATGTACCGCCAGCACACATCCCCGCTTGTGCGCTCCGGTCGGTCCGACAACCGCGTCGGTCCGTCCTCGTTCGTTCGTCGCCAGCGCTCGCGTCAAGGGGCGGTCCTGGTCGAGTTCGCCCTGATCGCCTTCGTCTTCTACATGCTGCTCGCCGCAACTTTCGAGATGGGGCACATGGTCGTCGCCGACCAGATCCTCAACGCGGCTGCGCGCGTCGGAGCGCGAGAGCTCTCGGTCCTGCCGCTGCCGGCCGAGATGACCTTCGATCAGGCAATGAACGACCCGGTCGACGTGCTGCAAGTCGGTACGAACCCGATTATGGCTGCCGCGGCCGAGGTGCACGAGAGCGTCTACGACCGCGGTCGCTTGGTGATCGACGTCACGGGCAAGACCGATGTGGAGGTGCGGCAGATCCTCGATTCGCTGCCGATGCTGAACAAGGCCCTGGTGCCACTGATGGTGCGCGAACACGTCACCGTGGGGGGCAGCGAACTAGACCTCGTGCGCTACCCGGGCGCGCTGGTGCTGAACCCGTACTACCACGTCGCGCCGTACTTCGAGGACAACCCCTACAACGTGATGATCCCGCGTGTCGCCACCGACAGTTCGGGTCACGAGAGCCTTCAGTGGCTGCCCGTGGTCGAGGAAATCCGTCCCGACCCGAGCGATCCGTTGAGCGGGCCCTTCTCGATCGCCTCCACGACCAGCATGGGTCCGCGTTGCACCGTCGCCTTGCGGATCAACTACCCGTTCCAAGCCTCGATGCTCTCGGGCTATGTGGACAGTACCGCCTCGGGCGGTGCGCTCAATACGCCGATTGAGGCCGACGACTCCAGCGTCTCCGATCCCGGCGGTGTGCAGGCTGTCGCGCACGAGAGCAACCAGATCTCGATCTCGGGCACATACGGGCTCGGAAAGCTCTACGCGCTGGGCAAGGAGGTGCGCCCCTACCGGCGTCTCCTCTCCGCGCAGTGCCTCGCACCTCGCGAAAGGCTCGGTCGCTGAGCCGGAAACCCACGCATGTCCACCGCAGTCGTCAACCGCAAACGCAAGACCCCGTCGAACCGGGGCCCGCTCGTCATCACCGGGATCGTGATTCTCTTCGCCCTCGTCACGCTGGGCGTGCTGCACGCCACGGGGCGCTACCGGCTGCCCTTCCTGGCCTCGACCAGCCAGGCCTCTGACCACGAGGGCAAGACCTTCGTGCCGTTGTGTGTGAAGGAGCGCCTCCCGCGCTTCACGGCGATCCGAGCCGAGGACCTGAGCGGGAACTGGTTCAACGAGGCGGAGGTCAAGCAGGCCGGGTTCCTGCTCAAGCAGTCGCAGATCGTCGGTCGCGTGCTGAAGCACGACAAGGTCAAGCCCCAGGCCTTCAAGGAGTCGGACTTCTTCCCGCCCAACACCAAGCCCTCGCCTACGCTGGGAGTCGCAAAGGACAAGGTCGGCGCGTACGTCGATCCGGCCAAGGTCCCGGGTCTCTCCGGCATGGGTCCCGATGATCGATTCCAGATCTGGGCCACGCAGGGGAGCAAGGGCCAGAGCCCCATCCCCGCCAGCCCTGAAGTTGCGCGCCAGCAGGGCTGGAGCGCGCCTCAGGAAATCGTGGTCAAGAATGGGCGTGTGGTGGTCACGGGCTCGAAGAGCGCCACGGCCAGCGGCGAGGAGCGGCACTACTACATCGAGCTCGAACCGATGGAGCTCAGCGCGCTCACGCAGGCCCAGGCGCGCAGCGCCACGCTGCTCTGCGTCTCGATCAGCGCGCAGGCTGCGAAGGACGAGGTGCCCGAGCTCCGCAGCGGCGAGCAGCCCGGTCAGATCGAGATCCTGAGCGGCGGCAAGTCGCGCACGATGCAGACCGAGGTCCAGAAGCCCGAGGAGCAGCCCAAGCGCTCGAAGGAGGACCAGGGCCGGTGACCGACCGACCTGGGACCCGCAGCATGAAGCGCAGCGCACGTCAGGCGATCGCCAGCCGGCGCGGAGGGGTGGCTATGCTCCTCTTCGCCCTCTTCGTCTTCGCACTGCTGGGCGTGGCCACGCTGGCTCTCGACATGGGCTCGGCGCTGCTCGCCCAGGGGCAGATGCAGAACGCCGTCGACGCCGCGGCGCTGCAGGGCGTGCGCCTGCGCGACGCCGACTTCGAGCAATGGTACAGCGACTACTCGCGCCGCGAGCGCGTCGCCCAGATCGTGCGCTTCGACCTGGACGACGACTTCCACCCGACGCAGGGCAGCGCGGGTGGCCCCGACGCATTCGATGCCGACGATGACGACCAACTGCGCTTCACGGTCGGCCCCTCGATCGCGCTCTCTGGCGGCAGCACCCCGGACAACGTCGGCGCGACGATCGACGAGTCTGTCGATCCCTACCTCGACGATCCGGTACTGCAGCACAACTCTTCAGGCAACCTGGCGCACGGCGACATGCTCAGCGGCACCTTCGTCCCCAACGCCGCTCACCAGGAGGACTCGAACTACACGCGGCCTGACTTCATCCCGGGAGATCCGATGCAGCTCAGCCAGCGCCAGGCGCTGGGCTTCCTGGTGCGCATGCGGCGCAGCTCGCAGCCCAACGCACTCGACCGCGTTCCGGGCACGAGCTCTGCCGGCTCCGGTATCCCGTTCCTCTTCGGCCTGGGCACCGCGATCCACGGCGCGCCGGGCGACGACTACAACCCGCGCACGATGGGCCTTTCGGTGCGCGCCACGGCCATCGCCGCGGCGGCGCCCGCGCTGGCCGTCAGCTACTCACCCTGCGTGAACGGCGCGTTCGTGCCCGATCCATTCCTGATGCTCTCGACGCACGCCTCGATCCCGCTGATGGGCTTCTACGGCGTCGCCATCGATGCGGACTTCTGGAAGGCAATCACCGACCGCGGCCTGGGCGCAACCTGGATCAGCAGCAACTACAACCTGCAGGTGAACGCCGCGACTGGCGAGCTGACATTGATCGTGTTGCCGCCGCAGCAGCTCCAGGATCTCCCCCCCTGGGAGCAGGCCTGGGTCGGAGATGTTGTGGGCAAGCTCGTGTACGACGGTCGCTCTGTCGGCGACACGGTGGTCCCTGTCTCCCTTGCGCAGTTCCAGAATGGCCTGGATGCCGCGGATCAGGCCAATGCTCAATGCCGCTGGGCCGCGCTGCAGGAGAACGACACGGCCACGCTGGTTGAGCGCGGCTATTTGGCGATCTCGCAGCCCGTGGACTCGCCGACCGGCGCGCCCGTCGAGCGTGTGATCGGCTACGGATTTGGCAAGCTGGTCTACACCAGCGGCACCTCCGGGCCTCGTATCACGTTGTCTCCCGGTCTCTCGCCCAACTACTTCAACGACGTCGAGTGCTGGTCCGGCCAGTCCTGCGCCACCGCGCATCTCTCGAGCGACGCCGAGGATCTCGATCCGGTGACCTGGAGGCGCGTCTTCGACGCCCTCGACGCCCTGGTCTACGACATCCCGACCGGCCAGGACCAGCGCTACGACTTCGCCCACATCCGCCGCGGCACCCTGCTGGCGAGCACGCTCGTCCGCTGAACACACCGCCTCCGCCACCCACGAAATGGAAACCACTCTGCATTTCGCGCAGACGATGCGCCAGGCGCTGGAGATCGCCCGCACGCGCAGGCCGGAGCTCGTCTGCGTGCAGATGGAGTCCGACCCGCGCTCGCTGAAGACCTTCGCCGAGGAGCTGCACGCCGTGGCCGAGGAGTCGGTCGTCGTGGCGCTCTATCGGCCGGAGAACCTGGGCTTCGGCTCCTCCGAGCACAACGTGGTGATCGATGCGATGCGGGCCCACGTGCAGGACTTCCTGCGCCGCCCGATCTCGGTGACCGAGCTGCAGAGCGCGCTCGACCGCCTGCTGGTGCGCCGCGAAAGCGGGCGCATGCGCGTGGGCAAGGTGGTCTCGATCGTCAGCAACAAGGGCGGCGTGGGCAAGTCGACGCTCTCGGTCAGCCTCGCCTGCGCGATGGCCAAGCGCCATCCGGGCAAGGTGCTGCTGATCGACGCTTCGCTGCACCTGGGCAGCTGCGGGCCGATGCTCGACCTCTCGCCGCAGGCCTCGCTGGCCAGCGCGGCGCGCGAGCTGGCGCGCCTGGACGAGACCATGCTGAAGAAGCTCACCGTGCGCCACGAGTGCGGGCTGGACCTGCTCGGGGCGCCGATCGACGCGGTCGAGGCGGCCGACATCGACGACCAGGCCATGGCGCGCGTGATCACGCTGGCGCGGCGCTCGTACGACTACGTCATCGTCGACACGTTCCCCATGCTCGACGGGTTGATCATGGCGGTGCTCGACCTCTCCGACCGCGCCTTCGTCGTGGTGCAGAACACCGTGCCCAACGTGGTGGGCGCGGCGCGCCTGCTGCCGGTGATGGAGCACCTGGGCTTCCCGCGCGAGCGCATGCGCATCGTGCTCAACAACAACTTCGAGCGCGTCTCGGGCGGCCTGCGCGTCGAGGACGCGGCGCAGCGCCTGGACCGCGACATCGATTACGTGCTGCCCTACCAGAAGCGCCTGATCACCGCGCTCAACACGGGCAGGCCCTACGTCCTGAACGCGACGCAGATGTTCGGCTTCGGCAAGGCGATCAAGCTGATCGCCGACGATCTCGAGCAGCTCGGCTCGACCAAGGACGAGGCCACCTCCGGGCCCTCGGAGGAAGCCGAGGAACCAATGGCCGACGAGAAGCCGTTCGTGGCGCGGCTGCAGACCGATTCCTGAGCGCGCACGGAGAAGAGCAGCATGAGCGACGGAGATTCGATCGACCGCGACAAGGTACGGGCACGCTTCACGCGCAACCTCGCCACCGACGTCAGCCTGCGGCTGCGTCACGAGGGACGCGAGCATGCGCCGTCCTACGCGCGCGAGGGCGACGCGGATGCCGCCGCGCTCGGCACCCGTGCGCCGCAGGTCGACTACCTCTCCGTCAAGGCGCGCCTGCACGCACGCCTCCTGGACGAGATCGGCGAGCGCAGCCTGTACGGCAGCGGCGAGGAGACGATCACGCGCGCGGTGCAGGAGTTCGTCGATCGCGTGCTCTCGACCGAGGACGTGCCGCTCAACCGCGAAGAGCGCGATCGCCTGGCGCAGGAGCTGATCGACGAGACGCTGGGCGTCGGGCCGCTGGCCCCGCTGATGGCCGACCCGGCCGTGACCGACATCCTGGTCAACGGCCCCGACCACGTCTACGTCGAGCGCTTCGGGCGCCTGATGCGCACCGAGATCCGCTTCCGCGACGGCGAGCACATCCTGCGCGTGATCGAGCGCATCGCCGCGCGCGTCGGCCGCCGCATCGACGTGGGCGCGCCGATGGTCGACATGCGCCTGCCCGACGGCAGCCGCGTCAACGCGACCGTGCCGCCGGTCAGCATCGACGGCCCGACGATCTCGATCCGCCGCTTCGGGCGCCAGCGCCTCAAGCGCGACGACCTCGTGCGCCTGGGCATGTACTCGCGCGAGATGGCGAGCTTCCTCGACATCGTGGTGCAGGCGCGCCGCAACGTGCTGATCAGCGGCGGAACGGGCGCGGGCAAGTCGACCATGCTGGGCGCGATGGCCGAGGCCATCCCCGAGCACGAGCGCGTCGTCACGATCGAGGACACGGCCGAGCTCGTGCTGGACCAGGAGCACGTCGTGCGCCTGGAGACGCGCCCGCCCAACATCGAGGGCCGCGGCGTGATCACCGCGCGCGACCTGGTCATCAACTGCCTGCGCATGCGACCCGACCGCATCATCGTCGGCGAATGCCGCGGCGCCGAGGCGCTCGACATGCTCCAGGCGATGAACACCGGCCACGACGGCGGCCTGACCACGGTGCACGCGAACTCCGCGCGCGACGCGCTCAACCGCCTGGAGACCATGGTGCTGATGGCCGGTCTGGAGCTGCCCAGCCGCGCGATCCGCGAGCAGATCGTCTCGGCCCTGCACTTCATCGTGCAGGTGCGCCGCTTCGACGACGGCGTGCGTCGCGTCGAGAGCATCGGCGAGATCACGGGCCTGGAGGGCGGCACGCCGCTCCTGCAGGACATCTTCCGCTTCCAGCAGACCGGCCGTGCGGGCCGCAAGATCCTCGGCAGCTTCGTCGCGACCGGCGTGGTGCCGCGCCTGGCGCAGGAGCTGCGCGAACGCGGCATCGACGTGCCGATGGCGCTCTTCCAGAAGAGCGGGGGCGGCGATGTCTGAGCTCGTGTTCGGAGCCGGAGCTGCCGTCGGCGCGGGCGCCGCCTGGTACGCCTGGCGCGCGACGCGCACGCGGCGCATCGCGCGCGAGCGCCTGCAGGCCGATCTCCCCCTCGAGCAGGAACGCGAGGCGCTCAGCCTGCACCCCTCGCTGCGTCGCCACCACTGGGCGCCGATCCTGATCGCGCTCGGGGTCGCGCTGGTCGCGTACCTGCCGCTGCGCCTCTCGCCGGTCTTCAGCGTCGCGTTCGGCCTGGTGGCCGGCGTGCTGGCGCACATCGTCGAGGAGATGCTGGCCGAGCGCCGCGCCGCGCAGCTCGAGGTCGCGCTCGCGACCGCGATCGACCTGATGGTGGCGGCACTCAACGGCGGCGCGGGCCTGATGGACGCGCTGGAGAGCGCCTCGCGCGAGAGCAAGGAGCCGCTGCGCTCCGAGCTGCAGGAGATCCTCGGCCGCCTGCGCTTCGGCGAGGCGCCGCAGCAGGTCTTCGAGGACTTCGCCGTGCGCATCCCGCTCGAGGCCTATCGCATCTTCTGCTTCACGCTGGGCGTGCACGTCGAGGTCGGCGGCAGCCTGGCGCCGACGCTCTCGACCGTCGGGCGCTCGGTGCGCGACCGCATCGAGATCTCGCGCCGCATTCGCGCCCAGTCGACCGAGGCGCGCGGGTCGGTGCTCGGCATCGTCTGCGTCGTCTACTTCCTGGGCCTCCTGATGTGGCGCACGAACCCCGCCTCGTTCGAGGACTACGTGCGCAGCAGCGTGGGGCAGAACCTGC
Source organism: Planctomycetota bacterium (assembly GCA_044229935.1). Lineage (GTDB taxonomy): Bacteria > Planctomycetota > UBA1135 > UBA1135 > JADJLZ01. The sequence continues at coordinate 137,200 of JBGASC010000001.1, read as the reverse complement.
TCGCGGGCGCGCTGGTGCTGCAGGCCGTCGGCCTGCTCTGGATCGCGCGGCTCGCGCGACTGCGCTTCTGAGGTCGACATGCTGCTGCTCCAGACCCAGGACGTCCCGCTGCTGCCGCTGCTCCTCGTGTGGGGCGGTGCGCTCGCGCTCGGGCTCTGGTTCTACCTGCGCTGGCGCCGGCGCGCGCATCTGCTGCGGCGCATGTACGCCGACGACCAGATGCTCGAGGCCGCCGCGATCGAGGACGATCCGGCGGAGCGCAACCTCCTCTCGCGCTGGCTGTACCTGGCCGGGTTCCGCTCCGGCGCGGCACCGGCGCTCTTCGTCGCTGCGACGGTCGCGTGCGGCCTGCTGGGCGTGCTGCTTGTGATCACGCTCGACACCAGCGGCCTCACGCGCCAGGCGATGGCTGCGGCGGGCAAGGTGCCCAGCGGCGTCGGTGACATGGCCTCGGCCGTTCTGCGTGCCGCGCCCTGGCTGCTGCTGGGGATGCTGCTCCTGATGCCCTGGAGCTACGTCAACTCGGCGCGCAAGCGGCGCGTGATGCAGGTCGAGCAGGACATGCCGGTCACGCTCGAACTGCTGGCCACGATGAGCGAATCGGGCCTCGCCTTCGACAGCGCGCTGGAGCGCGTGGTGCAGGCGCAGCAGGAGGAGCGCCCGCTCTTCCGCGAGCTGCGCACCTTCCAGCTCGAGGTTCTCTCGGGTGTCTCGCGCGTCTTGTGCTTCCGCCGGCTCTCCCAGCGCCTCGAGGTGCCCTCGATGACGATCTTCGTCTCGGCGCTCGTGCAGGCCGAGCAGGTCGGCGCCGGGTTCGCCAACGTGCTGCGCTCGCAGGCCGACGATCTGCGCAACCGCCGGCGCGAGGAGGCCAACGTCCTCGCCTCCGCGCTGCCCGTGAAGCTGATCTTCCCGCTCGTCATCTGCTTCCTGCCGGGGATCTTCGTCACGACGCTCGGCCCGATCTTCTTGCAGTTCATCCACATGATCGACGGCATGACGCGTCAGTGATGCGCGCCGGATCCCGCATGGAAAAAGCCCAGCTTTCCGCCCCGCTCCGGTTCCCCGCACCGGAGACCGGAAGCCCCCGCGTTCCGTCCACGACGTCGCGCGGCGCAATCGACGTGCACCCCGACCGACACCGCGAGTGAAGAGGAAGAGCCCCGATGAACCGCATCGAACCGCACAACGCACGACCGAGCCCGACGCCGGAGGTGGAGTCATGTTGATGTACGAAGCGCTCCAGGGCGCACAGCCCCGTCGTCGCGTGCGCATGGCCGGCATCGCCGTCTGCCTCCTGGCGCTCGGCTCGCTCGGCGCGGCCGTGCCGCACTTCACGGGCCAGAAGCAGGACGCCGGCTCGGCGCTGCTCGAGGTGCTCTCCTCCGGTCGGAAGTCGAAGGAGCTCAAGACGATCGTCGAGCACACGCAGGCGCGCCTGCTCTTCTCCAAGGACATCTCCGAGCGCATCGCCATCGGCAGCGAGGAGATCGCCAAGATCGAGAAGGTCGTCAGCAAGCGCGAGATCCTGATCTCCGCCGCGAAGATCGGCACGACCAGCCTGATGGTCTGGTTCGCCGACGGCTCGGTGGAGCAGTACATGTTCTCGGTCGCCCGCGATCTCTCCGTGCTCGAGTCGGCGCTGCACGAGATCTCGCCCGCCATCCAGGTCGAAATGGCCCCCGACCGCGACGCGATCGTGCTGACCGGCACCGTGCCGACGCGCGAGCTCTACGACGCGGCGCAGAAGGCGGCGGCCGACTACCTCGAGGCTGGCACGCAGGAGCGCAAGGCCAGGACCGACGACGCGAAAAAGCCCGTCGAGCCCGTGCCCGCGCTGAGCGCGCAGGGCCACGTGATCAACCGCCTCAAGATCACCACCTCGGGCACGCCGCTGGAGGAGATCATCCGCCGCGCCGCCGAGACGCTCGGCTCCAAGGGCGCACTGGTCACGCGCATCGTGCACGGCGACCATCCCGACGACCAGTACGACCAGTTCGTGATCGCGGGCACGGTCGCCGACCGCGGCGTGCGCGACGAGATCCTGGCCAAGGCCGACACGATCGTGCGCCGCTTCGATCCCGATCCGAAGCGCTCGCGCACCGTCGAGCAGACCACGCCGCTGGAGAACCGGCGCATCACCGAGTACGAGCGCGCTCCCGAGCGCATCCACGACCGCATGACGATCCAGCCGCCGCCCGTCGCGGGCGAGCCGCGCAAGCCCAGCGATCCGGAGCCGGCCGCGGGGCACCGCCGGCCCGCGATCGTCGAGCGCATGGAGGACGCGCTGCGCGTCGTCGGCTGCGACACGAGCCAGGTGCACGCCGATGTCGTCGAAGGACTCGGCGAGGGCGGCGTGCTCGTGCTCAGCGGCAACGTGCCGGACCAGACCTGCCTGCTGCGCATCCTCACCATCGCCGCGAGCCTGGTCGGTGCCGACGCCTCCGCGGATCTCGACATCAAGGTGATCGGCGACGAGTCCGGCGCGCTCAAGCGCGCGGGCGGGGCTGGTGCCAACACCTTCGGCTCGGGCGTGGGCGAGCTCTTCTCGGGCGCGACCTCGGGCTCAGGCAGCTCCGGCCAGGGCCTCTCGCGCCTGCTCGAGAACAACCTCGGATCCAACATCGCGCGCGCCAAGGCCGTGCAGCTCGCCGGCGGCAAGATCATCAGCTTCCTGCACGTCCAGGACCTGCCGCAGGTGCGCATCGACATCCGCCTCTACGAGGTCAACCGTTCCGCGCTCCTGAGCTGGAAGCCCAACTCGCAGTTCAGCGTGGCCGACTTCAACCAGAACGGCGTCAACCCCAACAACGTGGCGCACGACGCCGACGGCAACGTGATCACGAACGGCGACGGCCAGCCGCTGCTCTCCGCGAACGGCACGGATGCGCGCGACGTGCTCTCCTTCCTCGGCGGCGGGTTCAGCAACCTGGCCCAGGTCGGCGGCGAGCGCGTGCGCGTCGACTCGCTGCTGACGTTGCTCGAGAACGAGGGCATCGCCCGCACGCTCTCGAACCCCTCGCTGACCGTTCTCTCGGGCGAGCAGGCCTTCTTCGGCGTCGGCGGCTCGATCCCGATCCAGCAGCAGACGCTGACGGCCTTCGGGAGCAACTCGACCAGCACGCTGACGAACTCCGGCATCCTCAACGGCGTCGAGTTCCGCGACTTCGGCATCCGCCTCGCCGTGCGGCCCCTGATCGACGAGGACGGCTTCGTGACGCTCGACGTCGTGCCGACCGTCTCGAACCCCGACGCGGACCTGACCACGCTGGTGCGTTCGAGCACCGGCACCAACCCGCAGACGGTCGCGTTCCAGGAGCGCTCGCTGCGCACCAGCGCGCGCCTGCGCGACGGGCAGGTGCTGCTGATCGGCGGCCTCGTCGAGCACTCGCGCATCGACGACTCCAGCCAGACGCCGTTCCTGCACAAGATCCCGCTGGTCGGCTGGCTCTTCAAGGGCTTCAACTACGCCGACTCCGACCGCGAGCTCGTGATCGTGGTCAGCCCGGTGATCGTGCGCGACGCGGCGCCGCGCCGCACGCTGTGGGCCTTCCCCGACACCACGGAGCTGATGCCGAAGCCGCCCGCGAAGCCCGCGCCCAAGCCGGCGGCGAAGGGCGGCGACGCCAAGCCCGGGGAAGGCAAGTGAGGTGATCCACACCATGAAGCGCAACCACACTCGTCTCCTCGCCCTCGCGCTGGCCGGTCTGGCCTCCTGCGCGACGAACGCGATGAGCCACCGCACGTCGAACACCAATCCGGACGAGCGCCTGCAGGAGCTGCTCGTCGCGTACGACCGTGCGCGCTCGGGACACACTGAGGGCAAGGACTCCGACCACGTGCTGATCGACGGCGAGCGCGTGCGCAACCAGATCGAGCGCCTCGCGCTCGAGTTCCCCCGCCACGCGCCGACGCTGCTCGCGAACGCGGTGCTCGCGCGCGAGAACCGCCAGCCCGAGAAGGCCGAGAGCTTCTGTGACAGCGCTCTCACGGTGCAGCCGGTCAACCCCGAGGCCGCGATCCTCAAGGCGCAGCTCTCGCTCGAGGCGAACAACGTCGCGAGCGCGCGGCGCCTGCTCGCCGCGCAGGTCGACTACACACCGAACCACGCGCTGCTGCGCGAGACGTACGCGGCCGTGCTGATGACCGGCGGCGATCTCGCCGAGGCGAGGAACCAGCTGGGCGCGGCCGAACGCCTCGGCGCACCGGCCTGGCGCATCGCCTTCAACCGCGGCCTGCTGGCCGAGACGCAAAAGGACCGCGCCGGCGCCAAGCGCGAATATCAGGCTTGCCTCGCAGCCAACCCGGCCTATGCGCCGGCGCAGGCGCGGCTCGCCGGCATGAATGCGGAAGGGGGGGTACAATGACCGCCGCTTCCGCGAGGAATCCCAGGCACCCGCGTGCCTCACAGGAGCAGACCCGGACCGACGGCAGCCAGTCCGGGTACCGCACGAGCCATCGCTGTCATCTCTTCCGGAAGGAATGAACCCATGAAGACCCTGAAGCAGAACCGCAACCAGAAGCGCGGCGCGGCCCTCGTCGAGTACGGGCTGATCGTCGCTGGCGTCGCCCTCGTGGCCGCCGCCGCAGTCTCGATCTTCGGCAGCAAGACGGGCGGCATGATCGCCGCCTCGGCTCGCGTGATGCCCGGCGCGAACGCCGAGGACAACAAACTCATCAACGTCGGCCACGCGATCAATGTCAAGGACGACGGCAACGGCAACCTGGGCGTCGACGGCACGAACCTTGACAAGACGCTCGGCGAGAACATGGGCCTCGACGGCTCGACCGAGCTGATCCACGACCCGAACCACTGAGATCCGCACGTTGCGGTTCGTCCGCAATCAGCCGTGAAGAGGGACCCCGCGCAAGGCAGCGCGGGGTTCTCTGTTTTCCGGCGAGGATGGGTAGCGACCCAGGCCGCGCCCTCTGCCACGAAGCGAACCAGGCCGCGCCCTCTGCCACGAAGCGAACCTGTCGCCGGACCCCTCGCGCGAGTCGTGGCCTCCACCGGGCTGCCCGTGCGGCTCACGCGCCTTGCGTGCTCGTGGCACCGATCCTCGAACTCAATCCGAGAGAGAGAGAGACCGTTGCCGGCCACCCCGGGCCCTCCCGTGCAGCGGGAGGTGTCGCCCATAGGCTCGGGCACGAGCATCGCCCATGCGCTTCAACCTGGGAATCGCGAGTGTGCCCGGATAGGGGGCATCGCGCATCTGCCGGGCTGCGGAGCCGTCGCCCGAAGGGCCGTCGCCGTCCAAGTCGCGGCCGGAAAGCACAGGCGCCGCGCCTGGCGCCCAGGGGCGCGTTGTCCCCGACGGCGGGTCCGGATGGGCCCGCACACCTTGACAGTCCATTCGCATCCCGGAGAATCCGAATTGCCGCCGGGGAAGCCCCCTCGTCTTCCGGCCAGATTCCCCACGCGGTCGAGCCCCCGCTCATGTCCGCCTCCAAGCGATTCCCCCTTGGCGAGGATCCGATCGATCCAACGGGGGATGGTCTGCTTCGGGGACGCTCACCGCGCGAGGTGATGCAGAGGCTCGCGAACGGGGATCCGCTCGAGATCGGTCCGCGTGCGGAGGCCGTGCTCGACGAGGCGGGAATGCTGCTCGATCCCGCGCGCGTGTACGCACGGGCTCTGGCGCGAGTCGCTTATGCAGCGTGCGCACAGGGGCCGCCGCGCGACCTCGGTCCCTGGTTGCGGGCACAGATCGATCGCTCAGCAGCGGAACTGCTCGAAGAGGACCGGGAAGCCGAGCACGCCGACCTTGCCATGCCGCAATCCCAAACGTGCTACTCGGCACTGATCCTGGCCTTCGGCGTCGAGCTGCGCTTCGCCCGGCGCCTGTCCGTGGTGTTCCATGATCTGCCCCTCCTGCAGCGCAGGATCGTGAGCGCCATCGTGAAGGAGGGCTGCAGTCTGCGGGAACTCTCCGGGCGTCTGGGGCGCCCAGTCACAGAGATCGATACCGAGCTGCGCGCGGCGGTAGAATCGCTGGAGGCCGCAGCAGGGACTCGCTTGGCGGGGCGCCTGGGAGGCGGGCGACATGACTGAACTCGAAGCACTGCTTAACCCGGAGATGGAAGCGCTGCTGCGCGAACTCTCTGCGCGTCCGCGCTCGCTCTTCCTGCGCGCTGACCGTCGTGCCGCGTTTCGCGCCGTGCGCTCGCGGACCGAGGAGCCGATCTCGGCGATGGCGGTGTCGGATGCGCTCGAGCGCGAGCTCGTCAGCGTGCACCGCGCTGAGTTGGCTGAGATCCTGCGCCAAGCCTGCCGCACCCGACTCCTCGAGGGCGAGCGCGAGAAGCTGTTCATCATGCGCTATCGCAGCACGAACGAGCGCGTGGATCCGGTGCCGCTCGCCGACGTGCGCAAGCGCCTTGGCCAAGCGTCTGGTGCGGGCATGGGCGAACCGTGGGCCGGCGCGATCGCCGCGATCCAAAAAGCGCTCGCACCAGAAGATCCGGAGCAGGTATCCGTGCTGGATCTGGCCGCGCTCGGTCAGCGGCTGGTGCCAGGGGATGCGTGGCGGGTATGTTCTGCAATGGCCTCCTTCGCAAACAACGACCCGGGCGCAGCCGTGGAGCTCGCAAGAGCCGTGCTTGACGGCTGGCCGGAGAAGGAGAATGCGCGGAGGGCGTGCGAGATTCTAGCAAGCGTCGCCGCACGCCGCGGAGAGTATCCGTGCGCACTGAAGCACCAAGCCGCTGCAACCTCCGTCGGCGGTCGGTATACGCTCGGCGCGCTTAATACGATCCGATTCGCGCTGCAAGCTGGTGACTCGCAGGCCGTTGTTCAGGCGTCGGGAGAGCTCGAGTGTCTGGACGCTGCGGCACTTGAGCTAGTCGCGGAGTCCAGCGCAGCCAGCTTGTGTGCACGTCGATGCGGAGAATGGACGCCCAGCGAACAATCGAAGCGCTTGGCGACAGCGATTGGACCCGAGCTCGGGCAAGTGGCTCGAAGAGTGGCACATGAGTATCTTTGAGCGCACTCGTCGCTGGCGACTTGCCCTCTTGGCTGTATGGCTAGGAGCCCTGATCCTGCTGCCGGGAGTGTCATCCGCGCTTCAGGGCCAGATCGGCCCTCCTCGCCATATCTCCACCGAGCAGGGAAGTCCAACGGGCAAGCTCAAGATGCCACCACACTAGTTGCGAAGAGTGCCGGGTTGGGTCCAGCGACCGGATGGCTTGGGCCATAGCCATGAGGAGCCACGATAGTGTCCACCCGTTCGACAGTTGCAGTACTTGGAGTCCTCCTCACAATTCTCGTTGGCGGGTCCCTATATTTGAGGGGGCGGGACTCCGAGGTCGAGCCTCACCCCGACGGTCATGAGTTGTCCCGTCCTTCGTCCGCGGTGGAGGGTGGGCAGGAGAAAGAGCCGAGTCTTCAGCCGAACGCCCTCCCCGCACCGCGGGCGCCAGTCCAGAGCGTCACCATCGTTGACGAATCAGGCAAGCCGGTCGCTGGGGCCGTCGTCGAGCGCATCCCGCGGCCGCGGGATTGGAGAAAGAGACTCGAGAGCTGGCCGGTTGTTCTGGACGCCGATGTGCGCGCCGGATCGCGGACTTCCGCAGCAGACGAAAGGGGCGTGGCAGAGTTGCCGGTGCTCAAGCTGGACCCCACCTGGAGTGGTTCGATCCTCTGGGCCCGAGCCGCGGGATACAGCTCGGCGTGGACTGCCCTGGAGGACGAACACCCGGCAAGCACGCTCGAGCTGAAGCTCAGGAAGAGCCAATCGCTGGGCGTGCTCGTACTAGATCGAGAGGAGTTGCCCGTCCCGGGAGCGAAGGTGTCGATTCGTGCCGATTTCAGTGATTGGCCCAGCCTTACGCCCGGCGAGCTCGAGCAACGCTCACACGGTCTGCTCCCGAGTCTGGCGGTCGAGACGAACGCCAGGGGCGAGGCGCAACTACCAGTACTGCCCGTAAGCGCGTGGGTGCAAGCGGAGGCTGGCCAGTTGCGTTCAGCCGGTTGGACTGGGTTGGGCCCGCATCGCGTGGTGCTCCACGTGTTGGCCACCTGCGAGGTCGAAGGCCGCGTCGTAGACGATGAGCACGGTTTGTCGCCAGGCCAGGGACTCGTGCACTGCATGTCCAGGAACGGATTCGACGACTCGCCGCTGCTCTCTACCGTGGTGCGAGCGGACGGGACGTTCGGGCCTGTTCGATTGCCGCTCGTATCGGTTGATGGCTTTGCTCTTCAGTACGTCGGCTTAGAACTCGAGGCCGCACTGCTCTTGCTGCCCCCGCCGCAGCCCAACGAACGAAAGAGCGTCGAATTGCACACAAGGCCCGGACTTGCCCTCGAACTGGTGGTCTTGGACGAGGAGGGGAAGGGAATCGTTGGTGCGAACGCCGCCATCCAATGGGCTCGCAACAACGAGTGGAGTCGAATGGACCGTCGAACGGGATCGGGAGGGAGGCTACGGATTGACAATGCCCCGCACGGCGAGATCTTCGTGCGTGTCCGGAAGCCTGGGTTCGTGCCCTCCCTGAACCAATTTCCACGCGCAGAGGATTGGGTTGGTCACCTTCGCGAGGTGCGGATGTCGCGTGCCGCGGCGGTCAAAGGTGTCTGCAGAGTTTCGGGAAAGCCGGCGAGAGACTTCACAGTCTACTTCTGGCACGAGGATGTGAGCGACGGCGGAAAACTCGTCGTCAACGACAGTGAGGATGGCACCTTCACGGTAGAAGAGGCGGCTCCCGGTCTAGTCCAACTCATGGCAAGCTGCACCCAGGTCGTACAGACACCGCTAGTCACGCTGCAGGTGGCGGCCGGTGCGAGCGGGCAGGCAGTTCTCGAGTTCTCCGATTCGGTCTCGGTCAGTGGCCGTGTCGTGGACGCCGTCACGGGAGAGCCCGTGACCACCGCCCGAGCAACGCTACTGCTCACAAATGGTAGCGGATGGCTCGGCCCGTGGAGCTCGCCGCGATGCGTTGACGAGCAGGGTCGGTTCCAGGTCACGGGACTTGGAGCGGGGCATGGGGGCCTGCTTGTTGAGGCTGACGGGTACGCGACTCGGAAGGCAGAGCTTTGGGGTGCGCCGCCAAAGCCCTGCGACGCTGGCCGGATCGCGCTGCACCGGGCAGAGAACCTGACGGTTCGCCTGCATGTGGGGCCCGACGTGGACATCAAGATCTACGGAGTCTCACTGAGGTCGGCAACCAAGTACATCTCCGAACAGCGGGTTGCTGAAGACGGCATCGCGAGATTCCAAGGCCTGACGCCAGGCAACGTGCAGATCTGGGTGATCGCCCCCGATGGCAGCGTTGTTGAGCGCGCAGTTCGCGTCCGTCCAGGTGTCGTAAACTCAGTCGACATCGATTTGTCAGGGAGGACGCTCGATGTGCAAGTCGTGCCGGCCAACGGCGCACGTCTTCCTGAGGACGGAAGTGTCAGCATTGTCTATGCTGATGTGAATGGCATTCGACACGCAATGACCCGCTTGATGACCAGTCAGGGAAGCGTTCGCTTCCTGATTCCAGAAACAGAGCGCGTCGTCGTGACCGTGTGTGATGGCTCAGACAAGAGCTTGATGATGCGCACCGTCACGCTCGGGCGCAGGGGAGCGCAGAGCGTCACACTCGAAGTGGGCTCCTCGGCTCAGCGCATCCGAATGATCACTTCCGATGGCGCACCGGCCGCCGGCTCGAGCGTGTTCGTGCGCCCCGTGGATCAGAGCCTCGCCTGCGGCAGCCTTTACACCGCAGATGCCGCCGGCTTCGTTGAGATACTGAACCCCGACAGCGGCGAGTTTCTTCTGAGTGCGCAGCACCCGAATTTCGCGCCGCTCCCATGCACTAGGTTCTCGACCAAGGACGCGCGCTCCGGGACGATCGACATCGTTCTTCCCGCCGGCATGCCCGTCGATCTCAATCTGAAGGATGGAGCGGCAGCGATCGCGTCGGTCGAGCTCGATCTCGAGGACACCTGCGGCGCGGAGCTGGGTCTCGGCTCGCAGCTCTCGGATGTCGATGGCCGTGTGCACATCGCGCATCTCGCTCCGGGCAACTATCGCGTCGTCGTCGAACAGCCGGGGATCTGGCCGCTACGGCAGTTGATCAGCGTCTCACCCACGACGACCACGTTCACCATCCAGCTGCGTCGGCTCGGCTCGGCGAGGGTGCGCGTGAGCTCCGGTGCCGGCAATCCGCTCGCCGGGCGGAGTGTCGAGCTCACGGATGTGCTCACCGGCACGCGCGTCTCGGACTGGACCGCGAGCGGCGACGTACCTGCGCCCGCGGGCGGCTTCGCGACGGATGCCAAGGGGGAGCTGCTCGTTCATGCTCTCCCACACGGCACGTACCGCTGCGTCGTGCAGGGCTCGGGTGGCGAGTCGATCGAGCGCATGCTCGAGGTTCCGCCGTACGCGACGGGAGAGACCGAGATCCGGGTTCCCTGACCCGACGCGCCGAGAGATATTCCTCGCGCTCGAAGCTGCTCGCACGAAGCTGGGAAGTCGAGCGGGTCGTGCGGCATGCGTGGCCTGTCGCGGTCCACACGTCGCGCGTTCCGCGATGAGCCTCGAGCGTGCCGCACGTCTCGCAGTTCCTACACACGCCTCTCGCACGGTGAGTCGGGAGCGTGCGATCCGCGACGGGGGGGGCGCGGCGCGATATGGCCCGCGATGCGCGGTGTGGAGCGGTGTGGCACGGTGCGTTGCACTGCAAGGAGTGCGGTGCGGCGTACGGCGCGAGGTGCCGAGCGGGACTCTGTGCGGTGATCACCGAAGACGAGCGTCGCGGACCGGGTGTGCGAAGCACCGCCTGAAACGAGCAGAGCGTGATGAGTGGCGGGCGGTGCGCCGCGAGTCTCGCGTCCTGCACTATGCTCGATGCGCGCCGGACCAATCATGTCAATCTGATCAACGGCACTGCGCGGATCCCGGTGGAAGAGAAAGGCCCGGCCCTTTTCGGGCCGGGCCGGTTCGTGCCCTTGCAGTCATGCGTCTGCTTGGGCAACCAGGCAACGGTCAATTGCGGTCTCTTTGTGGCTAGGGTCTCTCTCTTCTCACTGATACTGCGGTGATGGCGTGGTCGGGGGGGGGCTCGCTCCGCGGCGGATCAGGGGGTCGTGTCGCCGAAGAGGCTGTGACAGAGGATGTCGCCGTTGGTCTGTCCGCCGTTGACGAAGGGCAGATCCGCGTCCTGTCCGCCGCCGGGCGTGCGCTCGATCAGGAGCGCGAGGAAGGCCGGGTCGACGAAGCTCGCGGCGCTGGAGTTGGCGACGCCGCCGTTCATGCGGAACCAGCCGCTCTCCACGCCGACGTTCTCGCCGGGGTTGTTGCCCGTCGAGTACAGCAGGAAGCTGTTGGAGAACACGCTCGAGATGTCGAGCAGCGGGCGCTTGACCCAGCACTGGAAGCTCGTCTGGGTGGAGAAGACCTCTTCGTTGTCGTTGTAGACGAGGAAGTCGATCGAGGCGGTGAACTCCGAGCCGCCGGTGAGGTTGATCAGCACGAGGTCGCTCGCGACCGAGACGCCCTGGCCGAGGAAGCGCGGGACGAGGATCTCGGCGGGCGAGCAGCCGTACTCGACGTTGTTGAGGTCGCGCAGGCCGTCGTTGTCGTGATCGGTCTCCGTCCCTTCCGCGCCGATGCCGGGGAAGACCTCGGGGCTGTGCGAGGAGCTGCCGCCGCTGCGTCCGTCGATGACGAGCGAGCTGCCCGCGAGGAAGTTGTGCACGATCGCGCGCCCGTTGGTCGGGTTCTTGGCGAAGACGTAGACGTAGCCCAGGCCCTGGTTGGGGTTGTGGAAGTTCGTGATCACGCTGAGCGTGTCGTTGGGCGTCAGCGTGTGCGTGCGGTTGAACTCGAGGCAGGGCAGCTGGTGGTTCTGCAGGTCGTAGCGGCCGATGTACACGAACTCGACCGCGATCGGATCGCCGCTGGGCGCGGTGTTGGTGACGGTCAGCAGCGTGCTCGAACCGTTGCGGCTGTCGAACTCGGGGAAGACGAGCAGGCTGCCCGGGTTGGGCTTGCCGCATTCGCACGGGGTCGGGCTGCCGAGCGACTCGATCGTGAGGTCCGAGAGCACGGGCGTCGCGGTGACCTGCGGCGTGTTGCGCAGGAAGTTGACGCGCACCTGCACGAAGCGGCCGAAGACGCCGCTGAAACCGACGCCGTTTTGCACCGGCTGCCAGACGCGCGCGTCGAGACCGGGCACCGTGTCGGCGGCGCGGTACTCGGCGTTGAGCGCGGTCTGGGCCGGGATCGTCGCGTTGTAGCTGATGCGGCCGAACTCCGTGCCCGCGGAGCCGCTGTCGTAGATCACGGTCCAGGTGCCGTTGGGCTGCGACTGCGAGAGCGGCACGTCGCCGGTCATCTTGCCGTAGTTGAAGGGGCTCGAGCCCGCGCCGAGCGGGACGGTCAGGTCGACGGCTCCGAGTCCGCCGCCGCCGTTGGGGTCGATGCGCACGGCGTTGCCGCTGTTCTGGCATGCGACCCAGACCTTGCCGTTGGAATCGACCGCGATGCCGACCGGGCCGTTGCCGAAGGGGGCGAGGCGCACCAGCGTGCGCAGCACCCCGTTGTTGTCCAGGCGCGAGACCGCGTTGCCCGTCTGCGACGCGATCCAGACGTTGTTGTCGATCGGCGAGACCGCGATCGTGCGGTTGAGGCCGCCGATGCCGGCGGGCTTGGGGAAGCCCGAGACCATCGTGCCCGAGGGGTCGAACTTCGCGACGTTGTCGTTGACGAGCTCGGTGACCCAGATGAAGCCGTTGGTGTCGCTGGTCAGGCCGTGCGGGAAGAGCAGCGGGATGCAGGTCGAGGTCTGCGAGGCCGTGTCGAAGCGCAGGACCGTCGAGCCGACCTGGTCGGTCGACCAGAGGCGGTTGCTGGCGTCGACGATGCCGCCGAGGCCCCCGCAGGAGGTCTGGACCGTGTTCAGGATCGCGCCGTCGCTCGAGCGCAGGCGGTTGAAGGGCTGGATGGTCGCCGTGAAGTTGTAGCCGCCGACCCAGACGTCCCCGTTGGCCGCGAGGCTGACGTGGCGAACGTCGATGCAGCTCGTGCGCTGGTAGACGAGGATCGTCTCGTCCTCCGCGTCCTGCACGATGCCGTCCGCGCCTCCGATGCCGTCGGTGACGTCGGGCCAGGAGAGCACGTCGCCCAGGCCGCGCGAGGTGCGGATCAGGCCGTCCCCGTCGCGGTCGACTGCCGTGCTGTAGAGGAACGGCGGCTTGAGGTAGAGGCCGTTGGGGTTGGGAGTGCCGTTGGCATCGACGCGCGTGCCGCCGACGACGATGCCGACCTTGACCACCGAGCCCTTGGGGACGCCGGCGACCTGGCCGTTCTCGGCCTGGTTGCCGACCCAGACGTTGCCGAGCGCATCGACCGCGACGCGCGAGGGGTCGGTCGCCCGACCCTGCGGCGCGGTGCGGTACTCGCCGAGGATCTGCCCGGTCGTCGCGTCGAAGCGCACGATCGTGCCACCTGCACCGCTCGACGATCCGCTCAGCGCGACGCAGACAAACGGGAAGTTGCCACCCGCCGGGAGGGTATTCAGCTGCAGCTGGTCGGCGACGTCGGTGAAGTTGACGTGGTCGAGCACGCCCTCGGCGAAGTCGGCGTTGGTCGTGTAGGTGCGGCTGGTCTGCGCCTGGGCGGGACCGGCGAGGAGGGGCAGCGCGATCGCCGCGAGGGGGAGAACACGCGTGCACGCGGAGGTGAGGCTGAGGAGCATGGTGCGGGGTTCGGCAACGGGACTGTCTGCGCCCAGCGTCGGGGTCCGGGCTCGATCGATAATTGGAAACTCCTACAGAACATCTGTCAATGCGATAACTCTGCCTCTGTTTGAAAGTGCGAATTGCTACGCGGGGGGTTGCGCGCCACGCGGCGCGTGGCCTCGCGGCAGAGCCGGCGAGAGCATGGGGGGCGGCCGCGTGGGCACCCGACACATCGGCTTCGGGCACCGGAGCACGCGGGCCGGGGCGCGCCCTGCGGACGGGTGCCGCCGCTGCCCCTGGACATGCCTGTCCGGACCTGCCGGGCTACCGGGGCGGGGGCCTGCCAGAGCGGTTCGCGCAGGGCTTCACCCGGCCTGCTCGAGGCCACGAGGGACCCATCCCGCTCCCCGCGGGCCGCCGACGAGCTCAGGCCCGTGTCGGCAGCGGGCTGCGGAAGACGAGCACCGTCCAGAGGCTGCCGAGCACGAGCACCAGGCCCGAGACCGTCCAGGTCGTCCATGCGACCGAGTTCGTCGCATCGAAGACCCCGCCGGCGATCATCCCGCCCACGCCGAAGGCGATGTTCATCGCCAGGTACTCCAGCGCGAACACGCGCGCGCGGAACGCCTCCTCGGTATGCCGCTGCCAGAAGACGGTCGAGGCCACCCAGATCGCGCTGCCGCCCAGGTGCGCGACCGCGACCCACAGGCACTCGAAGGGCAGGCGCTCGGCCAGCCCGAAGCAGGCGTAGCCCCCGGCCGCGAGCAGGAAGCCGCACACGATCTGCAGGCGCAGGGCGCGGTCCTCCGAACCGAGCACGTGCCGCGCGAGCCAGGGTCCGATGCCGGTTCCCACGCCGCGCGCCGAGTAGAGCATGCCGGTGGCGAAGGCCGCGGCCTTGGCCGCCTCGGGCCCGCTGCCCTGGCCATGGCGAGCCTGACCGGCGAGCGAGAGCACGACCAGGAACCCGCCCGCCGCGCCCCAGAAGGTCTTGGCCCAGAGCATCGCGCCGATGCCGCGCTCGCGCGCGTGCACCCAGCCGCGCTTGAGGTCGGTCAGCAGCAGGAACTCCCTCCAGCGAAAGACGTGCGCGTGCTGCGGCACCGGCGGGAGGCGCAGGCCGCGCAGGACGATCGCGCTCGCGACGTACGAGATCGCGTCGACGACGAACACGCCGCGCACGCCGACGGCCTGCACGAGGACTCCGCCCAGCATGCCGCCGAGCCCGAGCATCACGCTCCAGGTCGTCGCCGAGAACGCGTTGGCATCGTGCAGGTCCTCGCGGCGAACGGTGTCCGGCACCGCTGCCGTGCGCGCCACGTCGAAGAAGACGCCAAAGCTCATCTGCAGCGCGATCAACGCGTAGAGCCAGGGCAGCCTCGACGGCCGGTCGACGAACAGGAAGCCCAGCACGATCAGCGCGCGTGCAAGGTCCGCGCCCACCATCAGCAACCGGCGCGGGACGCGGTCGCCGATCGGGCCGGCGAACGGCGTCAGCACGGCCGATGGCAGGAGACGCATGGCGAGCTCCACGCCGTACAACGCGCCGAGCGTGCCGACCGAGCCGCCCAGTTCGCCGATCAGCGCGATGCAGGCCATGCGGTCGAGCCAGTCGCCCGCCTGGCTGACGACCTGCGACAGCCAGAGGCGGGTGAACAGCGGGTTGCGGCGCAGGAGAGCGATCACGCGAGGCGAGATCGTAGAGCGCGGGCCTCGCCGGAAGCGAGAACGAGGGTCGCGCAGCGCTCGCGGGAAGGTGCTGCGCCGCAGCGAATGCCGGACGCGACCGCGTCGGCGGCGAAGCGAGAGGCTGGCGCTCGCCGCGCTACTTCAGCTTCTCGGCCAGGAACATGCGCACGTTCTCCCAGGCCACGGAGGCGCTCGCCTCGTCGTACTTGGGGTTGCTCGGGTTGGCGAAGGCGTGCACGGCCGGGAAGAACATCACGCGGTGCTCCTTGTCGGCCTTGACGAGCCCGTCGACGAAGGTCGCGACCGACTCGGGCGTGATCGCCTGGTCCTTCGAGCCGAAGATCGCCAGCACGGGCGCCTTGAGCGCGGCGAGCCTGGCCGGGTCCTTCTCGACGAAGCCGTAGTAGAGCACGCAGGCATCGAGCGTCTTCGAGTTGAGCGCGAGCTGCAGCGACTGGCCGCCGCCGAAGCACCAGCCCAGCGAGGCGACCTTCTTCGCCTTCACGCGCGGATCCTCGCGCAGGAACTTCTCGCCGGCCTGCATCACCGCCACGGCCTTGGCTCCGTCGACGGCCTTCATCGCGTTCATCGCCTCGTCGGAGCTCGTCGCCACGACGCCGCCGTAGAGGTCGACCGCGAGCGCCGCGTAGCCGTCGGAGGCGAGGCGATCGGCCCAGTGCTTGACGTTGTCGTTGAGGCCCCACCACTCGTGGATCACGACGACCGCGGGCGAGCCCGCGCGCGGCGTCTTGGGCAGAGAGAGGTAGGCCTTGGCACCGCCGACCTCGACGGCCGTGCCGTAGAGAACGGGTGCGGCCCCCTGCTTGAGCTCGTGCATGGCCTTGAACTCGGCCTCGCTGACGGCGCCCGTGTGGGACTGCGCGTTCGGCGCGGCGAGCGGGAGGAGCGAAACGAGGGCGAGGGCGATCGTGGTGAGCATGGAGGTTGCGTGTGGTTGGAGGTGATGGCGGCTGGCATTCTAGTGCTCCGCGGTGCGCCCGCACGTCGCACAAATCCCATGCACGTCACCCTTGCCGAACATCCGCTGCTCGAGCCGGCGCTCTTCGTCACGCTCCTCCCGCGTCCTCTCGGCGAGATCGAGACCACGAGCGCGATCCGCGCGCTGCAGCAGCCGGGCGCGACCGGCGCGCTGCAGAGCTCGGACGAGATCCGCAAGCACGTACGCGACCTCCTGCGCCACGGCGGCTACAAGCCCACCGGCCGCGGCAAGCCCTCGAGCGAGTACCTGCTCGGCGCCGCCGCGGAGGGCGGACTGCCCGCGATCAACCTCGCGGTCGACGCCTGCAATGCGGTCTCGCTGCATGCCGGCCTGCCGATCAGCGTGGTCGATCTCGAGCGCGCGCGCGAACCGCTTTCGATCGCGATCGCGGCGCAGGGCACGAGCTACGTCTTCAACGCGTCCGGCCAGACGATCGACGTCGGCGGACTGGTGTGCCTGTTCGACGCGGACGGTCCGTGCGCGAACGCGGTCAAGGACGCGCAGCGCACGAAGACGTCGGCGGCGACGCTGCGCACGCTCTCGGTCGTGTGGGGCACGCGCGCGCTGCCGGGTCGTGCCGCCCAGGCGGCCGCGTGGTACCGGCGGCTGCTGGCGGAGGCCGGCGCACGCACCGAGGACGTCGGCTGAGGCGCGACGGTGGTCCCCGCACCGTAGGGGAAGCTCGGTACTCGTCGAGCACGACTCGGTCGCGCCGCAATCGACACTGCGCTGAACGCCTGGCCGCACGAACGCCCCTGCCCCGCCGGCTGCGCAGCGCTCGTGGCACCCGCCGGACGGCTACGGGACTGGACCCGCTCGACTACCCATTGCAGGGTGCAGAATCCCTGCCAGAGCGAACCAGGAGTCTGATGCGGTTCGTAAATGCACCGCGGCGCGCCTGCGCTCGTCACTCGACGAGTACACGCTCCCGAGCGGATTCCATGAGCCGGCAAGGAAGCACCGTCATGCTCTACACGCTTGCCATCGTCCTCATCGCACTCTGGTTGCTGGGCCTGGTCTCCTCGTACACGATGGGCGGGTTCGTCCACATCCTGCTCGTGATCGCCATCGTGCTGCTGCTCGTTCGAATCATCGGCGGGCGTAGGCGTCTCGCGTAGGTGCGCCCTGGAAGCCGGACCGGATCGAGCGCGGGGACATGTGCCTCGCGCTCTCGAACGGGAACCGCGGCGTCAGTTCGGGCGGTGATCCCGCACGGAGCAGGGCAGATCGTGTCGTCGACACGAGGAGATGAATTCGAACGTCAGCTGATCGCGCTCGGGGGCACGAACGCGAGTCGATCTCGACGGGAACGACCCGGGGCACGCTGCGAGGGAATGCACCGACAAGCGGACCCTGACAGCCACCTTTGGGGCGCGAAACAGTTCCAGATACTCCCCGGTTGCATCGATTCACGATCGGACTAGACGCCGGGGCAACGCGTCGCTGTCGATGACGGTTGCAACACACTCTCGCCAGTCCGCTTGCGCCGTGGCGCAGGCTCGGAATGGGCTGGAACCCGGTCCTATCCCACAACCCGATTCTCCCGGAGCGAGGCTCGTCATGCTCTACACGATCGCCGTCGTCCTGATCATCCTCTGGCTGCTCGGACTCGTCTCCTCGTACACGATGGGCGGCTTCGTCCACGTGCTGCTCGTGATCGCGCTCGTGATGGTGCTCGTGCGCATCATCAGCGGCCGTCGTCGCATCGTCTGATCCACGGAAGGCGGCCGCGGATCGCGAGTCCAGGCAACGGCTGCCGGCCGCAAACCAGCGCGCCCCGGGCTGCGCGTCGGCGCGGCCCGGGGCGCGATGTCGAAGGCAGGCCGCTTCAGCCCGGCAGCCACGTGCGCGTGAAGAAGTCCGCGCCGGTGAAGGCGAACATGATCATCAGCCAGATCACGCTCGCGCCGACCATCGTCTGGATCAGCTTGTTCGAGTACTTGACGTGCATGAAGATGAGCACGACCAGGAGCGCCTTGATCACGGCGATCGTCAGCGCGACGACCGTGTTGAGCGGGCCGAGGTCCATCTTGGCCGTGACGACGGTGGCCGCGGTCAGGACCATCAGCGCCAGGAAGACGCCGATGTAGTGCCGCAGCGGGACGACGTGGGGGTGGTGTTCGTTGCCGCTCATCTCAGTGGTGGCCTCCGCCGCCGGCGTGCGCGCCCAGCAGGTAGAGCATCGGGAACAGGAAGATCCAGACGACGTCGACGAAGTGCCAGTACAGGCCGAACATCTCGAGGCCGTCGTAGTTCGAGGGCGTGAAGTAGCCCTTCCACGAGCAGCGCATCATCCACAGCATCAACCCGATGCCGACGATCATGTGGAAGGCGTGCAGCCCGGTCATCGCGAAGTACAGCGAGAAGAAGATGCGCGCGTGGCGCACCTCGTCCAGGCCGAAGGAGGCGATCGCCTCGTGCGAGTCGATGAAGCTCGGCCCGGGGATCAGGCCCAGCTCGAACTTCTCGCGGTACTCGAAGTACTTGATCACGAGGAAGGTCGCGCCGAACACCAGCGTCAGCGAGAGCCAGAAGATCTGCGGCACGCGCCCGCCGCCGGTCTGCGCGGTGCGGATGGCGAGCGCCATCGTCAGCGAGGAGCAGATCAGCACCGCCGTGTTGATGCCGCCCATGACCACGTTCAGGTGGTGGCTGGCGAGCTCGAACGCGTGCGGGTAGAGGTTGCGGTAGATGATGTAGGCCAGGAAGAGCCCGCCGAAGAACATGATCTCGGTGAGCAGGAAGCCCCACATCCCAAGCTGCGCAGACTCGTGCTGCTGCTGCAGGTCGTCGAAGTGGTGCGCGAGGCGAACTCCGCCGGGCGCCGCGTGTGCATGCTGACTCATGGGGTCCGTTCCTGGGGCCTCAGAGCCTGTGATGAAATCGCAGGCTCTGCTGGCCGCGCGCGGTTCCGCGCGGCCCGAGTTGGATGCTGAGAGACCGTAGGATCGAGTTCTTCACGGTCTCTCAGTGGTGTGCGGGGCTCGGCAGCTGCGAGGGATAGTTGTAGGCCTCTTCGGTGACCACGGGCGGCGTCTCGAAGTTGGCCGTGACCGGCGGCGAGGAGGCCTTCTCCCACTCGAGGCCCTTGGCCATCCAGGGGTTGGTCGAGGCCTTCGGGCCGTTGATCAGCGCGTAGCCGAGGTTGAGCATGCTCAGCAGGATGCCCGAGCCGAGCGTCATCGCGCCGGCGGAGGAGAGCACGTTCAGCACCTGCCACTCCTCGGGATAGAAGTGGTAGCGCCGCGGCATGCCCAGGTAGCCGAGGATGAACTGCGGGAAGAAGGTCAGGTTGAACCCGACGAAGATGATGATCGCGCCGAACTTGGCGGGGCCCTCGGGGTACATCTTCCCGAACATCTTCGGGAACCAGAAGTGGATGCCCGCGAGGTAGGCGAACATCGCCGAGCCGACCATCACGTAGTGGAAGTGCGCCACGATGAAGTAGGTGTCGTGGATGTGCACGTCGAGGCCGAGGTTGGCGCAGAAGAGCCCCGTCAGGCCGCCGATCAGGAACAGGCCCATGAAGCACATCGCGTACACCATGGGCGTGTCCATCGAGACCGAGCCCTTGTACATCGTGGCGGTCCAGTTGAAGACCTTGATCGCCGAGGGCACGGCCACGATGTAGGTCAGGACCGAGAACACGATGTCCGCGTAGGCCGACTGGCCCGTGACGTACATGTGGTGGCCCCAGACGATGAAGCCGATCACCGCGATGCCGAGCGAGGACATCGCCACGAAGGGGTAGCCGAAGACGCGCTTGCGCGTGAAGCAGGCGATCACCTCGCTGATCACGCCCATCCCCGGCAGGATCATGATGTAGACGGCCGGGTGGCTGTAGAACCAGAACATGTGCTGGAACAGCACCGGGTCGCCGCCCGCGGTCGGATCGAAGATGCCGATGTGGAAGACGCGCTCGAGCGCCATCGTGAACACCGTGATGGCGATCACCGGCGTGCCGAGCAGCATCACGAGGCTCGTGGCGTAGTGCGCCCAGATGAAGAGCGGCAGGCGGAACCAGGTCATCCCCGGCGCGCGCATCTTGTGGATCGTGACCATGAAGTTCAGCCCCGTCAGGATCGACGAGAAGCCGGTCACGAAGGCCGCCATGGCCGTCAGCGCCACGTTGCTGTTCGAGTACGTCGAGCTGAACGGCGGATAGAGCGTCCAGCCCGTGTCGACCCCGCCGAGCATGATCACCAGCACGGCCATCGAGCCGCCGGTCATGTACACGTACCACGACAGCAGGTTGATCTTGGGGAACGCGACGTCCTTGGCCCCGATCATGATCGGGATCAGGAAGTTGCCCAGCGTCGCGGGGATCGACGGGATCAGGAAGAAGAAGATCATCACGATCCCGTGGAGCGTGAAGAGCTTGTTGTACGTGTCGGAGTCGAACAGCTCGCCCTGCGGCGTGAAGAGCTCGGCGCGGATCAGGAGCGCCAGGAGACCGCCGACCGAGAAGAAGACCGTGATCGCCGCCAGGTAGAGCAGCGCGATGCGCTTGTGGTCGACCGTCAGCAGCCAGGACTTCAGCGTGTGGCCGTCGTTCAGGTAGTTCGTGCGGGGCGCCTCGCCCGCCACCGCAGTGCTGCTCGTCGCTGCGTGCGTGCTCATTGCGTCTCCTTGGGCTTGCCCTTCAGCGTCTTGATGTAGGCAACCAGTTGCAGGACCTGCTCCTCGGTGAGCTGTCCGTCGTAGATGGGCATGATGGGTTCGAAGCCGGCGACCACCTTGGCGGTCGAATGCAGGATGGACTCGCGCAGGTAGTTCTCGTCGGCGAGCACCGTGCTGCCGTCCTTGAGCGCGACCTTGCTGCCGAAGACGCCGCCCAGCGGCGCTCCGCGCGCGTCAGCCGTGTCGTTGTGGCACGTGACGCAGCGGTTGCCCTCGAAGAGCTTCTTGCCGGCGTCCTCGGCCGACTCGGCACCCAGGTTCCCCGAGAGCCACTTGTCGTAGTCGGCCTGCGACATCACGTGCACCATGCCGATCATCTGCGAGTGCTTGGTGCCGCAGTACTGCGCGCACTCGATGCGGTAGGAGCCGATCTTCGTGGCCTCGAACCAGGTCTGCGTGTAGCGGCCCGGCACGACGTCGCGCTTCATGCGGAAGGCCGGCACGAAGAAGTCGTGGATCACGTCCTCGCTGGCGAGCGTCAGGCGCACGGGCCGGTTGACGGGCACGTGCAGCTCGTTGATCTCGCGCTGGCCGGTCGGGTGCTGCAGCTTCCACATCCACTGCTTGCCGACGACGTAGAAGTCGAGCGCGCCCTTGGGCGGCGTCACCATGCGCATGTAGAGCCACGTGCCCCAGGCGAACATCGTGAGCATCAGCAGCAGCGGGACCACCGACCAGGTGATCTCCAGCACGTGGCTGCCTTCGATCTGCTGGATCGCCGTGTGCGTGGGATTGCGGCGGTAGCGGATCGCGAAGTAGATGATCGCGACGACGACCCCGAACGCGAACACCGCGCACACGAGCAGCAGGTACAGGTAGATGTAGTCCACCTGATTCGCGTTGGTCGAGGCTGCCTCGGGGAAGAGGTTGAGTTGGTTGCCCATGGGGGGATGCGCTAGGCGCCTCCTGTCTGCGCGCGTGCCGCACGGCGGTCGCGCCGCAGCTGGAGGAAGATGAAGCCGCCGAGGGAGAGCAGGAACACCGCTCCCACGAGACGGAGAACGCTGGTGATCACGAGGCCGTACTTCCCGGTGGTCGGGTCGTAGTGGAAGCACAGCATCAGGATCTGGTCGACGACGCTGCCGATCTTGCCCTCGGAGGACTCGATCAGCGCAAAGCGCAGGTCGCGCGCGTCGTACTCGAGGCCGAAGAAGTACTTGGCGACCTTGCCGTCGGGCGTCAGCACCACGAAGCCGGGCTCGTGCGCGTACTGTCCGGTCTCGCGATCGAACCAGTAGCGGAAGCCGACGCTGCTGGTCAGCGCGCGCACCGCGTCGCGACCGGGCCCCTCGGGCTCGCCGTTCTCGGCCAGCTTCGGTTCGCCACCGGGCAGCGCGAGCGGCGCGAGGAAGTGCCAGCCTGCGGCGGCCGCGGGCTGGCCCAGGCTGCGCAGGTACTTCTCCTTCTTCTCGGCGGCGAGCGTCGGCTGCTCGGCCGGGTTGATCGAGAAGGAGACGATCTCGAAGTCCTGGCCGGGCTGCAGGCTCAGCGCGCGCAGCGAGCTCGTCAGGCTGTTGAGCACCTGCGTGCACAGCATCGGACAGCCGTAGTAGACCGGCGTCAGGATCACGGGCTTGCCGTGGAAGTAGCTGCGCAGCGTGACGTTCGCGCCGCTCTCGTCGCGGAAGGCGAGGTCGAGCGGCACGTCGGCCCCGAGCTTCTGGTCGAAGCCCACCGCGGCGCGCACCTTGTTGATGTCGACCGGCGTCTGGCGCTCGGGTGCGGCGGGACCGTTGCCCATCACGCTCTGGGCGCGTGCGTCCCCCGCGAGCAGGCACGAGCCCAGCGCGAGCGCGGCGCTTGCGCGCAGCACGCTGCTCCAGGGGCTCGGCATCGATTGGGGGATGGCCATCACGCGGACGAGGCGCTCACTTGCGCGTGGGCAGGCCCTTCTCGAGCACCTTCTGCATCGCCTGCTCGATCGGGATGTGGACGATCTTGGACTGCTCGTCGACCCAGCCGTAGTTCGAGAGGCGCTCGCTCTCCGCGGCGCGCACGTCGGCGAGGCCGGTGTGCTTGAACGGGCTCGGCACGGCCTTGCCGTCGATGATCTCGACGCCCTCGCGGCCGAAGCTGGTCGGCGTGTTCGGCGCGACCTCGAGCAGCGGCGCGGGCGGGACCTCGCGCGGCGCGGTCAGGGCGCTCTGCACCGAGTCCTTCTTCTGCTCGCGGTCGCGCAGGAAGTCGTGCACCCAGACCATGCCCCAGAAGGCGGCCAGGCACAAGACGACCAGCAGCACGCCGGACTCGACCAGGGGGCGCGCCTTGGCGTCGCTCAGCTCGTGCCCCGGTCCCGAGGCGTGCGCCCCGTGCGGATCAGTGGTGTGCATGCTGCAGGCTCCCCGAGAGTTCGAGGTCTTGGTCCGAGACGAAGGGCTTGTTCTTGAAGCCCTGGAGGAAGAGCGCGACCCAGATGCCGCCCATCGCCAGGGGCATCACGAGATCGATCCAGTGCACGTGCAGGCCCTCGGGATCGAAGGCCGGGCGGATGTACCAGAACAGATCGAGGAAGCGCATCACGATCAGGAGACCGGCGATCCCGGCCAGGATCTGCGCGTGCGTCTTGTGCTTGCGGAAGAGCAGCAGCAGGAAGGGCACGAAGAAGTGGAAGGCCACCAGCGCGTAGGCGAGCTGCTGCCAGCTGTGGCTGGTGCGCACGTGCACCCAGGGCGTCTCCTCGTCGACGTTGCCCGACCAGATGATCAGGTACTGCGAGAAGTTGGTGTAGGCCCACAGCAGCACCATCGCGAAGGTCAGCGTGCCCAGGTCGTGGAAGCGATCGCCGCTGAGCATGCGCGCGAAGGGCTCGCGCTTGCGCAGCCAGGCGCTCATCACGATGCACCAGCACATCGTCAGCAGCGCACCGCTGACCAGGAAGATCGCGCCGTAGATGGTCGAGAACCAGTGCGGCTCGAGCGACATGGCCCAGTCGAACACCGCGAACGAGACCGTCAGCGCGAAGACCAGCACGCCGGGGCCCGAGGTCGTGCGCGCGATCGCCGCGGCGGCGTGGTCGCCCTGGTCGCGGCGCGCCGAGACGCGCAGCATCACGCCCGCGAGCAGGTACCAGATCACGAAGTAGATCGCGGCGCGAACGATGAAGAAGTTCGGGTTGAGCCAAGCGGCCTTGTGCTGCAGCGTCTCGTCGTGCGCGACCACCTCGGGCCTGGCCCAGGGGTAGTACTCGTGGATGCGCAGCAGGATCGGGACGAAGAAGAGCGCCATCAGCGGGATCATGCGCATGCCCGCCTCGAGCAGGCGGCGGATCGAGACGCCCCAGCGCCCGCCCGTCAGTTGGTGCAGCATGTACAGGCCCAGGCTGCCCACGGTCGGGCCGAGCCAGAAGAAGTAGGAGTGCAGGTAGGCCTGCCAGAACTGCTCCTTGTCCTGCGTCAGTCCGTAGCCGGCGCCGAGCAGGGCGATCACGCCCACGGCGAGCGCGGCCATCTGCAGGCCGGAGAGCTCGCGCCGGAGGTTCTCGTTGGAATGGCTCATCTCTTCGGGCTCACTACTTCGGGTGCGACGGCGCGGCTTCGCCGTGCGGTGCGGACTCGGCGGGCTTGTGCGTGCTCTGCGCCACGAGCGTCTTCTCCTGGGCGGAGAGCTCGTCGAACTTCGTGTTCTGCGAAAGCTGCAGGGCGCGCACGTAGGCGACGATCGCCCAGCGGTCCTTGGGGTTGATGCGGTCGGCCTGGTCGTACATCGCGCCGAAGCCGTTGGTGATCACGTCGTAGATGTAGCCGGGCGCGACCTTCTGCAGGCGCTCGATGTGGTAGCTCGGCGGCCGCTTCATGCCGCGCGCCACCACCGTGCCGTCGCCGTTGCCCAGGCGTCCGTGGCAGGGCGTGCAGTTGACGTTGAAGCGGTTGCGTCCGCGCTCCAGCAGCGTCGCGTCCACCTGCAGCGGGAAGTACTCGACCGGCTTGCCGTCGACCTTGCCCGTGTAGAAGGCGGCGTCCTCGGCCAGCCAGCGGCTGTCGTTGGCGTGCAGGTCGTCGCTCGTGTCGTGCGGGATCGTGCCCGGCACGAAGTTGCGCGCGGACTTGCCGTCGGCGAAGAACACGCTCGCGGCCTGCGGCTTCTTCTTGGGCTGGTCGTGCATGTCCTGGCGGCAGGCGCTGACGAGCGCTGCGGCGCAGAGCACGCCGAGGAAGAGCGTCGGGCGCCCGGCGGTGCGGCGCGAAGAACGGTGGAGCGGCATCAGTGGGGCACCTCCGCGAGCGAGAGCGGGTGCAGGCCGCCGAGGAAGCTCCTGGCGTCCTCGATGTCGAACTGCGGGTCCTTGCTCTCGATCACCAGGAAGAACTTGTTGCGCGACGCGTCGGCGAACTGCGGCACGTTGAAGACCGGGTGGTAGGGCTGCGGCAGGCCGTTCATCACCAGCATGCCGATGGCCGCGGTGAGCGCGCCGAAGAGGATCGTCGTCTCGTAGGCGGGGACGATGAACGCGGGCCAGCTGAAGTCGGGCTTGCCGGCGATGTTCATCGGGTACTCGATCATGTTGACCCAGAACTCGAGGCCGAAGCCGACGAAGAAGCCGGCCACGGCGCCGCCCAGCGTGAACATCGCGACCTGGTTCTTCTGGCCGAGCGCCTCGGAGAGTCCGTGCACCGGCATCGGCGAGTAGCCTTCGACGTCGCGGTAGCCGCGCGCCTTGGCGGCCTTGGCGGCGGCGACGAGATCGTCCGCGTGCTCGAACTCGGCCATCAGGCCGTAGATCGCGGGCTCTGCGCTGGGTTGGTGGCTCATGGTCGTCTGCGTGGACTCGTGTGTGCTTCGTGCTGGCTCTTGGGTTCTCGCGTGCGCCGCTCGCTCTCCGGTTCAGTGCGCGCCGTGCGCCTTCTTGCCCGCGCGCGCGGGACCGGCCGGGACCAGGCCGCGCATCTCGAAGATCGCGATGGCCGGCAGGAAGCGGATGAACAGCGTGAACGCGAAGAGGAAGAACCCGATCGTGCCGAGGAACATGCCCCAGTCGTAGATGGTCGGGTGGTACATGCCCCACGACGAGGGCAGGAAGTCGCGGTGCAGGCTCATGACGATGATCACGAAGCGCTCGAGCCACATGCCGACGTTGATCGACATCGAGACCGCGAACAGGATCCACACGTTGCTGCGCGCCCGCTTCGACCAGAGGATCTGCGGGATGAGGATGTTGCACAGCATCAGCGCCCAGTACTCGTACTTGTAGGGGCCGCTGAGGCGGTTGGTGATCATGTACTGCTCGTACGGCGAGCCCGAGTACCAGGCCGTGAAGGCCTCGATCGCGTAGCCGTAGGCGACGATCAGCCCGGTGGCGAGCATGACCTTGCCCATGTTCTGCAGGTGGCGCTCGGTGATGAAGTCGTCGAGCCTGTACCAGGCGCGGATCGGCAGCATCAGCGTCAGCACCATCGCGAAGCCGGCGAAGATCGCGCCCGCGACGAAGTAGGGCGGGAAGATCGTCGTGTGCCAGCCGGGGATGATGCCCGCGGCGAAGTCGAACGACACGACGGTGTGCACCGAGACGACCAGCGGCGTCGAGAGGCCGGCGAGCAGCAGCGAGGCCATCTCGTAGCGGTCCCAGTGGCTGGCCGCGCCGCGCCAGCCCAGCGCGAGCGAGCCGTACGCGCGCTTGACCCAGACGTTCTTCGCGCGGTCGCGCAGCGTCGCGAGGTCGGGGATCATGCCCACGTACCAGAACACGAGGCTGACCGTGGCGTAGGTCGAGACGGCGAACACGTCCCAGATCAGCGGGCTGCGGAAGTTCTGCCACATGCCCATCGAGTTCGGCAGTGGCAGCATCCAGAACGCCAGCCACGGGCGGCCGGTGTGCATCAGCGGGTACATGCCCGCGCACATCACGGCGAAGATCGTCATCGCCTCGGCGGCGCGGTTGATCGAGGTGCGCCAGCCCTGGCGCAGGAGCAGGAGGATCGCGCTGATCAGCGTGCCGGCGTGGCCGATGCCGATCCACCACACGAAGTTGATGATGTCGAAGCCCCAGCCGACCGGGTTGTTCGGACCCCACAGGCCGATGCCGCGGAAGAACAGGTTGACGATCGTGAAGCCCAGGATGCCCACGAAGGTCCCGGTCACCATCAGCGAGAACCACCAGCCCAGCGGCGTGCGCTTGGTGAGCACCATGTCCGCGATCTTGTCCGTGACCGAGGCCAGGCTGTGCCCGGGTCCGATCAAGGCTGCGGGTTGCGTGTCGGTGGTCTTGTCGCTCATCGGTTCAGGGGGTCAGGGACGCCGTGGCGCCGCGCGCCGGAAGGGCGCACGCGCGTTCCGCAGCGTCGTTGCGGTTTGTCGTGGGCGCGCCGGGGGCCTCAGGCTCCCAGCGAGCGGTTGGGGTTCTCGATCTTGGCCAGGTAGGTCGTGCGCGGGCGCGTGTTGAGCTCCTCCAGCAGCGCGTAGTTGTGCGGCTGGGCCTTGAGCTTCGAGATCGCGCTCTGCGGATCGCGCAGGTCGCCGAAGGCGATCGCGTCCGCGGGGCAGACCGACTGGCAGGCCGTGCGGATCTCGCCGTCGCGGATCTTGCGATCCTCCTTCTTGGCGGTGAGGCGCGCGCGGTTGATGCGCTGCACGCAGTAGGTGCACTTCTCCATCACGCCGCGCGAGCGCACCGTGACGTCGGGGTTGCGGGCCATCTTCAGCGACTCCGTCTCGTAGTCGGAGTACAGGAAGAAGTTGAAGCGCCGCACCTTGTAGGGGCAGTTGTTGGCGCAGTACCGCGTGCCGATGCAGCGGTTGTAGACCATGTCGTTCAGCCCCTCGGGGCTGTGCGTCGTGGCCGCGACCGGGCAGACCGTCTCGCAGGGCGCGTTCTCGCACTGCATGCACGGGATCGGCTGCGTGTGGATCTTCGGGTTGCGCGGATCGCCCTCGAAGTAGCGGTCGATGCGCAGCCAGTGCATCTCGCGGCCGCGCAGGATCTCCGACTTGCCGACGACCGGGATGTTGTTCTCGGCCGAGCAGGCGGTGACGCACGCGCCGCAGGCGGTGCAGGCATTGAGGTCGATCACCATGCCCCACGCGTAGTCGCCCTGCGGCCGCTCGGGATAGAGCGAGGTGCTCTCCTTCTCCGCGCCGTGCTTCTCGACCAGCGTCGGGTGCTCGCGGAAGCGGTCGATGGTCGCCACGCGCACCGGCGCCAGTTCCTCGCGGAGGTTCTCCGGGAGGTTGGTGGTCATGTCGTCGTGCTCCTGCGTGCAGGCGAGCTCGTGCGTCTCGCCCGTGGCGGACAGGCGCGCGCCGGATCCCTGCGAGAGCGCGGACAGCGTGCGCAGCGCGTAGGCGTCGTAGCCCACGCCGTCAGCGACCTTGCCCGCCTTGCTGCGGCCGAAGCCCAGCGTCAGCGTCAGCGCCTCGTCGGCGTGCCCGGGCGTGATCATCACGGGCCCGCGCAGCTTGCGGCCGCCGAACTCGACCTCGGCCACGTCGCCGGTCGCGAGCGCGTTCTTCGCGGCGGTGGCCGGGCTGAGCTGGATCACGTTGTCCCAGGTCAGCATGGTCATCGGGCGCGGCTGCTCGAGCAGCCAGCCGTTGTTGACGAAGCGCCCGTCGAAGATCAGCGGGTCGTGGCGGAAGGCGATCTCGAGGCCGGCCGGCGTGGCCGCGGGCGGCTGCGCCAGGCGTTGCGCCTGCACGCTCACGCTGGCCGAAGCGCTGCCAGCGAGCAGCCCGTCGTGCACGAGGCGGCGCCACTTGCGCTCGAAGTCGGCCTCGCCCAGCGTCTTCTTCGTGTTCTCGCGCACGGCGTCGTAGGCCGTCTGTCCGGCGCGATCGAGCAGGACGTTGAGCACCTCGTGCGCCGAGCGCCCGCCGTAGAGGGGCGCGATCAGCGGCTGCACGATGCCCAGCGTGCCGTCGGCGCCGCGCGCGTCGCCCCAGCTCTCGAGGAAGTGCGCCGCATTGACGTGCCAGTCGGCCAGCTGCGAGGTCTCGTCGTTGTAGAGCGAGAGATGCACGCGCAGCTTGACCTTGGCCAGCGCTCCGGCGAAGTCGAGGTCCGCCGGCGCGTCGTAGACCGGGTTGCCCTCGAGCATCACCAGCAGCTCGACCTGGCCCTCGCGCATGTCCTTCGCCAGCGTGGCGATCGACTGCGCGTTGTCCGTGCCCGCGAGCTCGGCCGGCGCCGAGTAGGTCACCGTCTTGCCGGTGTTGCCGAGCTTGTCGTTGATCAGGTGCGCGAGCGCGTGCACGGCGGCCGGCTGCGTCTCGCCGGCGACGACGAGCGAACGGCCCTTGTGCGACTCGAGGTCCTTGGCGAGCGCCTCGACGAAGCTCGTGAACGGCGCGCCCACCGGGATCTCGCCGGCGGCGTCGACGCCGAGCTTCTTCGCCAGCGCGCGCGTCGCCGCCTCGATCTCGCCCGCGCGCAGCGGCAGGCGGTGCTCGGCGCGTGCCCCCGTGCAACTGGGGCGTGCCTCGAGCACGTAGAGGCGGTTGATCTCGTTGGGCTGGCCCGCGCGCACCTTGCGGCGCGCGGTGAAGTCGCGGATCTGGCGCACGTTCTGCGGCGCCGAGGCGAGGAAGTCCGACTCGAGCGAGACGACGACGTCGGCCTGGTCGAAGCGCGGCAGGGCCTGGACGTCCTGGCCGAAGGCGAGCTTCGCGCCGGCGCGAACGTTGTCGCGGTTGTGCGGCTGCCACTGGTGCCAGACGGCCTTGGGGTACTTGGCGAGCAGCTCTTGGATCTGGCCGTGCAGCGTCGGCGAGACGATGGCCTGGGTCAGCAGTCGAACGCCAGCGCCTTGCTTGACGCCCAGCGTGGTCAGCGCACCCTTGATCTCGTCGAGGAAGCTGCCCCAGGTCGCGGCGCGGCCGCGGTAGAGCAGGCCCTGCGATCGATCGGGGTCGTAGAGTCCGAGCACCGCGGCCTGCGACCAGACGTCGCTCGCGCCCAGGCTGCCCGGATGGTCGGCGTTGCCCTCGACCTTGGTCGGGCGGCCCATGTGGCTCTCGACCAGCAGGCCGATCGAGCCCGCGTACCAGGGCATCGAGGTGGCGAAGAAGAGCGGCTTGCCGGGGATCAGCTGCTCGGGGCTCTTGGCCCAGGGCACGATCTTCTCCTGCGGCTGCCGCGTGCAGGAAGCGCTGACGCCTGCGAGCGCGAGCGACGCGCCCATCAGCTTGAGGAAGTCGCGTCGCTGCGGCGGATCGAAGACGGTCTTCGTCTGCAGCGGATAGCGCTGCTGGAGCGTCTCCTGGAAGCGCGCCTCGCCGTGGTACTCGCCCAGGCTGCGCCACATCCGCCGGCCGTGCTTCGTTCCCTGGGAGTCGCCCGTCACCGCGCCGGTCTGGGCCGCGGTCTCGAAGGTTTCGTGGCTCATCGGTGGCAGGTGGAGCAGTTGGTCAGGCTCTGGATCTTGTATTCCTGCACGAGCTTCGCCCCGAGCTCAGCCTGGTCCTCAGGCTTCCAGCCCATCGTGGTCACTTGTTCGCGGGGCCGTACGAAGTTCGAGGGATTGCGATGGCAGGCGAGGCACCACTCCATGTTCAAGGAGTTGACCTTCCACATCAGCGGCATCTGATCCACGCGGCCGTGGCAGGACTCGCAGCCGATGCCCTTCTTCACGTGGATCGAGTGGTTGAAGTACACGAAGTCCGGGAGGTCGTGCACCTTGTTCCATTGCACCGGCACGTCGACGCGGAAGCTCTCGCGGATCGGCTCGAGCATCGGCGCGTCCTTCCACACCACCGAGTGGCAGCCCATGCAGGTCTTGACCGGCGGGATGCCGGCGGTGGCCGACTCCTCGACTGCGGTGTGACAGAAGCGGCAGTCGATGCCCAGGCCGCCCACGTGGTGCTTGTGGCTGAACGGGACTTGCTGCTCCACAGCGACCTCGACGTTGTTGATCCACGGCCAGCGGTTGGCCGTCGTCAACGCGAGTGCGCCCGTCCCGACGATCAGCCCACCGGCCACGATCGAGACCTTGGAGAGGGTGTTGGTGCTGGGGGAGAAGATCTGGGGCATCGGCTCGGGGGGAGCGCCGGACAGGAAACCCCGCGTGAGCCCGGAGAAGGTCAGCGCGGGTACCGGTGGCAGGTCGCGTTCGAGGTGCGCCCCAGCCCCGGAAGCGGTGAGACTCTAGGGTTTGGCCTGCGCGCGGGCAAGCAACTCGGAGGGGTCACCAGGGCCTGGATTCCGGGCGGAGCGGGCCGGGATGAGAACGGGACGCGTCGCCCCCGGCCATACGGCATCCAGCGTAGGACTCCGGAATTCGGTGCGGGGCCATGGGCGGCGCGACCTCGCCGCCTCGCGATCTCTCAGCCTCTTCGCGCTGTCTTTGAGCCGTCTTTGCAAAGTCGGGGTCCCCTGTGAGCAGGCCTGCGAACCCAACCGGGCTCCACCGATCGAGAGCCCCATCAGAGAAGGACTGCCCATGAAGCTGACCACACTCGTTCGACCTCTGGCCCTCGCCACCGCCGTGGCGCTGGGGTCGCTTGCGCTGGCGCAAGCCGTCAAGCTGGACCCGAAGTTGCCCGTCTACACACCGACGCAAGGCGTCTCGGGCGCCATCAAGAGCGTCGGTTCGGACACGATGAACAACGTGATGGCGCTCTGGGCCGAGGGCTTCAAGAAGCTCTACCCCGGCGTCACGGTCGAGGTCGAAGGCAAGGGGTCGAGCACCGCCCCCCCGGCGCTGATCAGCGGGGCGGCCAACTTCGGACCGATGAGCCGCACGATGAAGGACAAGGAGATCGACGACTTCGAGAAGCAGTTCGGGTACAAGCCGACCGGCGTCCCGACCGCGCTCGACTCCCTCGGGGTCTTCGTGCACAAGGACAACCCCATCCAGGGTCTGACCTTGCAGCAGGTGGATGCCATCTTCTCCAAGACTCGCAAGAGCGGGGCGGAGAAGGACATCGTGACCTGGGGTGACCTGGGCCTGACCGGCGAATGGGCCGACAAGCGCATCAGCCTCTACGGCCGCAACTCGGTCTCGGGAACCTACGGGTACTTCAAGGAGCACGCGCTGGCCAAGGGCGACTTCAAGGACAGCGTCAAGGAGCAACCTGGGAGCGCTGCCGTGGTTCAGGCCGTCGCGAGCGACCGCTACGCCATCGGCTACAGCGGAATCGGCTACGCCACGGCGGACGTTCGAGCCGTCAGCCTGGCCAAGGACGCGAGCTCGAAGCCGATCGCGGCCAACGCAGAGAACGTCTACAACGGGACGTACCCGATGGCGCGGTTTCTCTACGTGTATGTCAACTACCGCCCAGGGTCTGTTCTTGATCCGCTTCGGCGCGAGTTCCTGACCTACCTGCTCAGCAAGGAAGGCCAGGAGGTCGTCGTGAAGGATGGCTACTTCCCGCTGACGGGGAAGATGGTCGACAACGCCCGCAAGCTGGTTGGTTTGGCGAGCAGCCCGGCCATCGAGGCCGGAGCGGCCAAGTGAGAGCGGCGCCGACCGACGCGCGCGGATGAACCGCCTCTCCCGGTCCCTCGACGGACCGGGAGGCGCGGCTGCCGCACCCTCCGGATCCGTGGAACCCATCCGCACGAGCTTCACCGGGCGGCGCCGTCACCGACGGACGCCGAGGAGGCTCGTCTGGATCGAGCGCCTGGTGCGGGGCCTGATCACGCTGGGGGGGCTGGGGACGATTGCATCGGTGGTGCTGATCCTCGCCTTCCTGGTCTGGGTCGTCCTGCCGCTCTTCGCGGGTTCGTCGCTCTCCCCGGTGACCGTCGCCTCGAGCCCTGTGGCCCAGGCACCGCTGGGCTTCGGTCTGGACGAAAGTGGACAGCTTTGCTGGACGCTCGCAGCCGACGGCAAGGTCGAGGTCCGCTGGCTCGTGACCGGCGAGGTCCTCGAACGTCGCCCGATCGCGTCCGGAGAGGGCGTCGCGCCTCTGAGCGCCGCGCCCCGCAGCCTGGCGTGCTCGCTGCAGGGCCCGGAGATCGCCCTCGGCCTCGCCGACGGTCAGGTTCGCCTGGGCAAGCTCGGCTTCGCGCAGCGCTTCGTCGAGCCCGGCTCCCAGCTCGAGCTCGATCGCGCACTCGCCGTGCGCAGCCCCACGGTCGTCGGCGGCGCACTGGTCGAGCGCACGCCGGGCGGGCAGCTGCGCCTGGTCACGCTGGAGGTCGCGCTCGAGCCGCCGATCGACAGCGGCAGCACCCACGCGATCGTCGACCTCGACCTGGCGCTCGACGCGGGGGGAAGCGCGCTGTGCGTGCTCGACGAGCAGGGACAGCTGATCCTCGAGCGCGTCTCGCGCTCGGAGAACCTGATCACCGGCGAGGTGACGCTCGACACCTCGCGCGCCACGATCCCCGTGGATCGCAGCGCGCACGCGGAGGCGCCGGCCTTCGCCCGGATCACGGGCGCGCGCGATTCGATCGTGCTCGCCTGGCGCGACGGCAGCGCGCAGCGCTACGACGTGCGGAAGCCCGAGCAGGCTGCACTGGCCGAGTCGTTCCGCCTGTGTCCGGCGGACACGCGCCTGCAGACGGTGGCCTGGTCGCTGGGCCAGACGACGCTCTTGTGCGGCGACGCGCGCGGCGGCCTGAGCGCGTGGTTCGGCACGAAGCCCGCTCAGGCGCGCACGCGCGACGGGCTGGTCTTCACGCGCGCGCACCAGACGCCGGGGAGCGGCTCTCCGCTGGTGGCGCTCGCGCCCTCCGCGCGCAGCCGCGTGCTCGCCGCCGCGCACGCCGACGGCACGGTCGAGCTCGTGCACATCACCAGCTGGCGCGAGCTCGGACGCGTCGAGTCCTCCGCGAGCACGCTCGCGCTCGCGCTCGCACCCAAGGAGGATCGCGTGGTGCTCCTCGCACCCGACGGAGCGCACGCCTGGCAGGTCGAGCTCGGCCATCCCGAGGCAGGCCTGCGCTCGCTCTTCGCGCCGGTCTGGTACGAAGGCTACGCGAAGCCCGAGCACGTCTGGCAGTCGACCGGCGGCACGGACGATTTCGAGCCGAAGCTCGGGCTGGTGCCGCTGGTGTTCGGCACGCTCAAGGCCACGCTCTACTCGATGCTGTTCGGGGCGCCGATCGCGCTGCTCGCCGCGCTCTTCACCAGCGAGTTCCTCGACAAGCGCCTGCGCACGCCGCTCAAGTCGCTGATCGAGCTGATGGCCGGACTGCCCAGCGTCGTGCTCGGGTTCCTCGCGGCGCTGGTGATCGCGCCGTTCGTGCAGGGCCGGCTGGCCGCGTGCCTGGCGCTCTTCGTCTGCGTGCCGCTGGCGCTCCTGGCCGGCGCGTACGCCTGGCAGCTCCTGCCGCAAGCTCTCGTCGTGCGCTGCTCCGGACTGCCGCGCTTCGCGTTGATCGCGCTGTGCCTGCCGCTGGGCGTGCTGCTCGCTTTCGGCCTGGGCCCGCTCTTCGAACGCGTCTTCTTCGCCGGCGACATGATCGCCTGGCTCGACGGCGGTGCCGGCAGCGGGATCGGAGGCTGGCTCGTGCTGCTGCTGCCGCTCTCGGCGCTGGTCGCGGCGCTGCTGGTCGGCCGCGGGCTGGGCCGCGGGCTGCGCCAGCGCTCGATCGCCTGGACGCGCGGGCAGGCGGCGCGCTTCGATCTCCTGCGCTTCGCGCTGGTGGCGGTCGCGTCGATAGGGCTCGCGCTGGGAGCGGGCTGGATCCTCGACGGCGCCGGCTGGGATCCGCGCGGAGGCGTGCTCGACGGCTACGTGCAGCGCAACGCGCTGGTCGTCGGCTTCGTGATGGCCTTCGCCGTGATCCCGATCGTGTACACGCTGGCCGAGGACGCGCTCGCGAGCGTGCCCCAGCACCTGCGCCACGCCTCGCTCGGCGCCGGCGCGACGCCCTGGCAGACAGCCCTGCGCGTGGTCGTGCCCGCGGCGATGAGCGGGCTCTTCTCGGCCCTGATGGTCGGGCTGGGCCGCGCAGTGGGCGAGACGATGATCGTGCTGATGGCCACGGGCAACACGCCGGTGCTCTCGTGGAACGTCTTCAACGGCTTCCGCACGCTCTCC
Organism: Planctomycetota bacterium; assembly: GCA_044229935.1. Taxonomy (GTDB): domain Bacteria; phylum Planctomycetota; class UBA1135; order UBA1135; genus JADJLZ01. The sequence continues at coordinate 102,245 of JBGASC010000001.1, read as the reverse complement.
GCGAACCTGGCGGTCGAACTGCCCGAGGCCGTGCGCGGCAGCACGCACTACCGCACGCTCTTCCTCGCCGCGCTGTGCCTGTTCGCGCTGACGTTCGTGGTCAACACGCTGGCCGAGATCGTGCGCCAGCGCTTCCGCAGGCGGAGCGTGCAGCTGTGACGAGGACCCTCTCGCCCGCGCCGCGGCCCTCGGCCGATCCGCGCCCGCCGCGGGTGCGCCGGCCGCGCCGGAAGACCTCGCTGTGGTCCAACGGCGAGCCCTTCGTCTGGCTCTCCGGCGGCGCGCTGGCGCTCTCGCTGGCGATGATCGCCGGACTGCTGCTGTTCGTGCTGCTGCACGGTTTCGCGACCTTCTGGCCGCAGCCGCTGCTCGAGATCGAGACGCTCTCCGGCGGCCGCTACCTGGGCGAGGTCAGCGCGCAGGAACGCTACCGCCCCGCCGCGCAGGCCTTCGACGTGCTGCCAGCCGGGGAGCGCGACGCCGTGCGCGCGCGCATCGAGAGCGAAGGCGGCGAGAGCGGCCGGCGCCTCGTGCGCGTCGAGAACTTCGAGCACAGCGGCGAGCACTACCGCTGGATCGGCGACTTCGAGGTCGCGCGCGAGAGCGTGCCGGCCTGGGCCGTGCTGGTCGAGCGCCGCTCCGGAGGCAGGCTGCAGGGCGAGGTGCGCGCGCTGCTGCGCGACGGGGTGGCGCTCGAACACGAGCCGTCCCGGATCCTCGAGCGCCTGCAGCAGGATCTCGGAGCAGCGCGCGCGTGCACGGCCGAGCGCGAGCACCTCGAGCGCGTGGAGGTCGGCGCGCTCAACGCGCGCCAGGAGCGCGAGCGCCTCGGGCTGCGCCGCATCGAGCTCGAGCGCGGCCGCGCCTCGCCCGAGTACGCGGCCGAAGCGCAGCGTGTCGACGCGCACGCCGCGGAGCTCGCCGCGGACCACGAGCGGCTGGGCCAGCGCATCCGCGCCCTGGACGCGGAGAACGCGCGCGAGGTGCTGCTGGTCGCGACGCCCGATCGGCACGAGGTGCGCGTGCCCCTCTCCGAGGTCGTGCGGGCCTTCGCGCCGAACCAGCTCGACCTCATCGGCAAGCTCGGCGTGTACCTCTCGCGCTGGGGGGAGTTCCTCGGCGCCGACCCGCGCGAGTCCAACAGCGAGGGCGGCGTGTTCCCGGCCATCTTCGGCACCGTGCTGATGACGCTGGTGATGACGCTGCTGGTCGTGCCCTTCGGCGTGATGGCCGCGCTGTACCTGCGCGAGTACGCGCGACCCGGGCTGCTGGTCGACCTCGTGCGCATCGCGGTCAACAACCTGGCCGGCGTGCCGAGCATCGTCTTCGGCGTCTTCGGCTTCGGCTTCTTCTGCCTGACGCTGGGCAGTTCGATCGACCAGCTCTTCTTCGCCGAGCGCCTGCCCAATCCGACCTACGGCAAGGGCGGCGTCCTGTGGGCCTCGCTGACGCTGGCGCTCCTGACGCTGCCGGTGGTGATCGTCGCCACCGAGGAGGCGCTCTCCTCCGTGCCGCGCTCGATGCGCGAGGGTTCGTACGCCTGCGGCGCGACGAAGTGGCAGACCATCCGGCGCATCGTGCTGCCGCGCGCGATGCCCGGCATCCTGACTGGCGCGATCCTGGCGGTCGCGCGCGGCGCGGGAGAGGTCGCGCCGCTGATGCTGGTCGGCGCGGTCAAGATCGCGCCCGAGCTGCCTCTCGACGGGACGTTCCCCTGGGTGCATCCCGAGCGCAGCTTCCTGCACCTGGGCTTCCACATCTACGACCTGGGCTTCCAGAGCCAGAACAGCGAGGCCGCCAAGCCGATGGTGTACACGACCACGCTGCTCCTGATCGGCATCATCGTCCTGCTCAACGTCACGGCCATCTGGGTGCGCGCGCGCCTGCGCCGCCGCTTCGCTGCCGTTCACATCTGATGGAGTCGCACACATGGACGCCGCACGAACCGGAGGGACTTCGATGACCCGCGAACGCACGCCGGGACATTTCTCGCGCGCGCAGGACCAGGCCCGCGCGGAGGCCGAACGCGGACCCGCGCCCGGCCGCATCTTCGAGGCCATCGCGCGATCCGAGAGCTTCCGCTCCGAGGTGCACTCCGCGCTCGCGGCGGAGGAGGCCGTCGTCGACATCCGCGAGTTCCGCCTGTGGTACGGCCGCAAGCAGGCGCTCTTCGACGTCAGTTTGCCCGTCCCGCGCGGCAAGGTGACGGCGCTGGTCGGGCCCTCGGGCTGCGGCAAGTCGACGCTCCTGCGCTCGGTGAACCGCCTCAACGACCTGGTCGACGGCGTGCGCGTCGAGGGCGAGATGCTGCTCAACGGCGACGCGATCTACGGAACGGGCGTGGACGTGATCGAGCTGCGCAAGCGCATCGGCATGGTCTTCCAGAAGCCCAACCCCTTCCCGACCAGCATCTTCGAGAACGTGATCTACGCGCTGCGCATCGACGGCGAGCGCGACCGGCGCGTGCTGGACGAGGTCTGCGAGAAGAGCCTGCGCGGCGCCGGACTGTGGGACGAGGTCAAGGACCGCCTGCGCGACAGCGCGCTGCAGCTCTCGGGCGGGCAACAGCAGCGCCTGTGCATCGCGCGCGCGATCGCGGCCGAGCCGGAGGTCCTGCTGCTCGACGAGCCCTGCTCGGCGCTCGACCCGATCGCCACCGGCCGCATCGAGGACCTGATCGAGGAGCTCAAGGGCGACTACTCGATCCTGATCGTGACGCACAACATGCAGCAGGCCTCCCGCACCAGCGACTTCACCGCCTTCATGTACCTGGGGCGGCTGGTCGAGTACGGCCCGACCAACGACATCTTCCTCGCGCCGCACCTGCGCGAGACCGAGGACTACGTCACGGGCCGGTTCGGCTGAGTTCGCCCGCGCCCGATTGCAGCCCGCACCCGGCGCGCTAGTCTCTGGGCGATGGCAACGGATCCGCGAGGGCCCGCGGCGGCGCCGGGTGCGTCGCTGCGCGCGACGCTGGCGCGCTCGAACCGGCTCGCGCTCGTGCTGGGCGCGATCGCGATCGCGCTGACCTGCACGATCGGGGCGCTGGCCTTCGAGCGCGGGCGCGACTCGATGCTGCAGGGCTACCTCGACGCGGCGCTGGGCGAGGTGCGCACGCGCGCCGCGATGCTCGATCTCCTCGGCGAACGCGCGCTCGGGCCAGAGACGCTGGAGGACCTCGAGCGTTCCTTCCGCGCGCAATCCGCGCAATTCCCCAACGCCAGCCTGGTCCTGATCGACGCCACGGGCGTGATGCGCCTCAACACCGGGCACAAGGAACGCGTGGGCCAGGACGTCAGCCGGCGCGAGATCCGCACCTTCGGCCGCGGCGCGCCGCGCACGCTCGGCGAGCTGATCGAGGGCCGGCGCGAATGGGCCGGGTTCTACGCCACCAGCGACGGCTCGCAGCAGCTCGCGGCCTTCGCCTGCGCACCCCGGAGCGGCGCGCTGCTCGGCGTGTTCCTGCCGCGCGAGCGCGTGCTGGCGGAGCTCGACCGCGCCACGATTCCCTGGCTGCTCGGCCTGGCGCTGATCGCGCTGGTGCTGATGCCTCTGGCCCTGTTCCTGCTGAACCAGAGCCACGGCCATGCGATGGGTTCGCTGGAGCGCACGCAGGAGAGCCTGCGCGAGAGCGAGGCGCGCCTGGGCTCGGCCATCGAGAGCCTGCCCTGCGAGTTCTGGCTCCTGGGCCGCGACGGGCGCGTGCTGCTGCAGAACTCGCGCGACATCCGCCGTGCGGGCGAGATGCGCGGCCGGCGCCTGGACGAGGTCGGCCTGGACGAGCCGATCGCGCGCTTCTGGCAGGAGAACTGCGCCCGCGCGCTGGCCGGCGAGACCTTCGAGGTCGAGTTCGAACGCGGGCACGGCGGCGCCCGGCAGCACTTCCGCGCCTTCGTCGCGCCGGTGAGGAGCGGGAGCGAGGTGCTGGGCGTGTGCGTGCTCGAGTTCGACGTCACCGAGCGGCGCGGCACCGAGGCCGAGCTGGCACTGGCGCACCGCACGCTCGACTTCCACTTCGAGAACTCGCCCCTGGCGCTGATCGAGCGCGACGCCGCGCTGCGCGTGCGGCGCTGGTCGCAGGGCGCGGAGCACGTCTTCGGCTGGAGCGCCGCGGAGGCGCAGGAGAAGCGCTTCGGCGATCTGCCGCTGACGCACCCCGCCGAGGAGCAGCTCGCACGGGTCGTCACGGAGCGCCTCCTCGCCGGCGAGCCGCGCGTCTCCGCCCACACGCGCAACCTGCGGCGCGACGGCCACGCGATCGCCTGCGAGTGGTTCCACTCCGCGCTGCGCAACGAGCGCGGCGAGCTGGTCTCGGTGCTCTCGATCTGCGAGGACGTCACCGAGCGCATGCACTCGCAGGCGGTCGAGCGCCTGCACCGCGACGTCCTGCGCGCGATGCTCGAGCGCAAGCCGCTCGTCGACGTGCTCGAGGCGCTCGTCCTCGGCCTGGAGCAGGTGATCCCCGGCGCGCGCGGCTCGATCCTGCTGCGCGAGGAGGGCAGCGCGCGACTGCGCCATGCCGCCGCGCCGAACCTCCCTGTCGAGTACCTGCGCGCCATCGACGGCCTGCCCGTGGGGCCCGGTCCGGAGTCGGCCGCCTGCGGCCGCGCCTGCCACGAGCGGCGGCCCGTGCTGGTCGAGGACGTGCGCGCCGATCCGGTGCTGCAGCGCTTACTCGGGCTGCTCGAGCCCTTCGGCATCCGTTCGATCCACTCGCACCCGGTGCTGGCGCTGGACGGAGAGGCGCTGGGCACCTTCGCGCTCTACTTCGGCGAGCCGCACGCCGTGCACGAGCGCGAGAGCGTGCTGCTCGACGAGGCCGCTGATCTCGCGCGCGTGGCGATCGAGTACTCGCGCGCGGCGGAGGCGCAGGCGCTGATGACCGGGCGCCTCTCGGTGCTGCACGAGGTCGGGCGCCAGATCCTGCAGGCGGTCTCGGTCGACGAGCTGCTGCCCTTCGCGGTCGAGTCGCTGCGCGCCGCGACGGCCTGCCTGCGCGTCAGCGTGGTGCTCGTCGAGCAGGACGCGGGCGGCGCGATCCGCAGCCTGCGCCTGGCGGCCGTCAGCGGAGCGGCGCGCGCCAGCCAGCCCGCGGGCAGCACCTTCGGCGCCGAGCGCCTGGGGCCCGAGCGCGTGGCCGGCCTGCTGCGCGGGGAGACGCTCGACTTCGACCGGATCGAGGACGCGCTGCCGCACAACCCCGAGCTCGTGCCGCTCTTCCGCGAGGGCGTGCGCGCGATGCGCATGCTGCCCCTGACCAGCCGCGGCACGCTGGTCGGGCTGCTCAACATCGCCTACGCCGTGCCCGGGCCCCCGCCGCGGGCGGACCTGGAGCTCGCGCGCGAGGTCGCCTTCCTGCTCGGCGTCGCGATCGTCGAACAGCGCCTGGGCGAGGCGCTGCGCCAGCACGCCTTCGAGCTCGAGCAGCGCGTGCTCGAGCGCACGGCGCAGCTGACCGAGGTCAACGACGAGATGGAGACCTACGTCCACACGGTCACGCACGACCTGCGCGCGCCGCTGCGCACGATCCAGGGCTTCGGCCAGGCGCTGCTCGAGGACCACGCGCAGGAGCTGCGGCCCGAGGCGCGCGAGTACCTCGCCCGCATGATCGCCGGGGCGGAGCGCATGGAGACGCTGATGCGCGAGCTGCTCGCCTACAGCCGCCTGGGCCGCACGGAGCTGCACCTGCAGGGCGTCGATCTCGATCTCGTCGAACGCGAGGCCGAGCACCTGCTCGCCAGCGAGCTGGACCAGCGCCTGGCGACGGTCGAGGTGCCCGCGCCGCTGGGGCTCGCGCGCGGGCACACGCCGACGCTGGTGCAGGTGCTGGCCAACCTGATCGGCAACGCCGCCAAGTTCGTCCCGCCCGAGCGCAAGCCGCGCATCCGCCTGCGACCCGAGAAGCGCGGCGCGCGCACGCGCCTGTGGATCGAGGACAACGGAATCGGCATCGCGCCCGAGCACAAGGACCGCATCTGGGGCGTGTTCGAACGCCTGCACGGGATGGAGGTCTACCCCGGCACCGGGCTGGGCCTGGCGATCGTGCGCCGCGCGATGGAACGCATGGGCGGGAGCTGCGGCGTCGAATCCGCGCCCGGTGAGGGCAGCCACTTCTGGATCGAGCTCGAGAGCGTCGACGAGCCGGCGCGGACGTCGACCTAGAGCGGGCGATCCCCACTGCGAAGAAAAGAGACTCGCGGGGCGCGCCCGCGCTTGGTTGAATTCCCCTCCGTTCCCCGCTCGGGCCACGCCACGATCGACAGCACTTCCCGCTTCATGAAACCGGCTCCCAGCATCCTGCTCGTCGACGACAACCCCGACGACCGCCTGCTCGTCCGACGCCTGGTCGCGCGCGAACTCCCGCAGTGCCGCTTCCAGGAGGTGGTCGACCCGGCCAGCTTCGAGCGCGCGCTGCACGGCGGCGACTTCGACCTGGTCATCACCGACTACCAGCTGCGCTGGATCGACGGCATCGAGATCACGCGCGCCATCCGCCGCCGCCTGCCCTACGTGCCCGTCGTGATGTTCACCGACACCGGCAGCGAGCAGATCGCCGTCGAGGCGATGAAGGCCGGTCTGGCCGACTACGTGCTCAAGTCGCCCAAGCACGCGATCCGCCTGCCCGCCGCGGTGCAGGCCGTGCTCGACCGCAGCGAGTCGCAGCGCCGCCTGGCGAGCCTGCAGAGCCGGCTGCACACGCTGCTCGAGCAGCTGGAGGTCGGCGTGTTCCGCCTCGATCTGGAGGGACGCCTGTGCGAGGCCAACCAGGCCTGCGTGCGCCTGCTCGGCTTCGAGCGCGAGGAGGAGGCGCTCGCGCTCGACCTGCACGGCCTGGCGATCGAGGCCGCACAAGGCCACGCGCTGCGCGAGACGCTGGCGCGCGAGGGCCGCTTCCGCGACCGCGAGCTGTGCATCCTGCGCCGCGACGGCACGCGGGCCTGGGTCAAGCTGACCGAGATGGTCTCCTCCGATGCGGGCGGCGGACGCTTCGTCGAGGGAGTGATCGAGGACATCACGCAGCGCAAGCGCACCGAGGAGGAGCTCGTGCGCGCGCGCGAGGCGGCGCTGGAGGCCTCGCGGGCCAAGTCGGAGTTCCTGGCCAACATGAGCCACGAGATCCGCACGCCGCTCAACGGCGTGATCGGCATGACCGACCTGCTGGCCGACACGCCGCTCACGGCCGAGCAGCAGGACTACGCCGAGACGATCCGCTCCTCGGGCAAGGTGCTGCTGACGCTGATCAACGACATCCTCGACTTCTCGAAGATCGAGGCCGGCAGGCTCGAGCTCGAGAAGGTCGCGTTCCCGCTGCGGCGCACGATCGACGAGACGCTGCGCACGCTCGCGCCGCTGGCGCACGACAAGGAGCTCGAGCTCGTGCAGGACGTCGCCGCCGACGTGCCCGACGGGCTCGTGGGCGATCCCGGTCGCCTGCGTCAGGCGCTGACCAACCTCGTCGGCAATGCGATCAAGTTCACGCCGCGGGGCGAGATCGAGGTGTGCGCGCGCGCGATGCGCACGGCCGAGCACGAGATCGAGCTGTGCCTCTCGGTGCGCGACACGGGCATCGGCATCGAGCCCGAGCGCCAGCTGCACGTCTTCGAGGCCTTCACGCAGGCCGACAGCTCGACCTCGCGCCGCTTCGGCGGCACGGGCCTGGGCCTGACGATCACGGCCCAGCTGGCGCGCCTGATGGGCGGCCGCACCTGGCTCGAGAGCGTCCCGGGCCAGGGCAGCACGTTCCACTTCAGCGCGCGCTTCGAGCTCTCCGCGCTGGACGAGCCGCACCTCGCCGTGCCGCCCTCCGAGCTGCGCGGTCGGCGCCTCCTGGTGGTCGACGACAACGGCACGACGCGCACGCTGCTGGCGCAGATGCTCTCGCGCTGGGGCCTGGTCGTCGAGACCCTGGGCGACGGCGTCGCTGGCCTCGAGCGACTCGCCAGCGCGCGCGGCGACGAGGCCTTCGACTATGCGCTGGTCGACATCCACATGCCGGGACTGAGCGGCTTCGAGTTCGTCGAGCGCGCGCGCAGCGCGGGGATCGCGCCGGCGACGCTGATCCTGATGACCTCGGCCGGCATGCGCGGCGACGCGCAGCGCTGCCGCGATCTGGGCGTCTGTGCCTACCTCGTCAAGCCGATGGAGGCCTCGCTGCTCCTCGAGACGCTGCGCTCGACCGCCTACGGCGTGCGGCGCGAGCCGCGCGCGCTCGTCACCGGCCACAGCCTGCGCCAGGAGCGGCGCGCTCTGCGCGTGCTCCTGGCCGAGGACAACCCGGTCAACCGCGCCGTCGCCTCGCGCATGCTGGGCAAGGCCGGCCACCAGGTCGTCGCCGCGAACGACGGGCTCGAGGCGGTGCGTCTCTCCGAGGCCGAGCGCTTCGACCTGATCCTGATGGACGTGCAGATGCCCGGCCTCGACGGCTTCAGCGCCACGCAGGCGATCCGCACGCGCGAGGAGATCAGCGGCGAGCGCGTGCCGATCGTCGCGCTGACCGCGCACGCCATCCAGGGCTACCGCGAGAAGTGCCTCGCGGCCGGCATGGACGGCTACCTCTCGAAGCCGATCCAGCCCGCGGAGCTCTTCGCCACGATCCAGGAGATCGTGCCCTGACGAGCGCGATGCAGGCCCGCACGAGCCCGCTGCCGCTGGAGGTCTTCCCCGATCGCCTCGCGGCCGCGCGCGCGCTGGCGCGCGAGATCGCCGCGCTCGTTCGCTCGCGCCCCGACTGCGTGCTCGGCCTGGCGACCGGCAGCACGCCCGTGCCGCTCTACGACGAGCTCGCGCGCCTGCACCGCGAGGAGGGGCTGAGCTTCGCGCGCGTGCGGACGTTCAACCTCGACGAGTACCTCGAGCTCGCGCCCGGCGACCCGCGCTCGTTCCGCGCCTGGATGCAGACACAACTGGTCGCGCGCACCGACCTGCGCATGGAGAACGTGCACCTGCCGCGCATCGGCGCCGCGCCCGAGGCCGAAGCGCCGCGCTACGCGGCCGCGATCGCCGCCGCCGGCGGGATCGACCTGCAGGTGCTCGGCATCGGCCGCAACGGGCACATCGGCTTCAACGAGCCCGGCTCGACGCGCGACTCGCGCGCACGCGTGGTCGAGCTCGCCGAGAGCACGCGCGCGGATGCGGCGGCGAAGTTCGGCGGGCTCGAGCACGTGCCGCGCCGCGCGCTGACGCTGGGCGTGAGCGAGATCCTCGCCGCGCGGCGGGTGCGGCTCCTGGCCTTCGGGTCGGGCAAGGCCGCGATCGTCAAGCGCGCCGTCGAGGGCGAGGCGGGGCCGCAGGTGCCGGCGAGCCTCCTGCGCGGACACGCGGACGCGAAGCTCCTGCTCGACGCGGAGGCGGCGGGGGAGCTCGGGCGCTAGGAGGCTGGTGCGCGGGGCTCGCCGCGGCGATCATGATCCGCTCATGATCCTCCACGCCCTCGCCCTCGTCGCGCTGCTCCCCGCGCAGAACCCGCCGACGCCCGCGCCGAACGCGAGCGCGCCGCAGGCACCGACGCCCGCGCCGAACGCTCCGCCCGCCCAGTCCGCGGGTCCGCGCGACGTCTCGAACCTGATCCTCTCGATCCGCGAGAAGCACGACGTGCCCGCGCTGTGCGTCGCGGCGCTGCGCGGCGGCGAGCTGATCTCGCGCGGCGTCGTCGGCGTGCGCAAGCGCGGCTCGCCCGAGAAGGCGTGCATCGACGACCAGTGGCACCTGGGCTCGTGCACCAAGGCGATGACCGCGACGCTGGCCGCGATCCTGGTCGAGGAAGGCAAGCTCAAGTGGAACACGGGCATCTTCGAGCTCTACCCCGAGCTCGTGGCGATGTCCGCGCCGGGCTGGAAGGACGAGACGCTCTCGGCGCTGCTCCTGAACCGCGGCGGATTGCCGGCCGAGCTCGACGCGGACGATCTGTGGCAGCACCTGTGGGACTCCAAGGGCACCCCCGTCGAACAGCGGCGCATGCTGCTCGAGGGCGTGCTCGTGCATCCTCCGCTCTCCGCGCCCGGCTCGACCTTCCTCTACTCGAACGCGAACTTCGCGGTCGCGGGCGCGCTGCTCGAGCGCGCGGGGCAGAAGCCGTGGGAGGAGCTGATGCAGGAGAAGCTCTTCGCGCCGCTGGGCATGCGCAGCGCCGGTTTCGGTCCTCCGGGCTCGGCCAGCGCGCTCGACCAGCCGCGCGGCCACGACGAGAAGGGCAACCCGGTCGGTCTCACGGGCAACGCCGACAACCCGGCCGCGATCTCGCCGGCGGGCCGCGTGCACGCCTCGATCTCCGATTGGGCCAAGTTCGTCGCCCTGCACCTGGAAGGCGCGCGCATCGTGCGCGGGCTCGCGCCGAACGCGAAGCCGCGCCTGCTCTCGAAGGAGAGCCTCGAGCTGCTGCAGGCCTCGCCGCTCGGTCCCGACACGGGCTACGCGATGGGCTGGAACCTGACCAAGAGGCCGTGGGGCAGCGTGCTCGTGCACAGCGGTTCCAACAACCTGTGGTACTGCATGGTGATGATCGTGCCGGAAAAGGACTTCGCGGCGCTGGCCTGCTGCAACCAGGGCGGCAAGGAAGCCGAGAAGGCCTGCGACGAGGCCATCGGCGCGATCATGCAACAGTCGCTCGGCCCGCTGATGAAGCCCAACACCGCGCCGGCGCCGAAGTAGGCGCGCGACTCGCGCTACTCGCGCCGCACGACGAGGCGGTCCTCGAGCTCGTTCTCGTCTCCGGGCTGGGCGGGGAAGTGCCGCGCGAGCACCTCGCCGCACTCCTCGACCGCACCCACGAGCCCGTCGCACAGGCGCCCGTGCGCGACGCCGTCGAGCACGAGATCGCGCGTGCGCGCCCAGTGCGCATCGCCGACCTCCGCGTGGATGCCCTTGTCGCCGAGAACGATCACGCGCCGCTCGAGCAGGCTGACGAAGACCAGCACGCCCGTTCGATCGCGCGTCTCGCTCAACCCCTGGGACTGGAACTCGACCAGCGCCTGCTCCGCGGCGCACTGCGTCGCGCGCGAATCGGAGAGGAACGTGCGCGCGAGCTCGGGGAGGACGCTCGCCAGCGCGTAGCCGAGCGCGAACGCCAGCAGGAGCACGCCGACGAGCACCAGCGGGGGCAGCAGCACGAACCAGGCCGCGACGACCAGCGCGCAGAGCAGCGCGAAGGAGAGCGCTGCCAGGCCGCGCGCGCTCGAGTGCGCGTCCGAGCGCTCGAGCACGACCACCATGATCTCGCCGCTGGTTGCGCGCTCGGCGGACTCGATCGCGGCGCGCACGCGCGCGCGCTCCGGTTCGCCGAGCACGGTCAGCGCGCGGTAGCGCCGGTTCTCGCGCAGCGCGCGCCAGATCCAGCCGAGCACGAAGACGAGCGCGGCGAGCGCGACGAGCACGCGCCAGAGTTCCGGCGCGGCCGGGGCCCAGCTGGCGTGGGCGCCGCTCTGCGCCGCGGCGAGCGCGAGGATCGGGATCGGGTTCACCATCGTCCGCTCGCGCCTCCACCGCTGAATCCGCCGCCGCCGCCGAAACCTCCGAAGCCACCGCCGGAGAAACCACCTCCGCCGCCGCCCGTTCCGAACCCGCCGAAGCCTCCGAACCCTCCGGGCCCGCCGAAGCCTCCGGGTCCGCTGAACGGGCCGCGTCCGAACGGGCCGCGCAGCCTGCGCGAGAGGATGCCGATCAGCACCAGGAACACCAGAGGGAGCACGACGAGCAGAAGCACGGACACTCCCGGCTCGCTGGATTCCACCTGCTGCACCGGCAACGCCCCCGCTCCCGCGCCGCCCGCGATCTGCAGGATCGCCTCGAGCCCGGCGCGGATCCCGCCGGGCATGTCACCGGCCTTGAAGCGCGGCACGATCACGTCGCGGATCACGCGTCCGCAGAGCGCGTCGGTGAGCTCGCCTTCCAGGCCGCGACCGACCTCGATGCGCAGCTCGCGGTCCTTCACCGCGACGAGCAGCAGCGTGGCGTCGTTCTTGCCGACCTTGCCCATCTTCCAGGCACGGCCGACCTCCAGCGCGAAGCGCTCGATCGGCTGGCCGTTCAGGCTGCTGACGGTCAGCAGCGCGACTTCGTGGGTCGTGCGCTTCTCGAAATCCGCGAGGCGCGCCTCCAGAGCCGCCTCGTCCGCGCCGCTCAGCACGTGCGCCGCGTCGGTGACCCAGCCTTCGTTGCGCGGGATCTCGAGCTCCTGCGCGCGCGCGCCGTGCGCGAGCGCGAGGACGGCGAGCAGCGCGACGAGGGCGCGGGCGAGATCACGCACGGAGCGCGCTCACTTCTGTCCGGTCCCGAAGTCGACCTTGGGCGTGGCACGCTCTTCGGGTGCGATCGTGAGCTGCGGGATCTTCTCGAAGCCGAACATGCCCGCGAGCAGGTTGCCGGGGAACGTGGTGCGCAGCGACTCGTAGGTCTTGACCGCGTCGATGTAGTCGGTGCGCGCGACGCCGATGCGGTTCTCGGTGCCCTCGATCTGCGACTGCAGGTCGCGGAAGTTCTCGGTCGCCTTGAGCGCGGGATAGGCCTCCGCGACGCTGAAGAGGCGACCGAGCGCGCCCGAGAGGCCCTGCTGCGCCTGCACATAGGCGTTCAGCTGCTGCTCGTCCTTGGGCAGGTTCGCGGGAAGCTGCGCCTTGCCGATCTCGGCGCGCGCCTTGGTCACGCCCTCGAGCGTCGACTGCTCGAAGTTCGCGACGCCCTTGACGGTTGCGACGAGGTTGGGGATCAGGTCGAAGCGGCGCTTGTACTGGTTGTCGATGTTCGACCACTTGGCCTCGACGTCGGCCTTGGCCTTGGCGAGCCCGTTGTAGCGGCCGACGCCGCAGCCGCCGATACCCAGCGCGAGCAGCAGCAGGACGCCCAGGCCGACGAGGAGACCGGTGCCGAGACCGCCGCGGCGGGAAGACGAAGGGAGCGAGTTGCGGGTGCGCATGGCGACAGTCCTATGCGCGGATGGGGTCTCCATTCAACCCGGCTAGCCGCGCGTCGCGTGCCGGTTGAGGATCAGCAGCAGCGGCCCGATCGCGCTGACCTTGCTCGGGTCCTTCTCGACCGCATCATAGCGCCCGACCTCGAACTCGTCGGATTCCGGGAGGCGCACGGTGCCCAGCCAGCGCCAGCCGCGCCCCTTCTTGGCGTCGAGCTTGAGCAGGCTGGTCTCCAGCCCGCGCGCCGTCGCGAGCTGGTAGCGCGCGGTGTCGCCGAGCTTCGCGTCGGGCGGGATCCAGGCGTAGACGTCGTAGGCGCCGGCGAAGCGCGCCTTCGCAGTCCAGCTCGCCTCGCCCTTCAAGCCGCCGTCGAGCTGCATCACCATCGGTCCGTTGCCCTCGGCGAAGGTCCACTTGCCCGAGCCGGCCTGCGGCCGCACCTCGAGCGGCTTGGGACGCCAGCCGTCCTCGGCGCGCCAGGGCGGGAGCGCGACCTCGTTGTACGGACCGTCGAAGAGCGCCTTGAGCGGCGCCGCGTCGTCGGCGAGCAGCGCGCGCGCGCCGTAGAAGATCTCGCCGGCGAGCTTCTCGCTGCGGTGCGTCTGCGCCGCGGCGACGACGTAGGCGTTGTCGGCCTTCCAGCTGCCCTCGAGCGCGAGCACGCCCGCGCCGAGCTTCTCCTTGCCCTTCGCGAGCCAGTCCAGGCCGAGCATCTCGCCGACGAGCTTGCGCTCGTCCTCGGGCTTCTTGGCCGCGGTGCGCAGCACGATCGCGTGGCACAGGTTGCACTCGCTCCAGCTCTTGACGTCCTGCAGGCTCTCCTTGAGCCCGATGCCCGGCGCGCGCGGCGCCATCACCAGCGCGATCGAGGGATGCAGCGCGCCGCCCAGGCGGCCGAGGTAGGCGCTGAGCTGTTCGGCGCGCCACGCGCTCCACTTCGCCTCGTGCTCGTCGCGCGGCGCGTCGAGCTTCGAGGCCTCCTTGTACGCGGCGAGCGTCTTCGCGTCGTAGCCGGCCTCGACGGGCAGCGCGGGGAAACGCTCCGAGCCGGCGATCCCGTCGAGGTCGTAGCCGCGCGCGAGCTCGAGCACGAGCGAGAGGAAGAACTGCTGCACGTCCGGATCGAGCGCGTTGAGCCAGCGCTCGCCGTTCTTGACCACCGGCTTCTGGTCCTTGCCCAGCGCGGCCCAGGCGGGGTGCTTGTCGAGCAGCGCGCCCTTGGCCGTGAAGCCCGCGTCGAGGCAGGGAACGACCTCGAGCCCGAAGCGGTGCGCCTCCATCGTGATCTCGCCCAGCACGTCACGCTCGGAGTAGGCCGGATCGCAGTCGACGTCGAAGGCGGCCTTGGCGGTCGGACTGTGCCAGAGCGTGAACGCGCCGTCCCACACGCACGGCACGACGACGTTGACGCGCGCGTCGGCGAGCGCCTCCATCGTCTTCGCGATCTCGGCGCGCGAGGCGAACACGCCGTCGGAGGCGTCGAGGTACACGCCGCGCAGCTCGTGCAGCGGGTTCTGCGCAGCGAGCGGCGCGGAGTGGGCGAGCGCGGCGGGCGCGGCGAACGGTGCGGATGCGGCGAGCAGGAATGCGGCGGGGAAGCGAGCGAGCTGCATGGGCGATACGATAACGCGCATGGCTCGCCGGGGCATGTGGATCGCCAGCGCGCTGCTCGCGCTCCCCGCCTCCGCGCAGGATCGGAGCCCCGTCCCCGATTTCACGTTCGTGCAGGTCTCCGACCTCCGCATCGAGCCGCACCTCCGCGGCGAAGCGTCCCCGCCGGCGCGCTGCGAGGAGAGCCTGCGCTGGATGGCCGAGGAGCTGAAGCTCCCGCAGCGCGTCGGCGAGGTCGAGCTGCCTGCGCCCGCGTTCGTCGTCGTCGCGGGCGACATCACCGCGTGCGGCGCGCCGGGCGAGACGTGGAGCGATGTCGAGCGCCTGCTCGGCGCGCTTCCGGTGCCGTGGTTCCCGCTGCTCGGCGAGCTCGACCAGGATCGCAATCCGATCGATCTCGCGGGGGACTCGGACCGTGTTCGCGTGCACGTCCTGCGCGCCGGGGAAGACGCGGTCGACGAGCCGCTGCCCGCGCAGGCGCAGCTCCGCTGGCCTGCATTCGTCACCAGGAACCGCTCGGGACGGCGCGAAGGCTACCTCTTCGACGCGTTCGGCTGCCGCTTCGTGATGCTCGACTCGGCCAGCCGTCACGATCCGCGGCCCGCGATCGGACGCTCACAGCTCGACTGGCTCGATCAGCAGCGCACGACGGATCCGATCTTCGTGATCCAGCACCACGCGCCCGACAGCCCGGAGTTCGCGCAACCCTGGCAGGCGATCGTGCTGGGCAGCGTGCTCGAGCGGCTCCAGCCCGAGCTCGTGCTGCACGGCCACCGCGCGGCGCCCGCGTGCAGGTCGTTCCACTCGATCGAGAGCGTCGCGGACGGCTCGCTCAGCGCACGCGAGCCCGAGCAGCGCGGCTACCTGATCGTCAGCGTGACGAGCGGCGTCCTGCGCGTCGCGTTCCGCACGCTGCATGATGCGCAGCCGGCGCGGCTGCTCGTCGAGCGGCCACTGCGCGCGCGGCACCCGCGGGGGCCGCGCTTCGACTTCTGCGAGGAGGAGCGCTTCTCCTGGCTGGTCCACGACACGAACGACGAGGAGCAGGTCTTCTTCCGTGTGCTCGAAGGGCCCGAGACCGGCGCGCCGCTTCCGGGCCCCGACGCGCGCGTGCTGCTCGACGACGAGCCTCTCGCGGTTCATTGGCGTCAGGGTTCGACGATCGTCGACACGCGCATCGCGGGCGGCGAGACCTGCGGCACGTGGTACGCCGAGTTCTCGACGCACGCACTCGAGCCGGGCGCGCACCTCCTGCGCCTGGAGGCGCCGACTCCGTACGGAACGCGATCGCATGTGCGCGTCTTCCGCGTGCCGAGCCCGCTGGTCGAGCTCGGGGAGGAAGGAACGCGCGATGGTTCGTGGCGAGGCGCGTGGCCGTCGGCGTTGCCGGCGCACGTCCGCGTCGCACTCCGCAAGCGCTCGAACCCGCTCGCGTTCGTCTGCGGTTCCCAGACGCCGCTCGACCGCAACGCCGATCTCGCGCTCGCGGTCGATGCGAGCATCCCGTTCGTCACCGATCGGCGCGCCTACCTCGGCCTCGCCAACGGGTTCGTGCGCGCCGAGGAGCTCGAGAGCGGTGAGCGTCTCTGGCAGGTGCAGCCCAGCCGCATGGGCCTCGAGGCGCGACCGCTGGCGCTCGCCGACCTCGTCGTGTGCGGCGCGTGGGACGGCTTCGTGCACGCGCTGCACGCGAGCGACGGGTCCCTGGCGTGGAAGGCGCTCGGTCCGCGCGCGAGCCGTGTCGAGCCGGAGCTGCGGCGCGACTGCGCTCCCGCGGATTGTCCGCCTGTCGCGATCGGGGATCGCATCTACGTCTGCGACCGCGGCGGCGAGCTCGGCTGGTACTCGCTCGCCGGCGAGCTGCACCGCCTGCGCTTCGCCGGTGTCGCGGCGATCGGCGCCAGCGCAGACGGGCGCTTCCTCTACCTGCGCGGCGGCGACGACCAGCTGACGAAGATCACGCCCGAGGGCGAGGAGGTCTGGCGCGCGCACGTCGCGCTGGGCCGGACGCCCGCGCCGCCGGTCGAGCACGACGAGCGCGTGATCGTCTGCTCCGACACCGGCCGCGTCGCATGGATCGACGCGCGAACGGGAGAGTCCCTCGCGAGCTACCGCGCGACGGCGGGCGCGTTCGTGCTCGCGCCGCTGGCGGTCGACGAGACGGGCACGGTCGTCGTCGACGGCGCGGACGGGAGCTTCGTCGAGCTGCGCCTGCGCCCGATCGCGCCGTACGGGAAGCCCGCTCCGCGCTAGTGGGCCGCGAGGAGGGCGAGGGTGGGATGCTGCGGCGCGCCATCAGGAGGCGACGCCTGCGAGTTCCACCCCGCCCTCCCCGTCAGCTGCACGACCCGCGCAGAGTCATGCCGAGCGGGAGGAGAGGAAGGGAGCGGCCTGCCTCACCTGGACCTCGTAGGTGCAGTGAAGAGAAGAGACCGCAACACCATGTTCCGGGGAGACCGCATGACCCCCGGGGACAGGACCGCTCCCACCTGCTCAGACGCGGACGTTCCGATGGCTGTTCCCGCTCGGAAGCGCTTTTCGCGCGATAGAACACAATGTAATCGAGCACGCCGAGTGCGCTTCCGCACGTGCGCAGGCGCACGCTTCCGCCGCGCGCGATCCGGTCCGGCAGCTTGGGGCGGCGGGCGATCCCCTCACGCGTTGCGCACGGCGTGGAAGGCGAGCAACACGCGGTGGCGCGAGAGGACCAGGCCGACGTCCCCGCGCGCGATCGTCGCGGCGAGCGAACTCCCGATGCGGAACTCCTCGCGCTCGCCGTCCTCGAACTCGAAGGTCGCGTAGTGGCTCGTGCGGTAGCCCGACTTCGTTCGTCGGACGTGCGTGCGTTCGTCGAAGACCTGCCCAGGGCGATGCAGGATCGGCGCGCGGTAGAACAGGACCAGCTGAACGATCGCGAAGGTCGCCAGTCCCAAGCCGATCAGGGCGAAGAGCAGCATCACCAGGCCGGTGTCGCGCGGCTGGCGCGTCTGGACCAGCCCGACCAGCGGCATCACACCCAGGAACAGGCCGAAGAGACCCATCGCGCCCAGGCCGAGCACGTGCGCGAGCCCGAGCGGCCGTTCCTCTGACCAGCGCTCGAACTCGCGCTGCTGGCGCACGAGCGCCAAGCGCGAGTCGAGGCTCGCGACCGGCGCTGCAGCGCTCGTCGACGCACCCGCGACGCTCCTCCGCGTCGGCGTGGCCGGCCCCAAGCCCGGCGCGAGGCGCAACGAGGGCGGGCGCGGTGCCGCGAGGGAGGTCGTGGACGGCGCGAGGGAAGATGCAGAGGGCGCGAGGGAAGATGCGGAGGGCGCGAGCTCGCTCCCGCAGCAGCTGCAGCGGGTCGCCTGCGCGTCCAGGATGCTCGCGCCGCAGCGCGGACAGTCCGCGCGCAGCGCCTGGGAGCTGGAGGTCGGGCTCATCGGGCCTCGATCGGCCAGCGAGGTGGCCGACCTGCAATCCGGACTGGAAATCGACCCGCGGCGTCAGCGGCCCCGCGTGATCGGCGTGATCTCGCCGGGCAGGAACTCGACGTTCTGCTGCAGGATCGTCTCCCCGTCGCGGTCGACCGTGAGGAGCGCGCGGCCCGCGCAGAGCGTCGTGTAGAGCAGCGTCGGTCCGTCGACGGCGAGCGCGCGCGTCCCCAGCGCGGCCCCGTGGCGGGGATCGACCAGGACCGCCGGCAGCTCCGCCCCGTTCTCCGGCGAGCGCAGCGTGCAGCGCCCCGAAGGGTAGATGCCGGCGGCATCGTGCAGGTCCAGGCGCAAGGCCGGGCGCCGCTGTGCGACGAGCTCGCAGCGCACCTCGCCCTGCGCGGGGATCGTCAGGTCCGTCTGCACGAGGCAGTGCGTCCCGACGTAGTTCTCGGGCGCGAACGAACCCGTGAAGCCGAAGCCGGGGATCAGCACCGCGGTCCAGCGTCCCGGCGGTGCCTGCTCGAACAGGAACTCGCGCGAGGAACCCTTGGCGCCCCCGGCCGCGGTGGCGAGCAGCCGGACCTGTGCCGGCGCACCCGAGGTCGGATCGCCTGCGGCGAAGAGCAGCACGCGCAGTGCATCGGTCTCCTCGCCGGCCGCCGCGCCGACGCAGAAGCGCACGGCGGGAGCCGGCGGCTCGACCTCGAGCTCGAAGCTCTGCTTGGCGTGTCCGCCGCTTGCGGGCGAGGACACCGGCAACCGCAGCGGCCGGTAGCCCTTCTTCGTGGCGACGAGGTCGCAGTCCATCCGCGGCACCAGCTCGAAGGTGCACGCGCCCGCCGCGTCGCAGCGCTTGCCCGAGCGCCAGCCGCCGCTCGCGAGCTCGACATCGACGCCCGCCAGCGGCTGGCCCGCGTGCGTGAACGAGAGCGCGAGCTGGCTGGATTCGAAGCCGAAGTCGACCTCCGCGCTCGGCGCCTCGACGCTGCGCGGCACGCGATCGCCGGTGCACAGGCTCGACAGCGGGCCGCGGCAGGTCGAGACGCGCACGCCGTACTCGCCCTCGCGCAGGCCGCGGATCGCGTAGTGCCCGCCCTCGTCGCTCTCGCCGGTCGTGAAGCGCCAGTCGAACACGCTACCCGTCCAGAGGAGCTCGCCGCCCCCGAGCACCAGGCGCGGCAGATCGCGTGCATCGACCGCGACCACCTCGAAGCGCGCCAGCGGCCGTGCATTGGAGGTCACACGTCCCGCGATCGCGGCTCCGCGATCGAGCTCGAGGTCCTCGAGCAGAACCTCGCGGCCGAGGTGCAACTCGACGTCGACCAGACGCGGCCTGTAGCCGCGCGCCTCGACCAGGAGCGACGTGCGCGCCGGTGCATCGTGCAGGCTGAGCACGAACCCGCCGTCGGGCTCGACCCGTCCCTCGACCAGCGCCGTCGGCGTCGGGTCGTCGCCACGCCGCACGAGCGCGACGAAGGCGTCCCTCCAGGCCCGGTCCTCGTCGGGATGCAGCCAGCCCGCGACCCGACACTCGTCCGGCGCCAAAGCCCTGCGCTCCGGCGCATGCGGCGTGCCCACTCCCGCACCCGGCGCACGCCGCGGCGCCTCCTGCGACGTCGACGGCGCAGTCGCCTCGATCGGCGCGGCGGGTTCGCCGGGCATGTCGTTCGCGCCGGTCTCCTCCTCCGGATGGGCGATCACCGCCGGCCCGTCCCCGGCGCGCAGCAGCCAGAACGTCAGGCCGCCGAGCAGCACCAGGGCGACGAGCAGGAAGACGAGCGATCGACGGTGCATGGGGGATCCGCGGCGCGCCTACGGCCCCGCGTCCACGCGGGTTGGCAGGACTCTGGCCCCCTTGAGTGTGCGCGAGCTCCGGGAAGCGTGGGGGACAGAACGACTTGCGGCGAGGAACCGGGGGGCTGGGTGGCCGGGGCTCAAGCCCAGGCCCGGCAAGGGCTTCGGATTCCGCGCACAATCAAGGGGACCAGAGTCGTGGGCGTTGACAGTTCGCCAGGCGGGCCAGTGAACTAGCGTGGGCCCCCCCATGCCTCGCATCCCGCGCCGCAAGAAGGCCAGCCTGCCGACGGAAGAGCTGCTCGTCGGAGTCGACGGGGGCGCGACCGAGGTCAAGGTGCACGAGATCCTGGTCCTCGAGCGCGAGGAGGGTGTGCGCCTGGACCTCGGACCCGCGAGCGCCTCGGTGCTGTACGACCGCGTGCGCCGCTTCCAGCCCGCGCCGATGGCGCAGCAGATCCTCGAGGAGCAGCGCGGCGAGTGCCAGCTCGCGCCCGAGGAGGCGGAGGAGGGGCGGTTGATCCTCGCCGCCTTCGTGCGCGCGATCACGTCGGTCGCCGAACAGTCCGGCCGCCGTCGCTTGCGCATCGGGGTCTGTCTGCCGGGCGGCAAGTCGGTCGATGGGCGCGGCGTGCTGGTGATGCGCAATGGGCCGCGCATGCCGAGGTTCCTGGCGGAGCTCGAGGCTGCGCTGATCGTGGCCGGGCTGGAGCTGGCGGCGCCGATCCCGGCCCTGCTCTCCGACGGCGATGCCTGCGCGCACGGCGAGAACCTCGGTCTGGGAGGTCTCTTCGCCGACGTGCCCAACGCGTACTACATCGGCGGCGGGACGGGGCTGGCCGAGTCGTTCAAGCTCGAAGGCCAGGTCGTCGGCCTCGATGCGCTGCGTCCGTGGTTGCGCAAGGCCTGGCAGCTGGAGGACGAGCGCGGGCGCAGCTTCGAGGACATCGCGAGCGCGCGCGGGCTGAACGAACGCTACGCCGAGCGCGTCGGCGGGCCCGAGCGCGTCGGCAGCGAGGAGTACCCCGAGCAGCGCGTGGCGCTCGGCGATCCGGATGCCGAGGCGGTGCTGCGCGAGGCAGCCTCGACGCTCGCGGCGCTGGTCTTCTCGCGCCTGCGCGCGCTGCAGTCCGCGGAGAAGCTGCCGCGCACGCGCGGCACCGAGCGCGCGCCGCGCACGAGCTTCAAGCTCAAGCCGGCGACGGTGCTGCAGCGCGTCGTGATCGGGCAGCAGCTCGGCCGGCTCTTCGCCGATCCGGCCCTGGCCGTCGTCTTGCGCGAGCCGCTGGAGGAGGAGCTCGCGCGGCTCCTGCTCGCGACGCGAGACGACTGGCTGGCGCAGCACTACCTCGAGGGTCGCGCGATCCGACCCGGGCTGATCGTGGCGTC
Source organism: Planctomycetota bacterium (assembly GCA_044229935.1). Taxonomy (GTDB): domain Bacteria; phylum Planctomycetota; class UBA1135; order UBA1135; genus JADJLZ01. Next base: position 81,133 of record JBGASC010000001.1, on the reverse strand, counting down.
GCTGCTTCGCGCGGCGCCGGCGTTGGGCGCGGGCGCGGCGAGCCTGGGGCGCGCGCTGCGGCGCAGCCCGGCTGCGGCCGAGGCGACCTCGTCCGCCGGCGCGAGCGCGCCCGGAGCGAGCGCTCCGACCCCGAGCGCGCCCGGAGCGGGCGGCCCGGCCCCGAACGTGCCTGGATCGAGCGCTTCGAGCGCGACCGCGCCCGGTGTGGGTGCCGCGAACCCGAGCGCGCCGGGTCCGGGCGCCTCGGCCGCCGGCGCCGAGCCGTCGGAGGAGGATCCGCGTGGCTGAGTGGACGCTCGTCTCGGTGGGCAAGGGCGCGCTCGCGCTGGAGTTCGCGCTCGTGGGCCTGCCGCTCGCCCTGGCGCTGGTCTGCGCCTGGCTCGTGCGCCGCGCGCGGGATGCCGCGGAGTTCGACGGCCGCCGAGCCGAGCTCTCGGCCTGGTCCACGGGCCTCTCGCTGGGCGCGAGCGATCTGGCGCTGGCTCTGGGCTTCGTCGTGCTGCCGTTCGCGGCCTCGCAACCCGACGGCGGGTTCGTGTGCCTGCAGGGCCTGCTGATCGGCGGGACGCTCGGCCGCTGGATCGTCGCGCGCTGGATCCTCCCGGCCTGCTTCGCGTCGCGCGAGCGGGGGGCCACGGCCTGGATCGCCGAGCGCCTCGGCGCACGCGCCGCCGGTCTGGCGGAGTCGGCCTTCGCGCTGGGCGCGGTCTGTTCCGCGGCGGCGCGCGTGTTCCTGTTCGCCTTCGTGCTGCACGTCGCGCTGGGACCGAGCCTCTCCGCGGGCGGCAGCTGGACGGGCTTCGCGCTGCTGGTGGTCGCGCTGACGGCGCTCGCCGTGCTGCTGTATGCCGTGCGCGGGCTGCGCGGCGCGGTCGCGAGCGACGGGCCGCTGTTCCTCGCGCTGCTCGTCGCCGGCCTGGCAGGTCTGATCGGCGTGGTCGGCACGCTGAACGGCGGCTGGAGCGTGTTCGTCGAGGTCTTCCTCGGCGCGCGGCGGCACGAGGTCCTGGGCTTCGACACCAGCCCGGCGCGTCCGTACACGCTCTGGATCGCGATCTTCGTCGCCAGCCTGGGCAGCGTGGCGCACTACGGCACCGACCCCGTGCAGCTGACGCGTCTGGTCGCGACCGGCAGCCTCGAGCGCGCACGACGGGCGCTGTGGATCTCGCTCGTCGGCGTCGTGCCGGCGATCGTGCTGTGCCTGATCGGCGGGGGCGTGCTGGCCTGGCGCGAGCGCAACGCGCTGGTCCCCGACGCCGCGCTGCTCGTGGGCGTGCGCCCGGATGCGCTCTGGCCGGCGATCATCGCCCGGGAGCTCTCACCCTGGACGCGCGGTCTGGCGCTGGCCGGGTTCGCGGCCTGCGCCGTGATCGCCGCGAAGTCGGCCATCGCCGCCCTGGTGCAGCTGATCGGCGCGTGGCGCGGCCGGCGTGGCGCGGCGGAATCGGGCATCGGCCGGCTGCGCGGGCGCGCCGTGCTGCTCGGCCTGGGCATCGCGCTCGCGGCGCTGGGCCTGCTGCGCGTGGTCGGCCGGGAGCCTGCGCTGCTCGACGTCGCGCTCGGGACCAGTTCGTACGCCAACGGCCTCCTGCTCGCCGCGACCGGCCTGGCGCTCCTGCGCCGCCGGACGGATGCGGAGGGCTTCCTGTGGGCCGCGCCGCTGGCGCTCCTGGGCGTCACGGCGATCGCGGTGCACGGCCCGCGCGCCAACCTGGTCGTGAGCTCCTGCGCCGTGGTCTACCTCGTGGCCTGGGTCGGTTGGCGCACGCTGCCGGACTGGTTCGGCTACCGCCGCCGCGCGGGGGCGCTCTTCGAACTCGTCGTGCTGCTGGGCACGCTGGTCCTGCTGGTGTGGGCGGAGCGGCGCGGCTTCGTCGCGGTCGAGCGGCACTTCCGCTACGACCCCGAATGGGTCTGGCTTCCCCTCTCCTCGCCTTGGTATGTTCCGGCCGGCGGCTGGATCGGCTTCGTGTTCGGCTGTCTGCTCGCGCGCGGGAGCGCGGGCAGCGAGGGGCTTGCGCGATCACTCGCGCGTTGAAGCCGCCGCCGCCGGAACACCCATGTCTCGACTTCTGCGCAGCATCACCTTCTTCCTCGTGCTCGGACTCGCGCTGTGGAGCGCGGCCTGCGAGAGCATCCCCCTGCCCAAGGGCCGTCCGGTCACGCGCGCGATGTGGGTCACGCGCTTCGACTACCAGACTGCCGACGACATCGAGCGCATCGTGCAGTCCTGCCAGCAGGCGGGTTGCAACACGATCCTCTTCCAGGTGCGCGGCAACGCGACGGCGTTCTACCGCTCGTCGTACGAGCCCTGGGCGGAGCAGTTCAACTACACCGATCCGGGCTTCGATCCGCTCGAGGTCGCGCTCAAGGCCGCGCACGGCCGCAACCTCAAGCTGCTCGCCTGGGTCAACGTGATGCCCGCGTGGTGGGGCACCGAGCCGCCGCGCGACGCCAAGCAGATCTACAACAAGAAGCCCGAGTGGGCCTGGTACGACAAGGGCGGCAAGCGCCAGCCGCTGGCGGACAAGTTCTACGTCAGCCTCAACCCCTGCCTGCCCGAGGTGCGCGAGTACCTGGTCGGCGTGATCGAGGACATCATCGGCCGCTACCCGATCGACGGGCTGCACCTGGACTACATCCGCTTCCCCAACGATCCGGTCTCGGGCACGACCAGCGCGGACTATCCGCGCGACAAGCAGACGCTCGGCCTCTTCCAGGCCGAGACGGGCAAGACGCCCGAGAGCGCGCCCGAGGAATGGAACCGCTGGCGCACCGAGCAGATCACCGAGCTCGTGCGCGCCATCCGCCGCAAGACGCACGAGTACAAGCCCAGCCTGGAGATCTCCGCCGCCGTCGGCCCCGTGCCGGAGGATGCGAAGTCGCGCCACTTCCAGGACGTGCGCGCCTGGCTCGACCAGAAGCTCGTCGACGCGCTCTACCCGATGAACTACACGCGCGACCCGAAGGTCTTCGAGGAGCGCGTCGAGCTGTGGAAGAACTTCGCCGGCCGCACGCCGGTCGTGATGGGCGTGCGCATCGACGACGACATCGAGACCGATCGCGCTCAGCTGGAGACGGCGCTGCGCACGTTCCGCGGCTACGCGATGTTCGCCTACTCCTCGCTGTTCGATTCGCCCAACGCGGCGCTCGACAAGCAGGACGAGGCGGCGCGCGATCGCCGCGCGCTGCGGCGCAAGGCGCTCCTGCCGCAGCTCGACGTGCTCTCGCGCACGGGAGCCGCTGCCAGCAAGGACGAGTGAACGCGCGCGCACAGCGCAGCCGAAGGACGGTTCCCGCTCGCGGGGCCGTCCTTCTGCCGTTCGTGGCGCTGCTCGCGGGCTGCGTCGCGCCGCGCGGCGCGCCCGCGTCCTCCGGCGAGCCGATCCAGGTGCGCGAGGACGCCGGCGCGAGCTTCGGCACCTGGTTCGCGGACGAGGCCTCGCTCGGGCGCGACCAGGAGGTCTATCTCGAGAGCGTCTGGCGCGGGAAGGAGCTCGAGCTCTCGCTCCAGAACCGCAGCACGGCCGGCACGACGCTCGTCTTGCGCTTCGCGCGCGCGAAGGACGGCCGCACGCGCGTCGAGGCACGCGCGAACGCGACCAGCGAGGGCGCGGACGGACCGCGGGCGCTGCGCGAGCTCGCCGGCTTCGTGCTGCTCGAGCACGTCGACTGGGGCCCCGAACGTCCGCTCTCCGCGAGCTTCGCGCTGCACGGACTGCGCCAGGGACGCTCGATCGAGCTCGCGGGCGCGTTCTCGATCCTCTGTCCGAAGGCGTGGTGAGTGCGGCGCGCGGGTTCCGCGCGGATTCCGCACGCGGGCTGCAACGCGGGCGCCTGCGGCGGTGAAGGATGCGCACGAAGGTCGGGCGAGGTCGTCCGGCTCCTCTTCCCGCGCCGTTCCCGGAGGATCGTCATGTCGCGCCACGCCAGCTCGTTCGTCGCCGCCCTGCTCGTCCTCGCCGGTCACGCCGCCGCGCAGTGTCTGCACTACCGCGCAGGATTCGAGTACGTCTCCGACGGCATCCCGCCCGGGAGCAGGTTCCAGGCGCTGGCGGTACACGACGACGGCACGGGCAGCGCGCTCTACGCGGGCGGCGTCTTCGGTCCCATCGGCGGAAACGCACTCACGTCCAACATCGCGCGCTGGAACGGAGAGCAGTGGGAGGCGCTGGGCAGCGGTGCCATCTGGCCGCAGGACGCCTACGGCGTGCGCGCGCTCTGTTCGTTCGACGACGGCAGCGGGAACGCGCTGTACGCCGGGGGCTGGTACAACCCGAACGGACTCCAGGTGCCCTCGTGTTGTGCGCGCTGGAACGGCACGAGCTGGCAGTTCGCCGGCACGGCAGTGGGCCGCATCGATGCGTTCTGCACCTTTGACGACGGCAGCGGCACGGCGCTCTACGCGTTCGGCCTGTTCCGGGCAAACGATGCCTGGTATCCGGCCGCGCGCTGGACGGGCGCGAGCTGGAGCGTGCTCGACGACGGATCCACCTTCATCAGCGTCGACGCGCGCTGCGCTGCGGTCTTCGACGACGGCAGCGGTGCAGCCCTGTACGTCGGCAGCATCCTCAAGTCCGACGGCACGATTCATGGCGTGGGGAAGTGGAACGGCAGCGGGTGGCAGGCGGTCGGAGGCAGCTTCAGCGCGAGTGGCCAGCTCAACCTCAACGCGATGCTCGTGCACGACGACGGATCCGGGCCCGCGCTGTACGTCGCGGGCCACTTCGCCACCGCAGGCGGAGGCGGCGCGAACAACATCGCGCGCTGGAACGGGAGCAGCTGGTCGCCGCTCCTCTCCGGGACGGGCGGCGAGATCTCGGCACTCGTGCTCCACGACACGGGCAGCGGTCCCGAGCTCTACGTCGGCGGCTCGTTCAGCGCGGCCGGAGGACAGGCTTCGAACGGCCTGGCGAAGTGGAGCCAGGGCCACTGGTCCCCGGTGCTGCCGGGCTTCACGCTGGCGGAGACCGGCGCCGGCTGGGTGCAGTCGATGCTCGTGCACGACAGCGGCTCGGGACCGGAGCTCTTCGTCGGAGGCTACTTCGCCGGAGCCGGCGGCAAGTCGGCCACCGGAATCGCGCACGGCAACGGAACGGTCTGGTCGCCGCTGTCCGGTTCGGGATCCGGTCTCAGCGCGAGTGCGCGCGTGCTCGAGGTGCTCGACGACGGCAGCGGACCCGCACTGTGGGCCGCCGGCGATTTCGCGTGCGCGGGCGGCGCGCAGGCGCGCCGCGTCGCGCGCTGGGACGGCGCGGGATGGAGCTCCGTGGTCAGCGACTTCGCACCACCGCTCTCCGTGCACGCGCTCGCGGTCCTGCACGCCGCGGGCACGACCGAGGTCTACGCCGGCGGCGGGGCGGGCGTGTGGTCGACGACCTTCGCCCGATTGACGGCGCAGGGCTGGAGCAACGTGGTCCCGGGACCGAACAACGCGGTCTACGCGCTGGAGAGCTTCGACGACGGCAGCGGCGAGAAGCTCTTCGTCGGCGGCGTCTTCAATACGGCGGGTCTGGTCTACCTCGGCGGCATCGGCCGCTTCGACGGCGTGAACTGGTCGCCGCTCGGCAGTGGCGTCGATGGCGCCGTGCTCGCGCTGGCGGCGTTCGACGACGGCACGGGCGCGGATCTCTATGCGGCGGGCACGTTCTCCAGCGCCGGCGGCGTGCCGGTGAACCGCATCGCGCGCTGGAACGGGACGGCGTGGAGTCCGCTCGGTGCCGGCGTGAACGGGCACGTGCTCGCGCTGACGGTGTTCGACGACGGCAGCGGACCTGCGCTGTACGCCGGTGGCGCGTTCACGTTCGCGGGCAGCGTGACGGCCAACGGTGTCGCGCGCTGGGACGGCACGAGCTGGAGCGCGCTCGGCGCCGGCGTGAACGGCCTCGTCGATGCGCTGTGCGCGTTCGACGACGGCAGCGGTCCGGCGCTGTACGCGGGCGGCGACTTCACGAGCGCCGGCGGCGTGACCGCGCAGCATTTGGCCAAGTGGAACGGCAGCAGCTGGTCCGTCGTGGGCGCGGGCACGAACGGCGCGGTGCTGGCGCTCGCGTCCTTCGACGACGGCACGGGCGGCGGCGCGGATCTCTACCTCGGCGGCGACTTCACGACGGCGGGAGCGCTGCCTTCGTCGCACCTGGCGGTGTGGGAAGGCTGCGCCGGCGCGCTGGAGACGTTCTGTTTCGGCGACGGGAGCCTCGCGGCGTGCCCGTGTGCGAACAGCGGATTGCCCGGACACGGCTGCCGCAACTCGGCGACGGTGCGCGGAGCGGAGCTCACGCCCAGCGGCACGAGCGTGCCCGACACGCTCGTCCTGTCCGTGGGCTTCGAGCCGCCGAGCTCGCTCTCGATCTTCCTGCAGGGCGACGTGCTGCTGCCCTCGGGCGTCGTCTTCGGCGACGGGCTGCGCTGCACGGGCGGCAACCTCAAGCGCCTGTACGCGAAGAACGCCAGCGGCGGCCAGGTCTCCGCGCCCGCGGCCGGCGATCCCTCGGTCAGCCAGCGCTCTGCGGCGCTGGGCGACCTGATCCCGCCCGGTGCGACGCGCTTCTACCAGGTCTACTATCGCGACCCCGACGCGAGCTTCTGTCCCGCGCCCGCCGGAGCGACGTTCAACATCTCCAACGGCGCGCGGGTCTTGTGGTGAACCTCGGGCGCGGCTGTGATGCCGCGCATGCCGGAGAGCACGTCCACGAGCGCGGACCACGCGAACGAGCCTCGTCCCTCGCGCGGGCGCTCGCGCTTCGTGCGCGCCTGCGGCGGCCTCGCCGCGCTCGCGGCGCTGGCGCTGGTCGCGGGCTGCTGCGGCCGGCTGTGGTGGGTGCTCGATCTCGCGGCGCACTTCCGCGTGCAGGAGCTCGCGCTCCTCGCGCTCGCCGCGGCGTGTCTCGCGCTCGCACGCGCGTGGCGCGGCGTGCTCGTGTGCGCCACGTTCCTCGCCGCGGGCGGCTGGGGCGTCGTGCCGTACTGGATCGGGCGGACGGACGCGGCGCCCGCGCGCCAGGAGGCGGACGCCGTGCCCGCACGGCGACTGCGCGTCGCGAGCCTCAACGTCGAGTTCGGCAACCCGCGTCGCGAGCTCGTGCGGCGCTTCGTGCGCGAGAGCGCGGCCGACGTGCTGCTCCTGATCGAGGTCGATCGCGCGACGCTCGACGCGCTCGCACCCGAGCTCGCCGCGTATCCCGGGCGCATCGAGGCGCCGCGCGGCGATCCCTTCGGCCTCGCGCTCTACGCGAAGCTCCCGTTGCGCGCGCGCCGCGTCGACGAGCTCGGTGCGGTCCCGCTGCCCGCGTTCGAGGCCGAGTTCGAGCTCGACGGCGTGCGCGCGACGCTGCTCGCGCTGCACGCGCCGCCGCCGATCACGGCCTCGAACGCGCGGGAGCGCGACCGCAAGATCGAGGACGCGGTGCGGGAGCTGCGCCTGGCCGGCGGCCCGGCGATCCTGCTCGGCGACCTCAACACGACCGTCTGGGCCTCGACCCTCGAGCGCACGGCCTTCGCGAGCGGTCTGCGCGATGCGCGCGAGGGCCGCGGGCTGCTGCGCACCTGGCCCGCCGACACGCAGCTCCTCTCGATCCCGATCGATCACTGTCTGGTCAGCGCGCACTGGAGCGTGCTCGACGCGCGCGTCGGCGATCCCTGCGGATCCGATCATCTCGGGCTGGTCGTCGAGCTCGCCTTGCGGCCCTGATTCCGCCCGGGGTTGGAACTTCGTGCGCCAGGGTTCATAGTCTCGGCCTTTCCCGGAGGCCCGAAACGATGATCACCCTGCGCAAGAGCACCGATCGCGGACACGCCGACCACGGTTGGCTGCTCGCCAAGCACAGCTTCTCGTTCGCCGACTACTTCGATCCGCGGCACATGGGCTTTCGCGTGCTGCGCGTGATCAACGAGGATCGTGTGCAGCCCGGCCAGGGCTTCCCGACGCACGGCCACCGCGACATGGAGATCCTGACCTGGATCCTCGAGGGCTCGCTGCAGCACAAGGACAGCATGGGCAACGGCTCGGTGATCCGGCCGGGCGAGCTGCAGTACATGTCCGCCGGTTCGGGCGTGATGCACAGCGAGTTCAACGCCTCGAAGGACGAGCTCGTGCACCTCCTGCAGATCTGGATCCAGCCCGAGGTCGGCGGCGCGAAGCCGCGCTACGCGCAGCAGGACTTCTCCGAGTCGCTCGAGCTCGGCGGCTGGACCCTGCTCGCCTCGCCCGAGGGCGAGGACGGCTCGATCGCGATCCGCCAGGACGCGCGACTCTACGTCACGCGGGCCGACGGCGGCGCCGCGCTCGCGCACGAGCTCGAGCAGGGCCGCTTCGCCTGGGTGCACGTTGCGCGCGGCACGGCGACGGTCAACGGCCGCGCGCTCGGTGCGGGAGATGCGCTCTCGGCCAGCGACGAGCGCGAGATCGTGCTCGAGAAGACCAAGGGCGCCGAGGTACTGCTCTTCGACCTGCCTTGAGCCGCACGAACGGCGTCCTCGCCCTCGCTGCTCCGGGCCGAGGACGCCGTCGAGGAGCGCGGACCTAGCGCGCGTTCGCCATCATCTGCTGGATGCGCGAGCGCACCATCTCGAAGCGCTGGCGTCCGCTGTCGCACTGCGTCGAGATCCACTCCGCGTTGCGGAAGGCGGTCGGCGAGACCTCCTTGCGGAAGCGCTCCAGGTGCGGCTGCACCTTGGCGTAGAGGAACAGGCCCTCGGTCGTGTTCTCGATCAGGAAGTCGGGGTTGCAGATGCCGTGGCGCGCGAAGGACCAGGCCATCTCCCAGTAGCTCGAGACCTGTCGCCAGGCGGCGTTCGAGGGATGGTTGGGCTGGGTGACCGCGATCAGCTCCTCGTACGTCCGCGGCAGGAAGGCGAACATCGTGTTGCGCGACTGGCGCATCACCGCCTCGCGGCGCATGTCGTAGAGCTTGAGGACGAGGTCGGCATCGTGGTGGTCGGGGCGTTCTTTGATCATGGGGCGACCAAGCTAGAGGGCCGGCAGCCGCGGAACCAGCCCAGCCCGTTGGGGTGATCCGGCCAGAGCGACACCAACGAGCCCCCACTGGGTCGGGGGGGAAGTAGGGAATCGTGCCGGGACTGCGATCCGCGAACGAATCCACTACCGCGACCCTCGATCCTGGGGCATTCTTTGTCGACCAACGCCAGCCCAGGGCCCCCGGATGCGGGCACGCCGTCGCCTCGTCGACCCGTGTCGTCGGGTGCCGTTGGCTCCCGTCCAGGAACCAGCAACTCGACCTCCACCTCCATGAGAACCAACGCCTTCCTCTCTTCCCTCGCGCTCGCGGCCAGCGTCGCCGCTCTCGGCACCACGGCCACGGCCCAGCAGGTGCAGACGCAGTGCTTCACGGCCAACGTGGTCCTGCAGTCGACCAACTGGACCTCGACGATGACGGTCCCGAAGTTCGACCCCGCCATCGGGCACCTGATCGGGATCGACTTCACCCTGAGCGCCTCGGAGCTCGGCTCGATCAAGGTCGAGAGCCTCGACGCCGCGCCCTCGACGGTGACGACGAACCTGCAGGCCCAGATCACGCTGACGCGCCCGGACCTGAGCGTGATCGTCGTGACGCTGCCGACGGCGACCTTCATCGACAACCTCGCGATCTTCGACGGCACGATCGACTTCGCCGGCCCCTCGGGCGCGACGCACGCGAACATCACCGCGAGCGACTCCGACAGCGTCTCCTCGCCGCCCCCGGCGAGCGACCTGGTGCTGTTCCAGGGTCCTCCGTTCGCCCCGGGCACGATCTCGCTGCCCGTCTCGGCGGCCGGCACCTCGACCGGCAGCGGTGCGGGCAACCTGGTCCAGATCTTCAACACCTCGGCCGACGCGAGCTGCACGGTCTGCTATCGCTACCTGCCGCGCATCTGGTCGTACTGCGAAGGTGACGGCTCGGGCAACGGCGGCCTCGACTGCCCGTGCAACAACAACAACCCCGGCCTGCCCGGCGGTTGCTTGAACCAGCAGGGCGCCGCGGGCCTCCTCGTGGGCACCGGCCTGCCGCTGATCTCGAACGACACGTTCGTGCTGACGATGACGAACATCCCCGCGACGGGCGAAGCCTGGTTCTTCCAGGGCACGCAGCGCAGCGGCGGCGTCCTCGACGGCCACGGCATCCGCTGCCTGCGCGGCCCCGTGCTGCGCATGCAGAAGGTCGGCGTCGGCGGCAACGTGCTCCCCGGGCCCGGCTTCCCGCCGCTCTCGGTCCAGTACGGCTACGCGCCGGGCGACGTGATCCAGTACCAGGGCTACTTCCGTCAGCCCAACGACGTCTGCGGCGGCCCGATCAACTACACCAACGCGGTGCAGGTGATCTGGGGACCGTGATCTCCAGCTCGACGTCCGCTTGAATCGCGAGGCCCGGCCGCAAGGTCGGGCCTCGTGCGTTCCACGGAGCCCCAACACGGCGCGAATCGCTCCCGTGCCGTAGACTCGAACGAACACCATGAGCCGCCTCCTGACCGCAGTGTTCCTCCTCGCCTGCAGCGGCACCGCCGCCGCGCAGGCGTTCAACATCGACATCGGCGACAACGTGCTCTACCCGGTGCCGTCGAGCAGCTACGGCGCCGCGGCGGGACAGGCCGGCGTGTGGAACGGCATCGGCGCGCTCACGCCGGTCACCGGCACGCTGACCGACATCAACGGGAACGCGACGGCGGTCACCTACAGCGGCGTCGGCGGCATCCCCGTCGAGTGGAACAACAACCACACCTTCGGCGACGACCAGAACCTGATGGACGACGCCAACGATCCGGGCCTGGTCGGCACGTGGACCTTCTCGGGCCTCCTGCCCGGCGTGTACCGCGTCTACACCTACGCCTGGGCGCCCGACAACATCCTCTTCCGCGCCAGCGTCAGCGTCGCGGGCTCGCCCGATCCGCTGCAGATCGAGGGCGGTCTGTGGCCCGCGGGCGGGCTGACGCAGGGCGTGACGCACGCCGTGCACCGCGTGATCCTCTCCGGCGGGCAGGACCTCGTGATCACCGTGGCCGAGGTCGTGCAGTTCGGAACGCTCAACGGACTGCAGATCGTGCCCGAGACGGGCGAGTTCGCGAGCTACTGCCATCCCGGCGTCGGCGCGTACCTCGCGTGTCCCTGCGGCAACCCGCCCGCGGGAGCGGGCCGCGGCTGCGAGAACTCCTCGAGCACGGGCGGCGCGACGCTCGCGGGCAGCGGACACGCGCAGCTCAGCGCGGACACGCTCGTGCTGGCGACCTCGGGCGAGCGTCCGACGGCGTTCAGCATCGTGCTGCAGGGGACGAGCGTGTCGGCCGGGAGCCAGTTCGGCCAGGGCGTGCGCTGCGTCGCGGGCAACCTCAAGCGCCTCTACGTGAAGTCGGCCAGCGCCGGCAGCATCAGCGCGCCGGCACCGGGAGACCCCGCGGTCTCCGCGCGCTCGAGCGCGCTGGGCGATCCGATCGCCGCGGGCACGCACCGCTACTACCTCGTCTACTACCGCGACCCGGTCGTGCTCGGCGGCTGCGCGGCGAACCTGACGTTCAACGCCACGCAGTCGCTCGACGTGCTCTGGCAGTAGCGTCCGGCCCTCGCGCGGCGCTCGCCGCGCGACTCAGTCGACCAGCACTTCCGCCGCCGCCGGCTGCGAGTTGTAGCCCGAGGCCATGCTCGCGCCGTAGGCGCCGGCGTCGTGGATGCAGAGCAGCTCGCCGGTCTCGAGCTCGGGCAAGGGCTGCGGCAGCAGGTGCCCGAGCGCGTCGACGGTGAAGACGTCGCCCGATTCGCACAGCGGTCCGGCGACGACCTTGGGCGTCGTCGGCTCGCTCTCGCGATGGCCGACGGCCGAGATCTGGTGGAAGGCTCCGTACAGCGCGGGCCGCACGAGGTTGTGGAAGCCCGCGTCGACGAAGACGTACTCGAAGCGGCCGTTGCGCTTGGTCCCGCGCACCTCGCAGAGCAGCAGGCCGGCCTCGGCGACGAGGAAGCGCCCGGGCTCGACCTCGAGCTCCAGCTCGCGGCCGAGCTCGCGCGCGAGCCGGTCGCGCGTGGCGCGCCAGAGCTGCGTGAAGCGCGCGACGTCGAGCCGCGGCTCGCCCGCGCGGTAGGGGATCGGCAGCCCGCCGCCGGCGGAGATCGTCGAGAGTCTCGCGCCGGCCTCGCTCGCCACGTGCGCGAGGGCGGCCAGCGCCTCGCAGACGCGCGTCAGGTGCTCGAAGTCCGCGCCCGAGCCGATGTGCACGTGCAGGCCGGTCACCTCCAGCTCCGCCGCGCGTGCGCGCGCGACGGTCTGCGCGAGCTCCTCGTGCCAGATGCCGTGCTTGCTCGTCTCGCCGCCGGTGTTGACCTTGCGAGCGTGCCCGTGCCCGAAACCCGGGTTGACGCGCAGCGTCACGCCGCGCGGTACACCGTGCTCGCGCACGAGCGCCGCGCAGGGCTCGATCATGAACGGCGAGCCGAGGTTGACCGGCACGGGGCGCGCGGCGAGTTCGGCCAGGGCGCGCCGGTCGAAGAGGTCGGCCGTGAAGCTGATCGCGTCGGGCGCGAAGCCCGCCGCGTGCGCGCGTGCCAGCTCGCCCGCCGAGACCGCGTCGACGCTCGCGCCCAGCCCGCGCAGGAGCGCGAGGATGCCCGCGTGCGAGTTGGCCTTCATCGCGTAGCGCACGCGATCGAAGCCCGCGAGCTCGGCCAGGCGCTCGCGCACCAGGCGCGCGGAGTAGACGTAGAGCGGCGTGCCGTGCCGGCGCGCGAGCTCGAGGAGCTCTCCGTCGGGGAGGATGCGCGGCTTCATCGAAGGACGAGCGGCAGGATCGCGCCGGATACGGATGCGGTGGAGGATCGACGGCGTCCGGCGCGCATGCGGGGTTCGCTCAGACGCCCGCGCCGACGGCCTTGTGCCCGCTGGCGCAGCCGACCAGCGGGATCGAGGCCATCGTGTGCAGCCCCGGCGCGGCCGAGCGCAGCGGACCGATCGCGTTGAGCACGATCGCCGAGGTGGCGATGTCGCCCTGCACGCCGCCCTTCCAGCACAGGTCGATCGGCGGCTCGCCCTGCACGATCACGCGGTCGTGCGGATCGGCGAGGCCGATCGCAGCCTGGAAGCGCAGCGTGATCACGACGCGTCCTTCGGACCAGGCGCGCGCCTCCTGCTTGACGCCGCAGGCGCGGCCCTTCTTGATCGGGCCGAGTCCGCACTCGAGGTCGCGTTCGGTCTTGATCGGCTCGATCGTCTCCTCCCAGCGGTCGACGCGGAAGCCGAGCTGGTGCGCGAGGAAGTGCAGCGACTCGCCCAGGCCGACGTGGCGCAGCGTGCCGGCCTTGACCTGCGCGGCGAACTGCGCCTCGTCGAGGCCCGCGCCGATCTTCTTCTGGAAGGGGATGCGGCGCGAGGCCGCGTCCTGGAAGCGGTGCACCTCGATCGAGCGCACCGAGCGCGAGATGCCCGTCGCGGCGAGCGGGAAGGCGTCCATCAGGAAGCCCGGGTTCACGCCCGTGCCGAGCAGGCGGCCGCCGTGGTCGCGCGCCAGCTGGTCGAGCTCGCGCGCGAGCTTCTCGTGGCGCAGCCAGGGCCAGCAGAGCTCCTCGCAGGTCGAGACCACGCACTGCCCGCGCTGCAGGAGCTCGCGGAAGGTCGGCGCGCAGCGCGCGAGGTCCGAGCTGGTGGTGACGATCGCCGCGTCGAAGGCCCTCCAGTCGGTGATCGCGTCGAAGTTGCGCTGGATCGGCAGCGCCGCGCCGGTGGCGGGCACGAGGTCCGAGACCTTGCGGCCCTGGAACTCGCCGGCGTTGTCGACGGCGCAGGCGACCTCGCCCAGGCCGCGCGCGTAGAGGTCCGAGACGATCTTCTGGCCCAGGGGGCCCAATCCGACGTGCAGGATGCGGAACATGCGAGCGGGCAGGATAGCGAGCGGCGGTCCGGAGAGGAATGCGCAGCGTCGCGGGGCCGCATGCGCCCGATCACGGTGCGCGGGCCGGGCTCAGCGCTTCTTGCAGTACTCGACCCACTGCTTCTCGAGCCCGGCGAGGTCGGTGCCGTAGACCGACTTGACCGCTCGCTCGATCGCCGAAGGGCTGTTCGCCGCCGCGAGGCCGACGGCGTGCACGAAGTCCTGGAACTTCTCCTTGCCGAACTTCGAGTCGTGCAGGAACTCGATCAGCAGCGCCGCCAGCTGGTAGTGGCCCGCAGCCTCGTCGCCGCCCTTGACGTCCTCCTTGGCGCTGAAGAGCAGCGAGCGGATCTTGACGAAGTCGCGCAGCGGCGTCTGGCGGTTCTTCTTGACCATGTTCGCGGCGACGTTGAGGTCGTTCTTCGTCGAGCACATGTACTCGGCCACGCCCTCCTGGAACCACGAGCCGCCGCCGGGCAGGCGCAGGCGGTTCTTGAAGATCTGGTGCGTGCCCTCGTGGATGTGCACCGGGTCGTTCTTGGCCTCGAAGTAGGTCGCGTACCAGTCCTCGTAGGCGACGCCCTTGGACTTGCGCGCCTCCTCGACGTCGGTCTTGAACTGCTTGGCGAAGAACTCGTAGTAGTCGTCGGAGTTCGTGAAGAGGAAGACCGGCATCAGGCGCCGGCCCTTCGTGTCCTCGAAGGGGAAGACCTTCCGGATCGCGGCGTAGTTCTTCTCCATCTGCTCGCCGAACTCCTTGCCCGCGCCGCGGCCGCCGGAGTTGGTCATGATCAGGTAGTGCTCGGTGCGCACGAACTGCTCGAGCTTCTTCGCGAGCTTGTCGGGCACGTCGCGCTCCCAGCGCGCCTTGACCTCGGCGTCGGTCCACTTCGGCTCGCGCTTGGCGCCCTTGAAGTGCACGCCCTTCTCGAGGAACTCGCGCAGCGCCGCGAGACCTTCGGGGCCCGGCTGCGGCGAGGCGAGCACCTCGAGCGAGTAGCCGTACTTCTCGAGCATGCCGCCCAGCAGGAAGCGCGTGCCGATCTCCTTGGTGCCGTCGCGGTCGCGCAGCGCGCCGCGCGCCAGCGAACCGTAGGCGGCCACGCCGAAGTCGCCGGCGACCAGGTGCTGCTCCTCGAAGGAGAAGTCCGGATCGCCGCGCTTGGGGTCGCGCAGGTTGAAGAGCAGCGTGTCCATCACGTCCTCGGGCTCTTCGAAGCCGAACGTGTCGTTGGGCATGATCCACAGCTCGATGTCGAGCTCGACGCTGCCGAGCCTGGCCGTCCAGCGCTGGCGCAGCTGCTCGCTCTTGTCGGGCAGCTCCTTCAGCTCGCTGAACGCCGCCGGCAGCGTGATCGAGAGGCCCAGATCGGGGAGGTCCTTCGTCGTCCCCGGCGCGGCCGCGGGCGGCGCGTCCTTCTTCTGCGCGCACAGCGGCGCGGCGAGCGGGAACAGGGCGAGAACGAGGGCGAGCAGGCGGCGAGTTCGGATCATGGCTGGCGAATGGCGAGCGCGCGATTGTAGCGCGCCTCGCCGTCACCAGCGGACGACCACACCGTTGCTGACGTTCCAGGTGTTGCCCGGCGGAGCCGGACAGAAGCCCGGGTTCGGATCGCGGTAGCGCATCTGGTAGTAGAGCTGCGTGCCCGGTGCGATCGGGAAGCCCAGGCTCGCCGAGCGCGCGCTGATCGAGGCATCGCCCGGCCCGGGCACGGCGACGACGCCACCCGAGGCGATCCTGCTGTAGAGGCGCTTCAAGTTCCCGCCGACGCAGCGCACGCCGTCGCCGAAGATCACGCCGGGCCAGAGGTTCTGCGTGCCCTGCAGGAACACGGTCAGCGCCGTCGCGGGCATGCCGCTGGTCGTCATCACGACGCTGTCGGGCTGCGTCGCGCCGCTCCCGCCGAGCAGGGCTCCGCCCGTCTGCAGCGAGTTCTCGCAGCCGCGTCCGGCGGCGCCGCTGTTCGCGCAAGGACAGGCGAGCTGGCCGCCGTCACCGAAGCAGAAGCTCGCGATCGAGGCCGGGCAGCTCGCCTGCTGCGAGAGGTAGTGCGGGTTGTAGTAGCCCTGCGACAGGTACTGCCGGCCGACGAAGAGACTGCGGCCGCGACCCGATCCGTCGTCGTACGAGGCGAGCGCATGCACCTCCTGGCCGTTGGCTCCGAGCCCCGTCCAGCCCGCGCCGTCCCAGCGCGCGAGGTTCGTGAGCGCTCCGCCGAAGTTGAAGCCGAGGCCGCCGACGTACAACGCACGCGTCGTGCCGTCGTCGAAGGCGTGGATCGCGTACACCGTGTTGTTGATCACGGGGCTGGGGGTGAGCGAGGACCACTGCGTCCCGTTCCAGCGCGCGACGTGTCCCGTGTGGATCCCACCCGCCTGGAAGAAGTAGCCCGCCGCGTAGAGCTGCTCGCCGCTGCCGTCGTCGAAGACCTCGAGCCCGTACGCGAACGATCCGAACGTGCCCGTGCCGAGCGCGGACCAGCTCGTGCCGTCCCAGCGCGCGATGTTGTTCACGGTGAGCCCCGCGATCGTGTCGAACGCTCCCGCGGCGTAGAGCGCCGGTCCGTTGCCGTCGTCCCAGACCTTCAGCGCCTGCACCTGCGGCGGGTTGCTGTAGTAGGTCAGCGCGCCGCCGACGACCTCCCAGGTCGAGCCGTTCCACTTCGCGACGCAGCGCACGCCCCCGACGGTGATCGCGTTGCCGCCGGCGTAGAGCGCCGGTCCCGAGCCGTCGTCGTAGACCGCGAGCGATTCGACGTTCCCGCCAGGAAACCCGGAGCCGAACGCGGACCAGCTCGCGCCGTCCCAGCGTGCGACGCCGTTCGCGAGCACCCCGCCGGCGTTCTGGAAGCTGCCGCCGACGCACAGCGCGGTCCCGCTGCCGTCGTCGAAGAGCGCGAGCACGTCGGCCGTGCCGTCCAGCCCGCTGCCGAGGGCCGACCAGCCCGTCCCGTTCCAGCTCGCGATGCGGTTGGCGTCGAGCGCGCCGACCTTCGTGAACGCCCCCGCTGCGTACAGCCTCGGTCCGTCGCCGCGGTCGAGCGTCGCGAGCGCCAGCACCGAACCGTTGGGCGGTTCGCCTGCGCCGAGCGGGCGCCAGGCGCCATCCACGAACTCCGCGATCCGGTCCGCGGCGCGTCCGGCGAGGTTCGTGAACGCTCCACCGGCGTGCAGATGCGGACCCGCGCCCGCGTCGAACAGACCGAGCGAGGTCACGCCGCCGTCGCTGGAGCCGCTGAGCGAGGTCCAATTCGCGCCGTCCCAGGCCGCGATGCCGCTGGCGACCGCCGCGCCGGCGTGGTTGAAGTTGCCGCCGGCGACGAGCTCCGTTCCCGTTCCCAGGTCGCAGGAGAGGAGCGAGAACACGTCTGCATCCGTGCCGCTGCCCAGCGCTGACCAGGCCGAACCGCTCCAGCGCGCGACGTGCAGCGCGGAGCTCGCGCCGGCGCTGCGGAACGATCCGCCCGCGTACAGCGCCGGCCCGCTGCCGCTGTCGTGCACGGCGAGCGCGAGCACCACGCCATCCGTCCCTGCGCCCAGCGGCGACCAGCTCGTCCCGTTCCAGCGAGCGACGTTGCTCGCCGCCGTTCCGCCAGCCGCGGAGAACAGGCCTCCGACATAGAGCGCCGCGCCCGTGCCGTCGTCGAACACGCGCAGCGCGCGCACGTTGCCGGAGATTCCGCTGCCGAGGCTCGTCCACGTCGAGCCGTTCCAGCGCGCGATGCCGTGCACGGGCGTCGCGCCGCTGTTCGAGAAGTCGCCGCCGGCGTAGAGCGCCGGACCGGAGCCGTCGTCGAAGACCGCCAGCGCGAACACATTCGCGTCGAGACCCGCCCCGAGCGCGGACCAGCTGCTCCCGTTCCAGCGCGCGACGCGCAATGCCGCGCTGCCGCCGACGCTCGTGAACAGGCCGCCGGCTACGAGCGTGGGGCCGCTGCCGTCGTCGAAGAGCGCGAGCGAGGTGACCGCCGCGTCGGGCGCGCCGCCGGTCAGGGAATCGAAGCGCGTCCCATTCCAGCGCGCGAGGAAGGGCGCCGGTGCGTCGACCGCGCCGTGCGCCGTGTTCCCGAAGTAGCCGCCCAGGAAGAGCGCCGGTCCCGAGCCGTCGTCGAAGACGGCTTGTGCGCGGACCTGGCCGTCGACGCCTCCGCTCTGCGTGACGAACGTCGGCACCCATTCGGAGCACTGGGCCTGCGCCGGGACGGAACCGAGGAGGAGCGGGAGAAGGGACGCCACGGACCAGGTGAGATTGCGCATGACGGGTGCTGCTTGTGGAGGCTACTGCACAGCGTTGCTTCTTTCGCGGAATTCGGGGTCAGCCGTGCTCGTCCGTGAGCGGACCTCGTGCGCCGCAATGCGGCACGCTCCGGGTGGCTGCGCCGCGCTCACTCGGCCGGGAGACGCCAGGCCGCTCGCTGCGCGAAGGCCTGCCGCATCCTCTCACGTTCCGCGGAGCCGGGCGCGATCGCCTCGGCCGCGGCGAGGGCCGCGAGCGCCTCGTCGAAGCGGCCGAGCTCGGCCAGCGCGGCGGCGAGCACCTCGCGTGCGAAGGCGCCCGACGCGCCGCTCCCGATCGCGGCCTGCGCCAGGGCCAGCGCCTGCGCTCCGTCGCGCACGCCCGCCTCGGGCGCGGCGGCGAGCAGCGAGTTCAACTTGTTGAACGATGTCTGTGCCTCATCAGCGGGCACACGTGCCCCGCAGTTGTCCTGACGCGTGGCATGAGCGCCACCTTCGAGCGCCCAAGTTCACGTTCTGAGTGCGATCGGCGCAACCGAAACCCCGATGTGGACAGCGACGTCGACGAGCATGAAGAGACAACGCCTACGCGTTCCGCGGAGAGAAAACGGAGCAGACCCTTGACGCCTGTGGACCGGAGGGTAGGGTCCGGGATTAGAGCAATCTTCCCATGCTCAACAGGTCATCGCGAAATACGGGCGCCATTCTCGGGCTCTCCTGCCTTGCCGGCATCGGAGTGGGTCTTGAGATCATGCACTCTCGGTTGTGCGGGCCGGATGCCTTGGCCTTGGCTGTGGAGGAGCTGATTCAGGAGCGGTGCCTAAGCGCCGGATACGTGTCACGGCTTCAGGCCCTTGAGTGCCGCGCGGTCTACGCAGGTTGGTCGCAGGAGCAGTTGCGACAGCAGCTTCAGGTCGTACATGACGAGTTGTCCAGCCAAGTGAGGGCTGCATTCAGGTGTGAACTTGAGCGCATGGGGCTCGATCCCATGAGCAAGCCCTCGATTGTGGCGGAGCTCGCTGGTGCGCGTGAAGTCTCGCCACTTGTGCTGCAGTTCACGGTGGACGGCACAGCGCCAAGCTTGGTGAAGGTGTACGTATGTGAGCAGAGTTACCCCGCGCTCTGGACTCTGCTCGCTGAACTCAACTTCGTTTGGAGCGCAATTGGAGAGAGTTAGGCCAATGAAGGTTTCCAAGATCGTTGCTTCCTTTCTTGCAGGAATGCTCGCGGTGGTGCTGGCAACGCTCATGCTCGAGGGGCGAGGTAGCTCGTTCCCATTGCCACGTCTAGACCCGCAGAAGTGTGTTGGGGTGACTGGAACCCCCGTCTCATGCAACTGGGGCAGTCAGTACTCATGTGGATCTTTGCCAACGACGAATGTGAGCGTGGCTGACGGTCCTGATTGCATCCCTTGTGCTGTGCATGGTGGAGTCATTTATAATGGGAGCCCACTTCCCCTTCCGGGCGCCATCGAGTGTGGCACATCCTACAATGTCGAGATTACGTGTAGTGGTGGGCCGGGCTTTGGATGCTCGGTAAATTGGGCGCAGCGCCTCCGCTGTGTTGCCTGCGATTGATGGAGAAGATCAGTACCGGGATCGTACTTCATAGGGTAGCGTTCAAGCACAATGCGGCCTCTCAACAAGCGAACCATCATGGGTCTGATCTCCGTCGCCGTGGCGGGGCTCCTTGTCTGGGCTATTGAATTGAACGGCTCAGTCAGCAGCGTCCATCCAGCCCGACCCGAAGTCAAAGTTGGTGGGACCGCTCCCACACCAGAAAATCACGCGCCTGTTCAGTCGCCGAGCGAACGATGCCCGGCAAGCGTGGACGGTGGTGTCGGGGCGCAGGCTGCAAGTGCGCCCGCCGGAGGTGTTTCCGGCAGTTCGCTGGCAAGCGACATAGATGCCCATCCGGACTTCCTCCCCGTTCCATGCACGGAGGAGCAATACGCCGAGAAGTACAAGGGTCAGAGCTCCGAGCAGTTGATGATAACGGCACTGAGGCTGCGCGACAGACTCAACGAGGAGTTTCAGCAGTATGCAGAAGTGCGCAAGAACCTCGGACTCGTGGACCGCCGTCGTTCACCTAGTGGTGGGCAAGTGGATCTTGCAACTCCTGATGGTGCCCCGATCGGGATGGGCCAAGTTCAACGACAGATTGGTGGTGACGCCAACGCGGATGGCACTATGACGGTCGAAACAGTCTACATCACCGAAGCGGAGTACCCCGACTACTTTCTCAGGTACAAAGAATACGACTGGCTAATAAAGGAGTGGTACCTGAGACGGAAGAAGTAAGACTGCTTGAAACCCATCAGTCACAACTACAACAGAAGCGCGGATTCGTAGTTCAGATCAACACCACCAAAAGGTAGCCGGAGAAAGAGCCATTACGCAGGCCAGACTCGGCTGCGGATTCGACACGCATCGCAAGAGATTGTCCTCACACTAGAGCAAGTGGGCGGGCTACAACTGCCCCGGCAGGCGCCAGGCCGCTCGCTGCGCGAAGGACTGACGCATCCGCTCGCGCTCCGCGGAGCCGGGCGCGATCGCCTCGGCCGCGGCGAGGGCCGCGAGCGCCTCGTCGAAGCGGCCGAGCTCGGCCAGCGCGGCGGCGAGCACCTCGCGCGCGAAGGCGCTGGAGGCGCCGTTCCCGATCGCGGCCTGCGCCTGCACCAGCGCCTGCGCTCCGTCGCGCACGTTCGCCTGGGGCGCGGCCGCGAGCACCCAGGCCAGGCGCAGGCGCGCCTCCTGGCCCTTCGCATCCAGCGCGAGGCTCTGCTCGGCGCAGCGTCGCGCGTCGGCGTAGCGCCGCGCCGCGGTGTAGACCGTGGCGAGATCGCGCCAGGCCAGCGCGTCGTTGCGCGCGAGCGGCTCGGCCTGTGCGCACCAGGGCAGCGCCTCGGCGCGCCGCGCATTCGTGGCGAGCACATTCGCCAGACGCAGCAGGTCGTACACGTTGCCCTGGCGCAGCCCGAGCACGGCGCGGTACTCGGCGACCGCCTCGTCGATGCGGCCGGCGTGCTCGAGCGCGAGCCCGAGGTTGCCGCGCGTCTGCGCGCTGTCGGGGCGCAGCGCGAGCGCCTGGCGGAAGAGCGCGATCGCGCCCTCGTGGTCGCCCTTCTTCTCCAGCGTGATCGCGGCGTTGCCGTACGAGGCCGGCAGCTGCCAGTCGCGCGCGAAGAGCGGCCAGTTGACCGCCACCGCGGCGAGGCCGAGCACGAGGAGGGTGCTGCGCGCGCGCGCGAGCTCCCGCCGCGCCTGCCAGAGCTCGACCAGCAGCGCGCCGGCAAAGAGCGCGAGGATCGGCACGAGCGAGTAGCGGTAGCGCGCCATCACGTACACCGCGACGACCGCCGCGCCGAGCGTCGCCAGCAGCGCGAGCGGCGCGGCGAGCTCGCGCCAGCGCCGGCGCGTGTGCCAGATTCCCGCGAAGCCCAGCGGCGCGAGCACGCCGAAGGGCAGGAGCCAGTCGAGCGCCTTCAGGAGCGGCGCGTAGCGCTCGTAGAAGTACAGATCCTCCGCGTCGGGCAGCTCGTAGGCGTTGACGCACAGGAGCGCCTTCCTCGCGAGCAGCGCGATCCAGCCGCCGACATCGCTGCGGATCCAGGCGAAGGACTTCGCGAACCAGAAGTCGGAGACCTCGGCCGGCGAGAGCGAGCGCTTCGACTCGAACTCCGCGATCTCCCGCGCGTCGCGGCTCTCGTACTCGACGTTGCTGCGGCCGGCGCGCAGCGGCACGTAGAAGCCCGTCGCGCGAGCGTTGTTGCCGATGAAGAAGTTCGGTCCGGCCTGCGAGGTGGTCAGCACCCACTCGCCGCCGACCTTGTGGTTGCGCCACGCCGTCGGCGCGAGCGGAAGCGCGAGGCCGAGCGCGAACGCGAGCGCGCAGCGCCCCAGCTGCGGCCAGCCGAGCGCACGCTGCTGCCAGGCGAGGACGACGAGCAGGACCGGCACGCACAGGCGCGCCTCCTCGCGCGTCAGCATCAGCAGCGCGAGCACGAACCCCAGCGCCAGCCAGCGCGGCGCGCTCGGCCGCTCGCGCAGCTTCGCCAGCGCGAGGAGCAGCAGCGTCAGCAGGAACAGGCCGAGGTTCGACTTCTGGATGCAGCCGTCGAAGAAGATCGCCGCCGGGTAGAACGCGAGCAGCAGACCGCTCGTGACGCCCGCCGCGCGCGTGACGAAGCTCTTCGTCGCCAGGAACAGCACGCCGCACGAGAGCGCGCCCAGCGCGATCTGCACCAGGCGAATCGTCGCGAGGCTGCTCCCGAAGAGCAGCTTGACCACGCCCAGGAAGTAGGGATACAGCGGCGCCTGGTAGAAGATGCGGTCTCCGAGCCAGTCGCCCGCCGCGAGCCTGTCGGACCACGCGCCGTACGACTCGCCGTCCTCGACCAGGGCGTCGAACATCGGCACCGCGCGCGCCTGGTGGAGGTAGATCCAGCGCACGAGGAAGGCGACGAGCACGATCGCCCCGAAGAGGAGCGCATCGCGGCGCGGGTCGGCCTCGGTCGCGGTGCTTCCCTGCTTCACTCCGCGACAGGATACGCATACGCTCGTCCTCCATGAAGACGCTGGACGAGCTCGCGAGCGACTGGCTCGCGCCGACGCAGGAGGAGTCCCTCGAGCGGCAGCGTGCCCAGCCGCGCTGTACGCCATCGGCTACTGAAGGTCGGACCGCGAGAACGTCTTCTCGCATCGACCTTGTGGGCCTGAAGCGACGAGCCGTAGTTCGACAAGCCCGGCGCGCAACCGCTGACCGACATCTCGGGAAGTGAGTACTGCGCTTGGTTCGAGTCGGTTGATGTGGATTGACTGCACGAACGAAGTGGGCTTCGACGGCTGCTTGCTTTCGCGAGTCCCGACGTAGGTGAGGTTCAGATCGAGTTCCAGCAGCGTGAATGCGCTCTCATTTGTGATCGTGAGCACATCTGACGTCGACAAGAAGTCCCGACTCGGGCGGAGGTGCAGGGCAACCCGCACTTGCGTCAGCGCCTGGAAGTCGTCGGCCTTTTTCTCTCGCAGGAGCCCGAGATCGGCATCCTGCATTGCGTGCGCGATGTCCGTGAATCCGCACTTGAGCGCGGTCTGGAGTGACAGCAGCGCCGCATCGGCGTCCTTGCTCGCAACAGCCTGACAGCAAGCGAGGTTGTAGCGGATGCTCCCGTCACCCGGAAGTAGCAGCGCCAGTTTCTCGAACAACGGCAGGCTCGCATGGTAGTCGCCACTGAGACACAGGCCCTCCGCCTTCGCCTTGATCAGCGCGGGGCTGGAGGGATCATCCTGGATGCCGGCGTCGGCCTCAGCCACGGCGGCGGGGAGGTCTCTCCGCTGTAGTGCAAGATACGCCTTGTACGCGCGCGCCTGCGCCCTGATCGGGTCCCTTCGGAGGATGCGTGGAGCTGCCGCGATAACGGCGTCGGCATAGCGCAGGCAGTTCGGCGTGTCCTTCGCTTCGTAGAAGTAGGCAGCAAGGTGAAGCGCGGCGGGCTCGAGGCGCGGACTTCCTTCGAGCGCCTTCGCGATCGCCGCGACCCGGTCGTTCTCTGTTGGCACCTTGGATGCGGCAAGAAAGGTGTCGTAGTCCGCTGACGTGACGAACTCACTGGCCGGGAGATTCCCATCAGATTGCACCTGGCTCCGCAGGATGGCGAGATCGAACTCCATCGTCGAGATCTCCGCTCCAGTGCTCGCGGCGCTCTGTGCCAGGATCTTCGCACGCGCCGCCCCTGCCGCCCCTCCGCCGTCGAGATCCGTGATCGCAGATAGGAGGGCCGGGAGTCCAGCGCCTGTGCCTGCAAGGAAGAGCTTCGCCAAGCCAGAGGCTGCCTGCTTGTCCTCCTGCTTCTGCTGCAGGTCCGTCGCTGCGATCTGTGCAGACACGGCGGCTTGGCTCGTGATCACCTTGTCGCAAAGCGCCATCGTCCGCCGAAGGAACTCCACCGACCGAGGTGTGAGCGTGCCGAAGTCGATCTGGTTGACGATTTCCGATTTGATCTCCTCGACCGCTGCCCCGCGCTTGATGAGCCGCAGGCGCATGGCGACGAAGTTGTGCACATCGGCCTCTCGTTGAGCTGCTCCCACGGCGTCCGCAGGCTTTTGCGGCTGGCCCTGCGCGGGAGCGGGAGACTGGGCGAGCAGGGCGAGACTGGCGGCGATGCAGTGGATGATCATGGTCGGCTCCGAGTCTGCGGCGCGGGAGGGGGCTGCAGGGATATCATCATGCCACCGCCCTGGTCAGCTACTCGGATTTCGAGGGTGGTCACACTGGATCGCAGAACACCTCGCTCGTCCCCCAAGTTCGCGAACCACGCCATCAGCCTCTGACGCCCCGGCTCAATTCGCCTCTCACTCGCTGCCGATCGACCCGCAGCGTCTCGTGGCATTCTGAGGAGCGCTCGTAACCAGCCGGGTACTCGATTCACGAATGCACCGAACGGCTCGGTCGGGGGGGGGCGCACGAGGGCCTGTCCGCCGGGGCGCTTCATTCCTGCCTCACGCGGGCATACGCTCGTCCTCCATGAAGACGCTGGACGAGCTCGCGAGCGACTGGCTCGCGCCGACGCAGGAGGAGCACTTCGCGCTGCCCGCGATCACGAACTTCCACGGCCTGGTGCAGGCGGCCTGGGGCATCACCGGCATCCAGAACTGGATCGTGCCGCCGACGGGCATGAGCACGCCCACGGCGCTGCTCTTCGAGCGCGTCGGCGAGCGCATCCGTCGCTTCCGCGCTCCGGTCGAGTACCGCTGGAAGGCCTACGAGATCGAGCGCCGCGGCGACGGCGTCGAGAGCACGACGCGCCTGCCCGCGGGCAAGCCCGCGGTGATGCAGCGCATCCGCTTCGAACGCGGCGGGCGCTTCTACCTCGTCTTCGGCGGACTGCCGCGCGTGTGGCGCTTCACCGACTACTGGAACCTGCCGCCCGAGGACGTGCCGATGTTCAACGTGCGCGCGATCGACGGCGGCTTCGAGCTCGACGACACGAAGACCTTCGGCCGCGCGCAGTTCCAGGTGCCCGGATTGCGCGGCGTCTACCGCGACCTGCAGGCCTGGCTCGACGGCGACGAACCCTGCGCGAACGGCAAGATCGGCGTCGCCGAGTTCCAGGCCAACCCCGGCGACGTCGTCGTGTGGTGGGGCGTGCAGGGCTGCGAGGAGGAGCTCGCGGTGCTGCAGCCCGGCGTCGGCTGGAAGCTCGCCGAGGAGCACTGGGACGAGGTCTGGGAGGCGGCGTTCACGCCGGGAAACAAGCACTTCTCGGGCTCGCTGCCGCGGCGCGACGGCGACCTCGACCGGCTCTACGGCATGTCGGTGCTCTCGCTGCTCAACTGCCGGCGCAACCTGCCGACGCCGTCGCGCCGCGCGAGCATCGCGACCGGCGGACAGTGCATCTGGAACGGCGGCGAGTTCGCGCCGCTCGAGCGCGCCTACGTCTGGGGCGGGCCCGAGGGCGGCATGACCACGCTCTTCCTCTGGGAGCTCGAGTTCCAGGCGCCGATCCTCGCGCGCCTGGATCCACGAGTCCTGCGCGACCTGCTCGAGGCGATGATCCGCGTCGACCTGCACAAGAGCTGGGGCTTCGAGACCGTCACGGGCCGCGGCGCGGGCATGGGCTACGGCGTCAATCCGGGCGCGTTCCTCTCGTGCGTCGAGGACTACGTGCGCATCACCGGCGACAAGAGCTGGGCGATGGCGCGCATCGATTACCTCAAGAGCTGCTGCAAGCCCGGCCTCACCGACTACGGGCCGTACGAGAACATCCTCGAGTGCGTCAGCACCTACGAGCACAAGATCGCGGCCTTCAACGCGCTCAACGTGAAGGGCCTGCGCTTCGTTGCGGGCCTGACGGACGATGCGAACCTCGCACGGAAGGCCGATGCGCTGGCGAAGGAGGTCGTCGCTCTCTACGCGGGCGGCCCGTTCGCGTGCCTCCAGCCCGACGGCGAGCGCCGCATCGTCAAGACCGTGCTCGACTTCGTGTACGTCGGCCGCTCGATGCCCAGGGACCTTCCGCTGGAGGTGAAGCAGGGCATGGTCGCCTTCGTGCGCGACGAGCTGATGACCGACGACTGGCTCTTCGCGCTCTCGCCGAAGGATCCGAACGCGCTGACGAAGTTCCTGCCGAGCTTCCAGACCTACCGCGCCGACCACCAGGCGACCGGCTCGTACGACGGCTGGCCCGCGCGCGTGGCCGAGGTGCTGCTCGAGTTCGGCGAGCGCGAGCTCGCGCTGCGCTGGCTCGGCCGCATCGAGGAGCTGACGCGCGAGGGTCCCTTCGGCCAGGCGCGCTACGTCCACGAGGCGCCCGGCCTGCACGGCTTCTCGCCGGCGACGCGCACGCGCAAGTCGAGCTTCTACAACGGCAACTGCTACCTCGAGAGCTGCGGCGTCGGCTTCGCGACGCTGCTGCTCGAGCGACTGACGAACACCTGAACATCCGAGCCCGCCACGGTTGTTCACGAACATCTGAGCCCGCTACGGTTGTTCACGCTTCGATCCGTTCTCCCGCACCCGGACCCCGCATGCGCACGATCAGCGTCCTCGGCAGCGTCAACATCGACCTCGTCGTGCGGGCGAAGCGCATCCCGGCCGAGGGCGAGACGGTCGGCGGCGGCGAGTTCGAGCGCCACTTCGGCGGCAAGGGCGCGAACCAGGCCGTCGCCGCCGCCGCGCTCGGTGCGCGCGTGCGCTTCTTCGGCTGCGTCGGCGACGACGAGAACGGGGCGGCGGCGCGCGCGAACCTCGTCGCGCGCGGCGTCGACGCGCGCGGCCTGCGCACGGTCGCGGGCGCGACGGGTGTCGCGCTGATCCTGGTCGACGCGCAGGGCCGCAACTCGATCGCGCTCGCGCCGGGAGCGAACGAGCGCTTCCGTCCCGCCGGCACGCACGACATCGCCGTGCTGCAGCTGGAGACGCCCTTCGCGCTGCCGACCGCGAAGCTGGTGATCCTCAACCCCGCGCCGGCGCCATCGCGCAAGCTCTCGCTGCGCGGCGTCGACGTCGTGATCCCCAACGAGATCGAGGCCGAGCAGCTGACGGGCCACAAGGACCCGCGCAAGGCCGTGCAGAGCCTCGAGCGCATGGGCGCCGGCCGCGCGATCGTCACGCTCGGCGCGCGCGGCGTGTGGTGCGGCGGCGAGGCGGGAGAGAGCGGTCCGCAGCCTGCGTTCCGCGTGCGCGCGCTCGACACGACCGGCGCGGGCGACGCCTTCGTCGGCGCGTTCGCCGCGGCCCTCGCGCTCGGTCACGCGAACCCGGTGCGCTTCGCGCAGGCCGCCGCGGCGCTCAAGGTCGCGCGTCGCGGCGCCCAGAACGTCCCCTCGCGAGCCGAGGTCGAGGCGCTCCTGGCGCGGCGCGCCTGACCCTTGCACGGCAAGGTGCCTTGCCGCGGTGGGCGAGGGAATCCTGCGTGTTTCCTGCCTCCTGCGACGCTGCGCGGGCGGAGTCGCAGCCGGAGGTTCGCGCATGTTCTCCACGATCGTCTCCAGCTTCCTTTCGCTCGCCTGGCTCGCGGCCACGATCCCTGCCCAGACCCAGAGCTGCACGCCGGGTTGGATGGGCGGGTTCGGCCAAGTCCCCGGAGTGGATGAACCGCCCCATGCGAGCTGCGTCTTCGACGACGGCAACGGTCCGGCCCTCTACATCGGCGGCAACTTCTCCGAGGCGGGGGGTGTCGCCGCATCACGCATCGCGCGGTGGGACGGGGCGCATTGGAGTCCGCTCGGCAGCGGTCTCGACGGCCCGGTCACGGCGCTCGCGGCGCTGGACGACGGCAGCGGCCTCGCGTTGTACGCGGGCGGGAACTTCGGCCGCGCGGGCGGGATCGCCGCGAACGGCGTCGCGCGCTGGGATGGCAGCCAGTGGTCCGCCATCGGTACGGGTCACGAGATCGATTCAAGCTCGTACGTGTACGCGCTCGCAGAGTTCGACGACGGCAGTGGGCCAGCGCTGTACGCGGGCGGACACCTCGAACGATCGGGGCAGCCCGCGACCGGAATCCTGCGTTGGGATGGCAGCCAGTGGTCGGATGTCGGTGCGGGAGTGGAAGCGTACGTCTATGCGCTCGCGATCCACGACGACGGATCGGGTCCCGCGCTGTATGCCGGCGGCTGGTTCTCACTGGCCGGGGGTGTCCTCACGCGCGGCGTCGCGCGCTGGAACGGCACGAACTGGTCCGCGCTGGGCAGCGGGATTCTCGGTGGTCAGGTATTCGCACTCGCGTCCTTCGACGACGGCAGCGGTCCAGCGCTCGTCGTTGGCGGGGAGTTCACGCTGGCGGGCAGTTCATCCACGACGGAGATCGCCAAGTGGAGCGGAGGGAGCTGGTCGACGTACCCGAACCAGATTGATGTCTCCGAGGTCCACGCTCTCGCCGTGTACGACGACGGCGGCGGCCGAGCCCTGTACGTCGGGGGGTACATCGGGTTCGTGCCGTCGGGATCGAATGCCGTGCCAGCGATCCAGCGCTGGGACGGTGCGGGCTGGACGGTGCTCGGTCGCGGGCTCTCGCATCCGCCCTGGACGTTGAGCGTGTTCGACGACGGGAGTGGCGCGAAGCTCATCGCCGGCGGCTACATCGAGCGCGCTGGAAACGAGTCGGTGCGGCATGTCGCGAGCTGGGACGGCCACGCGTGGGGGACGCTCGGTCCGCCGGCGGACGGTCCGGTTGGGCCAGTGGCTGCATTGCTCGGGTACGACGACGGGAGCGGACGCGCGCTCTACGTCTGCGGCGACCTGGGGTCGGTCGTCGGAAGCTGGTCGCAGGGCGTGGCAAGCTGGAATGGCTCGGCCTGGTCCCCGGTAGGTGCCAGCCTCCCGACGGTGTTCGAAGGGCCGCTGGCGCTGGGGATCCACGACGACGGCAGCGGTCCAGCCCTCTACGTCTGCGGGATGTTCGCGGACATCGGGGGCATCGCGGCCAGCAACATCGCACGCTGGGACGGATCGCACTGGTCGGCGCTTGGCAGCGGAGTCGGTTGGGCGAACTGCATGTGTTCGTTCGACGACGGAAGTGGTCCAGCGCTGTTCGTCGGCGCGACTGCCCCTCTGTCCAGCAGCAGCTACGGGTCCGGGGTCGTGAAGTGGGATGGCGCGCAGTGGTCCGGTGTCGGCGGCAGTGTCCAGGTCGGATCGATGAACGGTCTGACGAATGCCATCGCCGGGTTCGACGACGGCAGCGGGCCGGCGATCTACGTTGGCGGCTCGTTCGATCAGGCCGGTGGTGTACCCGTGCAGAACATTGCGCGCTGGAACGGCACGAGCTGGTCGGCAGTCGGACTCGGACTCGGCGCAGACGTCCGCGTGCTCCTCGTGCACGACGATGGAAGTGGTCCGGCACTCTACGCCGGCGGTGACATGCCTGGCGGTCTGGCGCGCTGGAACGGGAACCAATGGACGCTCGTTGGCGGCGGCCTTGGCGGATCGGTTCGCGCGCTGTGTGTGCACGACGACGGCAGCGGCCCTGCGCTTTTCGCCGGAGGCGACTTCACGACCGCGGGCGGGAACCCTGCTCGCCATCTCGCGCGCTGGGATGGCGCGAACTGGACAGCGCTCGGCGCCGGGGTCGAGCAGGCGGTGCTCGCCCTCGCTTCGTTCGACGACGGCAGTTGCGCGGGTCGCTCGCTGTACATCGGCACGGATCCGAATAGCCACGGCCTCGGCCCTGCGGTGGTGCGCTGGGGCTGTGCGGCCCAGTGCACGGACGGCTTCTGCTTCGGCGACGGGAGTTCGAGCACGCAGGTCGCGTGTCCGTGCGCGAACACTGGGATCGCCGGCCGCGGCTGCGAGAACTCCGCTGCCAGCGGCGGTGCGCAGTTGCGCGCGAGCGGCGATGCGTTCGCGGACACGCTGACGCTGACCTCGCAGGGCGAACCTGCCGGCGCACTCACGATCCTCGTGCAAGGCGACGCGCAGAATCCCGGCGGCGCGCTCTTCGGCGACGGCGTGCGCTGCGTCGCAGGCACGCTGAAGCGCTTGTACGTGAAGAGCGCGGTCGGCGGATTCGTCACCGCGCCTGGACCCGGCGATCCCTCGATCCGCCAGCAGTCCGCCAACCTCGGTGATCCGATCGCGCACGGCACGCGGCGCTGGTACCAGGCCTGCTACCGAGATCCAAACGCGAGCTTCTGCCCCGCACCACAAGGCGGGACGTTCAACACGTCAGGCGGGATCGAAGTGCGCTGGTAGGTCGTGCGGCGCCCAGAACGTCCCCTCGCGAGCCGAGGTCGAGGCGCTCCTGGCGCGGCGCGCCTGAAACGAGGCCGCCGCGCTAGACTGTGCGCGGCCTGGCAAGCCGAGGCGTGACCATGCGACGACCGCTCCTGTACCTCTCCTTCCTGTGCGTGCCGCTCGCGGCGCTCCTGTTCCTCCTCCCCGGCGCGAACAGCGTGAGCGCATCCGACCGCGGGCCGTCGCGCACGTCCGCGCCGGCGCCCAAGGGCCACCTCCTGATCGTCGGTGGCGGCGGCACGACCGACGACATGTATGCCCGTGCCCTGGCGCTCGGCGGCGGCGCGCAGGCGAAGGTGGTCGTCTTCCCGCAGGCCTCCGAGTTGCCCGACACGGGCGAGAGCTCGGCCGATGCCTGGCGCGAATGCGGCGCCGGCGAGACGCGCGTCGCGGACACGCGCGACGAGGCCGCGGCGCTGGAGCTCATCGCCAACGCGACCATCATCTGGTTCCCCGGCGGCGTGCAGACGCGCCTGATGAGCGCGCTCGGGCCGAACCTCCCGCAGGCGATCCGCCAGCGCTACCAGGACGGTGCCGTGATCGGCGGAACGAGCGCGGGTGCCGCGGTGATGTCGAACGTGATGCTGACCGGCGAGGTCGACGGCGCGAGCGGCGAGGACGGCGGGCTGACGTTCGTGCGCGGACGGACCGTCGAGACGGGATCGGGCCTGGGGCTGGTCGACTGGGCCATCGTCGACCAGCACTTCCTCAAGCGTCGCCGCTTCCAGCGCCTGCTCTCGGCCGTGCTCGACCACCAGAGCCTCGTCGGCATCGGCATCGACGAGCGCACGGCGATCCTCGTCCAGGGCAAGAGCTTCGAGGTGCTCGGCGAGAGCAACGTGTTCGTGATCGACGCGCGCAAGGCGCGCGAGCTCGGCGGCAAGCAGGGCGCGCCCAACACCGCGCGCGACATGAAGCTCGAGCTCCTACGCCACGGGATGCGCTACGATCTGGCGGAGTAGGGCACGCTGCTCCCAAGTCCCTGCCCGCGAGTGCGCAGTGCGCTGCGCCGAGCGCGACCCGTGCGTGCCCAGTAGGGCCCGCTGAGCGCGCGTTCCGGCGGACTACATTCACGCTCGCAGAGAACGACACACGAACAGCTCATTCGGCGTATGCCGGTACCGTGCTGGCTCGAAGCGACTCCCCGCGTGTCGGCCCTCCAAGGAGGGTAGTGCCATGTTGCACAACGATCGATTTGGTCCTTCCGTGTTCCCGTTGGTGCGCAACGCGTTCGTCGTCGCCCTGGTCGCAGGCGGGTTCTCCGCTGCGGCGTATGGACAAGGGATGAGCGCCGACCCGCTGCGTCCGCACCAGGAAGCACCCGCTGCACGGCCGCTGCCGGCGCAGCCGACGGGTCCGCATGCTCCGGCTCCGGCGCCGGTCCACACGCCGGCGCAGAAGACGGGTCCGCACGACCCGGCTCCTCCGGCCCAGCCGTTCCCGACGCACAAGACCGGTCCGCACGATCCGGCTCCGGATCCGCAGCCGGTTCCCTGGCAGCCGACCGGACCCGATCAGCCCGCACCGGGCCCGAGCCCGGCTCCGATCCCGTTCTGCTTCGGTGACGGCAGCTCGGTTGCGTGCCCGTGCGACAACAACGGTCTCGCGGGCCGCGGCTGCGACAACTCCGTCGCGACCGGTGGTGCGCTCCTGACCATGACCGGCGTCTCGCACCTCAAGCTCGACAGCGTGAAGTTCACCGCCTACGGCGAGCTGCCCTCGGCCCTGAGCATCCTCTTCCAGGGTGATGCGGTCGTGCGGCCCGTGAACTTCGGCGACGGCCTGCGCTGCGTCGGCGGCAACCTGAACCGGCTCTACATCCACGGCGCCGTCGGCGGTGTCGTCAGCGCGCCGCAGAAGGGCGACCCGTCGGTCTCCGTGCGCTCCGCGGACCTGGGTGACCCGATCCAGGCGGGCGAGCAGCGCTTCTACCAGATCTACTACCGCGACCCGAACCCGCGCTTCTGCCCCGAATCGCCGGGCGGAACCTTCAACGTTTCGAATGCGCTCGCGCTGACCTGGGACGGTTGACGCGCTCGAGTCGCATCACCCGGATTCACCTCCGGGCGTGAAGCAAGGCCGTGTCGGATTCGCTCCGGCGCGGCCTTGCGCGTTGGAGTGCGTGTGCAGCGCATGAGCTGCGCCTCGCGCACCCTCGCGCACGGCCGAAGCTGGCGCCGGGCGTCGCGCGGCGTATCTTCGTGCGCGTGCAACACCGCAAGCTGGGCAGGACGGATCTCGATGTGCCGGTCGTCGTCTTCGGCGCCTGGGCGATCGGAGGCTGGAACTGGGGCGGCAGCGACGACGAGGCGGCCGTGCGCGCGATCCAGGCCGGCATCGACGCGGGCATGAACGCGATCGACACCGCGCCCGTCTACGGCTTCGGCCGCTCGGAGGAGGTCGTCGGCCGCGCGCTCGCCGGACGACGCGAACGCGCGCGGGTGCTGACCAAGGTCGGCCTGCGCTGGGACGATCCGCGCGGCACGAAGTACTTCGAGACGGTCGACCAGGACGGCGTCGCGCGCGAGGTCTGGCGCAACTCGCGGCCCGACTCGATCACGCGCGAGGTCGAGCAGAGCCTCGCGCGCCTGCGCTGCAGCGAGCTCGATCTCGTGCAGATCCACTGGCACGATCCGTCGACGCCGCTCGCCGAGAGCCTGGGCGCGCTGCTCGAGCTGCGCCGCCGCGGTCTGGTGCGCGCGATCGGCGTCTCGAACTTCGACGTGAAGCTGCTCGAGGAGACGCGGCGCGCCCTCGGCGACGTGCCGCTGGCGAGCGACCAGCCCAAGTACTCGCTCGTGGCGCGCGAGGCCGAGCGCGAGGTGCTGCCCTGGTGCGCGAAGAACGGCGTCGGCACGCTGGTCTACTCGCCGCTGGAGCAGGGCCTCCTGACCGGGAAGGTCGACGCCGCGCGCACGTTCCCGAAGTCCGATGGCCGACACAAGCGCGGCACGTTCACCGCGGAGAACCGCGCGCGGGTCAACGCCGTGCTCGAGCGCGTCGTGCGCCCCATCGCCGAGCGCCACCGCGCGACCATCGGCGGGGTCGTGATCGCCTGGACCGTCGCGCAGCCGGGCGTGACGAGCGCGATCGTCGGCGCGCGCAACGCGGAGCAGGCGCGCGAGAACGCGGCGGCGGGGGAGCTGCGTCTGGCGAGCGAGGAGCTCGGCGCGATCCGCAAGGCCTTCGAGGAGCTCGAGCTCGCCGGCATCGCGGGCGTCAGCCCGGGGCTGAAGGGCTTGGTGAAGCGGCTGCTCGGGCGTTGAGCGACCGTCCGCCGCTCAGCGGAAGAACACCAGCGTCACCGCCAGGAAGACCGGGATCAGCACCGCGAGCGACCAGGCCATGTACCCGAAGAAGCTCGGCATCTTGACGCCCGAGCTCTCGGCGATCGCCTTGACCATGAAGTTCGGTCCGTTGCCGATGTACGTGTTCGCGCCCATCATCACCGCGCCGCAGGAGATCGCCTGCAGGATCGTGACCGCCAGCGGGCCGCGCTCGAGGAGCTCTGCCAGATAGTGCGGGTGCTCCACCGAAGCACCGAGCTGTCCGGCTGCTGTTGCTCCCATCGTCAAGTAGGTCGGCGCGTTGTCGAGGAACGACGAGAGGATCCCCGTCGCCCAGAAGTACTGCCACGGCTGCGAGATGCCGAGCTCGGCGCCGCGCGCGTTGAGGATTGCGAGGGGCGCGACCATGGTGACGAAGATCCCGAGGAACAGGATGGCGACCTCGACGATCGGCGCGAACTGGAAGCGGTTGGCCTTGTGGATCGCACGGTTCGTGCCGAACCAGGACGCGAGGGTCAGCACCAGCATCAGTCCCTCCTGGACGCCGAAGGACCAGTGGCCGGACTCGCTGAACCAGCCACCTCCCTTGGCGACGATCGTCAGGACCACGCCCAGGAGGAGCAGCAGATTGTGCGCACCCTCGACGCGGAAGGGGGCGTGCTGCAGCACATCCTCGAGCAGCGAGCCCTTGCGCTCGAGCTCCTCGCGATCGAACACGAACCCGTCGATGAAGTAGAAGATCACGAGCAGGACCGCGTTGATCAGGGCCCAC
The DNA here is from genome assembly GCA_044229935.1 of Planctomycetota bacterium. GTDB lineage: Bacteria > Planctomycetota > UBA1135 > UBA1135 > JADJLZ01. The sequence goes on along the minus strand of JBGASC010000001.1, from coordinate 46,761 downwards.
TGCTTCCAGAGGGTCAGCGTCCAGATGAAGGGCACTCCCTTCAGGAATCCCAGGAAGAGCGGCGGATCGCCCAGCGGCGTCAACAGGCCTCCGCAGTTGGAGACCACGAAGATGAAGAAGACGACGATGTGTGCCTTCTGGCGTCGGTGGGCATTGGCACGCAGGAGCGGGCGAATGAGCACCATCGACGCCCCCGTCGTGCCGATCACGTTGGCCACGATCGCCCCGATGCCCAGCATGCCGCAGTTGGAGAGCGGCGATCCGGCCAGCGAGCCCTTGATGTGGATCCCCCCGGAGATCACGTAGAGGGAGCCGAGCAGGGCGAGGAACGAGGCGTAGTCCAGCAGGGCCTCGTGCAACGCGTGCTGCGCGGCCTCCCCGTGCTTGCCGAGGAGCCAGAAGCTGAAGGGCAGGGCCAATGCCGCCGTCAACAGCGCTCGGTTGCGATTGTGCTCCCACCAGTGCGGCACGATCAGGGGCAGGACTGCGATCGAGGCCAGGAGGAGCACGAACGGCAGCACGCTGAGCATCGGCAGCAGCTGCCCGAGGCTCTCGGATGCGATGGAGGCTGGTGTGGGCATCGGGGGCACATCATGCCCTGCGCCGCAGCGGCTCGGAAGCGCGCGCCGCTTTGTCCATAATGGCCGCCCGCCGCCATGACCAACGATCCCCGCGACCAGCGCGCGCCTCTGGTCACCTGCAGCCCGTGGGCGCTGGTGATGCTGCTCCTCTTCGTCACCGGCTGGTTCGCCTGGCGCGAGTTCGGCTGGCGCCTCGCGGGAGGCAAGCCCGCGGCCGAGCCGCGCACGATCACGCCGCGCGGCGACCTGGCCGAGGACGAGAAGGCCACGATCGCGCTCTTCGATTCCGCCAAGGACTCGGTCGTGCACATCACGACCTGGGAGCAGCGTCGGACGATGCAGCGCTACTGGCTGCGCGCCGACGAGTACCCGCGCGGCGAGGGCACGGGCTTCGTCTGGGACAAGCGGGGCACGATCGTCACCAACGTGCACGTGCTCAAGGGCGGCTCGCGCTTCGTCGTGACGCTGGCCGACGGCACGGAGTACGAGGGCTCGAACCCCTACGGCGACCTCGAGCACGACATCGCGATGATCCACATCGACGCGCCGCCGGAGAAGCTCGCGCCGATCCTGATCGGCACCTCGAAGGACCTCAAGGTGGGGCAGAAGGTCTTCGCGATCGGCAACCCCTTCGGCCTCGACCACACGCTGACGACCGGCGTGATCAGCGGCCTCAACCGCGAGATCGTCACCGATCCCGACGTGGAGAAGCGCGTCATCCGCGGCGTGATCCAGACCGACGCCGCGATCAACCCGGGCAACTCGGGCGGGCCGCTGCTCGACAGCGCGGGCCGGCTGATCGGGATGAACACCGCGATCTACTCGCGCGGCGGCGACAGCGCGGGCATCGGCTTCGCCGTGCCGGTCGACCTGATCAACGCGACCGTGCCGCGGCTGGTGCGCTTCGGCGACGCGCAGCCGGTGCAGATCGGCATCACGCCGGCGCCGGACCAGTGGGCCGCGCGCCTGGGCATCGAAGGCGTGGTCGTGGGCGAGGTCGACCCGAACAGCCCGGCCGAGCGCGCCGGACTGCTGCCCGCGCGCGGCGACGTGTTCGGGAACCTGAGCTTCGACCTGATCGTGGCGGTCGACGGCGAGCCGGTGAAGGGCACCGGCGACCTGGTCGAGAAGCTCGCCGAGCACAAGAAGGGCGACACGCTCGAGCTCGAGGTGCTGCGCAACGGGCGCAAGCGCCTCAAGGTTCCGTTGAAACTGTAGACGCGGACGCGGCGCAGGACGTTGCGCGCGCGCGCCGCGCGTCGTCCAATGTGCGGCCCTCCCGCCTCGCGCCGGAGCGGCCCACGCATGATCGGAGCGCTCCAGAAGCTGCGGCAGCACCTGCTCACCGGCGTCTCCTACGCCATTCCGTTCATCGCCTGCGGCGGGATCATGATCGCGTTCGGCATCGCGTTCGTGCCGATGACCGATCAAGGGCCGGACTTCTCGAACGCGCCGGTCTTCAAGCTCGTCCGCGACATCGGCGTCGCGTCCTTCGCGCTGCTCCTGCCCGTGCTCGCCGGCTACATCGCCTACGCGATCGCGGGCAAGCCGGCGCTGGTCGCCGGTTTCGTCGGCGGCCACCTCGCCGGCGAGGTCAAGGCCGGCTTCCTCGGCGCGCTGCTGATCGGCCTGATCGCGGGCTGGATCGTCGAGTGGATCAAGAAGGTCCCCGCGCCGCGCTACCTCAAGCCGATCATGCCGATCCTGATCATCCCGATCGTCTCCTCGACGATCGTCGGCGTGCTGATGCTCGAGGTGATCGGCGTGCCGATCGCGGGGCTGATGACCAGCCTCGCGCACGGGCTCGAGACGATGCAGTCGGGCAACGCGGTCCTGCTCGCGGCCGTGCTCGGCGCGATGATCGCCTTCGACATGGGCGGGCCGATCAACAAGTCGGCCTTCTTCTTCGGCTCGGCGATGATCCAGCAGGGCCAGTACGCCGTGATGGGCGCCTGCGCCGCCGCGATCTGCACGCCGCCGCTGGGGCTGGGCCTGGCGACGCTGCTGCGGCGCCAGCGCTGGAGCGACGACGAGAAGGAGGCCGGCATCGCCGCGCTGGCGATGGGCATGATCGGCATCACCGAGGGCGCGATCCCCTTCGCCGCCGCGGATCCGCTGCGCGTGATCCCCTGCATCATGCTCGGCTCGATGACCGCCGCGGTGATCGCGATGACCGGCGGGGTCGGCGACCACGCGCCGCACGGCGGGCCGATCGTGCTGCCGGTGGTCGACCATCGCCTGATGTACGTCGTCGCGATCCTGGCCGGCACGCTGGTCACCGCGCTCGCCACGCACGTCGCCAAGGGCATCGCGCGCAAGAGCGCCACCGCGCAGGACGCGGCCTGAGCCGCGAGGAACACGCATGAAGATCGTCGCCGTCACCGCCTGTCCGACCGGCATCGCGCACACCTACATGGCGGCCGAGCAGCTCGAGAAGAGCGCACGCGCGGCGGGGCACCAGATCAAGGTCGAGACGCAGGGCGCGATGGGCATCGAGAACGAGCTCAGCGCCAAGGACATCCGCGAGGCCGAGGTCGTGCTCTTCGCCGTCGACATCGAGGTCGAGCGGCGCGAGCGCTTCGACGGCAAGAAGCTGGTGCAGGTGCCGGTGCAGGAGGCGATCAAGAACCCCAAGGCCGTGCTCGAGAAGCTCCATGCCTGAGGACGGCCGAGGCCCGGCCGCGGCGGCGGCGGACGAGCTCGAGTTCGCCTGCCCGCTGCCCAATGGCCTGCACGCGCGGCCGGCGAGCACGCTGGCCGAGGTGGTGGCGCGTCACGGCGCGGAGGTCGAGCTCGAGAACCTGCGCAGCGGCGCCCGCGCCAACGCGCGCAGCGTGCTCGAGCTGGTCGCGCTCGACGTGCGCCTGGGCGATCGCTGCCGCCTGAGGAGCCGCGGCGCCGACGCGGCGCTCGCGAGCCGCGCGCTGCGCGCCTTCGTCGCGAACGAGCTGCCGCACTGCGACGAGGCGCTGCCCGCCGAGGCTCCTGCGAGCGGCGCCGCGCTGCCGCGCGCGCTGCGCACCGTCTGCGAGCGCTGGCATGCGGGCACGATCGTCTGTCCTGGAATCGGCCTGGGCCGCGTCGTGCTCGTCGGCGGAGCGCGCATCCCGCCGGCGCTGCTCGCCGTGGCCCCGCGCACGAGGGCCGAGGAGCTCGCGCGCTTCCGCCGCGCCGGCAGCGCGGTGCGGTCCGCGCTCGAGGCGCGCCTGGCAGGGCGCAACTCGCCCGTGGAGCAGGCGATCCTGCGCGCGCACCTGTCGATCCTGGGCGACGTCGGGCTCACGCAGCGCGCGCTCGGCTCGATCGAGACCGGCCGCTCGGCCCTGCAGGCCGTGGCGGAGGCCTCGGCCTTCTTCGCCGCGCGCATGCGCGAGGCCGGCAGCGCCTACGTGCGCGAGCGCGCGATCGACGTCGAGGACATCGCGCTCGAGCTGTGCGAGGAGCTCGTCGGCGCGCGCCTGGAGGCCGCGCAGCCCGAGCTCGTCGAGGCCGCCGTGATCGTCGCCGAGAGCCTGACGCCGCGGCAGTTCCTCGCGCTCGACAAGCGCTTCCTGCGCGGGCTCGTGCTGCAGCACACCGGCGGCACCTCGCACGCCGTGATCCTGGCGCGCTCCTTCGGAGTCCCGACGCTGACCGGCGTGGCCGAGCTGCGCGCGCACTTCGCTGCATCGACCCGGGCGGTCGTCGACGCCAACCTGGGGATCGTGATCCCCGAGCCGGGCCCGCTCGTGCAGCGCTACTACGAGCGCGAGCTCGCGACCCTGCGCCAGCGCGAGGAGCGCCTCGCGCGCACGCGCAGCGGTCCGGCGCGCACGCGCGACGCGCGCTCGCTCGAGGTCGCGGCCAACGTCGCCAGCGTCGACGAGCTCGCGCCGGCCTTCGCCGCGGGCGCCGACGGCATCGGGCTCTTCCGCACGGAGATGCTCTTCCTCGACCGCGAGGAGCCGCCGGGCGAGGAGGAGCAGTTCGCGATCTACCTGCAGGCCGCGCGAGCCGCGCACGGCCGCACGGTGATCGTGCGCACCTTCGACATCGGCGGCGACAAGCCCGCGCCCTACCTCGCGCTCGCGCCCGAGAAGAACCCCTTCCTCGGCGTGCGCGGCGTGCGCGTCTACCCGGCGCACCTCGAGCTCTTCCGCGCGCAGCTGCGCGCGATCCTGCGCGCCGCGGCCTTCGGGAGGATCTGGATGATGGTCCCGATGGTCGGCTCGGTCGACGAGCTCGCCTGGGTGCGCGCCGAGCTCGCCACGGTCTGCGCACAGCTCGCCGCGGCCGGCATCGTGCACGATCCGAAGCTGCGCGTGGGCGTGATGATCGAGGTTCCCTCGGCCGCCTTCGCCATCGCCGAGCTGGCGCGCGAGGCCGAGTTCTTCAGCATCGGCACCAACGACCTGCTGCAGTACTTCACCGCCGTCGACCGCGAGGACGCGCGCGTCGCCGCGCTGGCGAGCGCGCGCCAGCCGGCCTTCCTCGCGCTCCTGGAGAAGATCGTCGCCGACGCGCGCCGCGCCGGGCGCTGGGTCGGGATGTGCGGCGAGATGGCGCGCAGCCCGCGCAACCTGCCGCTGCTGGTGGGCCTGGGCCTGGACGAGATCAGCACGGCCGCGCCGGAGATCCCTGCGCTCAAGGCCGCGATCGCCGCGCTCTCCGCCGCCGACTGCCGCGCGCTGCTCGAGCAGTCGCTCGCCGCGCGCAACGCCGCCGCGGTCGACGAGCTCGTCGCCGCCTTCCGCGAGCGCGGCGCGGCGCAGAGCCTGCTCGACGCGGAGCTCGTGCTTCTCGACTCCGACAGCCAGAGCAAGGAAGAGGTGCTGCAGGAGCTCGTCGGCGCGCTGTGGGTCGCCGGCCGCGCCGAGGATCCGCGTGCGCTGGAGGAGGCGATCTGGGCGCGCGAGGCGGTCTACTCGACCGGCCTGGGCTTCGGCTTCGCGATCCCGCACTGCAAGAGCGACGCGGTCGCGGCCAACACGCTCGCGCTGGTGCGCCTGGCTCGTCCGGTCGCGTGGGGCGCGAGCGACGGCGAGCCGGTGCGCTGCGTGATCCTGCTCGCGATGCGCGCGAGCGACGCGCAGGGCACGCACATGAAGGTCTTCTCGCGCCTGGCCCGGCGCCTGATGCACGAGGAATTCCGCGCGCGGCTGCTCGCCGCGCGCGAACGCGCCGAGCTGCTCGCCGCCCTGGGCGAGGAGCTCGGTCTGGCGATCGAACCCAGCGCCTGAGCGGCGCACACCGCACGGAGTCGAACCGATGAAGAGCCCCCGCACCTCCCGTCCGATCCTCGCCGCCAGCCTGCTCGCGCTGCCGATCGCCGCGCAGCAGCCGGCCGCGCAACCGGCCGCGCAGCCTGCCGCGCCCGCGCCCGCAGCGGCGCCCGCCGGGGATCTCTACGTCGTCGGCTACGCGCACCTCGACACGCAGTGGCGCTGGACGTACCCGCAGACGATCCGCGAGTTCCTCGCGCACACGCTGCACGACAACTTCGCGCTCTTCGAGAAGTTCCCGCGCTACGTGTTCAACTTCTCGGGCTCGCGGCGCTACCGCATGTTCCAGGAGTACTTCCCCGCCGAGTTCGAGACGCTCAAGACGTACGTCGCGGCCGGGCGCTGGTTCCCCGCGGGCTCCTCGGTCGACGAGAACGACGCGAACACGCCCTCGGCCGAGTCGCTCGTGCGCAACGTGCTCTACGGCAACCGCTTCTTCCGCCGCCAGTTCGGCGTCGCGAGCCAGGAGTACATGCTGCCCGACTGCTTCGGCTTCCCGGCCGCGCTGCCGAGCGTGCTGGCGCACTGCGGCGTGACCGGCTTCTCGACGCAGAAGCTCACCTGGGGCTCGGTCGTCGGCATCCCGTTCAACGTCGGCGTGTGGAACGGTCCCGACGGGCGCGGCGTGATCGCGGCGCTCAACCCGGGCCAGTACGACGGCGACGTGCGCGAGAACCTCGCCACCAGCGCGAGCTGGCAGAAGCGCATCGCCGCGGACGCCGAGCGCTCGGGCCTCGCCGCCGACTACCACTACTACGGCACCGGCGACGTCGGCGGCGCACCCAAGGAGGCCTCGGTCGCGCGCGTCGAGGAGAGCCTCGCGACGGCGGGCCCCCTGCGCGTGCACGCCGGCCGCGCCGACGAGCTCTTCACCTCGATCACGCCCGCGCAGCGCGCGAAGCTGCCGGTCTACAGCGGCGAGCTCGAGCTGACCGAGCACTCGGCCGGCTCGGCGACCTCGCAGGCGTACATGAAGCGCTGGAACCGCAAGAACGAGGAGCTCGCGCACGCGGCCGAGGGCGCCGCGGTGCTCGCGAGCTGGCTCGGCGGCCGCGAGTATCCGGCGCAGCGCCTCGAGGACGCCTGGACGCTCGTGCTCGGCTCGCAGATGCACGACATCATCTCGGGTACGGCGCTCGCGAAGGGGTACGAGTACGCCTGGAACGACGAGCTGCTCGCGGCGAACCAGTTCAGCGCGGTGCTGGCCGACTCGGCCGAGGTCGTCGCCTCGCTGCTCGACACGCGCGGCGACGGACAGGCGCTGGTGCTCTTCAACCCGCTCTCGCTCGAGCGCGAGGACGTGGTCGAGGCGGAGATTCCTGGTGCGGCCAAGGATGTCGTCGTGATCGGGCCCGATGGAGCCGCAGCACCTGCGCAGGTGCTCGGCGCCAGCGCGAAGGGCACGCGCATCGCGTTCCTCGCGCGCGTGCCCTCGGTCGGCTTCGCGGTCTACCACGCCAGGAGCTCGGCCGAAGCGGCGCCGGCGAAGTCCGCGCTGCGCGTCGACGCGCAGCACCTGGAGAACGAGCGCTACCTCGTCACGCTCGACGCGAACGGCGACGTCGCCTCGATCCAGGACAAGCGCGCGAAGCGCGAGCTGCTCTCCGCGCCCGCGCGCCTGGAGCTGTGCTACGAGAACCCGAAGAACTGGCCGGCCTGGAACCAGGACTGGACCGACCGCCAGCTCCCGCCGCGCGAGATCGTCGCCGGCCCGGCCCACGTCGAGATCGTCGAGCGCGGCCCGGCGCGCGTCGCCCTCGAGGTCACGCGCGAGGCGAACGGCTCGGTCTTCGTGCAGCGCATCCGCCTCGCGGCCGGCGCCGCGGGCGAGCGCGTCGAGTTCGACACCATCATCGAGTGGTCCACGCGCGAGCGCAGCCTGCGCGCCGCCTTCCCGCTCGCCGTGCACAACGCGCAGGCGACCTACGACATCCAGACCGGCGTCGTCGAGCGCGGCAACATGCACGCGAAGCAGTACGAGTACGGCTTCCAGAAGTGGTTCGACCTGACCGACACGAGCGGCGACTACGGCGTCAGCGTGATGAGCGACTGCAAGTACGGCGCGGACAAGCCGAGCGACTCGCTCGTGCGCCTGACGCTCCTGCACACGCCGGGCACGCACGGCGGCTACGAGGACCAGGGCACGCAGGACCTCGGCCGCCACCACGTGCTCTACGCGCTCTGCGGGCACGCGGGCGACTGGCGCGCGGGCAAGACCGCGCTCGAGGCCGCGCGGCTGAACCAGCCGCTGATCCCGTTCCGCGCCGGCGCGCACGAGGGAGCGCTGGGCACGTCCTTCTCGCTCTTCCGCGTCGGCAGCGACGACGTGGCGATCCAGGCGATCAAGCAGGCCGAGGACTCGAACGCGATCGTGGTGCGCCTGCGCGAGCTCTCGGGCCGCGCGCAGAAGGGCGTGCGCCTCTCCGCCGCCGCGAAGATCGCCTCGGCACGCGAGATCGACGGCCAGGAGCGCGAGATCGGCAAGGCGACGCTCGCGGACGGCGCGCTCGCGTGCGACCTCGGCGGCTACGAGCTGCGCGCGTTCGCGCTCGAGCTCGGCGCCGCGCCCTCGAGGTGCGCGCCCGCGAAGTCGACCGCGCTCCCGCTCGCGTTCGACAGCGACGTCGTCAGCACCAACGCGAACCGCGCGGACGGCTTCCTGCCGGCCGAGGAGCTGCCGCGGCGCATCGTCGCCGGCGACGCGAGCTTCGAGCTCGGTTCGACGGCCGATGGCGCGAAGAACGCGCTCTCCTGCAAGGGCCAGGAGCTCGCGCTGCCGGAGAACGCCGAGCGCGTCTACCTGCTCGCGGCCTGCGAAGCGGCAGGCGGTGCCGTGCACCGCGAGTTCGAGGTCGACGGTCACGCGCTCCCGGTCGACGTGCAGGCCTGGACCGGGATGATCGGCCAGTGGGACCGCCGCATCTGGCGCGGCGAGGAGCCCGAGCTCGCCTACGGCTGGTCGAACGCGCTCGCGGGCATCCAGCCGGGCTTCGTCGAGCCGGCCGAGGTCGCGTGGTTCGCCTCGCACCACCACACGGCGCAAGGCGACGCCTTCTACGAGTACAGCTACCTCTACAAGATCCCGCTCGAGCTCCCCAAGGGCGCGAAGACCCTGCGTCTGCCCAAGGACGAGCAGGTCAAAGTGCTCGCCGCGTGCGCGGTCCCTCGCGCCGAGCGCCTCGAGCCCGCCGCGCCGCTCTTCGACACGCTCGAGGACCACGTGCAGGACGCGCCGCGCATCGTGCCCGCGGGCGGGAGCTTCCGCGACACGACCGAGGTCTCGATCGAGCCGCACCTGTACTGGCGCGACGGACGCGTGCACTACACGCTCGACGGCTCGGAGCCGGGCGCGAAGGCGCCGGTCTACGCCGGGCCGTTCCTGCTCGACCACGCCGCGACGATCAAGGCCGCGGTGCTCGACGAGCACGGCCGCCTGGGGCCCGTGGCCTCGACGACGCTCGCCGTCGACGACGTCACGCCGCCGAAGCTCGTGCGCGCGCGGCCGGCCTACGGATCGCCGCTGGTGCGCCTGGAGTTCTCCGAGCCCGTCGGCGACACGGCGCTGCAGGCCGCGAACTACGCGCTCGAGCCCGCGATCCAGGTGCGCGCGGCGCGCCGCGGCGAGAGCGCGCGCTCGATCGTGCTCGAGCTCGCCTCGGCGCCCGCGATCGGCCAGGCGTACCAGCTCTCGGTCGCGCACGTGACCGACGCCGGGCCCAAGCGCAACACGATGGCGCCCGCCGTCCTCCAGATCCAGGTGCAGGGCCCCGTCTTCGAGCGCGCCACGATCGCGCGCGAGCTCTTCGGCAGCGAGGTGCGCGACGTCGCGGGCCTGCCGGTCCGGGCTGGCGACGCGTGGACGATCAACCTGTGGGTGCGCGCCGACAAGCAACCCGAGGATCGCACCGTGTTCGCGGGCTTCGGCCGCTGCGAGCAGACCGAGGACGGCGCCGCGCGCTACCTGACCAAGTTCCCGCGCGGGATCCACTTCTGGAGCCACAACCGCGACGTCGAGGGCCGCACGCCGCTCGAGCTCGGGCGCTGGCAGATGCTCACGGCGACCTACGACGGCCGCGTCGCGCGCCTCTACAGGGACGCGAAGGAGCTCGGCCACCGCGAGCTCGCGCTGATCGACGACGAGAACGCGGTGCGCATCGCGCCGCCGGATCCGTGGGACCACGCGCGCAAGTTCGAGGGCCAGCTCGGCGGCTTCACGATCTGGAGCGAGGCGCTCGGCGAGGACGCGCTGCAGTCGCTCTTCGCCGCAGGCGCGCCGCGCTGAGCACGCGCCGCGCCGGACACGCACCGCTCTGGGCGCGCAGCGCGCTCAGCGCGGCTTGCGCACCACGACCAGGTGGTTGTTCGGCTCCTCGCGCAGGTCGCCGAGCGAGAACACGAGTGCGATCGGGATCAGCACGAGCGCGAAGAGCACCTGGAAGGGCACGAGCAGCCAGAACAGCGCGTTGCGCCGGATGGCGGGATCGCTCATGCCCTCGTAGCGCACGGCCTGCAGGAGGAAGAAGAACGTGCGCGAGGCGCAGGTGGACCAGACGCCGCCGAGCTCGTGCAGCTCGACGATCTCCAGCCCCGCGCGGCGCATCGCCTCCTGGATCCAGTAGCGCGAGAAGTTGCCGTGGTAGTGCGGCGCGATGTGCATCGTCGAGGTGCAGGGGACGAGGAAGATCGCCGTGCCGCCCGGGCGCAGGACGCGCGCGACCTCCTCGACCATGCGCAGCGGCTCGAAGACGTGCTCGAGCACCTGCACGTTGAGCACGCTGTCGAAGCTCGCGTCGGCGAACTCCATCGCGCAGCCGTCGCCGTAGGCCACGTGCACGCGCGGGTCGGAGCTGGCGAGCACGCGCTCGCGGTCGTGCTCGAGCGTGGTCCAGCGCGTGAAGGGCACGCCGCGCGCGATCGCGCTCTCGAAGAAGTCCCAGCCGCCGACGTCGAGCACCTCGCCGCGGCAGTGCAGCGCGAGGGCGCGGAAGAGCGCCCGCGAGCGCAGGTCGCGCAGCCAGTAGAGCAGGCGCAGGAACGGGGACTTCGTCTTCACGGTCTCACTTGTCGCCGCCCACGTAGCCGAGCTCCTTGAGGCCCTTGCGCGTCTGGTCGTCCTTCGTCGCGCTGCCCTGCACCTCGGCCTTGGCGCGCGCGGTCCAGAGGGCTCGCACCGCCGCGATCGCCTGCGCCGTCTCGCGCTCCAGCGCGGGCTCGAGCGCCTCGAGCGGGTGCAGCTCCTCCGGATCGTGCGCGAGGTCGTAGCGCTCCGTGCCTCCGTCGCTGCCGACGATCTGCTTCCCGGTGCGGAAGCGCGCCGCTTCGAGCGAACGGTCGAAGCGCGCGAGCGCGCCGCTCTTCAGCAGCGCCTCGGGGAACGAGCCCAGGCTGACCACCGGCCGCTCAAGCGAGGCGCCCAGCGCGCGCTCTGCGGGCAGCGGGCCGCGCAGGTCGAGGCCGACGCAGCCCGGCTCGGGCGCGAGCCCGGCCGCGCGCAGGACCGTCGGGTAGACGTCGGTGATCTGCACCGGGCGCGCCTCGTGCGCGCCGGCGGCGAAGCCAGGCCCGCGCGCGAGCAGCGCGATGCGCAGGTTGGTGTCGTAGAGGTTGAAGATGTGGCTGAGCTGCCCGTGCTCGCCCAGGTTCTCGCCGTGGTCGGAGAGCACGAAGACCAGCGTGTTCTTCGGATCGCTGTGCGCGTCGACCAGCTTGAGCAGCGCCTCGGTGATGCGGTCGGTGCGCAGCAGCGCGCCCTCGTACAGCGCGCGCAGCTCCGCCAGCTGGCGCTCGTCGGGCGGCTGGCCGGAGTAGTTGCGCGCGAGCAGCGCCGCGCCCGTGTCGGGGAAGAGCTCGTTGACGGCGCGCAGCCAGGCTTCCTTCGACTCGAAGAAGGGCTGCGCCTCCTCCCAGTGCGGGAGGTAGGGCATGTGCGCGTCGGTCAGGTTGACGAAGAGGAAGAAGGGCGCGTCGGGCCGGCGCGCGCTCGCGAACCACTCGCGCAGCGCCTGCACCGTCGGGTGGCCCTCGCCGGTCGAGCGGCGCCGGCCGCGGATGCTCCACTGGTCGCGGTGCAGCTCGAAGCCGCGCTCGAGGCCCGTGGCCTTCGAGATCCAGTTGTTGTTCGTCAGGCAGACGGTCTGGTAGCCCTGGCGCTGCAGGCGCTCGGCGAGCAGCGGCACGTCGGCCGCGACGTGCTCGGTCGACTGGGTCGCGCGGTGGAAGGCGGGCAGCGTGCCGCTGAAGAGCGAGGCGTGCGCCGGCAGCGTCCAGGGCGAGGTCGACCAGGCCTGGTCGTAGCGCGTCGCGGCCGCGGCGAAGCCCTCCAGGAAGGGCGAGGTCGGCCGCGCGTGCCCGTAGGCCGAGAGGTAGTCGGGCCGCACGGTGTCGAGCACGAGCACGACCACGTTGGGCTGCGCGGGCGGATGCGAGCAGCTCGCGGCGAACGCGCCGGCGAGGAGCGCGAGGAGCAGCGCAGGGCGGAGGGACAGGAAGGCCTTCAACGTCTCGCGAGACTACCAAGCACGGCCGCGGGGCAGAATCCCCGGGCCGCTCACTTGTCGTCGCCGACGTAGCCGAGCTCGCGCAGCCCGCCGCGCGAGAGCGGATTCTGCCGCGCGTCGCCGTGCACCTCGGCGGAGCTGCGCTCCTGCTGCAGGCGGACGTACTCGGCCAGCACGCGCGCGTAGCGCTCGCGGCGCTCGGGCGTCAGGCTCGCCAGCGCCTGCAGTTCGCCGGGATCCTCGCTGACGTGGAAGAGCTCGTGCGAGCCGTCGCTGCCCGTGATCTGCTTGAACTCCAGGCCGATCACCGCGTTCAGCGCGCGGTCGAAGCGCGCCAGCACGCCGCTCTTCCGCACGGACTCGGGGAAGACCTCCAGGCTGACCAGCGGACGCTCGAGCGAGGCGACCAGCGTGCGCCGCTCGGGCAGCGTGCCGCACAAGTCGAGACCGCTGCAGGCGGGCTCGGCCTCCAGCCCGGCCGCGTGCAGGATCGTCGGGTAGAGGTCGGTGATCTGCGCCTGGTGCTCCTCGACCACGCCGGCGCCGAAGCCCGGGCCGCGCGCGAGCAGCGCGATGCGCACGTTGCTCTCGTACAGGTTGAAGACGTGGCTGATCAGGCCGTGCTCGCCCAGGTTCTCGCCGTGGTCGGAGAGCACGAACACGAGCGTGTTCCTCGGATCGGAGTGCGCGTCGACCTCCGCCAGAAGCGCCTCGGCGATGCGGTCGGTGCGCAGGATGCAGCCCTCGTACAGCGCGCGCAGCTCGCCCAGCTCGCGCTCGTCGAGCGGCTTGCCGCCCGCGAACTGGCGCAGCAGCAGGCCCATGCCCATGTCGGGGAAGAGCTCGTCGATCGCGCGCTTCCAGGCGGCCTTGTCGGCGAAGAAGGGCTGCGCCTCCTCCCAGTGCGGGAGGTAGGGCATGTGCGCGTCGGTCAGGTTGACGAAGGCGAAGAAGGGCGCGTCGGGCTTGCGCGCGCGCTCGAACCACTGGCGCAGGGCGAGCACGGAGGGGTGCGAGGCGCCCTGCGTGCGCAGGCGCTGGCGGAAGGACCACTCGTCGTGGAACTCCTCGAAGCCCCGCGCGAGGCCGGTGGCCTTCGAGATCCACATGTTGTTCGAGAGGCCTAGCGTCTGGTAGCCCGCGTCGCGCAGACGCTCGGCGAGCAGCGGCACGTCGGGAGCGATGCGCTCGGTGAGCTGCGTCGCGCGGTGGAACGCGGGCTCCGTGCCGCTGAAGAGCGAGGCGTGCGCGGGCAGCGTCCACGAGGAGCTCGACCAGGCGCGATCGAAGCGCGTGCCCTCGCTCGCGAAGCGCTCCAGGTACGGCGACGTCGGCCGCTCGTGCCCGTAGGCCGAGAGGTAGTCGGGCCGCACCGTGTCGAGCACGATCACGACGACGTTGGGCGGACGCGCCGAGGGCGCGGGCGTGCAGCTCGCCAGCAGGAGCAGGAGCGCGGCGAGCGTCGCCGCGAGGCGTGAGCGGAACTTCATCGAGGGAGCGGCTGGCAAGGCCGCTCGCGCTCTACCGCCGCGGGGCGCGCGGGTTTCGGGCGCGATCGTGCTCGCGCGCGAGCTCGTCGACGAGAGCAGCGGATGTTCCGTGCGCTTGCCCGAAAGCGCGCGCCGCTTCGGATCCGCTTCAGCAGCGGAAGCTGGTCACGGCCTCGATCACCTCGCCCTGCTCGCTCTCCGTGAGTGAGTTGTAGAAGGGCAGGCGCACCAGACGGCTGGTGATGTCTTCGCTGACGGGGCAGTCGCCCTCGCGGCCGCCGAAGCGCCGGCCCATGTCGGAGAGGTGCAGCGGCAGGTAGTGGAAGACCGAGAGGATCTCGCGCTGCGCGAGGTGGTCGAGGAAGGGCTCGCGCAGCTCCGTCCGCGGCAGCAGCATCCAGAAGAGGTGCCAGGAGGGATCGCAGCCGGCGGGAACGCTCGGCAGCGTCGTGCCCGACGAGCGCGCCCAGGCGGCGAGCTCGCGCGCGTAGCGTTGCCAGATCTCGCCGCGCCGGCGCTGGATGCGCTCGCGCTCCTCGAGCTGCGCGTACAGGAACGCGGCCAGGATGTCGCTCGGCAGGTAGCTCGAGCCGAGGTCGACCCAGGTGTACTTGTGCACCTGCCCGCGCAGGAAGCGGCTGCGGTTGGTGCCCTTCTCGCGCACGATCTCGGCGCGCTCGACGAAGCGCGCGTCGTTGACGAGCAGCGCACCGCCCTCGCCGCAGGTGAAGTTCTTGGTCTCGTGGAAGCTCTGCGTCCCGAGCACGCCCAGCGTGCCGAGCCAGCGGCCCTTGTACTTGCCGTACAGGCCGTGCGCGTTGTCCTCGACCACCGGGATGCGGTGCTTCCCGGCGACGGCGAGGATCGCGTCCATCTCGCAGGCGACCCCCGCGTAGTGCAGCGCGACGATCGCCTTCGTGCGCGGCGTGATCGCGCGCTCCAGCTGCGTCTCGTCGAGGTTGAGCGTGTCCGGCCGCACGTCGACGCAGACCGGCCGCGCGCCGCGCACGGCGTAGGCGTTGGCCGTGGTGACGAAGGCGAAGGAGGGCACGATCACCTCGTCGCCGGGCCGCAGATCGAGCAGGAAGGCCGTCATCTCCAGCGCGTGCGTGCAGTTGGTGGTGAGCAGCGCCTTGGGCACGCCGAGCGTCTTCTCCAGCAGCTCGTGGCACTGCTTGGTGTAGTGCCCGTCGCCCGAGATGTGGCCGCGCGCGATCGCGTCGGCGATGTAGCGGTTCTCGTTGCCGGCGAACGAGGGCTTGTTGAAGGGGATGCGGTAGCGGGTCATGGCCGATCGTCGAACCAGAGGTGATACCAGGGCTGGAACCTGCGCAGCTCGAAGCCGCACGCAGTGTAGAGAGCGGTGGCGGCTTCGTTCCGTTCCTGCGTCACGACCTGGATGGGCATGAGGCGCGGGAGCGGCTGGAGCAGGGCGGCCTGCACCAGCTCGCGCCCCAGGCCCTGGCCGCGCGACGCCTCGGCGACGGCCACGAGGCCGATCTCGGCCAGCCACTCGCGCCTGTGGTAGGTCAGGTAGCAGAGCGGGGCTCCGACGGGGCCGCTGGTGAAGACCGCGTCGGCCCAGCCGCGCACGCTCTTCTCGATCCAGGTCGCGTAGAGCTCGTCGCAGCGCTCGCGCGCGAAGCGCCCGTCGGCGTAGAAGCGCGAGTCGCCGTGGGAGCGGGCCGCCAGCGCGCGCAGGGCCGGGATGTCGGCTTCGAGCGCGAGGCGGATGCGACCGCTCGGGGCCCGGTCCTCCGGCTGCGCCGGCGGGCGGCGCTCGAAGGTCAGGCGCAGATCGGTGCGTTTCGCTCCCGCGTCGCGTGCGAGCTGGTCGTCGGCGGCTTCGTCCGCCAGCACGTACAGGCAGCGGATGCTCTCCGCGCGGCAGAACTCCAGCGCCGCACGCCACTCCTCGGCAGTGCAGTCCTCGAGCTCGATCGTCGCGATGCGCACGCCGAAGAACTGCGTGTCCCACTCCAGGAAGCGCGCGACGTTCCTCGGCGCGGCCGCGCTCATGCGCCCCCGATGTGGTCGCGCACGGCGTAGCTCGGCCGGTCCATCATGCGGAAGTGCATGCGCGCGAGGTACTCGCCGATGATGCCCAGCGCGAAGAGCTGCGCGCCCGAGAAGATGGCGATGATGCTGGCCAGGAAGGGGAAGCCCGCCACGGGGCTGCCGTGCCGGAAGTAGCTGGCGAGCACGAAGGCCAGCACGCACAGGCCGAAGAGCGTGAAGAGGAAGCCGATCCAGCTCGCCAGCTGCAGCGGCAGCGTGCTGAAGCCCGTGATCATGTTCAGCGCGTGCGCGACGAGCTTCTTGTACGTGTAGTTCGACTGCCCGAAGCGCCGCTCGTCGTGCCGCACGCGCACCGCGGCGAAGCGCGTGGTGCCCCAGGTCAGCAGCACGTCGATCGAGACCTGCTGGCTCTTGAAGTCGCTGAACGCCTCGCGCAGCCCGGTGCGGAAGACCCGCAGCGCGCTGACGGCGCGCGCGGTCTCGGCGCCCATCGACTTCTGCAGCGCCAGCTTGGTCATCTGCGAGGCGAGGTCGCGCAGGAAGCCGTGCTGCTCCTTCTCCGGCGGCCCGTAGACCACGTCGCAATCCGGCCCCAGGCGCGCGAGCAGCTTGGGCAGCTCCTCGGGCGGGTGCTGCAGGTCGTCGTCCATCGTCACGACGAGCTCGTGGCGCGCGGCGCGGATGCCGCACAGGAGCGCGTTGTGCTGGCCGTAGTTGCGCAGCATGTCGATGCCGCGGATCCAGCCGTGCCGCGCCACGAGCTCCTCGACCACCTTCCACGAGCCGTCGCGGCTGCCGTCGTTGACCAGGATCAGCTCGAAGCGCGCCGAGTTCGCGCGCAGCACGGGCTCGAGGCGCTCGACCAGGCCGGGGAGCGAGGCCTCGCTGTTGTAGACGGGCACGACGACAGAGATCGTGGGCGAGGCCGGTTGCATGCGCGGCCGGGGATTCTACTCGCGCCCGCCGCGCCGAGGAACGCCGCGGACGCTCCGAGCTTGTCGCGGCTCTGCCCGGGCTCCAGAATGCCCGGATGAGCGTCCCCTGGAAGACGATCGTCGTCATGCCCGCCTACAACGCGGCCAACACGCTGCAACGGGTCTACGACGACGTCCCCAAGGACCAGGTGGCCGAGATCATCGTCGTCGACGACTGCAGCAGGGACAACACGGTCGAGATCGCGCGCAAGCTGCCCGTCACGCTGATCCAGCACACGCGCAACACCGGCTACGGCGGCAACCAGAAGACCTGCTACCGCACGGCGCTCGAGCACGGCGCGGACTTCGTCGTGATGATCCACGGCGACTACCAGTACGACGCGCGCATGCTCTCGACCGCGATCGAGGTGCTGCGCCACGGCATCTGCGACGTGATCCTGGGCAACCGCATCCGCACGCGGCGCGAGGCGCTCGCCGGCGGCATGCCCAAGTCGAAGTACTTCGCCAACCGCGGCCTGACCATCCTCGAGAACATGCTCTCGGGCCAGAACCTGGGCGAGTGGCACTCGGGCTTCCGCGCCTACTCGCGGCAGGTGCTCGAGACCGTGCCCTGGCACAAGAACAGCGACAACTTCGTCTTCGACTCGCAGTTCCTGGTGCAGTGCGTGCACTTCGGCTTCAAGCTCGGCGACGTGCCCGTGCCGGTGCGCTACTTCGACGAGGCCAGCTCGATCAACCTGTGGAACTCCAGCGTCTACGCGATCAAGACGCTGGCCACCTTCGGCAGCTGGCACCTGCACCGCGCCGGGCTCAAGAAGAGCCCGCTCTTCGTGCGCGGCTGAGGCCCGCACGCGGATCCCGCAGCGCGCCTCCAGTCGCGCCCCTCCGCCGTCCGATCCTCGACGCCGGGTTTGGTGCGGGCTGGCAGGCCCGCTCCCGCGAAGGGGGATCGAGGGTGAGATCGGCAGGCTGGGCGGTGCTGCTCGTCGTGCTCGCGTCGTGCTCGGAACGGCACGTCGACGAGGTCTGCGCCCGCTACGCGGGGAGCGAGGCGGTGCGCTACGAGGGCGCACTCGTCTGCGTCGACGGCCAGCGCCCCGCGGCCGAGGGCGTCTGGCGCTTCTTCTGGCGCAACGGGCGGCCGCAGGCGCAGGGCGACTTCCAGGCCGGCGCGCTGCCGGCCGCGACCGACGAGCTCGAGGACCACACGCAGATCCCGCACGAGGGACGCTGGGGTCGCTGGCGCGAGTGGAACGCGAACGGCGTGCTCGTGGCCGAGGGCAACTACGAGGGCGGCCTGCGCGCCGGATTCTGGCGCACCTGGTACGACGACGGCACGCCGCGCACGCAGGGCAGCTTCGCCGGCGCTCGCCCGGCCGGCGAACACCTCGGCTGGCACGCGAACGGACAGCGCGCCAGCGCCGAGCGCTTCGTCGACGGCGTGCGCGACGGGCTGCAGCGCACCTGGGACGAGGCGGGCGTGTTGCGGCAGGAAAGCGATTGGTCAGCAGGGGTGCAGGAGGGCCTGTGCTCGAGCTGGGACGAGCGCGGCGTGCTGCGCGAGCGCGCCGAGTACCACGGCGGCCTGCTGCACGGACGGCGCGGCCTGTGGAACGGCCGCGGCGCGCTGACCTGCGTCTCGCGCTACGAGCACGGCGTGCTCGAGGGCGAGGAGGTGCTCTTCTACGAGGACGGACGGCTGCGCAAGCGCGGCTCGTACCATCTCGGCCAGCCGACCGGCGTGTGGAGCGCCTGGACGAGCGCGGGTGCGCTGGACTGGTCGCGCGAGGAGCACGCGGCGCAGGACGTCGAGCTCGCGCGGCGCGAGAGCCGGGAGTAGCGGTCCCGCTGCGCCGTGCACGGTCGCGCGCCGCGCGCCGTCACGCCCGATCCGCTATCCTCGCAGCGTGAGCCCCGCACGCAGTGCCCGTCGCCGCCGCGCCCAGGCCAACCAGCGGAGCGAGCGCTGCGCGCGCTGCCGGATGTTGCCGGGCCAGTGCCTGTGCGCGGACCTGCGCCCGCTGGCCGTCTCGACGCGCGTGGTCGTGCTGCGCCACCGCAAGGAGGCCTGGAAGCCGACCAACACCGGCCGCCTCGTGCCGCTGACGCTCGAGCAGGGCGAGATCCGCGTCTTCGGGGCGCGCGAGTCCGCACTCGAGATCGACGACCTGCTCGTGCCCGGGCGCCGCGTGCTGCTGCTGCATCCCTGCGGGGGCTCGACGCTGCTCGCGCGCGAGGAAGGCGACCCCCGGCCCGTGACGCTGCTCGTGCCCGACGCGAACTGGCGCCGCACCCACAAGCTGGCGGCGCGCGAGGAGCGGCTCGCAGGCGTGCCGCGCGTGCACCTGCCGGACGGAGCGCCCTCGGCCTATCGCCTGCGCCGGCATCCCGATCCGCGCTACCTCGCCACCTTCGAGGCCGTCGCGCGCGCGCTGGGGATCCTCGAGGGACCGCAGGTGCAGCAGGAGCTCGAGCGCGTCTTCCGCCGCATGGTCGAGCGCACGCTCTGGTCGCGCGGCCAGATCGCGGCCGCGGAGATGCTGGACGGACTGCCGGACGCCGACGAGGCCGCGCGCGAGTAGCTGGTGCGGGAAGGGGGAGTTGAACCCCCACGGGTCGCCCCACGGGATCCTAAGTCCCGCGCGTCTGCCGATTCCGCCATTCCCGCAGCCGACCTGAGCATAGCTTGGAGCGCGCGAGGACGCGCGCGCTCGCCCTTGCGTCCCACGGCCTCGACTGCGATCCTCGAACGCGTTCGTCCCCGGCCACCTCACGCGCCCCCCGCGTCGACATGGCTTTGTCTTCCAGGACTTCGACAACCAGCGATCCTCTCCCCGCGAGCTCCGAGCGTCCGATCCGTCGCGATCGAGCGCGCTCTCGTTTCGTTGCCCGGCTGCCGCGCGTGCGTGCCGGGCCGCTGGTCGCGCGCCGCGGGCGCGCCGAGGGTTGAACGCCATGCGATACCTGGCTCGCATCGCGCGCAACGAGACGGCGCAGGCCGCGGCGATCCTCTCGCTGATGCTGCTGGCGTTCTTCTGGACGCCGATCTCGCGCTACGCGGACTGCTACCTGTCGGCTGCCGACCTGCTGCAGGACTTCTCGCTGATCAAGGTCGAGCCCGGGCACGTCTCGGGCAACGCGCTGCTCTCCGACTCGGTCACGGAGATGAAGCCCTGGCGCATGTTCAACCGCGACGAGCTCGCGGACGGGCGCTTCCCGCTCTGGAACCCGCTCAACGGCACGGGCTGCCCGCACTTCGCCAACTACCAGTCGGCGGTGCTCTCGCCCTTCGGCCTCCCGTACTACCTCTTCGACGTCAAGACGGCGCTGATCGCGGTCTCGTTCCTCAAGCTCTTCGCGCTGGGCTTCCTGACCTACCTGTTCCTGCGCCAGATCCGCGTCGGGCACGTCGCTGCGCTCGTCGGCGGCACGGCCTTCATGTTCGCGGGACACAACGTGCTGCTGCTGACGTTCCCGCACGTCGGCGCGCTGGTCGTGATCCCGGGCGGCTTCCTCTTCGTCGAGCGCGCGATCCAGAAGCACGCCGCGGGACGGCGCTACGGCTGGAGCCTGGTCGGGCTGGCGCTGGTGATCCTCGCCGGCGCGCTCGCCGGGAACCCCGAGCCGTTCTACTTCGGGATGCTGCTGACCGGTGCGTACAGCCTGGCGCGGCTGGTCGGCACGTGGATGCAGACGCGGCGCGAGCCGCAAGCGCTGAAGCGTCTGGTGCCGCTGGCGCTGGCGCTGCTCCTGTGTCCGCTGCTGGCGCTGGGCCTGGCGAGCATCCAGATCCTGCCCTTCCTCGAGTACCTGCAGCACAGCACGGTCTTCGGCCAGCGCAGCCACGTGCAGACGCCGCTCGACCCGCGCTTCTGGCCGCTGGAGATGTTCCCGAACATCCTCGGCAACCCGGCCAGCCCGTACATCCTCGACTACTCGATCCCGCCGCCGAACTTCGAGCTCGTCAACACGGCGCACATCAACGGCTTCGTCTCGTTCCTGGCGCTGGTCGCGCTGCTGCTGGTGCGCGGCAACCGCTACGCGCGCTTCTTCTGGATCGCCGGCGCGGCCTGGGCGGCCTACGCCTACGACCTGTGCGGCGCGTCGAGGCTCTTCCTGCTGCTGCCCACGCTCGACCTCGCGCCGATGAACCGCAGCCAGGGCGTGTGGCTGTTCTGCCTGGCCTGCCTGGCGGCGTTGACCGTCGACGCGCTCGTGAAGCGCCGGGAGGAGCGCGACGTGCGCGCGGCGCTGCTCCTCGTGCTCGCGGCCGCCGTGTTCCTCATCGTGCACCGCCTCGGCGCCGAGCGCCTGATCGACGAGTACGCCGCGGTGCCCAGCCCCAACCACGACAAGTTCGAGGCCTACGTGCCCGAGCGCATCGCGACCGTGATGCGCTACTTCGCCGCGGGGACGCTGCTCGCCGGCGCGCTGCTCTTCCTGCGTTCGACGCGCGCGCGCCGGCTGGCGTCCTTCGCGTTCCTCCCGATCGTGTTCTTCCCGACGGGCTGGCACTGGCGCAACTACGAGCCGGTCTGCGAGAACCGCTTCTTCTACCCCCAGACGCCGCTGATCGCCGACCTGCGCGAGGCGGTGGACGAGGAGCGCGTGGCGATCCTGGGCCAGGACTCGATCCCGCCGATGTCCAACCTGGCCTGGCGCATCAACACGCTCGCCAACTACGACGGCATGTGGGTGCGCGAGTTCGACACGCTCTACCGCTCGCTCTTCGGCGAGAGCGACAACTGGCGACCGATCCTGAAGTGCAGCGAGCGCGCGCTGAAGCTGATGGGCACGCGCTGGGTGCTGGCCAAGTGGAACTGGAACAGCGTCGACAGCGGCCTCTCCGAGCTGCCGCGCGGCCGCGAGGCGCTGCTGATGCCGCGCGAGGTCCTGCCCGGGCGCGAGCTCCTGCAGGGCTTCCGCTGCCACCAGCCCAACCTGCAGCAGGTGATGCTGCGCCTGGGCGTCTGGCCCGACGCGCCGGACGACGGCGAGCTCCAGTTCCAGCTCTACGACCTCGAGGCCAAGGCGGTCGTGGTCGAGCAGCGCATGCGCTTCGACGAGATCCGCTCGACGGTCTACTCGCGCGACCACCGCACCTTCCCGCTCGAGCGCAGCACGCGTCCGCTCAGCCGTCCTGTGGTCTTCCGCTTCCCGCCGCGCGCCGATTCGCTCGGGCGCCTGTACCGCATCGTGCTCTCGGTCCGATCCGGAAGGCAGGACAAGAGCGTCTACGCCTTCAGCTACTCCAAGCGCGCCTACTCCGAGGGCCTGACCTACTGCGGCAAGCAGCCGCTGACGGGCGAGCTCGACTTCGACTTCTCCTGCAACGCCGACCGCTTCGAGCTCGTGAAGCAGATCGGCGAGTACGGGCTCTACCGCTTCAAGGACGCGCTGCCGATGTTCCACGTGGTCGGCGGCGCGATCCAGGCGCAGGACGGGAAGCAGTGCCTGAACCTGCTGCGCGCGCCGCTCTTCGATCCCGCGCGCCTGGTCGTGCTGCAGGAGGCCGAGACGGGCGAGGCTGCGCAGCACGCGCTGCCGCGCGACGCGGGAAGGCTGCTCAAGCCGCGCGGCTCGGTGCGCGTCTACTACGTGCTCAACGACGGACGCTCGATGGTCTGGATCGAGGACGAGGCCACGTTCCTCGCCAACCGCTTCCGCTGGGAGGACGTCGAGACGGTCTCCGACGAGGAGATGCAGCGCTTCACCGAGGTGCCCTACGAGCCGGAGCTCGTGCAGCGCATGGGCCTCAACCCCGTCGCGCCCGAGGAGCCCGAGGGTGCGACGCCGGTGCTGCTCGAGTCGCAGCCGACGCGCTACCGCATGCAGCTCTCGCGCCGCAACCCGGGCTGGCTGGTGATCAGCCAGGCGCGCTATCCGGGCTGGAAGGCGCGCGTCAACGGCGTCGAGGTGCCGCTCGTGCGCGCGAACTACGCCTTCAGCGCGGTGGCGCTGCCCAAGGGCGAGTCGCTGGTCGAGTTCAGCTACGAGCCGGCCTCGCTGCGCCTGGGCCTGGCGATCAGCGCGGCGAGCGTGCTCTTCGGCGCGTGGCTGCTCGTGCGCCTCGCGCGCGTTCAGCGCTTCGCGTCCGCGCCCGGCGCGACCTGAGAAAGCGGCTCGAACGAGAGGTCGTCGAAGTCGCTCCGGCTGTCGGACTTGGTCCACAGCCCGACGCTGCCGCGGCGGAAATACGTGTCGTACGAGCTCGCCGTCGCCTTCCCGTCGAGCGTCGCGGTCAGCCGTGCGCCTTCGCAGCGGAACTCGAGCGTGTGCCAGCCCTCGTCGTTCGTCGGCGCGGCGACGATCGCGCCGGGCAGCGTCGTGCGCAGGCCGTTGACGACGCGGAAGATGCGCAGGTCGGCCTCGGCCTGGTTGGCGCGCGCGACGAGGTAGTTGCCCGGATCGCGGTAGCGCAGCACGATGCCGGCGGCGCGGTCGACCTTGCCCGCGACGTAGCGGAAGCGCACACGCGCGAGCACGTCCGCCGCGTCGAAGCCCTTCGCGATCAGCATCGGGAAGCGCGAGCCGGTCGCGTCGGCCTCGCCCTGGCGCACGAAACGCTGCGTTCCCTCGCTCTCGACGGTCCAGCGTCCCTCGCGCCCGCGACCGCCGAGCACGCTCTCGAGCGCCGCCGGCAGCGCGCCCGCGTCGAAGGCGAACGCGAGAGGCTCGCTGGTCACCGGCACGGGCGGGAGGTCGGGGAACTGCTCGTCCTCGTCCTCGTCTTCGGCCGGGCGGCGGCCGATCGTCGCCGCGAGCGTCTGTTCCCTTCCGTCGCGTCGCAGCGTCAGCGCGACCGTCTGGCCCGTGCGGTGCGCGCGGACGGCGCGCGCGAGCGCCGTCTTCGAGTCGAGCGCGCGCTCGTCCATGCGCAACAGCACGTCGCCCTCGCGCAGGCCGGCGGCCTCGGCCGCGGAGTCGGCGTAGACGTGGTCGACGTGCACCCCGCCGTCCTTCGGCGTCGCGTCGACGCCGAGGTAGGGCACGGGCAGGAGCTCCTCGAGCATGCGCCGCGCCTCCAGGTGCGCGCGCGTCGCCTGCGCGTCGATCTCGGCGTCCATGCGCGCGAGCAGGCGCAGGTGCTGCACGGCCGGATCGTCCGCGGCGGGCGCGCTGGCCTGGGGTCGGATCGGGAGCACGAGCAGCAGCAGCAGGACGGGCTTCAGCATGGGGTTCACTTCCGCTTCGAGAGCAGCGCCGCGCGCGCCGCGTGCCGCGCCGTGGTCTGTGCGACCGAGGGTGTCGTGTTCGCGTCGCCGGCGAGCGCACGCCAGGCCGCCAGCGTCTCGGCCGCCGCCGGATCCTGCGTGCGCGCCTCGCGCTCGAGCCAGCGCTCGAGCGCCGCCTCGGCCGTGTCGTGGTCGGCGCCGGGCCGCGTCAGGCACTCGACGAGCAGCGGGGCCGCGAGCGCGCCCTTCCCCAGGTCCACGAGCGCTTCCGCCGCGGTCTGGCGCAGGTCGGGCGTGTCGGCCTTGGCGAGCAGCTGTGTCAGCGCGTCGAGCGCGGGCTGCGAGCCGAGCACGCCCAGCGCGCGGGCCGCGGAGCCGCGCAGTTCGGGATCGCGGCCCGCCTGCGTGCAGCGCACCAGCGCCTCGATCGCGTCGCGACAGCCGATCCCCGCCAGCGCGGTCGCGGCCGCAGGCGCGACGCGCGGCTCCTCGAGCGCGCGCACGAGCTCCGCGCAGGCGCCGGCGGCGCGCGGACCCATGCGCTCGAGCGACTGTGCGACGTGCACGCGCATGTGCGGCTCCTCCTCGTGCAGCGCGGCAGCCAGCGGCTCGACCACCCAGGCCGCGCTGCGCGAGAGCGCGAAGCGCGCGTCGTCGACCAGGCGCAGGTCGAACTCGCCCAGCTGCGCGATGCGGCGCCAGATCTGCTCGCGCAGCGCGGGCGAGGGCTCCGCCCGCGGCAGCTTCGTCGCCGCCTCGGGGCTGTTCCAGGCCGCGTAGAGCGCGTCGGCGTCGGCGAAGCCGGCCTCGGACGCGATCGCGTCGAGCTCGGCGCGCGCGTCGGCCTGCACCTGCGGCGCGTTCCCGTTCGCGGCGAGCACGCGCAGGCCGTCGAGCCCGGCGTAGTTGTGGTGCTTCGCCAATCCCGCGGCGATCCAGATCACGGTCTCGCCGTCGGACTCGTACTTCAGCTGCGCGCTGAGCTGGGGCAGGACGCGGTCGTCGGAGAGCTTCGCCAGCTGGAACGCGGCCTGTGCGCGGATCCACGGCACGCGCTCGGACTGGATGTCGACCAGGCGCAGCAGCGCCGCGGAGGAGGCCGGCGTGTCGATCGCGCCGAGCACCTCGAGGGCCGAGCGCTTCTCCTCGTCGCTCGCCTGCGCGTCGGCGAGCAGCGCCTTGGCCGCGGCGACGGCGGCCTCGCCGCCCGCGACTGCGTCGGCGAGCGCCAGCGCGCGCAGCTTCCCCGCGAGGTGCGCACGGTCGGCGATCGTCGTGCGCAGGCCGGCGACGTCGTTCGCCGCGGGCTGAGGCGCAGGAGGCGCCGACGGCACTTGCGCCAGCGCCTCGGTGCTGACGCGCCGCAGCGCGAACGAGGCCGGAGCTGCTGTCGGCGCAGCGGTTTCCCGTGCGCACGCTGCGAGCGCGAGCCCAGCGAGCAGCGCGGCGTACCTCACGGCTTCAGCTCCAGTCGCTTCACCAGGCGCGCTTCCTTCTCCGGATCGGGATGCTCGGGATCGGCCCAGTAGGGCTTGAGCGAGTAGAACAGCGCGACCTCGATCGGCGCGCTCGCGCTGGCGCCGGGGATCGGGATCGCGCGCGTCTCGTGCGCCGGCAACAGCGTGTCGGGCAGGTTCTCGTGGTGGTACGGGCTGCGGAAGCGGTAGACCTGCTGCCAGGGATGCGGCGCGCCGTCGAGCGGGCGCCAGAACACGTCGGCGGCGCGCGCGCGCTCCTCGGTGGGGAAGTGGTGGCCCGCGCCGACGTTCTCGACCTCGACCTGCCAGTGCTCGCCGTCCTTCCTCCCGCGGAAGTCGACCGCGCTCTTCACCAGCTCGAGATCGTGCCCGCCGAGCATCGTGTGGTCGCGCCCGGGCGATCCGTCGGCGTGCTTGCGCATGTGGCAATCGAGGCAGCCGATGCCCTTCGCGGCGTAGTCGGTCGCGCGCCACTGCTTGGTCGTGTCGTGCTGGTCGTGGCACGAGGCGCAGAACGCGGACGTGCCCAGGTCGCGCAGCGCCGTCGGCGCGCACGGCGCGTCGGGCACGCTGCGAGTTCCCGCAATGCGGCCGCCCGAGACGTGGCCGGCGGGGAGCTCGTGGCAGGCGATGCAGTCGACGCCCTCGCCGCGGCGCGAATTGCGCGGCAGCACGCGCTCGCCGATGCCCGTCGCGAAGACCGGCTGCGGCGCGTGGCAGTCGATGCAGTCGGCGTTGGCGAAGTCGTTCGAGAGCGCGCGCACCTCCGGATCGCTCCAGGAGAGCGCGTGCCAGGAGCCCGACCACTCCGCGTACTGCGTCTCGTGGCAGCTCTTGCACTGCTCGGAGCTCGTGAACGCGCCGGCGGCCTCGGCCTTGGGCGGCGGCGAGCGGAAGATCGCGACCAGCGCGACCGCGGCCATGACGACGGCCAGCACTCCGAGCACACGTCTCATCGGGGTTCCTCCACGGCCCGGCCGGCGCGCAGGCGCAGCGTGCGCGTCGCCAGGCGCTGGACCTCGTGCGGATCGTGCGTCACGTGCAGAGTGGCGAGGTTCAGGCGCTTCTCCAGCTCGCCGATGCGCGTGATCAGCGACTCGCGCAGCTCGGCGTCGAGCGGGCCGAGCGGCTCGTCGAGCAGCAGGATCTCCGGGTCCATCGCCAGCGCGCGCGCCAGCGCCAGGCGCTGCGCCTCGCCGCCCGAGAGCGCGCCGGGCTTGCGCTCCTCGAGGCCGGCGAGCTCGACCAGCGCGACGAGCTCGGCGATGCGCGCGGGCCGCGCGGCGCGCGGCATTCCGCGTGCGGAGAGCACGAACTCGAGCGTCGCGCGCACGCTCAGGTGCGGCCAGAGCGCGCCGCCCTGGAAGAGCAGCGCGAGGCGGCGCCGCTCGGGGGGCACGAGCAGCCGGCGGCCGTCGCTTGCGAGCGTGTCGCCGATGCGGATGCGTCCGCTCTCGAGCTTCTGCAGCCCCGCGATCGCGCGCAGCAGCGTCGTCTTGCCGCAGCCCGAGGGCCCGACCACGAGCAGGTGCTCGCCGCGCGCGAGCTCGAGGTCGAGCGGGCCGAGCACGGCGCGCCCGCCGAGCACCACGCTCGCGGCCTCCAGGCGCAGGATCGGCTCCGCGCTCATGCGCTGGCCTCCGCGCGCTCGCGCCCGAAGGCGCTCCAGAGGATCCCCGGCAGCAGGATGAAGAACACGATCAGGAGCGCGAGCGCCGCCACGAAGTCGTCGCGGCCGAAGTGGATCGCGTTGTAGACGCGGAACATCGCCGTGCCGTTCGCCGCGGGCACGAGGATCGCCGCGTCGAGCTCGCGCATGCCGAAGACGAAGACCAGCGCCGCTCCGCCCAGGAGCGAGGGCCGCAGCGCCGGCTGCACGATCGAGACCAGGCGCCGCAGCGGCCCCGCGTGCGCGAGGCGCGCGGCCTCCTCCAGACGCGGATCGAGCATCGCGGTCGCTCCCGCGGCGGCCAGCACCGGCAGGCAGGCGAAGCGGCCGACCAGCAGCAGCACGACCAGGAAGCCGCTCGAGTAGAACGCGCCGGTCGCTGGGTGATTCCAGAGCGCGATGCAGCCGATGCCGAAGAGGATCGCGGGCACGGCGAGCGGGGCGAGCACGAGCGGCTCGAGCCAGCGGCTCGCGCGCGAACGCTGCAGCGCGTGGCCGAGCACGAGCCCCGGCACCAGCGAGACGAGCGCCGCGGAGCCCGCGTACAAGAGGCTGCGCTGCAGGTCCGCGCGGCCGACCTCGATCGCGCGCGCGAAGCTCGCGCCCAGGCGCTCGAAGCCGAAGCCGCGCGCGCCGCCGCCGGCCTCCCAGAACAGGCGTCCCAGCGGCAGCGCGGCGCTGGCGAGCACGAGCAGCAGCGCGAGCGCGAAGAGCGGCCAGCGCCACGCGCCCAGCGCGAGCGGCGCGGGCCGGCGGAAGTCGCCGTCCCAGGTCTCGAACGATCCGCGCCGGCGCAGCCAGAGCGCGGGCACGAGCACGAGCAGCGTCAGCAGGAGCAGCGGCAGCGCGGCCGCGACCGCCTTGCCCGGCGAGTGCACGCTCTGCCAGCTGGCGAAGATCTCGTCGGCGTACACGTTCACCTTCGAGCCGATCGAGGTCATGTAGTCGGGCACCGCGAAGTCGTTGATCGCCAGCACGAAGGCGAGGCAGGCCGCGCTCGCTGCGGCGGGCAGCACCAGCGGCAGCTCCATGCGCAGCACGGCGCGCAGCCCTCCGGCGAGCAGCGCAGCCTCCTCGCGCCGCGCGTCGATGCGCTCGAAGGCGCGTGCGCTGAAGACCGCGACCAGCGGGAAGGCGCTGGTCCCGAGCACGAGCATGATCCCGCCCGGCCCGCGCAGGTCGGTCCAGACCACGTAGATCGACATCGCCAGCAGCACGGGCGGCACGAGCAGCGGCACCAGGCCCGCGTGGCGCAAGAGGCGCGCCAGCGGCAGGTCGGTGCGCGCGACGAGGAACCCGAAGGGCAGCCCGAGCACGAAGGCGAGCAGCGCCGCTCCCGCGCCGATCCAGCTCGTGCGCCAGAAGAGGCCCAGCGTGCGCGCGTCGAAGACCGCGGTCAGGTCGCCGCTCTCGATGCGCAGCAGCATCGCCACGATCGGCGCGAGGCCGGCGAGCGCGAACAGCGCGATCGAGACGAGGACCAGCGGGCGGCTCATGCTGCGCGTCCTCCGGCCTCAGTCGACGAACAGCTTCTTGAGCGTCTCGGCGCGCTTCTCGATCTCGCTGCCGAGCTTCTCGAAGTCGACCTTCATCGCGCGGAAGCTCGCCGGCGTCGCCATGCCGTCGGGGCGCGGCACCGCGTCGCGCACGGGGATCTGGGCCGAGCGCGAGAAGGCCAGCTCCTTCTCGATCTCCGGACGGAGCACCCAGTCGACGAAGCGCTGCGCCGCCGGGGCGTGCGGCGCGCCCTTGAGGATCGCGATCGCGTTGGGCAGCACCAGCGTGCCTGGTCCGTCCGCGTCGGGGTAGACCGCGGCGACCGGAGCGCCGCGCTCCTTGGCCACGGCGAAGTCGTCGGTGTCGGTCCAGCCGAAGGCCATCTGCCCGTCGCCGACCATGCGCGCGACCGAGGCGTTGCCGTTCGTCAGGGCCACCGCACCGTTCTTGGAGAGCTCGTGGATGCGCGTGACGTACTCGTCGGCCTTGGCTTCTCCCAGCACGAGGTACAGGGCGGCCATGTGCGTCAGCGTCGTGCCCGTCAGCGGCTTGGCCATCACGACCTTGCCGCTCCACTTGGGATCGACGAGGTCCCACATGCCGTGGATCGAGGCGGGGTCGGCGAGCTTCGTGTTGACGATCAGGATGCGCGCGCGCGCCGCGAAGCCGTTCCAGCGCCGGTCCGGGTCGCGGAAGAGCGCGGGCAGGTCGCGCGCGCCGGGCGAGTCGTAGGGCTGGAGCAGCCCGTCCGTCCCGAGCGCGGCGGTGTGCGCGATCTCGTTGTTCCAGAACACGTCGCAGCGCGGGTTCGAGCGCTCCTCGCGCAGTCGCGCGACCAGGCCGACGGTCTTGGCGGCCTCGATGTCGAACTCGGCGTGCACGTCCAGGCCGGTCTCGCGGGCGAAGCGCTGGATCAGCGGCTCGGCGAACTCCTGGTCGAGCGAGCAGTACACGACGAGGTCGGGCTGTTTGCCGCAGCCGGCGAGCAGCGCGAGGGCGAGGACGGCAACGAGGGAACCGAGGCGAGGCAGCATGAGGTGGGGGACCTTTCCCGTCCCTCCGCGCTGCGGAGACGACGGCCGCTCGCGATACCCCCAGGCTCCGAGCGGGTCACACCCGCCGAGCGCCGGGTCCGCGTGCGCACCCCGGCCACTGGCGATGGAAACGCGGCGCGGTCCTACCGTCGCGCGCGGGCTTCGCCGATGATGGGCGCGATGCTGCAACTCGCCCTCGGGATGCCCGCGATCGCGGGGATGCTCTGGATCTTCGTCTCGGGCCTCTCGGCCCCGCGCACGAAGAAGCTCGCCATCTTCGGCATGGTGCCGGCGGGCTCGGCCTTCGGAGCGCTCCTGTGGAGCGCGCTCAACCCCGAGGTGCCGCTGGTCGCGCGCTTCGCCGCGTCGCTGGCCGCGATCGCGGGCGGCATCGCGCACGCGGTGTGGGTCTCGACGCTGGCCCTGCCGCGCCAGAAGGTCTGGCTGCGCCTGCTCTTCGTGCCGATGGGGCTGTGGGCCGGCGCGACGCTCTCGCTGTGGTTCGTCCTGCCCGAGAGCGGCGTGATCCTCGAGGCCTGCCTGCTGCTCCTCCTCGCGGCGACGCTCTGCTCGTGGTTCCTCCTGCCCTGGTACAGCCGCCGTCCCGAGTTCATCCAGCTCGGCGCACGCAAGCTCGCCTGCGTGCGCTTCGCCTGTCCGCGCTGCGGCACGCGCGTCGACTGGGCGCAAGGCATCTTCGCCTGCACCGATTGCGGCCTCTTCCTGCACGTCGACTGGCCCGCGCACGAGCGCGAGAGCCGGCCCGTGCAGATCCTCGCGGAGCGCAGCATCAAGTTCGAGTGCCCCGGCTGCGGCAAGGCGCGCGAGTGGAAGCGCGGCGAGGACCAGTGCGAGGGCTGCGGGCTCAAGGTCGAGCTGCACTGGAACGAGCACGTGCGCCGGCCGCCCGCGGCGGCCGTGAAGAAGGACTGAGCACGTTCCAGGTGCGGTTCGCGCCGGGGCCTCCTGCGGCACACGCCGGGTAGCGCTCGAGGTCGATCTGCGGGACACTGGGCGCATCGTCAGGAGGCGATCCCCATGCTGCGCTCTCTGATCCGCGTCGCGGTCTCGAGTCTGGCCTGCGGCACCCTGCTCGGCGGCGCAGACGCGCAATGCCAGACCTGGATGCCCGGCTTCGGTCTGCAAGGCACGAGCGGCGTCGTGCGCGCGATCGCCACGTTCCAGGGCGACATCGTCGCTGCGGGCGACCTCACCGCGGCCGGCGGCCTGCCCGCCAGCTGGATCGCGCGCTGGGACGGCACGCAGTGGATCGACCTCGGCGCGACGCTGAACGGCACGGTCTACGCGCTGGCGAGCTTCGACGACGGCAGCGGGCCGGCGCTCTTCGCTGGCGGCGCGTTCACCAGCGCAGGCGTCGCGCTCACGCAGGGCATCGCGAAATGGAACGGCGCGGGCTGGAGCTCGGTCGCCGGCGGAACCGACGGCAGCGTGCGCGCGCTGGCGGTCTTCGACGAGGGCGGCGGCCCCGCGCTCTTCGCCGGCGGGAGCTTCACGCAGGCAGGCGGCACGCCGGCCGCGAACCTCGCACGCTACGACGGCAGCAGCTGGTCGGCGCTCGGCAGCGGCACGGACGCGCCGGTGCTCGCGCTCTCGGCGCTGGTCACGGCCAGCACGCGCGCGCTCGAGGTCGGTGGCAGCTTCCTGCACGCCGGCGGCGTCGCCGCCAACCGCATCGCGACCTGGGACGGCGCGAGCTGGAGCGCGCTTGGAAGCGGCGTCGACGCCGAGGTGCGCTCGCTCGCCTGGTTCGACGACGGCGCGGGGCGCAAGCTCTTCGCGGGCGGGCTGTTCCTCAACGCGGGCGGCCAGGCCGCGGCGCACGTCGCGCGCTGGGACGGATCGAACTGGACGCCGCTCGCCTGCGGAACCGACGGCGAGGTGCGCACGCTGCTCGTCTTCGACGACGGCGGCGGTCCGCGGCTGTACGCCGGCGGCAACTTCAACGTCGCCTGCGGCGCGAACGCGTTCCGGCTCGCGCGCTGGGACGGCGTCGCCTGGTCCGAGCTCGCGGGCGGACACACCAGCAGCCACGTCAACGCCCTCGCCGCGCACTACGACGCGCAACAGGGCCGCTTCGTGCTGCTCGCCGGCGGGCAGTTCTCCTTCGCGGGCAACCCGAGCCTGTACACCGGCACGATCGCGCGCTGGAACGGCGCCGCGTGGAGCGCGATCGGCGGTCTGGGCCTCAACGGATCCGTGCACGCGCTCGAGACCTGGACGAGGCCGAGCCAGCCGGCGCCGGAGCTCTACGTCGGCGGCACCTGGAGCACGAACGCGGGGACCTACGAGGTGCTGCGCTCGTGGAACGGCCAGTCCTGGACCGGCGGCTGGAGCGCGACCAGCATCTCGGGCACGCCGCGCATCGACGCGATCTGCGAGCACGATGACGGCAGCGGGCGCGCCCTCTACGTCGGAGGCTTCCTGCGCAAGAGCCCGAGCGCGGGCCTGACCTTCGAGAACATCGCGCGCTTCGACGGGCAGTCGTTCAGCTCGCTCGGCACGAGCAGCAGCGGCTTGACGGGCCTGGACAACGAGGTCCTCGCGCTCGCCTCCTTCGACAGCGGTTCGGGCCCGCAGCTCTACGCCGGCGGCCGGTTCGAGCGCATCAGCTCGAACCAGCACGGCATCAACCGCATCGCGCGCTGGGACGGAACGAACTGGAACGACGTCGGCGGCGGCGTGGTCGGCTTCTACGGCTTCTCCGACGGCTGGGTCGGCGCGCTGCAGGTCTTCGACGACGGCAGCGGTCCCGCGCTCTACGTCGGCGGCAACTTCGCCGTCACCGGCGGCGGCGCGTACGCGGGCGTCGCGCGCTGGAACGGCACGAGCTGGAGCCAGCTGGGCAACGGACTCGACGGCTCGGGCCCGGGCACCTCGGTGGTCGACGCGATGACCCTCTTCGACGACGGCAGCGGACCCGCGCTGTACTGCGGCGGCGTGTTCAACATCGTCGGCGGAGCGAGCTACGTCTCGCTGGCGAAGTGGGACGGCACGAGCTGGACGCCGATCGCCGGCGCGCCGCAGGGGCCGATCTACGCGCTGCGCGTCTTCGACGACAACTCCGGCAGCGGTCCCGCGCTCGAGGTCGGCGGCTACTACGGTCTCGCGCGCTGGAACGGCGTGAGCTGGAGCTACCCCGCCGGCGCGACCGACGGCGCGGTGCGCGCGTTCGGGAGCTTCGACCAGGGCGCGAACGGCAGCCTCGACCTCGTCGTCGGCGGCGATTTCCGCCAGGCCGCGGGCGTGCCCTCGAGCGGCATCGCGATCCGACTCGCCTGCGGCGCGCCCGGCACGAGCTTCTGCGCCGGCGACGGAAGCCTCTCGACGCCGTGCCCGTGCGCGAACACCGGGCTCGCGGGTCGCGGCTGCGACAACTCGATCCAGAGCGGCGGCGCGCGCCTGGATTCCAGCGGCACGCTGCAGCCCGACACGCTGATCCTCACGGCCTCGCACGAGCGAGCCCAGGCGCTCTCGATCTTCCTGCAGGGCGATCTCGCGCTGCCCGCGGGCACGAACTTCGGCGACGGCGTGCGCTGCGTCGGCGGGCATTTGAAGCGCATCGCGGTCGCGAGCGCGTTCGGCGGCGCGGTCGACTACCCGCGACCGGGCGATCCGTCGATCTCGCAGCGCTCGGCGCTGCTGGGCGATCCGATCGCGCCGGGTTCGCTGCGCGTCTACCAGGTCTACTACCGCGATCCCGATCCGAACTTCTGCCCCGCGCCGCAGGGCGCGACGTGGAACGTGTCGAACGCGTTGTCGGTGCAGTGGTGAGGGCGCGGCGGAGGCTGCGGCTGCCGCGGGTCCGGTTTCGCTGAGAGAATGTCCCCGTCGGCGCGGAACCGCGGCCGGCGGAAACGGTTTGTCTCGCGCCGGCCCGAGGGGCCTCGAGAGAGACGAATGTCCGTGTTCGCCACCTTCCTGCTCGCCATCGCCAGTGCATCTCCCGAAGGCACCGACGCCTTCGGGAGATGCGTGCGCGGAATCGCCGACGTCAACGGGGACGGGGTCGACGATCTGCTCGTCGGCGACGCGGGGTACAACTTCGGCACGCTCTGGACGGTCAGCGGCAAGGATGGCAAGCGCATCGCGGTCACGAGCCCGGATCCGGCGCACCTGTGGCTGGGCGGTTCGTTCTTCGTGACAGGGGACGAGGTCTGCGCTTGCGTCTCGACGCCGGACGGTCCGCAGCTCGAGTACTTCGCGTGCCGCACGCTGACGCCGGGACGCGCTAGCGCCGTGGTGCGCGAGGGCAAGGGCTTCTTCGCCTGGGTCGAGTGCGCTGGCGACATCGACGGCGACGGAGTGCTCGATGCGGCGCTGTGCGTGGTACCCGGCGGGAACGAAGGCTGCCGCATCGAGCTCGTCTCCGGCAAGAGCGGCAAGAGCTTGAGGACGATCCCTGTCGGGCTCTCGCGCTGCAACAGCGCCAGTGCCGTCGCGACGCTGGGCGACCTCGATGGCGACGGCGTGCCCGAGCTTGGCGTCGGGACGGGGTACTGCTTCCCTGCGGATCAGCGCCACCGCGTCTTCGTGTTCTCCGGCAAGACGGGAACGAAGCTCGGCGAACTCCTCGGCCACGAAGGCAAGTCGGGATTCGGCGCGGCGCTCGGTGCGGTCCGTGATCTCGATGGCGATGGCGTGGACGACATCGTGCTCGTCGACGACGCGCAAGGCGCGGTACAACTCTACTCTGGCAAGACTCGCGCGTTCGTCCGCGCCCTGCCCGGCACATGGGAGGTGCCCGGTGCGATGGAGCTCGGCAACGTCACGACGCTGCGCGATCTCGACGGTGATGGTGTCCTCGACTTCGGCATGACGCTCGACACGTTTCCAGCCGGCGAGGCGCGTGTCTACTCGGGCAAGACCGGTGCTCTGATCCGAGTGCACGGCTCGAGCTCGTTCCCGAGTACGGACGGCTACCCCGCCTGCATCGCCGATGTAGGCGATCTCGATCACGACGGCCGCTGCGACTACGCGGTCGGCACGTCGCACCATCTCGCGGGCGATGGCACGAGCTCGGTCACGGCGTTCAGCGGCGCGACGGGCAAGAAACTCTGGGTGATCGACGAGCGCAGCCTGACGCGCGCGCCCTGACTCAGCCCGCAGCCTTCGATGCGCGCGCGCTCCTGAACTGCCGAGCGAATGCCTCACTCCGTGCGGAACCGGCACCGGATGAGCAGGTTTCCTTGCCTCCCGCCCGACGAAATCGAGAGAGGACGTTCGATGCTCGCAGCCTGCCTGCTCGTGATCACCAATGCCACCTCCACAGTCGCCGATTCCTTCGCGATCTGCGTGCGCGGGATCGCCGATGTGAACGGGGACGGGGTCGACGATGTCGTTGTCTCGGATCCCAGCTACCGCGGTTTCGGTGCGATCTGGACGGTGAGCGGGAGGGATGGTTCCCGGATCGGCTGTGCCCTCGGCAGCGAGAAGCGCTCCGGGCTCGGGCGATCGTATTTCGTGTCCAACAGTGAAGTGTGCGCCTGCGTGGACTCGCCGGATGGTCCGGTTCTCATCTACTACGACGGCAAGAC
Organism: Planctomycetota bacterium; assembly: GCA_044229935.1. Taxonomy (GTDB): domain Bacteria; phylum Planctomycetota; class UBA1135; order UBA1135; genus JADJLZ01. The sequence goes on along the minus strand of JBGASC010000001.1, from coordinate 11,570 downwards.
GCTGGAGCCGCGCCGCAAGTCCGAGGTGGTCGCGCGAGCCCAAGGCTTCGACGCGTTGGTCGACTCGGCCGGCGACATCGACGGTGATGGAGTGACCGATGCCGTTCTCTGCCTCTCGCCCAACGACCTCAAGCACTCATTCCTCGAGCTCGTCTCTGGTCGCTCGGGTAAACGAGTGCGGACGATCGAACTAGGCTGGTCCGGCGGCGAGCGGGCGAACACGGTTGCCTCGCTGGGTGATCTCGATGGAGACGGAGTCAGCGACTTCGGCGTGTCCGCGGGCCTGCGCTTCCCGGATGGAGCACGCAACCGCGTGATGCTTCACTCGGGTCGGACAGGTGCAGGGATCGGCGAGCTCGTGAACACGGGGAAGTCGACCCGCGTGGTTGCGTTCGGATCGATCGCCGACGTGGACGGGGATGGAGTGCGAGATGTCGCAGTTCTCGACGAGGACGAGGGATCGCTCTGCGCCTTTTCGGGCCGGACGCACCAGAGGTTGCGCAAGCCAGCGCTCTGCTGGGCAGGTGCGACGGGCACGCAGTTCGGTTGTGTTGCCACGCTCGCAGACATCGACGGTGACGGCCGACGCGACTTCGGAGTGGCCATCGACAGCTTCCCGGCTGGATTCGCAGCGGTCTTCTCGGGGGCTTCGGGGGACTGGATTCGCACACACGACTGGAGCCAGTTCCCCAAGACCGACGGCTGCCCTGTTTGCATCGCCGACATCGGCGATCTCGATCACGACGGCCGTGGCGACTACGTGGTCGGCACCTCACACCACTGGGATGGCAACGAAACGAGCTCGGTCACTGCGTTCAGCGGCGCGACGGGCAAGAAACTCTGGGTGATCGACGAGCGCAGCCTGACGCGCGCGCCATGACTCAGCCCGCAACCCGCTCCGCCGCCGCGCGGCGCTGGCGCGACTCCTCGGCGTTGACCTTCGCGAGCCCGTCCTCGAACGCGCGCAGCGTCTCCGCCGCGTACTTGGTGCGGTCGAAGCCGTGCTCCTGGCGGAAGTCGCGCAGGAAGTGGTTGCGCTTGCGGTCGAGCGCGTCCTGCGCGACGACCCACGCGGCGAGCTCCGTGCGCACGCGCGCGAGCGCCTCGCCCTCCAGGCCCGCGGGCCACAGCCCGGCCGCGAGCTCGCGCCCGCGTGCCGAGAGATCGAGCTCGAGCGCGGCCTTCTCGCCCAGACCGCAGTTGCCCGCGGCCGGGCTCGCGCCGCGGCGCAGCTCGACGCCGGCGGCCTGGCGTTCGCGCGAGCGGTAGACCGCCTCCTGCAGGAAGAGCTCGGCCTGCTCGAGCCGCGCCGTGCTGGGGTCGTGCTTCAGCAATGCTCGTTGAACGCCGTCGCGAGCGAGTCGGCGATCTGCTGCGGCGACTTGCCTTCGATGTCCTGGCGCTGGAGCATCTTGACCAGCTTGCCGTCCTTCATCAGCGCGATCTGCGGCGAGCTCGGGCGGTAGGGCTTGAAGAACTCGCGCGCGCGCTCGACCGCGGCCGTCTCCATGCCTGCGAAGACGGTGACGAGGTGGTCGGGCTTCTTCTTCGCGCTCATCAGCGAGAGGCGCAGGCCCGGTCGGGCGCCGCCGGCGGCGCAACCGCAGACCGAGTTGACGAAGATCAGCGTCGTCCCGGGCTGAGTGACCGCCTTCTCGACGTCGGCGGGGGTGAGGAGCTCCTTGGCTCCCAGCGTGGTCACCTCTTCGCGCATGGGCTTGACGAGATCGGGGTCGTACATCGGTCGTGCTCCGTTCGGGATGGATCCGTGCGGGGCGGGGTTCCGCGAACCCTCGAGCTCCCGCTGCGAGCGGCGCATTGTAGCGCGCAACGGCGCGTTCCCGAGACCCCGAGTGCCGCGGTGTACGGGCGCGCTCGCGCCGGGAAGCTCCGTGACCGGTCGCACGGAGCGGTGCTACAACCTTCCCCCCGGTCGCTGATCCCGGTCCCGCCATGCTCATCCAATCGACGACTCCGTCCCTGTTGTTCCGTTTCGCCGCCGCGCTCCTGGCTTCCCTCGCGCTCCCGAGCTGCGACTCGGCTGGCGTCGGGCACGCTTCCGTCGCCTCGCCCGAGGGGGCGAGCGCCCCGCGCGCGGGTCCGGACGTGATGCAGAGCGCCTTCTGCGCCAAGTGCCACCCCGCGCAGTACGCCGAGCACGAGCAGAGCACGCACGGGCGAGCCTTCACCGACGAGGAGGTGCGCCTGGCGACCGCGCGCTTCACGCAGGCCGACTGCATCATCTGCCACACGCCGCGGCCGATCTTCGAGACCGGCGTCGGGATGAACCCGATGAAGCGCATGTACGACCTCGAGGGAGGCAACACGTGCATGACCTGCCACTGGAAGCCCGGGTACGACTACACGCGCTTCGACGGCGGAGCGCAGTGCAAGACCGCGTTCCATCCGGACGCGGGCACGGTCGAGGCCTGCGGCTCGTGCCACCGCAACCACGGCACGCCCTTCCAGTGGGAGAAGAGCCCCAACGGCAAGCTCGCCGGCCGCGTCTGCATCGACTGCCACATGCCGAGCGTCACGCGCGAGGTCGCCGTCGGCGGCCCGGTGCGCGAAACGCGCGCGCACGTCTTCCCCGGCGGCCGCAGCGAGACGCAGCTGCGCAAGGCCTACGCCTACGGCGCGCGCATCGACGGCAACACGCTCGTGGTCGACGTGACCAACAAGGGCGCGGGCCACAACTTCCCGACCGAGCTCAAGCAGCGCTCGGTCGAGTCGCTGGTGATCGTCCGGGACACCGAGGGCAAGGAGGTCGCGCGCTCGCGCATGGTCTTCCGCGATCCGTACAAGCGGCCGTACGGGCTCGAGCTCCCGGTCAACACGCAGATCCCCAGCGGCCAGTCGCGCGAGCACCGCGTGCCGCTGACCGTGGCCGACGGCGTCGTCGAGTGCCAGCTCTTCTACAAGCTCTACTTCCCGATCGAGGACGACCATCCCGACATGGTGCGCGCGCTCGAGACGCGGCGCATTCCCTTCACGGGCCTCACGCCCTCGAAGGAGGAGGTCAAGAGCGACCCCGAGGTCGTCGCCCGGACGCCCGGCGACATCGACCCGCTGCTCGCCGGGCCGGCGAACCTCGTCGACTACGTGCGACCCAAGATCGCGAAGGTCGCGGTCGACATCCCGCAGGGCGACACGCCCGAGGAGATCCAGAAGCTGGTCGAGCTGTTCCAGTGGCCCGTGCCCGAGGCCAACGGCAAGGCGCAGAAGCGCCTGGTCGAGCTGGGCGCGAAGGCCGTGCCCGCGCTGATGCGCGGCCTGGGCTCGTGGGACAACAAGACCTTCAACCAGTCGATGCTGGTGCTGGAGAAGATCGGCGCGCCGGCCGTGTCCGCGCTGGAGCAGGGCGTGCTCGACGAGCAGCTCTACGTGCGCCGCTGGTCGCGCGAGCTCGCGGTGCGCATGCAGATCCAGAGCGAGACGATGCGCGCGGGGCTGCAGAAGGGCCTCACGATGTCCAACGCGCTCGACCGCGCCAGCTCGGCGAACGCCCTCGGCGCGCTGCACGTCGAGGCGGCCGAACCCGCGCTGCGCACGCTGCTGGCCGACGGCGATCCGGACGTCGTGCGCGCCGCGGCCCTGGCGCTCGCGCACCTGGGCGACAAGGATGCCGTGGCGCCGATGCGCCGCGCGCTGGAGTCGGCGCGTTTCGTCGAGACGCGCCGCGACCTCGCCGGCGCGCTGGCGCGCCTGGGCGATCCCAGCGGGATCCCGCACCTGATCCGCGGGCTCGATCACGCCGACGACCTCGTGCGCGAGAGCTGCTTCGAGACGCTCTTCGCGGCGACGGGGCTGTTCGCGGGCTACGAGCCGCTCGGTCCGCGCGAGGAGCGCCTGGCGGCCCTCGCGCGCATCCAGTCGCGCTGGGCCAAGGACGGCGGCGCCGCGCTGCTCGCCGCGCCGGGCAAGAGCGATCCGAAGAAGGCCGCGCGCGCGCTCAAGCTCGTCACGGACATCGGCGGCAGCGACACGGGGCCCTCGACGGCCGACGACGACAGCGCGTACTTCAACGAGCTGCTCGATCTCGGCAACGACGCGATCCCGGCGCTGCTGCACGGGCTGAAGTGGGCGCCGGGCTTCGCCGACAAGCGCGTCTTCGCCTGCCGCGCGCTGGGCGAGATCGGCAACAAGAAGGCCGCGCCGGCCCTGTGTTCCGCGCTGCGCGATCCGCTCACGTCGACCGCGGCCTGGGCCTGCTGGGCGCTCGAGCGCGTCGGCGACCCCGCCGCGATCCCCGCGCTGGAGCGCTACGAGCAGCGCCTGCGCCAGCTCGCCGCGCTGGGCAGGATCCCGCCGGAATCGGGCACCCCCGAGATGCTGATGCTGCAGGCCGCGCGAGCGCGCCTGATCCTGGGCGACGAGCACTCCAAGGGCGAGGTCGTCGCGGGGCTGCTCTCCGGCGACGACGGCGTGCGCCGCAGCGCGATCGAGGCGCTGCGCAAGCGCTACAAGGACGACAAGGGCTTCGACCCGCTCGGGCCCGAGGACGAGCGCGCCGCCGCGGCGAAACGCTGGATGGAGTGACGCCCGGCGCGGCATGATGGGCGCATGCTGACCGCGCTCCTCCTCGCCACGCTCCCCTTCGATCCTCCCGCACCCGACGCCGCGCAGGTCCTGCGCGAGAGGCTGCCCGCGCTGGTCGCGCTCTACAAGGAGCTGCACGCCGCGCCCGAGCTCTCGCTGCACGAGGAACAGACCTCGGCGCGCATGGCGCGCGAGCTCGGCGCTCTCGGCTTCCAGGTGACCGAGCACGTCGGCGGCTTCGGCGTCGTCGGCGTGCTGGAGAACGGGCCCGGGCGCACGCTGCTCGTGCGCTGCGACACCGACGCGCTGCCGGTCGAGGAGAAGACCGGGCTCGCCTACGCCAGCCATGTGCAGACCACGCTCGACGGCAAGCAGGTGCCCGCGATGCACGCCTGCGGCCACGACCTGCACATGACGGTCTGGCTCGCGACCGCGACCGTGATGGCGCGCACGAAGGAGCAGTGGAAGGGCCGCCTGGTGTTCATCGCGCAACCGGCGGAGGAGAAGGGTCTGGGCGCGCAGGCGATGCTCGACGACAAGCTCTTCGCGCGCTTCGGCAAGCCCGACGGCTGCCTCGCGCTGCACGCGAGCCCGTTCTTCCCGGCCGGCAGCGTCGCGCTCTGCTCCGGCTACGCGCTGGCCAACGCCGAGAGCTGCGACATCACCGTCTTCGGCCGCGGCGGGCACGGCTCGATGCCGCAGCTCTCGATCGACCCGATCGTGATCGCGTCCAAGATCGTGCTCGGCCTGCAGACGATCGTCAGCCGCGAGAAGGACCCGCGCCAGCCGGGCGTGATCACCGTCGGCTCGATCCACGCCGGCTCGAAGCACAACATCATCCCCGACGAGTGCGCGCTGCAGCTGACGATCCGCAGCTACGACGACAAGGTGCACCAGGCGCTCAAGGACGGCATCGTGCGCGTCGCCAAGGCCGAGGCGCTCGCCGCGAACGCGCCCGAGCCGCGCATCGGCTTCTCCGAGGCGCTCAAGTCGACGTACAACGACCCCGCCTGGTGCGCGCGCCTCTCGACGGTCTTCGGCGGCGCGCTGGGCGCGTCCAACGTCAGCGAGGCGCAACCGGTGATGGGCGCCGAGGACTTCGGCCTCTTCGGACGCGCGGGTGTCCCGTCGGTGATGTTCTGGCTCGGCGCCTGGGAGCGCGGGCGCTTCGACGCGGCGCAGAAGCGCGGAGAAACGTTGCCGGGACTGCATTCTTCGGGCTTCGCGCCCGATCCCGAACCCGCGATCGACGCCGGCGCGCGCGCCATGAGCGCCGCGCTGGTCGACGCGCTCGCGAACGGCATCCCCACCGCGAAGTGAACCCCGCGCGGCGCGCGCCGCGCGCTTGCGTATACTCCCGGCGATGGCGCCGATCCCCGGCATGTTGTCGCGCGAGGAGCTCGCCCAGGAGGCGAGCGCGGGCACGCTCGACACCGTGCTGGTGGGCTTCACCGATCCGTACGGACGGCTGATGGGCAAGCGCTACGACGCGGAGTTCTTCCTCTCCAGCGTCGCGCGCCACGGCTCGCACGCCTGCGACTACCTGCTGACGGTCGACATGGAGCTCAACCCCGTGCCGGGCTACCGCTTCGCCAGCTGGGAGCGCGGCTACGGCGACGTCGAGCTCGTGCCCGACCTCGACACGCTGCGGCGCGCGAGCTGGCTCGACCGCAGCGCGCTCGTGCTGTGCGACCTCGCGCGCGTCGACGGCGGCGCGCCGGTCGAGATCGCGCCGCGCACGATCCTCAAGCGCCAGCTCGAGCGCGCCGCGGCCGCCGGCTACGAGCCGCTCGCGGCAAGCGAGCTGGAGTACTTCCTCTTCCGCGATTCCTACCGCGACGCGGCCGCGAAAGGCTGGCGCGCGCTCGAGCCGTTCTCGACCTACCTCGAGGACTACCACCTGCAGCAGGGCGCGCGCGAGGAGAGCTTCCACGCCGAGGCGCGCCGGCACCTGAAGCGCTCGGGCGTGCCGATCGAGGGCTCGAAGGGCGAGTGGGGCCTGGGCCAGCACGAGCTCAACGTGCGCTACGCGAACTCGCTCGAGATGGCCGACCGCCACGCGGTGTACAAGCAGTGCCTGCGCGAGCTCGCCGATGCGCAGGGCGTCAGCGTGACGTTCATGGCCAAGTTCGCGGCCGAGCAGGCCGGCTCCTCGTGCCACATCCACCTCAGCCTGGTGAAGGGCGGGCGCAACGCCTTCGCGGGCAACGCTCAGCTCGGTCCGCTCTCGTGCTCGGACGAGTTCCGCTGGTTCCTCGGCGGCTGGATGGCGCGCGCGAGCGAGCTGATGGTGTTCTGGGCGCCGACGGTCAACTCGTACAAGCGCTACCAGTCGGCCTCGTGGGCGCCGACGCGCCTGGCCTGGAGCCGCGACAACCGCACCGGCGGCTTCCGCATCGTCGGCGAGGGGCAGAGCCTGCGCATCGAGTGCAGGATCCCCGGTGCCGACTGCAATCCCTACCTCGCGCACGCCGCGGCGCTCGCGGCCGGGATGGAGGGGATCCACAAGCGCATCGAGCCGCCGCCGATGTTCGAGGGCGACGTGTACGCCGCGCGCGAGGTGCCGCGCGTGCCCGGCAGCCTGCGCGAAGCGGTCGAGCTCTTCGAGAAGAGCGAGTTCACGCGACGCACCTTCGGCGCCGACGTCGTCGAGCACTACGCGCACTTCTACCGCTGCGAGCAGGAGGCCTACGACAAGGCCGTGACGGACTGGGAGCGGCAGCGCTACTTCGAGCGCATCTGAGCGCGCTCGACGCGCCCTACTTGGGCTTCGCCGCAGGCGCGGAAGGATCGAGCGGCGGTGCGACCAGCAGGTCCTCGGCCTTCGCGAGGACCTCCGGACGCTCGATCGGGACGCCGAGCGTCTTCAGCTCCGCGCGGATCGACTCGTCCTTGCCGGGCTGGTCGTCGTCCCGGAAGGAAATGCGGACGACCGGATGCGGCGCCTGGCCGAAGCGCAGCAAGACGCGCGAGTGGGCGACCTCGAGGCTGGTCACCTGGTCGAACACGCTCGGCTGCTTGTCGCCGTGCGTGCGCGCCTGCTCCTCGATCCAGCCCAGGCAGCGCGCCGCGTTGGCCGAGGTCATCGGGACGTCGAGCACGATCGCTTCGGCCTCGGCGGAGAGCCAGGCGTGCCCGCCCGCCGCGGCGGTGTGGATCATGTCGCGCGTCAGCTCGTCGAAGACCGGGAAGTCGGGCGTGAAACGCGTCGACGCGGAAGCCTGGCGCAGGTGCTCGCGGTTGATGAAGGCGTTGACGATCTCCAGCACGTGGCGGAAGCGGTCGATGCGCGAGACACGCACGAAGCAGAGCTTGCCCTCGCGCTCGAAGACGTGTGCCTCGAGCACGCGCACGCACGCGGCGAGCTCGACGAGGTCGGCGCGCTCCTGCTCCTCCCCGGGCTTGGCGGGCTCGGGCTCCTTGTCGAGGTCGAGCCGGATCAGGCCTCCCTCGGGCGGGTACACGCGCCGTCCGCTGACGGCCGTGGCGAGGTCCTTCGCCGCCTCGGCGCCGCTGCCGTCGGTATGGATGCCGCCCTCGAACTCGAGCACGATCAGCGCGTCCTCGCGCGGCAGGTAGCGGAAGGAGAGACCGCCCTCCTCGATGCGGTAGCTGCTGCAGGAGGCGCCGCAGAAGAGCGCGAGGAACGAGGCGAGGAGCACGAGCAGGCGATGCGACACGAGAGGACCTCCGTCCCGGGGCGGGACGCGCGCAGTCTAGCTTGCGACGGTGCGCTCCGCGCACGCGGCGTGTCCCGTGCGGGGCTCTCGCCCGGCGCGGGCGCTCTGCGCTAGGCTGCGGCGATGGCACGCATCGGGATCACGACCTACGGCGTCAACGAGCACGGCCGGTTCACGCTGCCCGCGGGCTACGTCGAGTCCGTGCGGCGAGCGGGCGGCCTGCCGCTGCTGCTCGCGCCGGGCGAGGCGCGCACGGACGAGTGGCTCGAGCTCGTCGACGCGCTGATCCTGGTCGGCGGCGGCGACGTCGATCCGGCGCTCTACGGCGGTCGCGCGCACCCGGCCATCGGCGGCGTCGACCGCGCGCGCGACCAGACCGAGATCGCGCTCGTGCGCGGCGTGCTCGCGCGGCGCAAGCCGCTGCTGTGCATCTGCCGCGGCGTGCAGCTGCTCAACGTCGCGCTCGGCGGCACGCTGATCGAACACGTGCCCGACGAGGTCGGCGAGCGCGTGCCGCACCGTGCCGCGCAGGACTACCAGCGCCACGCGGTGCACGTCGAGCGCGGCTCGCGCCTGGCCAGCGTGCTCGGGACCTGCGAGACGAACCCGGCCTCGTCGCACCACCAGGCGCTGCGGCGCGTGGCCGAGGGCCTCTCGGTCGTCGCGCGCGCCGACGACGGCATCATCGAGGCGGTCGAGATGCCGCAGCACCCCTGGCTGATCGGCGTGCAGTGGCATCCCGAGCGCACCTCGGCCGAGGACCGCGATCAGCAGCGGCTCTTCGACGCGCTGGTGCAGGCCTCGCGCTGAGCGCGAGGGCGCCCGCGCAGGAATTTCCCGGTGCGGCCGGACGGGCGCGCTGCGAAATGCCGAGTCGCGCTCAGATCGGCCGCGGGGCGCGCTCGATGCAGGGCGACATGTCTTCCCAGGCTCCGCTCGATCCCGCCTCGCCCTTCCGATCCACCGTCGCGCCGCGCGCCCCGGCCGCGGCGCCCGCGACACGACCGGCGCTGGCCGAGCTGCCCGCGGCCGGAGCGGAGGTCGATGCGCGGCAGCACGTCGAGCCGGGGACGGTCGGCGCCCTCGCTTGCGTGCTCGGGATCCTGCTCGTCTCCGCGGGCTTCCTCGCACTGGGGTTGTACGGCGCATTCCTCGGCCAGCATCCGGGCCGGCCGACCGCGCAGTTGGGCGACTCGCTCTCGGGGCTCTTCAGCGTGCTGATGATCGCGCTCGTGCTCGCGGTCCCGTCGTACTTCGCCGTGCGCAAGGCGAAGGCGATCCTGCGCGCGACCGCGCTGCGCGTCGGGCCGCGCCAGTTTCCCGAGATCCACGCCTGCGCGAGCGAGTATGCGCGGCGCCTGGGCCTCTCGGAACCGCCGGAGGTCTACGTGCTCGACGCGAGCATGGTCAACGCCTTCGCGCTCAAGTTCAAGAAGCGCAGCATGATCGTGCTCACCGACGAGACCGTCGCCGCGTGCCTGGAGGGGCGCAGCCCCGGCGCGCTGGGCTTCGTGATCGCACACGAGCTGGCGCACGTCGCGCTCGGTCACACGCGCTGGTGGCGGCTGCTCCTGCGGCGCTACCGCAAGCTCTCGCGCCTGGACGAGTGCAGCGCGGACAACGTCGCCTGCGAGCTGGTCGGCTCGCGCGAGGCGGCCCTCGACGGCGTGCTGCTGCTGAGCGCCGGGCCGCGGCTCCTGTCCTTCGTCGACCGCGCCGCGGCGCTCGAGCAGGCGGCCGAGGTCGCGGACGACCGCACCACCGCTCGCATCGAGCACGGGTTGACGCATCCCCTCACGCTGCGGCGCCTGGATCGGATCGCGCGCCGCTTCGGGGCGGAGCGCGTGCTGCGCGCGGCGGCCTGAGCCGGCGCTCTTCCTCGCCCGGGCCGCTTTCGCGCGGGCTGCGCATGGACGCGGCCGCGTCGATCCGCTTTGATCTCGCTCGAGAAAGGCGGACAGCATGCGACTGAAGGACAAGGTGGCCCTGATCACGGGCGCGGGCGGCGGCATCGGCGGGGAATCGGCGCTGCTCTTCGCGGCCGAGGGCGCGAGCGTGGTCGTGGTCGACGTCAACGATGCGCTCGGTCAGGAGACCGCCAGGCGCGTCCGCGCCGCCGGCGGACGCGCCGAGTACGTTCGTGCCGACGTCTCGAAGGCGGCTGACTGCGAGGCCATGGTGCGCGCGGCGGAGAAGGCCTTCGGCCGGCTCGACGTGCTCTTCAACAACGCCGGCATCATGGATTCGAACGACGACGACGCGATCTCGACCAGCGAGGAGGTCTGGGACCGCACGATGTCGATCAACCTCAAGGGCGTCTTCCTGGGCTGCAAGTACGGCATCCCCGCGCTGCGCCGCGCGGGCGGGGGCTCGATCATCAACACGGCCTCGTTCGTCGCGCTGCTGGGCGCGGCGACGCCGCAGCTGGCCTACACGGCCAGCAAGGGCGGCGTGCTGGCGCTGACGCGCGAGCTGGCGGTGATCCACGCGCGCGAGAACATCCGCGTCAACGCGCTCTGCCCGGGACCGCTCAAGACCGAGCTGCTGATGAAGTTCCTGAACACCGATGCGAAGAAGCAGCGGCGCCTCGTGCACATCCCGATGGGTCGCTTCGGCGAGGCGAAGGAGATGGCCAAGGCCGCGCTCTTCCTCGCCTGCGACGATTCCTCCTACCTCACCGGCGCCGAGTTCGTCGTCGACGGCGGCATCACGGCGGCCTACGTCACGCCGGAGTAGCGGCCGTGAAGACGACCTCCCTCGCGGCGCTCCTGTCGCTGCTCGCCTGCGCCTGCGGGCCGCACGCCGCGGACACGCGGACCGCCAGCACGATCCGCTCGATGCACATCGAGAACGGCGCGAAGAGCACGATCTCGTTCGAGTCGAAGTTCGCCAAGGGCACGATCGAGATCGACCCGGACATGAAGATCGACTACCTCAAGGAGGAAGCGACGTCCGGCGCTGGCACGACGCAGCGCACGCGCCTGACGCTCGACGGCAAGCTGCTCGACTTCGACGGGCCCGAGCTCCTGATCGGCGGCGAGAGCAAGGGCGAGCTCGCGGGCACTGTCGACATCGTGATCAGCTCCCGCGGCGTGGTGCACCGCGGCCCGATGAACCCGCGCTGATCAGCGCCGCAGGTGCAGGCTCTTGCGGCGCGTGAAGGCGTGGAAGCCGTGGCGCGAGAGCGTCTCGCCCAGCCCGCTCTCCTTGAGGCCGGTCCAGGCCAGCGCGGGCTCGAGGTAGTCGCAGCGGTTCTGGTACACGGTTCCCGCCGCGAGCTCGGACGCGAACCAGTCGGCGCGCTCGGCCGCGCGCGTCCAGACCGAGGCGGTCAGCCCGAAGCGGCTGTCG
>JBGASC010000036.1:0-58363 GCA_044229935.1 Planctomycetota bacterium | reverse complement strand
GGCGAGCGCGACGAGCGCGCCGCGCAGGTCGCGCGCGCGGCCGGCGAGCAGCGTCGCGAGTCCCTGCGCGCCGAGCACGGCGAGCAGCGGCAGCGCGGGAAAGCGGTAGCGCGGCGAGTACCAGAACACGACCACGGTCGCAAAGGGCACGCCGAGCAGCAGCAGCTCGGGGAACACGCGCCGGCGGTCGCGCCAGGCGAAGGCGAGCGCGAGGAAGGCCGGCAGCACCAGCCATGCGGCCGGCAGCGGCGCGCTCCAGCTCCAGGGATCCAGCCCGCCCTCGGCCTCCAGCACCGGCACGTAGATGTCGCCGTAGTTGCGGCCCGAGACGAACCACCAGGCCTTGCGCAGCGCGAGCCCCAGCGCGTGCAGCGGGTCCGCTGCCCAGAACGAGAGGCCGCGGCGGAACCAGGCGCGATCGGTGCCGCTCCAGCTGCCGCCGCTCTCCGCGCGCACCAGCTCGCGCGCGTCGAGGTTCTGCAGCAGCCGGTCGCTCGAGACGCCCGGGATCGGGTGGTACGTGCCGTCGGCACCGGGCGCGTTGCCGTGGACGAAGGTCACGCCGGCCTGCGCGCTGACGGGGATGAACTCGCGGCTGGCGAGGAAGTTGTGCAGCGTCGCCGGTGCGACGCACAGCGCGGCCACGAGCGCGAGCCCCAGCGCCGGCGCGAGCGCGCGGCGCGCGATCCACCAGGTCCAGCCCGCGACCAGCGGGATGGCGAAGAGCAGCACGGGGTTGGCCAGCACGTTGACGCCCAATGCGAGGCCGGCCCACAGCACGCGCAGCGGACCGACCTCCTCGCGCAGCGCCGCGAGCCGGTCCCAGAGCCAGACGACGCAGAAGGCGCCCAGCGTGCAGTTGAGCACGCGCAGCGAGAGGTAGGCGCTGTCGGAGAGCAGCAGGTAGCACAGCGGCGCGAGCAGCGCGGCGCGTGCGCTGAGCGTGCGGCACGCCAGGCGCCAGAGCAGCGCGGCCGTGGCGAGGTGCAGCGCGATCTGCAGCGCGCACAGCGCCGCGATCCCGCCGTGCAGGGCGCGCAGCAGGCCGACGAGGTAGGGGTAGAGCGGCGCCGAGAAGTAGGGCGTGTCCCCGACCAGCCGGCCGCGCGCGATCTCCCCCGACCAGTTCCAGTACACGCGCGCATCGTTGACCGGCACGCGCGCGAACACGTCGAGCTCCCACTGCGCGCGCGCGCGCAGCGCGAGCAGCGCGCCGGCCAGGGCCAGCAGCGCGCACAGCCACAGGCGCTCGCGCGGACTCGGGCGGGGGCGTTCGCTCACGGCGGCAGGATAGGGGGCCGGCTCCCGCGATCCAACGCGCGCCTGGGATACACTGTCGACGCATGTCCACCTCCCACCCGCGGGCCGGTCTCGGCCTGGTCCTGGCGCTCGCCTGCGGCGCGTGCTCGCGCGCGCCCAGCGGCCCGAACGTGCTGCTGATCTCGATCGACTCGCTGCGCTACGACCATCTCTCCTGCGACGGCTACGCGCGCAAGACCAGCCCGGCGATCGACCGGCTGGCGGAGGAGGGCCTGCTCTTCGAGCAGCACGTCAGCTCCTCCTCGTGGACGCTGCCCGGTCACGCCTCGCTCTTCACCTCGGTGCCCGATTCGGTGCACGGCGCCTTCGACACCGACCGCAGGATCCCCGAGGCCATGCACACGCTGGCCGAGCGCTTCCGCGACGCGGGCTGGCACACGCAGGGCTTCTTCGCGGGCCCGTACCTGCACCCGGCCTTCGGCTTCGGCCAGGGCTTCGAGAGCTACCTCGACTGCGCCTCGTACAAGCAGCAGATCGACGGCCGGCCCGCGAGCGAGTGGGCCATGGACAAGGGCGTGCAGCGCGCTTCGCACGAGGACGTCACCAACCCGACGGTCTACGCCGCATGGCAGAAGTGGCTCGCCGAGCGTCCTGCCGGGCCGTTCTTCACCTTCGTGCACCTGTGGGACGTGCACTTCGACTACATCCCGCCGCCGCCCTTCGACAAGCAGTTCGATCCCGACTACGCGGGCAGCGTCACGGGCCGCGACTTCTTCACCGACCCGGCCATCAACGCGAAGATGCCCGAGCGCGACAAGCAGCACATCGTCGCGCTCTACGACGGCGAGATCGCCTGGACCGACTCGTTCGTCGCGAAGATGCGCGAGGACCTCGAGCGCGCCGGGCTGCTCGAGAACACGATCATCGTGCTGACCTCCGACCATGGCGAGGAGCTGTTCGACCACGGCGGCAAGGGTCACCGGCTGACGCTCTTCGACGAGGTGCTGCGCATCCCGCTCGTGATGCGCTACCCGTCCGCGCTGCCCAGGGGCGCGCGCATCCGCGCCCAGACCGCGAGCATCGACGTCGGCCCGACGCTGCTCGAGCTGGCCGGCCTGCCTGCGGCCACCGACGTGCTCGGCACGAGCCTGGTGCACTTCGCGCGCGATCCGGCCTCGGCCCATCCGCGGCGCGCGGTCAGCGAGCTCGCCAGCGTCGGTCGCAACCTGCGCACGGTGCGCACGCTCGAGACCAAGCTCTTCGACGACGCGCAGCGCAACCTCGGCTACTGGTTCGACCTGGTGCAGGATCCGCACGAGCTCGCGCCGAGCACGGACATGCAGTGCGAGCTGGGCAAGCGCGCCTTCAGCGGCTACCAGGCCGAGGTGCAGCGCATCGAGGCCTTCCTCAACGCGCACCCGCCCTCGACCGAGAGCTCGAACGTGCCGCAGGACGTGCAGCGCGAGCTGAGGGATCTGGGCTACGTCGGCGAGAAGCAGGACGCGGGCGCGCCCGTGCCGCCGAAGCAGCCTGCGCCGCCGCAGACGCCGCCTCCCGTGCAGGAACCGCCGAAGTAGGCTCGCTCACGGCCGCGCCGCCCGCGCCCAGCCCCGCTCACGTGGCGATCCGCGAGCGCTCGGCGTGCTCCCGGATCGGGTGCAGGAACTGCTGCGAGGGCGCGGGCCTTCCTGCCGCCCCGGCCTCGAGCGGGAAGAGCGCGAGCGTGAGGAACTTCTCGCCCTCGCGCACGAGCAGCCCCAGGTCCACGAGCCGCTCCAGCGCCTCGTCCAGCTCGGCATCGGAGCAGGGCCCGCGGCTGGAGTCCTGGCGAGCGGACCGCGCGAGCGCCTCGCGCGTGCGGATCTCGCGGCAGTCGCACAGCAACCGCGCGTGCAGCCCGTCGAACTCGAACGATCGCGAGCTTCCGCGGCGCCGATCCTCGATCCGAACACGGCTCCCGCAGGCCTCGAGCGTCAGCCGGGACCGCGTGTCCGCACGCCACTCGCCCGCGGCGCGCTCGAGGTCCGCGGCATACGTCGCGGGATCCGTCCTCCACTCGTGCTCGAAGTCGAAGTAGTAGGCGAGGTCGAGCAGGTCCTCCGGCGGTCCGTCGTACACGAAGGAATACGCGCGCATCGGGCGCAGGTCGTGGATCCCGAACGACGCCGGCGTGGTGAAGTACGGGCTGTGGCGGTCCACGCGCACCCTTCCGCAGAAGCCGGGCGCATCGAGGTGGTGCAGCAGTGGCAGCAGGCGCAGCACCTCCGCGTACTCCGCGGCATCCTCGCCCGGGAAGCCGAAGAGCAGGTTCCAGGCGACCTCGATGCCGGCCTCCCGGCACAGGCGCAGGGTCAGCAGGTTCTGGAGCCGAGTCGTGCCCTTGCGCATGAGCTCGAGGATCGGAGTGCTCAGCGATTCGATACCGGGCTGCACGTGGTCGACCCCGGCCGCTCGCAGGACGTCGACCTGCCAGGGCTGGAGGTTGGCCTTGATCTCGTAGTGGAAGGAGGCCCCGATGCCCTGGCTCGCGAGCTCCGGGAGGAAGGTGCGGAAGTAGCGGTAGTCGAGGATGTTGTCGACGACGAGGAAGCGACGGCCCCAGCGCAGCTGACCACGCAGCTCGCTCAGCGCACGCTCGGGAGACTTGCTGCGGAACGTCATCGTGTGGCCGTTCAGGCCGCAGAACGTGCAGTGCTGCTTCGCGCCCCACCAGCATCCGCGTGCCGTCTCGAAGGGCACGAGCGGATCGAAGGTCGTGTCCAGGCCGGAGCGCTCGAGCTGCTCGTAGTAGTCGCTGAGGTCGGGCACGGGCAACTCGTCCATCCGCTCGACGGGGAGCACCATCCGTTCGGGACGGAGCGTGCGTTCCCCCTCGCGCACGATGAGTCCCGGCATCGACGCCGGACGGCGACCCTGAGCGACGGCCGCGAGCAGGTGGGGCAGGACGAGCTCCGCCTCGCCGGACACGACGTAGTCGAGGAACCGGTGGCGGCGGTGGAGCGCGATCCCCATCTCTCCCTCGCAGTTGGCGCCGCCGAAGACGATCTGGATCTGCGGATGGCGCTGCTTCAGGCGCCTGGCGAGCGCGAGCGAGGCACAGTTCTGCTGGAAGGACGTGGTGAAGCCGACGATCGAGTACTGCTCCCAGGCCCTGCCGGCCAGGCATTCGTCGAGGAACGCGCTCGCTCGGTCGCGGATGCGCAGCACCTCCGCGGTGACGTCCGGCGAGAAGTAGGACTCGTGGTCGCCCAGCAGGACGTCCCGCACGTAGAGATCGGCGCGGGCCTCCACGCGCTCGTCGACCAGGTGCGCGAACACCCAGTCACCGACCAGCGCGGTCGGCGGCGAGAGCTCGCCGAGCGCGTTGTACACGTCGAAACCGAGTTCGCCGGCCAGCCTGAGGTTCAGGTACTCCAGGTCGCAGGCGAAGCCGGACGCCCGTGCCACGGCCTGGACGAGGGACGCGCCCAGGGCGGCGTGTGCGAGGGACGCGAACGGCATGCACACGACACACATGCGAGGGCCAGGGATCACGCGTGTTCCTCCGGGAGGGTGCAGCAGGGATTCGAGGGACGACGGGGAGCGCGGTGATCGCCGGAGGAGCGAGGGGACTCCGCTGGAGCCCGGCTCCTCCGGCGATCCTGCCGATCCGGGGCCGGATCAGATCCAGGCGACGATGACCTTGGCCGCAGTGCCGAGCTTCTTGTTCAGGGCGTTGCCCCCGGCCTTGATGCTCGACTTCGCCGCGCTGATCGCCTTGCTCTGCGCGGCGGTCAGAGTGACGCCCTCGGCCTGCGCCGCCTTGTCGGGGCTGCTGAGCAGCTTGTTGCGGAACGAAGCGTCGATGGCGGCCTTGCTCAGCAGGGACTTCATCTCATTCGTGGAAGCCATTCTCTCTCTCCTTGGTCAGGGGGTCGCGGTCGACCGCGGAAGTGCGGCCGACACGTGCTCGGGCGGGAGCTCATCCGCCGGGATCGCCTCCTCCTCGGCGAGGAGGCCCGCGGCGAAGACGCCTGCGAGAGCGTCCAGGGCTTCCTCCTCGGCGACAGCGGCAATGCTCGGAGCCAGGCGCGCGTTGCAGGCGAGCGACGTGCACAGGTCGCACTCGTCCGAGTAGGCGGATCGCAGCTCTGGATCCGCGCCGCGGGCCGCGAGCCTGCGGACGAGTTCGGCGGGGCCGCGCTGGAACAGGATCCGCTGCAGCCCGCCGAACTCGAACCGCGTCAGGATCTCCGCGAACTCGTCGCGGTGGATGTTCCCCACGCGCAGGCTCTCCGTGAACGCGCCCGGGGTGCAGCAGCTGTACACGTTGCCATCCTCGCGGACGGTCAGTACGGGCAGCGGGCAGGCTCCCGATGGCACGCGGGTGTCCCGGACGAATTCGGACTCCGGCAGGCCCGGGCCACCGTCGCGGAAGAAGGGCAGGAAGGAGAAGTGCTCGAAGCGCGCCAGCGCGAGGTCGTCGCCCAGGGCGCGGCGCAACTCGTCGGGCTGCAGGCCGCCCCGACGGTGGGGGAACTTGACGACGGCGGGGAGCCCGAGCTCCTGCGCCGCGTGCAGTGCGTTGCGGACGCGCTCGAGGTCGACGTGCTCGACGTGGAACTCGCTCGTGCTGACCGCGAGCGCCGTCAGACCCGCGGCACACAACGGCTCCAGGCGCGCGCGCGCGGCCGCGGGGGACCTGGCCCAGTACGCATTGGTGACGCAGGTCACCTCGGCGGCGAGGGCGTGCGCGCAGCCGACCGCCTCGAGCAGCGTGCTCGCGTCGAGGAACGGCTCTCCTCCCGAGAGGCAGAACTGGACGCGGCGTCCTCCCAGGGTTGCCGCGGCCTCGTGCATCACGCGGCGGATGTCCTCCAGCGAGAGACACTCGGTTCGCTCGGGAGCGCTCGAGGTGGAGCAGTGGGCGCAGCGCGCGTTGCAGCGCTGCGTGAGGATGATCCCGATCAGGAAGGGGTCGTTCATCTCTTCTCGTGGGGTGCCCCGGTGACACTCGCGCCTCCCGCGGCGCCTCACCGCACTCTCGCGTGCGCCGGATGTCGCGGGTCGCACAGGAGAAACGACGCGGGCTGCCCGGATTCGCCAGCCTTCCGGCCAATTCTCGGCGATCGTTCCCTGTGCCTGGGTCCGCGCGACGCACGGTTCGCGGCACGCGGACCCAGGCGCGCTCACGACGTCGCGCGCAGGATCGAGCGGCGCCCCCGGATGCCGGACGGACGCAGGAGGCGTTCCGTCGCCCCGCCGTCACGGTGCGTTGCGGAAGGGCTTCCTCTCGCGGTAGTTCGCGAGCTGCGCCGCGAAGCGCGCGGCGGAGTCCTCGTCCTTCTGCTCGCGCGCCAGCGCGACGGCGCGCTCGGCGCTGCGGACCGCGTCCTCGAAGCGTCCGGCCTCGGCGTAGGCCGCGCCCAGCGTCGAGAGCAGCACCGCGTTCTCGCCGCTCGTGTGCTCGCGCGCGCGCTCGGCCAGCCGCACCGCCTCGGCGCCGTCGCGGTGCGCGGCCTCGGCGTGCGTGGCGCGGATCCAGGCGATGTTGTTGAGCGCGTCGGCGTCGTCGGGCGCGCTCTCGAGCAGGCGCCGGTACTCGGCGATGCCCTCCTCGACGCGGCCCTGCAGCACGCGCGTCACGGCCAGCCAGCGCCGCGAGCCGACGTCGGCGGGCTCGAGCTCCAGCGCGCGCGCGAGCTCGGCCGCGGCCTCGTCCAGCCTGCCCTGCGCGCCCAGCGCGACGCCCAGCTTCGCGTGCGAGGGCTGGTGCAGCGCGTCGATCCCGAGCGCGGCGCGGTACTCGGCGACGGCCTCGTCGGTGTGGCCCTGGCGCGAGAGCGCGAAGCCGAGGTTGTGGTGGATCTCGGCCGTCTGCTGCGTGCGCAGCGCGGCGCGGAAGTGCTCGATCGCGCCGGCGAGGTCGCCCTGGGCGCCGAGCGCGCTGCCGAGGTTGTTGTGCGCGTCAGGGAAGTCGGGCGCCAGGCGCAGCGACTCGCGCAGGTGCTCGATCGCCGGACCGATCTCGCCGTCGAGCAGCAGCGCGTTGCCGTAGACCTGGTTGGCCAGCGCGTTGAGGCGCGTCACGGCCAGCGTGTGGCCGAAGAGCGTGCGGGTGTCCTTCCACAGCGCGGCCTGCGCGCGCGTGGCGAGGAAGAGCGGCACGCAGGTCGCGGCGAGCAGCACAGCGCCGGCACGCAGCAGGCTGGAATGGCGCGCGAGGAGCTCGCGCGCGCCGAAGACGAGCACCAGCACGACGCCGATGCCCGGGAGGTAGGTGTAGCGGTCCGCGTAGGCCTGCCCGCCGACCTGCACCAGGCCGATCACCGGCAGCAGCGTGACCAGGAACCACAGCCAGCCCGTGGCGAGCACGGGCCAGCGCTCGCGCAGCCTCCAGACCGCGAACACGCTCAGCGCGAGTGCCAGGCCCAGGAGCAGCGCGGGCAGGTGGCTCGCGGGCGTCAGGTACGGGTAGTAGGGCGCGAGCCCGCGCGGCCAGAACGTCGCCGCGAGGTAGCGGCCGACGCTCAGCGCCGCGTTCTGCACGCGCAGGGCCGGCGCGATCCACTCCGTGCTCGACACCGCGCCCGCCTCGCGCTGCACGAGGAAGGTCAGCACGCAGAAGACCAGGCTCGCGGCGAAGAAGGGCCACTTCTCGCGCACGAGCACGCTCCAGCGCGCGCCGCCGGACGCGACGCCCGCGCTGCGACGCAGCGGCCACAGGTCGAGCAGGAGCAGCACCAGCGGGAAGCTGACCAGCATCGGCTTGGCCAGGAGTCCCAGCACGAACAGGCCCAACGCCAGCGCGTAGCGCGCGCGCGTCGGCCGCTCGGTCCAGCGCAGCCAGGCCAGGAGCGCCAGCAGGAACAGCAGCATCGAGAGCACGTCCTTGCGCTCGCTGATCCAGGCGACCGACTCCACGCGCAGCGGGTGCAGTCCGAACAGCGCGCCGGCGAGCAGGCTGGGCCACCACGCGCGCGTCAGCCGGAAGCAGAGCCAGACCAGGAGCAGCGCGCTCGCGGCGTGCAGCACGACGTTCTCGACGTGCGGGCCGCGCGGCGAGAGGCCGAACAGCTCGATGTCGAGCATGTGCGAGAACGAGGTCAGCGGGTGCCAGTTGCCGCCGTGGATCGAGCTCAGCGCCCAGCGCACGCTCTGGGGGCACAGGCCCTGCAGCACGTGCGCGTTCTTCGTGACGTAGAGGGGGTCGTCGAAGAAGATCCACGCGCCGGCGAAGGCCGGCTCGAAGGCGGCGACCACGAGCAGCGCCAGCGCGGCCAGGCACAGGCTGCGCACGAGTCGGCTGGGGGCGGCGTCGGGCATCACGCGCGTTCCATGGGAACCTGCCCGCGCCCGTGCGGCAAGCGCCGATGCGTCCTTCGCAGAGCCCCGCCGAAAACACGGGCGGCGCCGCTCTCGCGACGCCGCCCGGGGTGTGCGGGAGGCGGCCCGCGCGGGACCGCCTCCGTTCGCTGCATCAGGTCACGGCTGCCAGATCACGGACACGCCGTTGGTGATGTTGAAGTTGGCGCCGCACGGCCCGCCGACGTTGCGGTAGTAGGCCGCGTAGTAGCGCACGCCGCCGCTCGGCGGGACCAGACCCTTGACGGAGATCGCGAGATCGCCGCCCGTCGGGTAGCTCGAGCTGCCGCCGACGTTGGTCTTGGTGCCGAGGCGGATGAGCGAGCCGCCGGCGCAGCGGATGCCGTCGCCGAAGGGCAGGCTCGTGACCGCGTCGCCCTGCAGGAAGACGCTCGTCAGGCCGCTGCCGAGCTGCGTCGCGTTCAGCACCAGGCCGTCCGCACTCACGCTCGTCAGGCCGCTGCCGAGCAGCTTGCCGCCGACGCCGGTCGAGTTGAGGCAGCCCGTGTTGGCCCCGATCGAGGCGTTGTTGCTGCACGGGCAATCCGGTCCGCCGTTCGACGGGCCGTCGCCGAAGCAGTAGGGCGTTCCGCCGTTGAGCTCGCACTCGTCCGGCAGGCCGTTCGAGTTGAGGTCGAGGCTGGTCGCCGACGCGATGTCGCACGAGTCGGGCACGCCGTTGAGGTTGCAGTCCGGCGAACCGGCTGCGATCTCGCACGCGTCACCGACGTTGTCGCCGTCGCAGTCGCCCTGCGAGGGGTTGGCGATGCCGACGCAGTTGTCGCAGGCATTGCCGACGCCGTCGCCATCGCCGTCCGCCTGCGAGGCGTTGGCCACGCTCGGGCAGTTGTCGATGCAGTTGGCGATGCCGTCGCCGTCGCTGTCGGTGTCGGGCACGCCGCAGCCGCACAGACCCGGGGCGATCTTGAGCGGATCGCTCGGGCAGCCGTCGTTGCAGTCGGCCGTGCCGTCGCCGTCGCTGTCGGTGTCGGCGACGCCGCAGCCGCAGATGCCCGGGGCGATCTTGAGCGGATCGTTCGGGCAGCCGTCGTTGCAGTTGGCCGTGCCGTCACCGTCGCTGTCGGTGTCGGGGATGCCGCAGCCGCACTGTCCGGGCGCGACCTTGTTCGGGTCGCTCGGGCAGCCGTCGTTGCAGTCGGCCGTGCCGTCGCCGTCCGTGTCGGTGTCGGGGATGCCGCAACCGCACTGTCCCGGCGCGATCTTGTTGGGATCGCTCGGGCAGCCGTCGATGCAGTCGGCCGTGCCGTCGCCGTCGGTGTCGGTGTCGGGGATGCCGCAACCGCACACGCCCGGCAGGACCTTGTTCGGGTCGTTCGGGCACTGGTCGTTGCAGTCCGGCGTGCCGTCGCCGTCCGTGTCGGTGTCGGGGACGCCGCAGCCGCAGATGCCCGGCGCGATCTTGAGCGGATCGTTCGGGCAGCCGTCGATGCAGTTGGCCGTGCCGTCGCCGTCCGTGTCGGTGTCGGCGATGCCGCAGCCGCACACGCCCGGCGCGACCTTGAGCGGGTCGTTCGGACAGCCGTCGAAGCAGTCCGCCGTGCCGTCGAGGTCGGTGTCCTGCATCGCCCACGAGAGCGTGAAGTTGCCGTTGGGCAGCGAGCTCAGCGAGCTTGCCACGCGGATCTTGTACGTCGTGCCGCTGGTGACCGCGACCGTCACCGACGAACCCGGCGAGCAGGCGCCCGACGCGTTGTCGTTGCACGCACCCGTGACCTGGTTGGAGTTCACGAGGTCCGCGCAGGCCGTGTGCACCGAGAGCACGGTGTCGAAGGTCCC
The DNA here is from genome assembly GCA_044229935.1 of Planctomycetota bacterium. Classification (GTDB taxonomy): domain Bacteria; phylum Planctomycetota; class UBA1135; order UBA1135; genus JADJLZ01. The sequence continues at coordinate 47,962 of JBGASC010000036.1, read as the reverse complement.
GCAGGTGCTGAAGGTCACGTTGCTCGAGCACGGGGCCGTCCAGCTGTACCAGACGTCGAACATCGAGTAGCTCGGGTTGCACGACGGGTTGGCCGTCGTGGCCGTGTTGTTCAGCGCCGTCGCGCCGATCGTCGTTCCGGCGATCGAGCCCGAAGGTCCGCTGAGCACGGTCGCCGAGCCGCAGCTGTCGTTCGCCGGCGTCGGATCACCGCTCAGGGTCAGGATGAAGTTGCCCGTCGTGGTGCTGAAGGGCGTGACCAGGATGCGGTACGTGACGCACGTGAGGGCGGTGCAACCCGCGCTCGCGTTGTACACGAAGAGCCTGGAGTCGTAGGCGCTGGCCAGCGTGTCGGCCGTGATGGTCTGCGTGATCGGCGAGACCACGCGGTACCACACGCCCGGCGACGTGCCGATCGTGAACGACTGCGAGCCGCCCGGCAGCGGACCGGCACAGGCCGGCGGAGCGGGGGACTCGGCGGTCGCGCCGATCGTCGTGCCGGCCGTCACCGACGGGATCGACAGCAGCTGCGCGTTGCAGCAGGTGTCGTTGCCGACGATGTCGAGCGCCGTGCGCAGGATGAACCAGTTGCCCGTGCCGATGCCCTTGTCCGAGACGCGGATCTTGTACTGGCCCGCCGGCAGCGCCGGGAGGGACAGGCAGGACCACGTGCCGGCACCCAGGCAGGACGCGCAATCGTCGTTGCAGGCGAGCTCGGAGCCGCCGCACGCGGCGTAGACCGCGACGGCCGTGTCGATCGACGAGCCGTTGGTGTCGATCGTCAGCGTGCCGTTCGCGAGCGTGGTCAGGTTGTACCAGACGTCACGCCCGCTCGGGTCGCAGCTGGCGGCCGTGTCGTTGGTCGCGCCGAAGGTCGTGCCGAGGATCGTGCTGTTGGGGTTGATGCCCGAGGCGCTCGCGCAGGTGTCGTTCGGCGGGGTTCCGCCGAGCTGCACCGTGAGGCGGTAGCCGTCGTTCATCGAGCCCGGGAACACGCCGCCGAACACGCCGCTGGGCAGCGCGCCGACTTCGAGCACGCGGATCGCGTACCAGGAGCCCGCGGTCAGCGGGTAGCCGGCCGTGATCGGCGAGCAGCGCAGGTTGATCGAGGACTGCGCCAGCAACGTGGCCGTCGAGCAGGTGCCCGTGGCCGACAGCTGGCGGATCTCGAACAGCGCCTGGCTCTGCGCGACCATGTCGACGAAGAGCACGTCGCTCGTCGCGGCCTGGAAGCGGAACCAGTCGACGTCACGGTTGCCGCCGTAGCCGCGGGCGTTGCCCGCGATCACGGTCGGGATCGCGCTCGGGCTGATCGACTTGAACAGGCCCGGCGTGCTGTCGCAGCCGTCGTCGTTGGCGGGCCCGAAGTCGGGCTCGTTCTCGAAGACGGAGGCCACCGGCAGGCTGGCCGGAGCGCAGATCGAGAGCGGCGTGGCGCCCACGCAGGGCGTGCCGCTGTCGTTGATGGTCAGCGTGAACGTGTTCGTCGCCGCGCCCGAGGCGAAGGGCGAGACGAAGATGAAGTAGTTCGCGCCGAGCACCGAGCACCACGAGAGGTTCGACAGGTTGGCCGAGGCCGGGCAGGTGCCCTGGTCGTTGGCCGCGACCTGCGTCATGTTCTCGCAGGTGCCGCCGAAGACCAGCATCACCGAGTCGAACACGGTCGAGCCGCACAGGTCGGCCGACATCGTGTTGCCGGTGCCGACCACGCGGTACCAGACGCCGCGCTTGCCGCCGATGCCGGCGGTCGGGGCGACGGGGCTGGTCTGCGTGCCGTTGAACTCGGTCGTGGCGTTGGTGACGTCACCGGCGACCGCGGCCGGGAACGGACCGCTGATGAGCTGGGCGCCCACGCAGTTGTCGTTGTCCGGCGTCGCGCTCGGGTTGACGAGCAGGCCGAGGTAGGTGCCGCCCGAGCTCGCGCCCGAGCTGCAGGTGATCGGCAGGCTGTACGTCCCCGCCGCCACCGCTCCCACGGTCACCGACGCGGTGTAGAAGCCGTCGTTGGCGACGTCGTCCGCACCCGTGCCGTCGTCGACCAGCGCCACGACGCCCGCGCCGATCGCGGTCGCGTCGCAGCTGACGCTCGTGCCCGCGCCCGTCGGGGCGATGCTGCCCGAGTTCAGGAAGGGCTGGCACACCAGGCGCGCGCTGGCACCCGGCTCGAGCAGGTACGGCGAGGCATTTCCGATCAGGTTCATGCCGTTGTTCGCCGGCGTCGCGCTGTTGCGCGGGCTCGGCCACATCACGGCGAAGTCCGCCGCGTTGTTGTTGGTGTCCTGGTTGCCGTTGGCCAGGCGCATGATGGCCAGGTTCTGGGTCGAGCCCGGAGCGTTGTTGGCCGTCGTGCCGCCGGTCTGCGGCTCGCGGGCGGTCGTGCCCGTGCCGTAGCCGACGAAGTCCTGGATCGCCGCGCTGATCGGGTTGGTGCCCGAGAGCGCGGTGTTGTTGTTGGTGAGCGCCATCTTCGAGCCCGCGGTCGAGGTCGCCGAGAGGTCGAAGGTGCTGGTCGCGTCCACCGTCGGGAGCGCCGGCGACTGCGAGGTCGTGCCGGTCGCCATGCCGACCAGGAAGTACTTGCCCGGGTTGACCGTGCCGTTGAGCGTCACCACCGTCCAGGCCGAGCCGGTGGAGGAGGCGAGCTGGAGGGCCCAGTTCGTCATCACCGCGGGCGCCGTGCCGGCGTTGTAGAGCTCGACGTAGTCGCGCACCACCGGCGCGCCGGTGTTGCCGCCGCCGCCGTAGATCTGGCTGATCTTCAGCGCCGGCGTGCCGAGGTTGACGGTCACGCTCATCGAGCACTGCGCGGTGTTGCCGCACAGGTCGGTGACGGTCCAGAGCACGTTGGTCGTGCCGAGCGGATAGGTGTCCGAGGCGTTCGACGTGCCGTTGAAGCTGTTCGTGACCGAGGCCACGCCGCAGTCGTCATTGGTCGTCGGCGCGGGCACCGTCACGAAGGTCGGGCCCGTGCCCGTGGTCGTGATGTTGCCCGGGCAGGTGATCGTCGGGTTCGTCCCGTCGATGCGCGTGTTGTACACGCCGCTGCCGGGGTTGCCGGCACCGTCGGTGTAGGTCACGGTGATCACCGCGGTGCAGGTGCCGACGGTCTGCACCGTCGGGGCTCCCAGCACGCCCGTGCAGTTGTCGGTGGCGCTGGTCGCTGCCAGGGCCGCCGCTTCCGCCGCGGACTGCGTCGTGTAGCAGCTCGCGATCGAGCCCGTGGTCACGATCGGCGGGGTCGTGTCGTTCACGAACAGGTTCGCGCTGCACTGCGCCGAGTTGTTCGCGAGGTCCGTGACCGTGATCACGATCGGCGTCGTGCCCAGACCGACCAGCGTGCCCGCCAGCGGGCTCTGCGTGATCGTCAGCGGGTTGCAGTCGTCCGTCGCGACCACCGAGGCCGTGAAGTCGGGCACGGCCGCCTGGCAGGTCGAGTCGGCCGAGACCGTCTGGTCCGGGGCGCAGCTGGTGATGCTCGGCGGGGTCGTGTCGGAGACGCCGCAGCCGCAGACGCCCGGCGCGATCTTGAGCGGATCGTTCGGGCAGCCGTCGATGCAGTTGGGCGTGCCGTCACCGTCCGTGTCCGTGTCGGGGACGCCGCAGCCGCACACGCCCGGCAGGACCTTGTTCGGGTCGTTCGGGCACTGGTCGTTGCAGTCCGGCGTGCCGTCGCCGTCGGTGTCGGTGTCGGGCGTGCCGCAGCCGCAGACGCCCGGCGCGATCTTGAGCGGATCGCTGGGGCAGCCGTCGAGGCAGTCGGCCGTGCCGTCGCCGTCGGAGTCGGCGTCCGAGACGCCGCAGCCGCAGGCCCGGCAGGACCTTGTTCGGGTCGTTCGGGCACTGGTCGTTGCAGTCCGGCGTGCCGTCGCCGTCGGTGTCGGTGTCGGGCCAGCCGCAGCCGCAGACGCCCGGCGCGATCTTGAGCGGGTCGTTCGGGCAGCCGTCGTTGCAGTTGGCCGTGCCGTCGCCGTCGCTGTCCGTGTCGGGCACGCCGCAGCCGCACTGGCCGGGCGCGATCTTGGTCGGATCGAGCGGGCAGCCGTCGCACGAGTCGGAGACGCCGTCACCGTCCGTGTCGGGCAGCGACCAGGTCAGCGTGAAGTTGCCGTTGCCCGCGAGGTTCGTCGCGGTCGCGACGCGCACGAGGTAGGTGACGCCGCCGGTCACCGCCACGGTCAGCGACGAGCCCGGCGTGCAGCCGCTCGCGCCGTTGTCGTTGCACGCTCCCGAGACCTGGTTCGAGGTCGTCAGGTCCGCGCAGGCCGTGTGCACCGAGAGCACCGTGTCGAACGTGCCGCAGGTGGCCAGCGTCGCCGTGCCGCTGCACGGCGCGGTCCACGAGTACCACACGTCGAACATCGCGTAGCTCGGATTGCACGAGGGGTTGGCCGTGGTCGCCGTGTTGTTCAGCGCCGTGGCGCCGATGGTCGTGCCGCCGATCGAGCCGCTGATGCCGCTGATCGGCGTCGCGCTCGCGCAGCTGTCGTTCGCCGGCGTCGCATCCCCGCTGACCGTCAGCGTGAACGTGCCCGTCGTCGTGGTGAAGGGCGTGACCAGGATGTAGTAGGGCACGCCCGCCGTCGCGACCCAGGCCGCCCTCGACTGGAAGGGCGAGCCCTGCGCGTCGTCGTTGGCCGTGACGCACACGAGCGAACCGCAGCCCGCGCTGCCGTCATAGACGAACAGGCGCGAGTCGTACGCCGAGGCGAAGGTGTCGGCCGTGATCGTCTGGTTGACCGGCGAGGTCACCGTGTACCAGATGCCCGGCGAGGTCCCGAGCGTGTAGGACTGCGAGCCGCCCGGCAGCGGGCCGGCGCAGGCCGGCGGAGCCGGGGACTCGACCGTCGCTCCGACGGTGGTGCCCGGCGTCACCGACGGGATCGCCAGCGCGATCGCGCCCGAGCAGGCGTCGTTCACCACCGGTGCGGTGAAGCTCGCCGTCAGGCCGTAGTTCGTGCCCGGCGCGGTCGAGCCCCACATGCCGACCAGGATCCAGTACTGCGTGCCGCTCGTGACGGGCACGCTGAGCGTGTTCGGGTCCGAGCAGGCGATCTGCGTCAGGCTGCCGCAGGAGCCCGTGAAGACCGCGAGCACCGTGTCGTTGCTCGAGGTCTGCGTCAGGTCGAGGCTGCCGGTCTGCGTCGCGGTGTAGGTGAACCACACGCCGCTGATCGTCTGCGTCGGCGTCGAGCTGTTGCAGGTCACGTCGACGTCGTTCGTCGCACCCGGACCGTTGCAGGTGTTCGCGGGCGCCGTGTAGGGCGTGCTCGCGATCACCGCCGCCGTCGCGCAGGTGTCGTTCACCGGCGGCGCGACGAGGTCGACGGTCAGGCCGTACGCGGTCGTCGGGGCGGTCGTGCCCCACATGCCGACGAGGATCCAGTACTGCGTCCCGGCCGTGACCGGCACGGAGAGGGCGTTGGGGTCCGAGCAGGCGACCTGCGTCAAGCCGGCGCAGCTCCCGGTGAACACGGCGACCACGGTGTCGTTGGTCGACGTCTGGTTGAGGGCCATGTTGCCGCTGACCGCGGGCGTGTAGGTGAACCACACGCCGCTGGTCGTCTGCGTCGGCGTCGAGCTGTTGCAGGTGACGTCGATGTCGTTGGTCGCCGCGGGGCCGTTGCAGTCGCTCGTGACGGCGGTGAACGGCACGCTGGTGATCACGACGGCGCCGGCGCAGGTGTCGTTGGCCGGCGGCGTGGGCGTGACGATCAGCGTGTACGCGCCGCCCGCAGCGGCCGCGCCCTTGGAGCAGACGCGGATGCGGTAGCTGTTCGAGCTGACCAGCGAGGTCGAGAGCGTGGAAGCCGTGCCGCAGGAGTCGTCATCGCAGGCGACCAGGTTGCCGCCGCAGGCGTCGTAGACCTCGAGCACCGTGTCCTGCACCGTTCCGCAGGTCCTGATGTCCCAGCCGCCCGAGATGCCGGGCTGGAAGGCGAACCAAACGTCCTTGCTGACCGGGACGCTGCAGCCGCTCGCTCCGCCGTCGAGCGTCGCGAGCACGTTCGTTCCCGAGACCCCGCCGAGACCCGTGCCCGCCGCGCCGATCGTCGTCGCGCTCGTGCAGTTGTCGTTGACCGGCGGCGAGCAGGTGGACGCGCCGCTGGGCGTGAAGAGGCGCGCGGTGTTGGCCAGCGCGGCGAAGCTGCCGCCGCTAAAGGTGCTGCCGACAGTGCCGCTCTGGTCCTCGAGCCCCGTGTTCGCCGCATACGCCGGCGTCGTCGCGCTCGTATTCATCGCGCCGTACCGGAACTCGACCTCGCCCGTGTCCTGGTTGAGGATCGCCTGGAACGTGAAGTTGTCCGGCGTGACGGTGCTCGCCGAGAAGGTCGAGACCTTGTTCCACTGGATGATGAAGCGGTTCGGGCTGCTCTTCTGCTGCGTGTAGATGTGCGCGCCAGGCACGAGGGTCGTGCGGACGACGAGGTCCATGCGCATGGCCGCGATCATGTCGTTGGGCGTCGCCGCAGTCGGGATGGTCACGCCCGTGCCCGCCGAGGTGGCCGTCGTTCCGGGGAGGAAGGTCAGGTAGCCGTTCGTGCCGATCGAGATCTGCGAGCGCGCGTTCCCGAAGAAGTTGAACGCGGGCGAGATGGCCACGGTCGACGCCGAGTCGTCGGCGTTGTCGAGGGCCGTGATCGCCGTGCCGGTCGCGGAGATGTCATCCAACGCGTTGGCGGGCGAGGTCGGCGCGGGGTAGGCCACCGTGCCGCAGAGCGAGAAGTCACCCTCGTAGGAGCCCGTACAGGACGCGGAGTCGACATAGGTACAACTCGCTCCCGAGCAGCACGCGCCCGTCGCCGTGCAGTTGAACACCGGCGAGGCCGAGTTGCGCGGGGCGGGCAGCGCCGGAGCCAGGAAGTCCGTCGCGTTGTTGTGCGTGTCGGTGCAGCCGCTGTTGGCGCGGTAGATCGCAAGCGTCGCGCTACCCGCGCCGGGCGTGCCGCCCGTCCCCTCGAAGGCGTTCGGCCCGGCCGTTGCGCTGGTCTGGCCGAAACCCACGAAGTCCACAACACCGCTCGTCCCGAGTACGAAGCCGATCTGCGAGGGCAGCGTGGTCTGGTTGGAGACCAGGGCCACCTTGCCGGAGGCCGCGGCCATGTCGACCGCGGTCGTCGCCGTGGCGTCGGGCGTCGGCAATGCAGCGCCGACCGTGCCCGAGGTGGTCATCTGGATCAGGAAGTAGCCACCCGGCGCAATGCTCCCCGCCGTGATGTTGACCCTGCTCCAGGTCGAACCGGTGGACGAGGCGTACTGCACGGACCAGCCCGCGACGCTCGCGCTCGTCGCGCCGCGATTGTGCAACTCGACATAGTCGCGGTTGTAGGTCGCGCCCGTGTTGGCGCCGCCGCCGTAGATCTGACTGATCACGACCTGTTGCGCCCAGGCCTGGCTGCCGGCGAGCACGAGCAGCGCGAACGCAGCCAGCTTGACAGCACGAGTTCTGACGTGCGCAGCGGCGCGAGCGAGCGAGTTGGAAAGGGACGAAGCAAGCGAGCGACGAGTTGTCACTGTCGTCATGGGAGCGATCTCTCTAGTTGCAGAGCAACGTGCAGCGTCCAGTCCTGACCTGGCGCCGCGGAGACTTGGGGGGGAACGGATTCCGACTGGTACGGAACTCTATCCCGGATTGTCGGGGTGGGGCCTGAAAGCCGCAAGGTAGGCCGTTTGCGGATTTGTCCGCTTGGCCGCAGTTCTGCCGCGCGGGTATCCTCTTCGGGCGCTCGCGCGCTCCGCATGCTCCGCCGCATCCTGCTCCTTCTGCTGGTGATCGCCGGCGTCGCCGCCGCGTGGATCTGGCGCTCGACGCAGCCCTCGAGCGATCGGCCCGCACCCGCCACACCCGAACAGCACGGGCCGGCGGACCGTCTGCCAGTGCAAGAACCGGAGCATCTTTCGGTGCCCGCGGAATCAGCTGCCGTCGAGCCGGTCCGCGCACAGGCGCTGCCCTCGGTTCCTGCCCCGCAGGCGCAGCCGCAGCCACCCGTCGCACCCGAGCCTCCCAAGCCGCTGCCCGGCGCGGGTGTCGACGCGATCTTCGGCGGGGCCGAGGCCTACGCCACGTTCTATCGCGAGGTCGCCAAGGAGGGCCGGCTCTCGCGCGTGAGCCAGCTCGAGGAGGTCCTCGGGCAGTACGAGGGGGATCCGAAGGAACCCAGCGAGTTCGAGAAGTACGAGGCGTTCAAGGAGGAGCTCGAGTGGCTGCGCGCGCATCCCGAGGACTAGCACCCGGTGGTGAGCGAGCTGGTAGGCTGCTCTGGAGTTCCCTCGCATGAAGCCCGCCACCCTGCTGCTCGTCCTCGCGCTCGTCCTCGCCGGCGGCATCGCCGTCTGGTTCGGACGCAGCGGCAGCGGCGCGAACGAAACGACGGTGCCTGCGGCTCCGCCTGCGCAACCAGCTGCGCAACCGCCCAAGGCGCAGGCGCCGCTCGAGACACCGCCGGCCGAGCGCACGTCCGAAGCGACGCAGCCCGCAGCGCCCGCGACGCCGGCGCGCTCCTCGCTCGCCGAGCAGCCCAAGCCCGAGCCGCCGCCGCTCAACCCGAGCGTGATCGCGGGCGGACTCGACGGCGGAACGCCCAGCGACGCGGGCGCGAGCGGCGGCACCGAGGCCTTCGAGGCCAAGTACAAGGGCGCGAGCAAGGCCGACCTCGAGGCGGCCTACAAGGCGCTCGACGTGCTCTACCAGGACAACGCGCAGGGACGCGTCAGCGACAAGGCGCGCGCGATCACCGGCGACGCGCTGGACGAGCTCGCGCGCGAGGTGGCCTGGCTCAAGCAGCAGGCCTTCGGCGGGGGCTGAACGGCCCGGATTCCAGCGCTGTGCCGCTCGTGGGAGGGCGGGCGGCTCCGGCATCAAGTCGCGGGCGCATTCGCGCCGACGAGAGCTGCACCCAGAGCAGGTCCCCAGCCCAGGTGCGCGCCATGAAGCCCGAAGACGAACCCCGCACGAGCACGGCCGATCGACGCGTGGCCAACCGCCGCAGCGCCAACGGCACCGTCAAGCTGATGCTCGACGCGACGACGCTCGGCGGCGAGATCGACAACATCTCGAAGACCGGGATGCTGTTCTTCACCGAGGGCGAGCTGCGCCTGAAGGTCGAGTTCGAGGAGAACGGCAAGCCCACCCAGCGCAGCGGACGCCTCGTGCGCGTGCAGCGCATGCGCGCCGACCACACCGGCTGGGCGATCGAGTTCGATTGAGCCGCGACGGCGGGCGCGACGCGCGCCGCCGCCGTCGAGTAGGTTGGGGCGACGGAGCAGGATGAGCCGCCGCCAGCCGCAGCGATCGAGGAGTGCCGCATCCCCGCCGAGCGGGCCGGAGGTCCGGTCCGCCCTCACGCGACCCGCAGAGCGCAAGGTGCCCGCGCTCGCCTGGATCGGCGCGCTGGTCGTGTTCGCGCTGACGCTGCTGGTCTTCTCTCCCGCGCTCGAGGGCGGCTGGCTGGACTGGGACGACGCGCCGCTCCTGCTCGAGCGCACGGAGTGGCGCGGCTTCTCTCCCGCGCAGCTGGGCTGGATGTTCACCACGGTGCACATGGGGCCGTACCAGCCGCTCTCGTGGCTGAGCTACGCGCTCGACCACGCGCTGTGGGGCATGGATCCGCGCGGCTACCACGCGACGAACGTGCTGCTGCACGCGCTCTCGGCCGTGGTGCTGTTCGCGCTGGCGCGCGAGCTCCTGCGCGTCGCCGGCGAGCGCTCCGGCGCGGCCTTCGCGCGGATCGGGGTCGAGGCAGGCGCGGCGCTCGCCGCGTTGCTGTGGGCGCTGCACCCGCTGCGCGTCGAGTCCGTGGCCTGGATCACCGAGCGGCGCGACTGCCTCTCCGGGCTCTTCTTCCTGCTCGCGCTCCTGTGCTGGACGAAACACGCGCAGCACGACGCGCAGGCTCGTTCGCACGGCTGGCTGCGTCTCGCGCTGGCCGCGTTCGCGCTGAGCCTCTTCGCCAAGGGCATGGCGCTGGTGCTGCCGCCCGTGCTGCTCGTGCTCGAGCTGTGGCCCTTCGCGCGCCGCGCCGGGAGCCCGCTCGCGGCGCGCGTGCGCGCGCACCTCGCCGAGTGCTGGGCGTTCTGGCTGCTCGCGCTGGCCGCGGGCGTGGTCGCCGTCGTCGGGCAGAAGACCACGGGTGCGATGGTCGAGACCGGACAGCACGGGCTCGCCGCGCGCGCCGCGCAGGCCGCGTACGGCCTGGTGTTCTACGTGCAGAAGACGCTCTGGCCCGACGGGCTGATGACGCTCTACCCGCTGCCCAACCCGCTCGTGCCGGGGGCGAGGCCCTTCGTGCTCGCCGCGAGCGTGCTCGCAGCCGCCGTGGTGCTGCTCGTGACGTATCGACGGCGCGCGCCGGCGCTGGCCGCGGCGCTGCTGGCCTACGCGCTGATCGTCGCGCCGGTGCTGGGCTTCGTGCAGACCGGCTCGCAGCTCGTCGCGCTGCGCTACAGCTACCTCGCCGCGCTGCCGCTCGCGCTCCTGGCGGGCGGCGTGCTGCTGCTCCTCGTGCGGCGCTTCGGCCTGCCGGTGCTCGCCGCCGGCGCGCTCGTCTGCGTGCCGCTCTCGATCGCGACCGCGCGCGAGTGCCGCGTCTGGCACGACAGCTTCTCGATCTGGGAGCGCGATCTCGCGCTCGATCCCTCCGACAGCCCGGCGCGGCGCAGCCTGATCGTCGCCTGCGTCGACCGCGGACGCGCGGAGAAGGACCCCGCCGCGCGTCGCGCGCAGCTCGAGCGCGCGCTCGAGCAGTGCCGCGAGGGGCTGCGCCACGGCGAGGACGCGGCCTACCACCTGAACGCGGCCAAGGTCTACGACCTGTGGTCCGACGACGAGCCCGCGCAGCGGGCGCACTGGCTCGAGCTCGCGCTCGAGGAGGCGCGCAGGAGCGTCGCCTTCGTCGAGCGCTCCAACCAGCGTCTCTACGAGGCCTACGAGAGCTGCGGCGCGCTGCTGGCCAAGCTCGAGCGTCCCGCCGAGGCGGTGCCGTACCTGCGCAAGCTCGCCGAGCTCGATCCGCGCAGCGTGCAGCGCCTGGGCATGCTCGGCGACGCGCTGCTGCAGGCCGGCGATGCGAAGGAAGCGCTGGCCGTGCTCGAGCGCGCGCGCACGCTCGAGCCGGACTCGTGCGCCGTGTGGCTCGAGATCGGCGAGGCCCGGCGCCGGCTGGGGGACCGCGCCGGCTCGCTGCAGGCCTTCCGCTTCGTGCTCGACCGGCGCCGTGCCGAGCTCGGCCCGGCCACCGAGGGCGACGCGGACTACGAGAGCGCCGCGCGCGCGATCGCGGAGCTCTCGGCCGGACGCTGATGGGGCGCGTTCGGTCGCGGCGGCTTGCGCGTCGTGCGCCTCGAGCGTAGCGTCTCGCCCCCGTCCCCGCCGGCTGCGGGGCGAAAGGAAGCCACCACATGGGACTGCTCTCGAAGCTCACCGGCATGGTCGCGCCGACGCGCAAGCCGACCGACGACGTCTACCTGACCGCTGCGATGCTGCTGATGGCCGGCGCGGACGGCACGCTCGAGGCGGCCGAGCTCGCGACCGTGGGCACGTTCGCCACGACGCTGCCGGAGTTCAAGGGCCGCGACTTCCGTCGCACGGCGGACGACGCCGTCAAGGCCATCCGCAAGTGCAAGAACACCGAGGAAGCCGTCGGGCTCCTGGCCGGGCTCTCGAACGCGAACCTCAAGCGCAAGTGCTACGTGCTCTGCGCGGACATCGCGCTCTCCTCCGGCGACGTCGACGAGCAGGAGGACGCGCTGCTCTCGCGCATGCAGCAGGTCCTGGGCATCGACGACGCCACGGCGGCGAAGATCATCGAGGTGCTCTCGATGAAGTACGCGACCTGAAGGCGACGGGGCCGGGTGCTCAGCCCAGGCGCTCGAGCACCCAGCTGGGCATCATCCCCAGCGCGAGCACGATCAGCGCGCACACGCCGGTCGCGACCGCAGCGGCCAGGCGCGGGCTGAGCGAGAGAGCGCGCGCCTCGGTCTGCGGCTGCATGTACATCGCGACGATCACCTTGAGGTAGTAGCCCAGCGCGATCACGCTCATCAGCACGCCGATCACGGCGAGCGGGATCATGTCCGCGCGCACGGCGCAGGAGAACACGAGGTACTTGCCCCAGAAACCGCCCAGCGGCGGGATGCCGCCGAGCGAGAGCATGAAGACGGTCATCGCGGCGGCGACCAGCGGCTTGCGCTGCGAGAGGCCCTTGAGGGACTCGATCGTCACCGCGCCGCCCTCGCTCTCCAGCCAGGCGAGCAGGCCGAACGCGCCGCCGGCGGTGAACACGTAGGCCGCCATGTAGTAGAGCAGCGCGGTCTGCGCGCCGTGCGGCTCGCTGTCGTGCCAGCCCGCGGCGATCGCGAGCAGCATCGTGCCCGCGTGCGCGATGCCTGAGTAGGCCAGCATGCGCTTGAGGTCGGTCTGCGCCAGCGCGCCGAGGTTGCCGGCGGCCATCGTCAGCACCGCGATCCAGCCGACGATCCAGGCCGCGCTCTCGGGCAGCACCGGCCGCGCGCCGACGGCGTTCTGGCCCATCAGCGTCAGCAGGAACGCGAAGCCCGCGGCCTTGGTTCCGGTCGCCATGAAGGCCGTCACGGGCGTGGGCGAGCCCTGGTAGACGTCGGGCACCCAGAGGTGGAAGGGGAAGACGCTGACCTTGAAGAACAGGCTGCCGACGATCAGCGCGAAGCCGGCCAGCGCCAGCGGCTCGCTCAGCGCGGCGCCCGCGTTGCGCATCGCCTCGATCGAGATCGTGCCCGTCGCGGCGTAGACCAGCGCGCTGCCGTAGAGGAACATCGCGGCGGCGAAGGCGCCCAGCACGAAGTACTTGAGGCCCGCCTCGACCGAGTCGCGCCGCGCGCGGCGGAAGCCGGCCAGCGTGTAGAGCGGCACGGAGAGCGTCTCGAGCCCGACGAAGAACGTCAGCAGGTCGGCCGCGCCGGCCATCAGCACCATGCCGGCGATCGAGGTCAGCATCAGCACGTCGTGCTCGGCCAGGAAGCCCGCCTCCTCGCGGTAGTAGCGCTGGCCGAACTCGAAGGCGATCGCGCCCGAGAGCAGGAAGACGATCGTCCAGGCCGAGAGCGCGTGGCTGTGGTGGAAGCAGCCCATCAGGTACGTCGCCTCGTCCGCCCCGAAGCCGCGCACCGCCGCGCCGGCGGCGCCGGCGAGCGTGAGCAGGAAGAGCGGGCGGCGCAGGCCGCCGGTGCCGGGCAGGATGTCGACGAGCAGCACGAGCATCGCGCCCAGGCACAGGATGAACAGCGGCGCGAGGGCCCAGAGCGCCTCGGTGGTGAACAGGTTCTGCAGGGCTTGCGGGCTCATCGGCGTGCGGGCTCCGTGGGCAGTTCAGCGGTCTCGAGCGGCGCGTGCGGCGCGGACTCCAGCGTCGCGAGGTGCGTGCGCGCCGCGTCGACGCGCTGGAGCAGCGCGTCGATCGAGGCGTCGGTGCGCGAGAGGAAGGTGTTGGGCGCGAACCCGATCCAGAAGCACAGTGCGACCACCGGCAGCATCAGGCCGACCTCGCGCAGGTTGATGTCGCTGAGCTGCTTGTTCTCGGCGTGCACCAGGGGGCCGAAGAGCAGCTTGCGCGTCGCCATCAGCAGGTAGACCGCGCCGAAGATCACGCCCGTCACCGCGATCGCCGCGATCCAGGGCTGCGACTGGAAGCTGCCCAGCAGGATCAGGTACTCGCCGACGAAGCCGTTGAGCCCGGGCAACCCGACGCTGGAGAAGACCGCGATGCCGAAGAAGAGCGCGAAGAGCGGCATCACGCTGGCGATGCCGCCGTACTGGTCGAGCAGGCGCGTGTGGCGGCGCTCGTAGATCATCCCGATCAGGAGGAAGAGCAGGCCCGTCGAGAGGCCGTGGTTGACCATCTGCAGCACGCTGCCGCGCACGCCGGCCTGCGTGAAGGCGAACATGCCCATCAGCACGTAGCCCAGGTGGCTGACCGAGGAGCAGGCGATCAGGCGCTTCACGTCGTGCTGCGCCAGCGCCAGGAACGCGCCGTAGACGATGCCGATCGCGCCCAGCGCCATCATCAGCGGCGCGGCGCCGATCGCGGCCGCGGGGAACATGCCGATGCAGAAGCGCAGCAGGCCGTAGGTGCCCATCTTGAGCAGCACGCCGGCCAGGATCACCGAGCCCGAGGTGGGCGCCTCGGTGTGCGCGTCGGGCAGCCAGGTGTGGAAGGGCATCACCGGCACCTTGATCATGAAGGCCAGCGCGAAGGCCCAGAAGATCCAGGTCTGGTGCGCGAGACCGAGCGTGCCGGCCTGCGCCGTGAGCGCCTCGACGTCGGCGCTCTTCAGCTGGTAGATCAGCAGGATGACGCCGACCATCATCACCAGCGAGCCGGCCAGCGTGTAGAGGAAGAACTTGATCGTGGCGTACAGGCGCCGCTCGCCGCCCCAGATGCCGAGCATGAAGTAGAGCGGGACGAGCGTGATCTCCCAGAAGACGTAGAAGAGCACCAGGTCGAGCGCGAGGAAGACGCCGAGCATCCCGCTCTGCATCACCAGCAGCCAGACCATGAACTCCTTGACGCGCGTCGTGATGTGTCCCCAGGTCGAGAGCATCACGATCGGGCCGAGCAGCGCCGTCAGGCCGACCATCAGCACCGAGAGCCCGTCCAGGCCGAGCTTGAAGTGCACGGGCACGCTCGTGCCGGCGCCGCCGGGCAGCGAGAACCAGGGCACGTCGACCAGGTGCTGGTAGCTGGACTTCGAACCGTCGAAGTCCAGGCAGACCCACAGGCCGAGGGCGCACACCGCCAGCAGCGTCACGAGCGCGAGCCCGCGCTGCGCGGCGACCGCGTTGCGCGGGGTCAAAGCGACCAGCAGCGCGCCGACGAGCGGCAGAAACACGAGCAGCGTCAGGGAATCCATGTCGTGGGGGGCTCAGCGGTTCCAGACCAGCAGGATCGCGATCACGGCGGTGACCGCGCCCATCCACAGTCCGTAGGTTGCGATGTTGCCGCTCGCCATGCGGCGCGTGCGCCCGGCGGCGGAGACCGCGGCGTGTGCCGCGCCGTTGACGAAGCCGTCGATCAGCGTGCCGTCGACGACGGCCGCGATCAGCAGGCCGAGCATGCGCACGGGCTGCACGACGAAACGCGTGTAGGCCGCGTCGATGCCCCAGGCCTCGAGCAGGAAGTTCGCGCGCAGCGGCGCGCGCTCGAAGGTCGCCTGGTCCTGCGCGACGCCGGCCTTGAAGCGGTGGAAGCCGCGGTGCGCGAACGCGAGCGCGATCAGCGCGCCCAGGCCGAGCAGCAGCCACTCCGTCTCGTGCGAGAGCTCGTGCACGCGGCCCTGCTCCTCGAGCAGCTTCGCGCCGGCCTCGGTCACCGGGCGCAGCCACTCGTGCAGGAACTCGGGCCGCAGGAAGGCGGGGAACACGGCCGGGAACGAGAGCGCGCCGCCGAGGACCGAGAGCGCGGCCAGGATCATCAGCGGCAGCGTCATCACCAGCGGCGACTCGTGCGGCGTGAGGTGCTTCCTGTCGAAGCGCTCCTCGCCGAAGAAGGTCAGCGCGACCATGCGCCAGGTGTAGAAGGCCGTCATCGCCGCGGTCAGGATGCCGACCGTCCAGAGCACGTAGTACGCGCCGCCGCCGGCGAAGGTGCGGCCCAGGATCTCGTCCTTGGAGAAGAAGCCCGACAGCAGCGGCAGGCCGGAGAGCGCCGCGGCGCCGACCAGGAAGGTCAGGAACGTCTGCGGCATGTACTTGCGCAGGTTCCCCATCTTGTGCATGTCCTGCTCGTGGTGCATGCCGTGGATCACGGAGCCCGCGCCGAGGAAGAGCAGGGCCTTGAAGAAGGCGTGCGTGGCGAGGTGGAAGATCGCCGAGGCGAACGCGCCCGAGCCCAGCGCCAGGAACATGTAGCCCAGCTGCGAGACGGTCGAGTAGGCCAGCACCTTCTTGATGTCGCGCTGCACCAGCGCGGTCGTGCCCGCGACGAAGGCGGTCGTCACGCCGACCGCGCCGACGATCAAGAGCAGCGTCGGGTTGGCGCAGAAGAGCGGGTTGAGGCGCACGACCAGGTAGATGCCGGCCGTGACCATCGTCGCGGCGTGGATCAGCGCGCTGACCGGCGTCGGACCGGCCATCGCGTCGGGCAGCCAGGTGAAGAGCGGGAGCTGCGCGCTCTTGCCGCAGGCGCCGCCGAAGAGGCACAGGCCGGCCAGGAAGAGCTGCAGCTGCGCGCCCGGTTCCGAGGCGAGCTTGGTCGCGATCGACTCGGCGATGTGCGAGAGGTCGAGCGTGCCGAACAACTGCACCAGCAGGAACGAGCCGATCAGGAAGCAGGCGTCCCCGATGCGGTTCATCACGAAGGCCTTCTGTCCCGCCTCCGCCGGCCAGCCCTTGTCGTACCAGAAGCCGATCAGGAGGTAGGAGCACAGGCCCACGCCCTCCCAGCCCACGAAGAGCCCGAGCAGGCTCGACGAGAGGATCAGCATCAGCATCGCGAACACGAACAGGTTCAGGTAGCTGAAGAACTTGGCGAAGCCCGGGTCGCCCTTCATGTACCCGCCGGCGTAGACGTGGATCAGCAGGCCCACGCCCGTGACGATCAGCACCATCACGGCCGAGAGCCGGTCGATCACGATCGAGATGTCGATCGGGAAGACGCCCGTGTCGATCCAGTGCCAGGGCCCGCTCTCGATCGAGACGACGTGCTCGCCCTGCTGCGCGAGGTGCATCACCGCGACGAGCGAGAGCACGAACGAGATCGCCATCGCCAGCACGGCCACCGGGTGCGCCAGCGCGCCGATGCCGGCCGGGGTCTCGTGGTGGTCGTCGTGGCCGTGGTCGTCGTGCGCGTCCGCGTGGCCGCTCGCGCCGTGCGCGTGCTCGTCGTGGGCCGCCGCGTGTGCGTCGCCGTGCGCGTGCCCGTGTCCGTGCGCGGAGCCCGCCTTGGGCGCCCACGCGCCGCGCGAGCGCAGCGTCAGGAAGTGCAGCAGCGCGCAGAGCACGCTGCCGATGAGCGGCAGGGCCGGGATCCACCACAGCCAGCCGTAGTTCGCCTGCTCCAGCGGGTGCATGCTAGTCCTTCAGCTCCGCGACCTCGTCGAGCGAGACCGTCTGCTTGTTGCGGTAGAGCGCGATCACGAGCGCGAGTCCGACGGCGGCCTCGACCGCCGCGACCACGATCACGAACACGGCGAAGATCGGGCCCTGCAGGTCGGGCTGGCCGCCGTGCGAGAGCGTGTGCATGCGGCTGGCCGCCAGGAAGGTCAGGTTGGCCGCGTTGAGCATCAGCTCGATGCACATCAGCACCACGATCACGTTGCGGCGCAGGAAGAAGCCGGCCGCCCCGATCGAGAAGAGCAGCGCGGCGAGCACGAAGAGGTGGCTGGGGGGCACGCTCACGGCAACGGCCCTCCCATCCCGGCGTCACCCGCCGTCGGTCCGCGCTTGCGCTTGGCCAGCACCACCACCGCGACCGCGGTCGCCAGCAGCAGGATCGAGATCACCTCGAAGGGCAGCAGGTAGCGCGTGAACATCGCCTCGGCCATGCCGTGCACCTCGTCGATGCCCTTCTCCGGCAGCGTCGCGATGCTGGCGGGATCGCCGGGCACCAGCTGCGTCGCGGCGAAGGCGCCGATGCCCAGCAGCGCGCCCGCGACGCCCAGCGTCCAGAGCGTCTTGCGGCGGTGGAACATCTCGATGTCGATGCGCTCGAGCGGGCCGATGTCGGCCAGGTTGAGCAGCATGATCACGAACAGGAACAGCACCAGGATCGCGCCGGCGTAGACCAGGATCTGCGCCGCGGCCAGGAACTGGAATCCCGCCAGGAGGTAGATCGTCGCCAGCGCGAAGAAGCCCGCCAGGAGCGAGAGGATGCTCATGATCGGGTTGCGCGCCACGACCACGCCGAGCGCGGACACGACGGCGAGCGCCGCCATCAGGTAGAAGAGGTAGTTCGCCACCGGTCGTTGATGTGGTTGACGTAGTCCATGCGCTTCTTCAGCGCGGAAGCGGGGCGCTTGAGCTTCTCCATGTCGTAGACCAGCGCCTCGCGCGTGTAGTCGGCCAGCTCCAGCTCGTCCGACATGTAGATCGCGTCCTTGGGGCAGGCCTCCTCGCAGAAGCCGCACAGGATGCAGCGCAGCATGTCGATGTCGAAGCGCTTGGGCTCGCGCTCGATCGCGCGGTCGGTCTCGCCGCCGTCGATCGTGATCGCGTAGGCCGGGCAGGCCGCCTCGCACATGCCGCAGGAGACGCAGGCGATGTTGCCGTCGTCCTTGACCACCAGGCGCGGCTGTCCGCGCGTGACCTCGTTCTTCGGGAGCGGCTCCTCGGGGTACTGCCGCGTGATCTTCTTCTCGAACATCTTGAAGAAGGTCACCGACAGCCCGCGCAGGAGCGGCAGGTACAGGCGCTCGCCCAGCGAGAGCGACTTGCGCTTGACGATCACCATGGTGTTCTCCGGGAGCGGTTCATCACAGGTACGTGACCATCAGGCCGGTCGCGATCAGGTTGGCGAGCGCCAGCGGCAGCATCACCTTCCAGCCCAGCCGCATCAGCTGGTCGAAGCGGAAGCGCGGCAGCGACCAGCGCACCCACAGGAAGAGGAACAGGAAGAGCGAGATCTTGAAGAGGAAGGCGACGAAGCCCAGCGCCCAGTGCGCCTCGGGCAGGAAGGGGATGTCGCTGCCGCCCAGGAAGAGCGTCGTGCCCAGGCAGCTCATCACGATCATCGCGGTGTACTCGCCCAGGAAGAACAGCGCGAACTTCATCGAGCTGTACTCGGTGTGGAAGCCGCCGACGAGCTCCGACTCGCACTCGGCGAAGTCGAAGGGGTGGCGGTTGGTCTCGGCGAAGATCGCCACGAGGAAGAGCAGGAAGGCCAGCGGCTGGCGGAAGAGGAACCAGAGGTGGTCGTGCTGCGCGCCGGCGATGTCGCGCAGCGAGAGCGAGCCCGCCAGCGCCACCACGGCCAGGATCGAGAGGATCAGGGTCAGCTCGTAGCTGATCATCTGCGCCGAGGCGCGCAGGCCGCCCATCAGCGAGAACTTCGAGTTCGAGACCCAGCCGCCCAGGATGATCCCGTACACGCCCAGGCCGCCGATCGAGAGCATGTAGAGCAGCCCGATGTCGAGGTCGGTGATCGACAGGTACGTCGAGCGCCCGCCCAGGAAGCCCTTGAGCTCGGTGATCTCGCCGCTGAAGGGGATCACGGCCATCGTCATCATCGCCGGCACGGCGGCGATCGCCGGCGCCATGCGGAAGAGCAGCTTGTTGGCGCCCGCGGGCAGCACCTCTTCCTTGAAGATGAACTTCACGCCGTCGGCCAGCGGCTGCAGCACGCCCCAGGGACCGACGCGGTTGGGGCCGATGCGGTACTGCATCCAGGCCGAGACCTTGCGCTCGGCGAGCGACATCAGCGCGCCGATCACCACCACCATGTGGTAGAGCACGATCACCTTGGCCGCGGCGACGAGCAGGTATTTCCAGTCGAAGTCCATCAGCGTCGTGAGGGTTGCGCGCGCAGCGCGGCTGCGAGCTCGTCCAGGAGTCGGGTCAGGGGGCGCACGTCCTGCGGCGCGGGCCGCGCGACGCCCAGCGGTCCGCGCTGGCCGTCGACGTTGATCCAGGTGCCGCTCTTCTCGACGTGCGTGGGCACGCCGATCGCGACGGCCAGCGCCGGCATGTCGCAGGGCTGGCAGTCGAGCAGCGCCAGGCGCTTGTCCGCGCCCAGCGACGCCAGCGTCGCCGCGCCGGCGAGCTCCGCCGAGCGCTCGCCGATCAGCACGGCCGTGCGCGCGGACGCGAGCTTCGCGGCGAGCTCCGCGGCCGCGAGCGGCGCGAAGCCGAGCTCGGTCAGGCCGCGCCGGTTGGGGCAGGGATCGCCGGTGTGCAGGAGCTCGTCCTTCAGGCCGTTGGGGCCGGGCGAGAGGAAGAAGGGCTGCGCGCCGCGCGCGCGGGCGAGGTCGAGGATCCGCTGGCCTTCCTCCTGCGTGCAGAAGGGCGAGGCCACGATCAGCGCGCCCGCGTCGGCCGCGAGGAGCTCGCGCAGCGCGAGCACGCCGTCGTCGCTCTCGACCTTCAGCAGCACGCCGCCGCTGCGCACGAGCGCGCCCTGCAGGCGCTCCTGTGCGTTGACGTGCCCGAAGGCGAAGCGGCCCGTGTCGCAGATCCACCACTTGTTGACGGCCGGGTTCTCGCGCGGGCGGAAGCGCTTGACGTCGCCGCCGCGCAGCACCTCGACGGTGGTCGAGCAGCCGCGGCTGCACTCGGCGCAGGTCGAGGCCATCTTGACCAGGTTCCACACGCGCGCCTGGAAGCGGAACTTCTTCAGCGTCAGCGCGCCGACCGGGCACAGGTCGGCGATGTTGCCCTGGTAGTTGCCCGTGAGCGGCTTGTCGCCGAAGGTCGAGATGAACGAGCGCGAGCCGAGCTGGCTCACCGTCAGCTGCGCCTTCTTGGGGATCTCCTCGAAGAAGCGCACGCAGCGGCTGCACAGGATGCAGCGCTCCTCGTCGAGCACGATCACGTCGCCGAGCGACTTGCGCTTCTCGAGCTTGCGGCGCGGCTCGTGCGTGCGGCCCGCGGCCTGGCCCTCGGAGTACGTGTAGTCCTGCAGGTCGCACTCGCCGGCCTTGTCGCAGATCGGGCAGTCCAGCGGGTGGTTCTTGAGCAGGAACTCCAGGCACTCGCGGCGCGTCTGGTGCGCCTTCTCGCTCTCGGTCGTGACGACCATGCCCTCGGCCGGATAGGTGCGGCAGGCGACCACGACGCGCGGCGGCGTCTGGCCCTGCTGCACCTCGACCTGGCAGATGCGGCAGCTGCCGACCGGCTCGAGGCCCGGGTGGTAGCAGTAGTGCGGCACCTCGACGTGGTTCGAATGGCAGGCGGCGATCAGCGGCTTCTTGGGGTCCGCGTCGATCTCGCGTCCGTTGACGGTGATCTTGGTCACGCTAGTGGGCTCCGGCGTATTCGACGCGCGGGTAGGGGATCGGGTCGCGCTTCTGCTTCACGCACTCGAGCAGCTCGTCCTTGAAGAGGCGCACCGCCGAGAGCGTCGGGATCGCCGCCGCGTCGGACAGGGCGCAGATCGTCTTGCCCGGCGCCATGCCCTTGGCCAGCGCCTCGATCGTCGCCACGTCGTCGGGCTGGCCGTGGCCGGTGGCGATGCGGTGGAAGATCTGAGCGAGCCACTGCGTGCCCTCGCGGCACTGACTGCACTGCCCGCAGCTCTCGTGGTCGTAGAAGCGCGAGATGATCTCCATCACGCGCGCGATCGAGGTCTGGTCGTCGATGATGATCATCGCCGCGGTGCCGAGCGAGGAGCCCTTGGTCTTGAGCGAGTCGTGGTCGAGCACGACGTCGAGGTCCTCGCCCTTGACCAGCGCGCAAGAGGAGCCGCCGGGGAACCAGGCCTTGCACTTGCGGCCCTTCCACACGCCGCCGGCGACCTCCTCGACGATCTCGCGCGCGGTGACGCCGAAGGGCAGCTCGTACACGCCCGGCTTCTCGACGTGGCCCGAGATGCCGCAGAGGAAGTTGCCCTTCGAGCCCTTGGTGCCGATCGAGGCGTGCCAGGCGCCGCCGCGCTCGACGATGAAGGGCACGTTGAAGATCGTCTCGACGTTGTTGACCGTCGTGGGCTGGCCCCACAGGCCGAAGGCGGCCGGGAAGGGCGGCTTGGGGCGCGGGTGGCCGCGCTTGCCCTCGAGGCTCTCCATCAGGCCGGTCTCCTCGCCGCAGATGTAGGCGCCCGCACCCTTGTGCATGTGCACCTCGCAGTTGAAGCCGGTGCCGAGGATGTTCTTGCCCACGAGGCCGAGCTTGCGCGCCTCGTCGATCGCGGCCTGCACGCGGTTGTAGGAGAGGCGGTACTCGCCGCGCACGTAGATGTAGGCCGCCTGCGCGCGCATCGCGTAGCAGGCGATCAGCGCGCCCTCGACCAGACCGTGCGGGTCCTTCTCCATCAGCACGCGGTCCTTGCAGGTGCCCGGCTCGCTCTCGTCCGCGTTGATCGCGAGGTAGCGCGGGCGCGGGTCCTTGGCCGGGTCGGGCATGAAGCTCCACTTCATGCCGGTGGGGAAACCCGCGCCGCCGCGGCCGCGGATCTCCGAGAGCTTCATCTCGTTGATCACGTCGGCGGGCGTCAGCGGCTTGTCGCCCTTGAGCACCTTCTCGAGCGCGGTGTAGCGGCCGTTCTTGTAGGCGGCCAGCGTGTGCGAGTTCGCGTTGCGCGTGCGGTCGAGCAGCCAGGTCTCGAACTTCCTCATCGCACGCCTCCCAGGATCTTCTCGGCCTTCTCGGGCGTCAGGTCCTCGTGGTAGACGCCGTCGAGATCGAACATCGGCGCGTTGGCGCAGGCGCCCTGGCACTCGACGGGCCAGACGGTGAACTTGCCGTCGGCCGAGGTGCCGTAGGGCTTCGCGCCGGTGACCTTGCAGACGTGCTCCATGAGCTGCGTCGCGCCGCGCAGCTCGCAGCTGATGTTGTGGCACACGCTGACGACGTGCTTGCCCGGCGGCTTGAGCCGGAACATCGGGTAGAAGGAGGCCACGCCGTAGACCTCGACCGGCTCGATGCGGAAGTAGGAGGCGAGGTCCTCCATCGTCTGCGGCGAGATCCAGCCGCCGAGCTCCTCCTGGCAGCGGTGCAGCGCCGGGATCAGGCCCGAGCGCGGGTCGGGGTACTTCTTCACGAGCTCGTCGAACTCGCGCACGAGTTTGTCGGGGAGTGACATCAGCGATCGACCTCGCCCATCACGAAATCCAGCGAACCGATGATCGAGACCGTGTCCGAGAACAGGCGGTCCTTCATCAAGACGGGAATGGCCTGCACGTTCATCAGGCCCGGCGCGCGGATGTGGCAGCGCATCGGGTGGCTGGTGCCGTCGGAGACCACGTAGAAACCGAGCTCGCCCTTGGAGGATTCGACGCCCATGTAGGCCTCGCCCGCGGGCAGCGCCATGTCGGTCACGATCTTGAACTGGTGGATCAGCTCCTCCATCGAGGAGCGCACCTTGTCCTTGGGCGGCAGCACGAAGCGCCGGTCGTCGGCGAGGAACTCGCCGCCGCGCGTCTGCTGCAGCATCGCCAGCGCCTGCTGGCAGATGCGCGCGGACTGGCGCATCTCCTCGACGCGCACGAGGTAGCGGTCGTAGCAGTCGCCCAGCGTGCCGACCGGGACCTCGAACTGGAAGCGCTCGTAGCCCGAGTAGGGCGTGCGCTTGCGCAGGTCGAAGTCGAAGCCCGAGCCGCGCAGGTTGGGACCGCTGAGCGACCAGGCCAGCGCGGTCTCCTTCGAGATCACGCCGATGCCGCGGTTGCGGTCGTACCAGATGCGGTTGCCGGTCAGCATCGTCTCGAACTCGTCCACGGCGGCGAGGAAGTGCTCGAGCCACTTGCCGATCTCGCGGCCGACCTCGTCCTCGACGTCCGCGTACACGCCGCCGATCCGCACGTAGGTGTTGTTCATGCGGTGGCCGGTGTAGGCGTCCAGGAGCGTGTAGATGGTCTCGCGCTCCTTGAACGTGAAGAAGAACATCGTCACCGCGCCCAGGTCGATGGCGGTGGTGCCCAGGTAGATCAGGTGCGCCGCGATGCGCGAGAGCTCCATCAGCAGCACGCGGATCGTCTGGCCGCGCTCGGGCACCTCGAGGCCGGCGAGCTTCTCGAGCGCCAGCGCGTAGCCGCAGTTGTTGAGCAGCGGCTGCACGTAGTCGAGGCGGTCGGTGTGCACGAAGAACTTGCGCCAGCCGAGCGACTCGCAGGTCTTCTCCTTGCCGCGGTGCAGGTAGCCCACCTCGGGCTCGATCGAGCGCATCGTCTCGCCGTCGAGCATGACCTTGAGGCGCAGCACGCCGTGCGTGGCCGGGTGCTGCGGGCCCATGCTGAGCTCCATCAACTCGCCGTGCAGCGGATCGTCGCCCTCGATCGAGCCGCGGTTGTACTCGAAGACCTTGGTCGTGCTGGCCATGCGTGCCTCAGGCCTTCTCCGGTGCGTGCGGCAGGTTCTGGTTCACGGGACGCTCGCGCCGGCGGAGGTCCCACTCGCGGTAGAGGCGGTCGGGCTCGATGCCCTGGTGCGGGAAGTCCTTGCGCAGCGGGAAGTGGTCGTAGGCCTCGGGCATCAGCAGGCGCTTGAGGCCCGGATGGCCGTCGAAGCGGATGCCGAACATGTCGAAGCACTCGCGCTCGCCGTAGGCCGCGCCGGGGAAGAAGTCGGTGATCGTCGGCACGCGCGGATCCTCGCCGCCGGTGCGCGCGTGCAACCGCACGCGGTCGGCGTGCGCGCTGGAGAGGAACTGCCAGGCGAGCTCGAAGCGCGGCTCGGCCGGGTAGTGGTCGACGGCGGTGACGAAGGTGCTCATGTCGAAGCCGGCCTGGTCGCGCAGGCGCCGCACGGCCTCGCGCACGTCGCGCACCGCGAGCGCGAGGGTGGGCGTGCCGTCGCGCGAGCTCGCCAGCTGGAACTCGAGGCCCGTCAGGGCCGCCTGGATGCGCTCGAGCGTGCTCATGCGTCCCTCGCCGGAGCCTTGCCCTCGCCGCGCAGGAGCTCGTGGCTGCGCGTGGTCGGGACGCCGTGGTTGGGCGCGCGGCGGAAGCGCTGCGAGCCGGGGCCTTCGTCGAAGTTGTCGCCCGAGAGCAGCAGCCCGAGCGGCTTCTCGCGCTCGATCTTCTTCTGCAGCTTGAGGATCGCGTCGATCACCGCGTCGGGACGCGGCGGGCAGCCGGGCACGTAGACGTCGACCGGCAGGATCATGTCGACGCCCTGCACGACCGAGTACGAGTCGTACATGCCGCCGGTCGAGGAGCACACGCCCATCGCGATGACCCACTTGGGGTCGGGCATCTGGTCGTAGATCGTGCGGCAGGCCTCGGCCATCTTCCACGTCAGCGTGCCGGCGACGACCATCAGGTCGGCCTGGCGCGGGCTGAAGCGCGCGGCCTCGGCGCCGAAGCGCGCCAGGTCGAACTTCGGTCCGATCATCGCCATCAGCTCGATCCCGCAGCAGGAGAGCCCCAGCGGCATCGGCCAGAGGCTGTTCTTGCGGCCCCAGTTGACGAGCTCGTCGACGCGCGTCCAGAGGAAGCCCTCCTGCGCGGGGTTGTCCTGCACTTCGCTCAGCGATCCCATTCGAGACCTCCCTTGCGCCAGACGTAGGCCAACGCGAGAGCCAGGATGGCCACGAAAGCCAGGATCTCCGCCAGCACGAAACTGCCGACGCCCGCGGCCTTGAAGCTCGTGGCGCCCACCGACCACAGCACCAGGAAGACCGACTCGACGTCGAAGAGGATGAAGAGCACCGCAACGAGGTAGAAGTGGATCGACAGGCGCAGGCGCGCGCTGCCGTGCGGCTCCATCCCGCATTCGTAGGCCTCGAGCTTGCCCACGTTCACGCGCCGGCGGCCGACGAGCTCGCTGATCGCGAGGTTGACGGCCACGAAGCCGATCACCACCGCGATCTGGATGAGGATGGGGATGTAGTCGTGCAGCATGGAGGGGTGCCGGCCGGCCGGGGATCCGCCCCGCGGACGGAGGGCGGCAGGCTGCCGGAGGGGGGCGGCGAGGGTGTGCTCGAACGCGCCGCCGGCGGGGGGGAGGGGCGAAAATTGCGCGAGAGTGTAGCTATGCCGAAGGGGTGGAGGAAGGGTCCGCACGGCGAACCCGGACTCTCGCCCTAGGAGATCGCAAATGCTGGGCGCAAAGAGGTATTGCCACGGCGTAAGTCCTTGTGGCGTATCGATCAGAAGAGTGCGTCTTCCTACTTTTCGATCTTCACGAACTCGCCACCGCTGCCCTGGGCCAAGCGCTCGAGCGTGCCGTCGCCCTCGCTCCCGATCTGGACGCCATCGAAGGCGACCCGCGCGCTCGCGTTGACGCGCGAGAGGAAGCTGCGCACCCACTCCGGACCCTCGTGGGTCGCGCCGTCGCAGAGCACGATCACCGTGTCGGCCTCCAGGCGGGCGAGGTCCGGGCCCGCGTCGCCGCGCACGCCCAGGGCGCGCTCGACGCCAGCGCGCAGGAGCGTCCCGCCGTGCGGCTTCTGGTCCAGCCACAGCCGCACCGAGCGCAGCCCCGCCGCGTCGGCCGGCACGAGCTCCTCCTTCCAGGCCTCCGCGTAGTCGTGGAACACGACCACGTTGAAGCGCGCCGACGGCCCGAGCTGGCGCACGAACTCGCACAGCTGCGCCACCGCCTCGTCCCAGCGCGTGCGCCGACCGCCGTCGGCGCTCGCCGGACCGAAGGGCTCGTACATCGAGCCCGAGCGGTCGAGCACGAAGACGACGCGGTCGGTCCAGGGCCGCAGCGTGAAGAAGCTCGGGCGCGTGCCGGCCTCGCCGCCGCCCTCGGTGCGCGGAGGGGCGAGCTCGCCGCGCTGCACCGCGCTCCACCACTCGCGCCAGCGCGGCACGTCGAAGCCGTAGTCGCGCTCGGCCCGCGCCGCGAGGGCGCGCGCGATCTCGTGCTCGATGCGCAGGGCCTGGAGGCCGTCGTCGCCGCGCTTCTTCCACGACTCGAGCGCGTCGATCAGCGCAGGCACGGCGCGCGCGTGCTCCAGCGGATGCGAGAGCACGACCGCGCGCGAGACGCTGCGCCAGTCGGTCGAGGCGAGCCCCGGGAGCACGATCGCACAGAGGCGTTCGACCAGCGGATCGCCGTGGTCCAGCTGCACGCGCGCGAAGTGGCGCTCGGCGAGCTCGGCCGCGCGCGGCAGCTCCGGCTTCGCCGGCCGACCGTCCAGCAGCCCGAGGAACAGGCGGTGCACGCCGGGGTCCTGGTAGCCGCAGACGGCCTCCAGCGCGAGGTCGCGCATCCGGGCATCCGGATCGCGCACGCAGGTCAGCAGCGCGAGCAGGAGGCCCGGGTTGGGGCGCGGCGCGACCAGCCACAGCGCCGCGCGGCGGCGCTGGATCGGCTGCGTCGCGGAGGCGGGCAGGACCTCGCGTGCCAGGAAGCGCTCGAGGTCGGCGTCCAGGTGCGCGCGCAGCGCGTCGGCGCACTGCTCGCGCAGCACGGCCTCGGGCGTGGTCGCGTCCTCGGTGCCGGCCGGATCCCAGCCGGCCAGCGTCAGGCCCGTCAGGTCGAGCAGGGCACAGGCGATCTGGCGCTGGCGCGAGCTGTCGACGGCCCACAACAGGCGCAGGTCGGCGACCAGCAGCTTGAGCTCGTGGAAGTCCGCGCCGGAGGTCTCGCTGCGGCCCTCCTGCAGGCGCTTGAGGAAGCCCTGGAAGCGCTCGAGCGGGTCCTTCGACTGCGCGCTCGCCGCCAGGACGGGCGCGAACAGGGCGACGAGGAGCAGCACGATCGAGCGCAGGCGCGGCACGCGCAAGAGAGTAGCGCGCGCGCGGCGCGACCGCGCGAGCCGCCGCTCAACAGCGCTGGTAGTCGGGACGCCAGACGCGGATGCGGCGCTTGATCGCGCCGCGTTCGAGCTTCTCGTCGAGCGTGGCGCGCACCAGCTCGGGGAGTTCCGCGTCGCTGGCGAAGCGCAGCGCGACCAGCTGCGGCACGCACAGCTCGGGGATGCGCGCGCGCAGTTCCGGCGGCAGGAGGCGCTCCAGGCGCAGCGTCTCCTCCAGGCGGATGACGCGGTCCTGCACGGCGAGCGCGAAGACGCGCATGGCGAAGAACAGGATCAGCAGCGCGACGGCCAAGGCGAGCTGCAGCGCGCTGGCGAACCCGGGCGCGCGCCACAGCTCCAGCGCGCTCCAGCCCAGGTTGACGAGCAGGATGCCGAAGGCCACGAAGTGGTAGGCGGGCTCGAGCTTGGCGTGGTTCGCGAGGGTCTGCGGGCGGCGTTCGAAGCGGAACATGCGCACCAGCGTAGCGGGCGCGGCGCGCGCACGGCAGAACTCAGTGCGCCACCGGCAGCTCGAGCGCGAGGAAGCGCTGTTTCGCCGTGAACCCCGGCGAGGTGTGCCAGCCCGCGATGCGCAGCTTCGCGCCGCGCTTCCCCAGCGGCAGCGTGCGCGTCTCGTCGACGGCGAGGATGGACTGGTGGTCGAAGGCGAGCGCGGCCTGCGTCACGACGCGGCCCTGCTCGTCGAGGAGCTCGACGGCGAGTTCGATCTCGCGGCCGATCAGGCCCGGCACGCGGTGGCCGCAGGCGTTCTTCACCTCGAGGACGGCCTCGTCCTGCTCGAGGCGCGCGGCGAACGTGAACGCGCGCGCCAGGAAGGCCGGATCGCGCGGCGACTGCAGCTCGTGGCTGCGGCCGGCGTGCGTCGCGTAGGGCGCGTCGCCGAGCTTCGCCGCGCTCGACGGATCGGCGACGAAGGCGCGCTCGAGCGCCTGCATGTGGCAGCCGACGCAGCTGCGCCCCTGTTCCCACTGTCTGGTCTCGACGAAGTCCTGCGCGATGCCGATCACCGGGCCGACCGTGGTCGCGTGGCAGCCGATGCACAGCTGCGACTGGCCCTCGCTCGTGAAGGCCGGGCTCTTGGACGTCGCGTGCGCCTTGGTCGCGCTGCCGAGCGGGCCGAGGATCTCGCCCTTGGTCCCGAGGTGGCAGGCGTTGCAGTCGACGCCCAGGTTCGTCCACGCAGCCTGCGAGGCGTCGCGCGCGCGCGGCTTCGCGCCGGGGCCGACGCCGGAGAGCGGTTCGGGGATGTGGCAGGTGTGGCAGGCCTCGGGCTTGCGCCGGTCCTTGAGGTCCTCGAGGAAGCGCGGGTCCGACCAGGCCGTCGCGTGCGTGGTGCGCGCCCACTCGCGCGCGACGTTCTCGTGGCAGCTCGCGCAGCTGGACTCCTTCCAGTGCTCGTTCTCGACCGGACGCCCGTCGGGCGCGGGTCGCGCGGGGTCGAGCTTCCAGTCGCCGGGGAGCGCGGGCCGCGCGCTCGCTGCGAGCAGCGCGAGCGCGAGAGCGCACGAGCGGAGCGTCGGGGAGAGCGTCGTCATCGACGGCAGCATATCCCGGCGCCCGCGCGGGGCAGAAGCTCAGTGCACGCGGAACTCGGCCGTGGTGGAGAGCCAGCCGTCGATGCGGATCTCCGCCTTGTAGGCACCGGCGGGCAGGCCGACGGCGCTGGAGAGCGCGAAGGGGACTGCCTTGGGGCCGTCGAGCGTGATGTCCGACTCCTGCACGCCGACGCGCGCCGCGTCGGGGCCGAGCCAGACCACGCCCAGCTTGACCGTGCGCGGCGCGCCGTCGGCGAGCACGGCGAGGTGCACCGTCTCGTTCGAGGTGAACTCCGTGCGCGCGTCGCTGACGTGGCCGTCGGCCTCGAGCGCGCCGCCGAGCTCGAAGCCGGTCACGTGCACGTCGCTCGGCTGCGCGGCCGGCTCGGCGGGGAGCGCGGCCGGCGCGGCGGGGGAGGTGCTCGTCGACTCGGGGTTCGGCGCCTGCGGCGTCGCGCTCTCGGGACGCGGGGCCTGGACCGGCTTGGGCGCCGGCAGGCTCGAGGTCTGCGTCGTCTCGGGCGGGACGGCCGCGCGCGATTCGCGCGGCGAGCAGCTGGAACCGAGCAGCGCGAGCGTGCTCGCGGCGAACCACGCGTGCGTGCCTGAGAACCGGGGGAAGAGGGAGCGGACCATCGAAAGCCTCCTGGCGTTCATCTTCACGCAGGCCGACGAACCCGCACGCGTCATGCGCGCCGTCCCGGCCTGCACGCGCCAATCTCGATCAGCGGCCCGCGGATGGCAGCGTCAGGCGCGATGAAGTTGATGCAAGGTCCGGGCGCGCTCGGTGGAACACCGGAGCGCGCCGCGCGGACCCAGGCAATCGCACCCGCGCTTCTACTTGTCGAAGACGTTCGTCTCGCTCGGAGCGATGCGCTCCTCGACCTTCTCGATCGAGAGGTCGAGCTTGGCGAAGTCGATCGTCTCCCTGGGCTTGTCCTGGCCGCGCTCCTCGCGCTGAGCGGGCGTCGGCTTGGGGCTGTCGGACTGCGTCTTCTTCTTCGGATCGAGGGCGGACATCGCGGGGCTCCTGGGAAGAGTGGACCAGCGCGCGGCGCGGGGCGCAAGCTTCGTTCGCGGAGCGCTCCGCGCGTGCCGTGCCTCGCGCTCGCCGCCTTGTCGGGCGCGGAGGCCGGCCGTAGTCTCCGCCCATGGGCGCCCTGGACTGGACCGGCCTGCGCGACGAGGAGCTGCTCGAGCTGCGCATCTCGCGCCTGGGCCTGCGGATCGCCGGCACGCCGCTCGAGCCGCTGGTGCAGGAGCTCTACGCCGAGCTCTCCGCGAAGGGCCTCGCCTTCCACCCGCCCTGCGAGCTGGGCGACGAGTGGTTCGTGCCCGTCGGCCTGCCGGTGATCTTCATCCCGTTCTTCCTGGCGCACGAGCGGCTGCGGCACCTGGAGAAGAAGATCATCCTCGACGTCGAGGGCGGCACGCGCGAGGCCTTCCTGCAGCTGATCCGGCACGAGGCCGCGCACGCCTACAGCTACGCCTACCGCTTCGTGCACAAGACGAAGTGGAAGCGCACCTTCGGCCGCTCGTCCTCGGAGGAGACGCCCTCGTTCTACCGCCCGCGTCCCTACAGCCGGAGCTTCGTGGTGCACCTGGACGACTGGTACGCGCAGTCGCACCCCGACGAGGACTTCGCCGAGACCTTCGCGGTCTGGCTGACGCCCGGGCTCGACTGGCGCGCGCGCTACAAGGGCTGGCGCGCGCTCGCGAAGCTGGAGTACGTCGACGAGCTGATGCGCTCGCTCGCCGGCCAGCCGCCGCTGCCCGTGCCGGAGTACCGCGTGGCGGACCACGACTGCCTCAACCTCAAGCTCAAGACGTACTACGCGCGCAAGCGCAAGGAGTACGAGCACTCCTTCCCCGACTTCTACGACAACGACCTGCGCCGGCTCTTCGCCGCGGGCGCCGAGGTCGAGGGCCGCGTCAAGGCCTCGGTCTACCTGCGCCGCCACCGCCGCGCGCTCGAGGGCGCCGTCTGCGAGTGGACGAAGGAGAACAAGTACCGCGTCAACGCGCTCGTGCGCAAGCTGATCGAGCGCTGCGGCGAGCTCGACCTGTACGTCGGCAGCGACGATCCGCGCCAGGAGCTGCAGGTCTCGGCCTACATCACCACGCTGGTGATGAACCACCTGTTCACCGGGAAGTTCAAGCGCACCAAGTAGCCGTGAAGAAGAAGCTCAAGGTCCTCGCCCTCTTCGACGCCATCGGCCCGACCACGCTCGACCAGGACCTCAGCGCGCAGCTGCAGACGGAGGACTGGGCGACCGAGCGCAGCGTGCTCGCCGCGCTCGCGCAGCTGGGCCACCAGGCCGAGTACCTCTCGATCTTCGACGACCTCGACCTGTTGCGGCAGAAGCTCGCGAGCTTCCAGCCCGACGTGATCTTCAACCTGGCCGACCAGTTCAAGAACAACCGCGCCTTCGACCAGAACATCGCCTCGTTCCTCGAGCTGCACGGCGTGCCCTTCACCGGCTGCGGCTCGACCGGCCTGACGCTCTGCAAGCACAAGGCGATCTCGAAGAAGATCCTCGGCTACCACCGCATCCGCGTGCCGGAGTTCACCGTGATCGCGCGCGGCAAGCGCGCCACGCGGCCGGCGCGACTGAGGTTCCCGATCCTGGTCAAGCCGCTCAAGGAGGAGGCGTCCTACGGCATCTCGCAGGCCTCGTTCGTCGAGACCGACGAGGACTTCCGCGAGCGCGTGCAGTTCATCCACGCCTCGCACGACTCCGACGCGATCGCCGAGGAGTACATCGCCGGGCGCGAACTGTACGTCAGCATCCTCGGCAACGAGCGCCTGAGCGTCTTCCCGATCCGCGAGCTCGTCTTCAACGAGGTGCCGCCCGACGAGCCGAGGATCGCGACCTTCCGCGCCAAGTGGGACGAGGCCTACCGCAAGCGCTGGGGCCTCAAGTACCAGTTCGCGCGCGCGCTCGACCCGCTGCTCGAGCGCGCGATCGTGAACACCTGCAAGCGCATCTACCGCCTCCTGACGATCGACGGCTACGGCCGCATCGACCTGCGCGTCACGGAGGCGGGGGAGATCTACTTCATCGAGGCCAACCCGAACCCGCACCTCGCGCCCGACGAGGACTTCGCGCAGTCCGCGCTCAAGGCGGGGATCGCGTACCCGCAGCTGATCGAGCGCATCCTGCGCACGGGGATGAAGACCGTGCGCGAGTGAGCGCGCGACTCAGGCCTTCGCCGTCGCGCGCGGCGTGAGCACGCCCATGCGGTGCAACTCGGCCGCGAAGCGCTTGACGTTCTCGATCGCGGGCAGGTCGCCCGGATCGATGCCTTCCAGCAGCGCGCCGAGCGAGCCCTTCTGGGCGATCAGCTCGAGCACGCGCTTGCCGTCGGGGCGCAGCTCGACGAACTCGGCGCTGGCCGGGTCGTAGGCGAGCACCGTGTGCTTGCGCGGGATGCTGCCCAGGCGCCGCTCGGCCTCGAGCTCGGCGCCCTCGACGAAGCGCCCCGTCAGGAAGTCGGGACGCACCATGCGCGCCAGCGGGTGCGCCAGCTTGGCCAGCGCGTCGGTGTAGCCGAAGTCGAGCTCGACGAAGCCCAGCTGCGCGCTCGGCGCGAGCGTGCGCTCGGCCCCGCGCTTCTCGCGGCGTGCGGTGCGCTCGGCGCAGCGCGCGACGAACTCGTCGGGCTTCGTGCCGTGCGCGAGATGCAGGAAGTAGTGGCTCTTCTGCATGAAGTAGAAGATGTTGTCGCCCGAGAAGATCGGGTAGTGCTGGCGCAGCGCGCGCATCATCTCCTCGAAGACCTCGGCCGCCTCCTCCTGCGTCATGCCGCTCGAGCTCTGGTAGTCGTGGTAGAGCTCGATGTCGGCCGCGGGATCGTCGAGGATCGTCACGCCGAAGTCCTCGGGCCGGCGGTAGACCTGCGCCACCTCGTCGATGTGGAAGGTCTGCAGCGAGACCTCGCGCACGACGTCGGCATGCTTCACCAGGAACTCGACCGTGGCGCGCGCCTCCTCGCGCGTCTCGCTGGGGAAGCCGACCATGGCGTAGAACGTGACGCTGATGCCGGCCTGTGCGCAGTGGGTCGCGACGTCGACGGTCGATTTCAGGCTCTGGCCCTTCATCATCAGCTTGAGCAGGCGCGGCGTGGCGGTCTCGAAGCCGAAGAGCAGCTTGCGGCAGCCCGAGGCGTACAGCCGCCGCGCGCCTTCCGCGTCGTAGGCCTTGGGTTCGACGCGCGCGTCGGCCCACCAGCGGATGTCGGCCTTGCGCGCGATCAGCTCCTCGGGCAGGTCCTTGATCATCCCCGGCGGCATGCAGTCGGTGATGAAGTTGAAGTGGTTCGTGCCGTAGCGCTGCTTCAGCGCGAGCACCTGGTCGACGATCGTCTGCGCGCGGCGCGTGCGGTAGCCCGGGCCGATCACGGTCGGCAGCGTGCAGAAGGTGCACTCGCCGTAGTAGCAGCCGCGGTTGATGTCGAAGGGCAGCACGACCTGGGGCGCGAGGTACTTCGCGAAGGGGAGCCCGTCGAAGTCGGGCACGGGCGCCTCGTCGAGCTTGATCGGATGGCCGGGCGGGTTGGCGACCGCGCGCTTGTGCGCGTCGAACCAGGTCAGCGAGCCGATCGTCCCCAGATCGGTGCGGTCGCGCAGCGCCTGGCACAGCGCGAGCAGCGGCGCCTCGCCCTCGTGGAAGATCAGGCTGTCGAGGCACTCGCTCACGCCGGGCGCGTTCATCAGCTTGGCGCCGATGTAGGCCAGGAACCCGCCGCCCGCGGTGACGTGGCAGTCGGGCAGCGCCTGCTTGATCAGGCGCCCGAGCGTCAGGCCGGGGATGAGCTGGCTGCCGTAGATGATCGAGATGCCGACCACGCGCGGCTTGCGCGCGACCAGCCGCGGCAGGAGCTCCTTCCGGAAGTGCTCCAGGAACGGGTTCTGCTCGCCGTCGCGTGTCGCGGCGAGCACCTCGGCCGAGCGCTCGAGCGAGTAGCCGGTGGTGAAGTTGTGCGGCGTGAGCACGGCCGGATGGTGCGCGGCCGAGACCAGGCGCAGCGCGTGGTAGATCGCGCGCACCGCGGGCACGTAGCGCTCCATGTCGAAGAATCGCTCGTCGCGCAGCACCGCCTTGGCCTCGTCGATGCCGGCGATCAGCGCGTCGGCCGAAGCGGCGCTCTCGGCGGCCGCGCGGTACGCGCCGAGGTCGCGGAAGGGCAGCGCGTTCTCGCGCGTGAAGCGCGCGAGCGGCAGTCGCTCGGCGACGCGCGCCTTGGCGTAGCGCAGGTAGTCGGCCGAGAGGAAGCGGTCGTAGGCCTCGATGTTCGCGTCGATCACCTCGACGTCGCGGAAGCCGTTCGCCTGCAGGTAGGCCGAGAGGCAGGGCAACGCGAGGTAGGGCTGCGTGTAGTGGCCCTGCGGCGGAAAGACGAGCGTGACGGGGAACGCCTGCTGCTGGATCATGGTCGAGGGGCCTTTCGCGGTCGGACGCGCGCTAGCTTCCCCCTCCTCGCGCGGGCTCGTCAATGGCGAAGGCGGCGCAAGCGCGCGGAGCACGCTACGATCGGTGCGATGGCGCTGCGCTCGACGACGATCCTGGCCGGCATCGCCGCACTGGCGGCGCTGGCCCTCGTGCTGCTCTTGTGGAACGTCGCGCACGGGCGGCGCGCGCTCGAAGGACCGGGCGAACTGCCCTCCGCGGGCCCCGGCGAAGAGGCACGCGAGGGCGCCGCGCGGCTCTCCGCCGATGGCTCCACGCGCGCGCCGGCGGCGACGGGCGCGCCGGCGGAGCATGCGGCGGGCGCCGCGCCGCAGCGGCGCTCCGAGGCCGGCGGCTACGACGCGATCGTCGCCGAGGGCCGCTCGCGCCAGTGGCAGCTCCCGCTCGGCAAGGGCTGGTGGACCGACACGCTGATCAACCCCGCGGCGCTCGAGTTCGATCTGGAGCAGTTGCCCGAGCTGCAGGAGCGCGCGCTGACCTGGATCGACAAGCTGCGCGAGCTCAAGGATCGCCGCAGCACGCGCCTGATGGAGTACTGCCGCGAGCGCGTCGCGGCGGGCCTCGCGCTCGAGAACCCGCGCGGCGCCCCGCCCGACGACGGACGCGAGCACATGACGATCACGATGCCGCGCGCGGGGCAGGGCAACGTCACCTACCGCGTCGACGTGGCCGCGGGCGACGATGCGCGGCTGGACTCGCTCGACCACCAGACCGCGGAGAGCTGGTACACCGGCGTCGAGGACCTGCGCCGCTGGATCGAAGCGCACGCGCGGTGAATACCGTGCCAGTCCTCTTCTTCCCACGATGGACGGGGATGCCATCGGTGCGCGGGCCGCGGGAACGCCGCCGATGCGCGTCGCGTCGTTGCGGCGCGGGGCATCGTTGGAAGAAGAGGACTGGCACCGTACTCACGCGTCGAGCAGCCCCGCCTCGGCGAAGCGCGTGAGCGCGCTCGCGATGCCCGGCTGCTCGCGCTCCAGCTCCTCGCGCGTGCGCGAGCCGTCGAGCCCGGCCAGGACCGCGGCGGCCTGCGCGGAGAGCTTGAGCACCTGCACGCCGCGCGCGGTGGGCACGACCGCGAAGAGCGCCGCGTCGCCCGAGCAGGGCACGAGCTCGCCGGAGAAGCGCGGCCCGGGCGCGGCGCGCGCGGCGGGCCCCTTCGCGGCGACGCGCACCTGCGCCTGCTCGAGCGCCAGCGTCTCGCGCACGCGCGCGTCGCCGCTCGCGAGCGCCAGCGCCACGAAGCTGCGGCCGTCGCGCTTCCAGGCGCGGAAGAGCTCGAGCGTGTCGCCGCCGCGCAGCGCGCGCAGCGCGGCGACCGTGCGCGGATAGCGCATCAGCACCTCGGGCAGCTCGGTCGCGATCGCGTCCAGGTCGCGCAGGTGCTCCTCGTCCTGCGGCAGCAGTGCCCAGGTCGTGAAGAGATCGGGGTGCGCCTCGATCAGCTCGCGCTCGGCGCGCGTCTCGCCGGCGCCGAAGGCCATGTCGGGCGCGATGCCCTCGATCGGCCGCGCGCGCGCGCCGAACTCCTCGCCGAGGGCGCAGCCCGGCTGCGGGTTGACCAGGTGCAGCGAGAGCTGCACGCCGGCGCGCAGCGCGGCCGCGGCGCACCAGTCGAGCGTCGTGCGCAGCGAGCGCTCGTCCTCGCCCGGCAGGCCCAGGATCAGCGAGAGGATCGGCACGATGCCGGCCGCAGCGCACTCGTCGACCACGCGCAGGAGATCGACGTCGTCGCGCATGCCCTTCTGGTTGCGGCGGCGCACGGCGGGATCGGCGGATTCGATGCCGAGCAGCACGCGGTAGCAGCCGGCGCGGCCCATCGCCTGCAGCAGCTCGCGGTCGAGGTGGTCGGCGCGCGCGCGCACCTCCCAGGGCACGCGCGTGCCGCGGCGCGCGAGCTCCTCGCACAGCGCCAGCGCCTCCGCGCGGTTCGCGCCGAAGAGGTCGTGGCACAGGTAGGCCTGCCGGGCCGCCGGCATCGAGGCGAGCTCCTCGATCTCGTCCGCGAGGCGCGCGGCGGGCAGCACGCGCGAGCGGCGGCCCCAGAAGCGGCCGATGCTGCAGAAGCTGCAGTCGTAGACGCAGCCGCGGCCGGAGTCGATCGGCACCAGGCCGTCGGCTGCGCCGGTGATGCGCTTGTACGCGGCGATCGGCGGCAGCAGGTGCCAGGCGGCGCGCGGCAGCTGGCCCAGGTCGCGCAGCGGCTCGCGCTCGGCCTCGACGCGCACGCGACCCTGCGCATCGCGCCAGAGGATGCCCGCGATGCCCGCGAGCTCGCGCCGCGCCTCGAGGGCGCGTGCGAGCTCGACCGCCGTGCGCTCGGCCTCGCCGCGCACGACGACGTCGACGCAGGCGAAGCGCTCGAGCAGCGCGCGCTCCAGGCCGCTGGTGCCCGGGCCGCCGATCCACAGCGAGGGGCGCGGGTCGACGCGGCGCACGCGCTCGAGGATCGCCAGCGCGATCGGCAGCGTCGCGCCCATCACCGAGAGTCCGATCGCGTCGCAGCGCTCGCGCGCGTGGGCGGCGAGCAGCCGCTCCGCGCCGGCCTGGGCGAGCGCATCGCCGCCGGCGAGCTCGCCCGCGCCGAGGCGGTAGGCGAGGTCGTCGAGCTCGACCGCGATCCCGGCCTGTTCGAGCGCCGCGCCCAGGCGCAGCAGCCCGGGCGGCGGCATCGAGTAGCCGAAGGTATCGCGATGCGGAGCCGAGGCGATCAGGACGCGCACCTCAACATCTGAATCAGTCGCGCGGCGGGAATCCAGCCCGCGCGTCCACGTCCCGGGATAAGCTGTCTACGCCGCTCGGTCTTCCCTCGCCGTGGCTCTTCCCCCCGAACTGCCGTCGCAACCGGCACGGGCGCGGACTCCGACCTGGATCCTGGTCGCGCTCGCCTGCCTGTGCCTTGCCTCGCTCGCCATCCGCTGGACGGGTGTCGAGTTCCTGCTGCCCAACTACCAGCACCTCGACGGTCTGGTGGTCGAGCGGCAGGTCGAGATCTACCGCCACCCGCAGGTCGGCGACGAGTTCGACGAGGGCTTCCGCTACTACCCGCACCTGGCGGCGCGCCTGGTGGCGCTCCTGCCCGAGCCGCGCGATCTGCTCGCTGCGGATCACTCGCTCCAGAGCGAGCTCGCCAGCGCGCGCGCGCCCTGGTCGCAGTTCCGCCGCGCCAGCGCGCTCGTCAGCACGCTGATGATCCTCGCGACCTGGCTGCTCGCGCGGCGCTTCGTCGGCGAGCGCTGGGCGCTCGTCGCGGCCGCGCTCGTGGGCTTGAGCGTGCTCTTCTGCTTCTACTCGGCCGAGATGCGTCCGCACGGGATCGCCAGCACGGCCAACCTGTGCGCGGTGCTGGCCTGCATCGCGCTGCTGCGCAGCGGCGCGTGGTGGAGCTACCTGCTCGCCGGCGCGGCCTGCGCGGCGGCGCTGGGCTCGCTGCACTACGGCGCCTTCACGCTGCCGTGCCTGTTCGGCGCGCACTGGCTCGCGCGTCGGCGCGAGCCGCGCGCGTGGTGGAAGCCCGCGCTCGCGATCGTCCCCGTGCTGCTCGCGGTGCGCGTCTTCTACCCGTTCTGGTTCGTGGCGGACGAGAAGCAGAAGTACCTGACGGTCACGCGCCCGGGCGAGCTCAACCTCTCCGGACAGCCGCTCAAGTTCGACAAGTTCGACGGCAGCGGCTTCCGCTCGATCGTCGAGACGCTCTGGTCCTACGACCCGCCGCTCTTCGTGCTCGGCCTCTCGGCCACGCTCTTCCTCGCCTGGCGCGCCTGGCGCAGGCGCTCGCTCGGTGCCGAGCGCGAGGCGCTGCTGGTCGGGCTCGCGTTCGCGCTGCCCTACACGCTCGTGACGGGCCTGTACGCCGAGACCTGGGAGCGCTTCGTGCTCAACCTGCTGCCCTGGCTCGCGCTCGCCTGCGCGGCGGTGTTCGCGCTCTGGCAGCAGTCCGTGCGGACACGCTGGCTGCCTGCCGCGGTCGCGCTGGTGCTGCTCGCGCCGCTCTTCGCGCTCGACCTGCGCCTGGCGAGCGTGCGCGCGGCTCCCTCGACCGTCGACCTCGCCGCGCGCTGGGTCGAGGGGCACGTCCAGCCCGAGGGCGAGAGCATCCAGGCGCTGCCCTACGTCGACCTGCCCCTCTTCCACACGCAGCGCGTGCTCGACGAGGTGCGCGCGACGCCCTGGCTCTCGCGCTGGCTCTATTACGAATCGGTGGTCGTGCCGCCCGAGCACGGCCCGCGCTACGACCTGCGCCAGCCGCCCTCGGCCAAGGATCCCGAGCGCCTGCGCGCCGTGCAGGAGACGCTGGCCTGGCTGCGCGAGCGCAAGACCGACTACGTGCTGCTCTCCGTCGACACGCAGACGCCCTGGATCGCGCGCGCCAGGGAGGACCTCGCGCGCGAGGGCGAGCTCGTGGCGCGCTTCACGCCGCGCGTGCACGACGACGGCGGGAGCACGCTCTTCGCGGGCCGCTGGGTGCACGGCTGGAGCGAGCCGTTCGCGCTGCTGCTCCTGCGCTGCGCGCGCATGGGGCCGACGCTCGAGATCTACCGGCTGCGCCCGCGCTGAACGGCGCGCGGTTGGACGGCCGCGCGCGGGACGCTAGGCTCTGCCCTCCGACTCTGGCAGGCAGGAACCCCATGCTCTCCATGCGCACCTTCGTCACCATCCCTCTCCTCGCCGCGATGTTCGCGGGCTGCAGCGCCAAGGGCTCGACCGACGAGTCCTTCGTGCTCCACAACACCAGCGTCGCGGCCGCGGGCACGACGCGCATCGTCGTCTCGGGCAAGAACCTGGCCTTCCTGGCCAGCGAGGGCTCGACCGGCGCCGGAGGCACCGACTTCAACGGCGACGGCGACAAGATCGACTCGATCGCCGTGGCCGTCGACATCAACACGCACGTGCAGAGCGTGCTCGACGTCGCGGCCCTCGACCTCGCCTGGATCGGCGACGAGCTCTACCTCGTGGTGGACGAGGCGCTGGACGGGCACGACTGGAACGGCGACACGCTGCAGGACGACGTCGTGCTGCTGCACTGGTCCAAGACCGCGGCCGCGCTGGCCTACGTCGACGACCTCGCCTCGTCGAACCTGCCGCAGTTCGTCGCCGTGGGCACGAACCTCTTCTACACCGCGGCCGTCACGCCCTCGGGCGCGACGCTGAGCAACCTGCGCACGATCGCCGCCGCGACGCCGCTCGTCAGCGCGGGCGTCGCCACGCAGGACCTCGTCGGCGAGCTGACGGTCGAGATCCTCGCGCAGGACGAGGGCCTGGTCTTCCTCGGCCTGGACGAGGGCGACAACGCGCGCGACCTCAACAACGACACCGACACCACCGACAGCCACGTGCTGGCGCTGCTCGACGGCACGGCGGGCACGAACGTGATCCGCAACGTCGAGCTGGCCGTGCCCTCCTCGAGCGGCCCGTTCCGCGCCAAGAAGCTCTCCGCGCACGACTGGGACGTCGGCTTCCTCGTCTCCGAGAGCGCGCAGGACAACACCAACCTGAACAACCCGGCCCTCTTCGACAGCGCCTGGCAGGCGACGCAGTGCGCGGGCCACGCCGATGCCGACACGAGCGACGACGTGCTGCACTTCCTGATCTTCGCGGCCTGGGACGCCAACCCGGTCACGGCCGCCCCGCGCAACACCGGTCTGGCGGCCAAGGACAAGATCGCGATCGCCAACGGCTTCATCGCCGCGATCTGCGCCGAGTCGGACGAGGGCACCTGCGACCTCAACCAGGACGGCGACACGGGCGACGAGGTCGTGCGCTGGACGCAGATCGTCTCCGCGCCGAGCGCGATCCTGCCGCTCAACACCGCGGCCAACCTGCACGCGCTCTTCGACTGCCCGGGCGGCACGCACGGCCTGGCGGAGCTCGACAACGCCTTCATCGCCTGCGTCAGCGAGAGCGAGGACGACGTCGACATCGACGGCGACACGCTCAAGACCAAGAACCTCGTCGGCTGGCTCTCGCCCTCGAACACCGCGCACGCCTGGGACTTCACGCCCGGCACGGCGCTGACCTTCGCCGGCGCGACCTGGATGCGCGAGACGCACGACCGCGCGCGCCTCAACGTGGCCTTCCCCGAGAGCGTCGCGGGCGTCAACATCAACGCGCACACCCCGGCCGTGCCCGGCGAGGACACCGACACCAACGACAGCGTGCCGACCTTCCCCGACCTGAGCGGCACCACGCTTGCCTACCCCGGCGTCGCCATCGCGCTCAGCCCGAGCAACGCGGGCATGATCATCGGCAAGAACGTGGCCTTCTACCGCGTCAGCGAGGCGGCCGACAGCCGCGACTGGAACAACGACAGCGACGAGACCGACTTCATCCTCTTCCGCACCTCGCTCTCCAACGGCACGAGCGGCGCGATGGGCGTGCTCAACGACTTCACGCGCCTGGCCGTGGAGTTCGACGAGAACGGCACGCCGACCGGCGCGGCCTTCCTCGCCGACGAGAGCCTGCAGGGCGCGGGCTCGGACCTCGACGGCGACGGCGACACGAACGACAACGTCGTGCGCTACTTCCGCTTCTGAGCGCGGGCGGCGCCGCTGCTCCTCAGGGCGGCGGCGACTGCATCCCCTCGAGGAATCTGGTCGCGTACTCCTCGGAGTCGGCCCAGCGCTGCTTGGACGAGGTCCAGCGCTCGAGCAGGCCCTGGCGCATCTGCATGGCCTGCTCCTGCGCCAGCTTGCCGTTGGCGTCGACGCGCACGAGCTCGCGCAGGCCGCGCGGGTGCAGCGCCAGCCGGACGCGCTCCACCGCGGCCTCCTGGAAGATGCCGAGGAAGCCCTTGGAGAGCTGCACCTCGCCCAGCGGGTGGATCTGGGCCATGCCGCGCCTCCAGCGCTCGCGCTCGGAGACCAGCAGCACGTGGTTGAAGAGGAACTTGTTCGTGCGCATCGAGAGCGCCTTCTTCGGCACGCAGCGGTTGACGATCTCGTCCAGCGCGTCGAGGCGCTTGTCGCTCTTGAGCTCGGTGACGAGCTTCCAGCGCTCCGTCGGCACGAAGCGGTCGGCGTTCATCTCCCAGTACAGGTGACCCAGGCCCTTGGTGCGCGCGTAGCGCGCCAGGTGGTAGGGCACGAAGTGGTTGTGCGCGATCGTGTCGGCGGCGAGGTGCGAGAGGTAGCCCAGGATGAAGGCCTCGCCGCGCGGCGTGTGCGCGTGCTCGCGCATCTCCTCGACGATCGCCCAGCGGTGGCAGTGGCTGTAGGCGCCGCCGTAGTTCTTGAAGTTGATCAGGTCGGCCGCGAGGTTGCCGTAGAGGTAGGCCGGGCGCTCCTCGCCCAGCAGCGTCGCCACGTCGCGCGGCAGCGTCTCCTTGCGCCGGCGCAGCACGCGCTCGGCGAACTCGAGGTGGTGGCCCGGGCCCCAGCCCGCCT
The DNA here is from genome assembly GCA_044229935.1 of Planctomycetota bacterium. Classification (GTDB taxonomy): domain Bacteria; phylum Planctomycetota; class UBA1135; order UBA1135; genus JADJLZ01. Next base: position 6,250 of record JBGASC010000036.1, on the reverse strand, counting down.
GCGCGAGGGAGACGAGCAGCGCGAGGAGGACGAGCAGGGCCAGCGCGCTCATGCGCGCGCTCGCTCCTTCTCGAACAGCACCCAGAGCGTGTGCGCGTAGAGGTTCTGGTAGTGCTCGAGCTGCGGATGGCGCAGGCGCCGCAGCGCGCGCACCAGCGCCGGACGCGGCTTCTCGCTGACGCGCGTCTCGCGGATCGCGAGGCCGTGCTCCTGCGCCATCGCCTCGGCGAACGCGCGCGCCTCGGCCAGCGAGAAGAACCACTTGTGCCGGTCGGGCGGGCGGCGGTGCGGCAGGCCGTAGTGCCCGATCCCGCCCTTGCCGCGCGCGAGCGGTCGGCGCGCCGCGGTCCAGCAGTTGGGCAGCGAGACGAGCAGCTTGGCGCGCGTCACGCGCACCAGCTCGCCGAAGACCTGGTGCAGGTTGTCCAGGTGCTCGAGCACCTCGGCGCACACGACCAGGTCGAAGTGCGCGTCGGGGAAGGGCAGCACCGGGTTGCGCTCCAGGTCGATCGCGAGGTCCGGCTCGCCGCCGAAGTCGACGCCGACGTAGTCGAGCTCGGGCCGCAGCTTCTTCAGCGTGCGCACGTCGCAGCCGACGTCGAGCACGCGCCCCGCGATGTGCGCGCGGAAGGCCTGCTCGAGGTAGCGCATGCGGCTCTCGCGCGTGTCGAAGCTGACGAGGTCGCGGGTGCTGTTCGGGGCGGACATGGCGTCCGACCACGCTACCTCCGCGTCGCGGGGAGGGGAAGCGCGCGTCAGCCCGGCCGGCGCGCGCTCAGGATCGCGGTGCGTCCGGTGAGCATGCGCCAGCTCGCGAGCTCGTCGAGCAGCGCGCGGTTCTCGCGCAGCAGCTCGGGCTGCTTGCGCGCCAGCCGGCGGCGCTGCAGGGCCGTTCCCGCCAGCCAGAGCGGTGCCGTCAGCAGCGCGATCGCCGCGGCCGAGCTCTTCTGCCGGTCGCTCGAGAGGCGCGGCTCGCTCATGCCCGCGCGCAGCGCGCCGTAGGCCAGGAAGTAGGGCGAGAGCGGATGGATGTGCCCGCCGCACAGGCGCGGATCGTGCGTCGCGAGCGGCAGCGGATCGAAGAGCGTCGGGAAGCCGCAGGCGAAGCTGCGCAGGCGCGCGACCATGTGCAGCGTGTTCGGCGTGGTGACCACGATCGTGCCGCCGGGCTTGGTCACGCGCACGAGCTCGCGCAGGAAGAGGAACTGGTCCTCGACGTGCTCGATCACCTCGATCGAGACCGTGGCGTCGAAGTGCGCGTCGTCGAAGGGCAGCCGTCCGCCCGGCAGCGTCTGGCGGCACGCGAGGCCCTCGACCTCGAAGGAGGCCGGGATCAGGTCGCAGGGGAACACGCGCGCGGAGGGCTCGAGCGCGTGCTCGTTGCGCAGGTACTCGCAGAGCAGCTGCGAGAACGCGCCGCGCCCCGCGCCGACGTCCGCGATGCGCGCCTGCGACCAGTCCAGCCGCTCGTCGAGCAGGCGGAAGACGCGCTCGCTCGTGCGGGGAATCGACCAGCCCTTGGCGCTCATGGGGCGCAGAGCATACGCGCTGCGGGGACGGGAGGCGAAGCCTAGTCGTGCGTGCGCAACGCGAGCTCGAGCACCGCGTTCCCCGTCGCGGGCCACTCCAAGCTCGTGGCCGGCGCGTCGGCGCGCGCGCCATCGGCGAAGGCGTGCGTGCCGGCGGGCAGCGCGAGCTCGAGCAGGCCCTGCGCGTCGGTGCTCGCGTGCCCGGCGGCGGCGAGGCCCGCGAGCTCGGCGCCCCAGCGCACCTCGTGCGCTCCCAGCGGCGCGCGCGTCGCGGCGTCGACGCAGCGCAGCGTGTGCTTGACGAGCGGCACGTCGAGCGTGCGTTCGAGCGTCTCGCCGCTCGTCCCGCCCAGCGGCTCGTCCGACCTCCAGACCCAGCCGAGCTCGCGCGCGACGAGCGCGAGGCGCACCGTGCCCGGCCGCGAGAGCGCGAGCGTCGCGCGACCCTGCGCGCCGAGTGCGATCAGGTCCGGGTCGGGGTCGTCGGGCTTGCTCTCGAGGAGGGCCACGATCCAGCCTTGGTCGAGCGGTGCGCCGCCCGCGCGCGCCTCGACGGCGATGCGGATCGGCCGGTTGCCCGCGAGGTCGAAGACGCGCTCGGTGTCGCGGCCGGCGAGGATCTCGAAGCGGCCGAGCTCGCGGAGGCCGCCGAAGGTCTCGGTCGTACCCGAGTCGGCGCGCGTGCTTCCGGGGACCATCGCGCGCAGCTCGTGCGTGCCGATCGGCAGCGGGCCCAGGTGCAGGCTGCCGTCCTGCGCGAGCGGCAGGCGCGGCGGCGCGAGGTCGTCGTCGAGCATCAGACCCACGCCCGCGGGATCGACACCCGCCGGAAGCCGCACGCGGGCGACGAGGGAGCCCGCGGGCGGGCGCACGAGCTCGAGTGGGAGCGGTGCTTCGGCGCCGAGCGTCCGCGTCTGGTCGCAGACGAGCCAGCGGCTGAAGCGCGCGCGCACGGTGTAGGTCTCGCGCTCGAGGTCGGCGAAGCGGAAGCGGCCCTCGGCGTCGGTCTTCGCTCGCGCGGCGATGGGCCGTTGCACCTCGACCTTGCCCGCGCGCAGGACCTGCGTGACGCCCGGCGCCTCCGATCCGGCGTGATCCCCGCGCGTCAGCTCGAGCGCCACGCCTTCGAGCGGCTTGCCCTGCTCGTCCACGACGCGGCCGCCGATCGCGACCGAGCTGCGGTAGTCGAGCGTGAGCTCGCGCGTCTCGCCGCGCTTCAGGGTCGGCACGTCGAGCGTGCGCTCGGGCAGTCCCTCGGGGCGGATCGTGAGCGAGCAGTGCAGCGGGACGAGGCCCTTCACGAGCCCGTCGGCGGGGGCGAGGCTCTTCCTCGGGAGCAGCTCTCCGCTGTTCGGGCGGAAGTTCACGTCGGGAAACGTGATCGAGAGGCCGTAGCGCGCGAGCGGCGCGCCGTCGGGACCGAGCACGCGCAGCTTGACGGAGGCGGCGCCCTCGAGCACGGCCGAGTAGGCCTTGCCCGGCCGCGCGTGCGCTTCGCTCCAGCGCTCGAACTGCGGGTCGTCGATCTCGAGCGAGTAGTCGCCGTCGGGGAGACCGTCGAAGAGGTACTCGCCCGGCGCGCGGCGCGCCGGCGCGACGGCGACGATCGGCTTCTCCTCGCCGGCGCGCTTGAGCTGGATCGAGCTCGCGGCGGGATGGAAGGCGACCAGGCCCTGCAGCCGCGGCCGCGCGCGCAGCAGCACGCGCTTCGAGAGGTCCACGCCGGCGTAGCGGAACTCCGCCGCGGTCTCCGCGCCCTCGACGATCGTCACCGGCATCTGGATCTGGTCGAAGCCGAGCTTCGTGCGCGCGACGATCTTCATCTCGCCCGCAGGCAGGCCCTCGAGCCGTGCGAGGCCCGTCGCCGCATCGACCGTGGCCGCGGACCAGAAGGCCCAGCGCTTGTCCGCAGGGCGTGTCTGCGAGGCGTCGGCCGAGCTCATGAGCTCCCAGCCCTCGGTGAGCGGCCGCGCCTGTGCATCGACGAGCTTGCCGACGAGCACTCCCGCGCGCGGCAGCACGAGCTCGCCCGTGTCGGTGTCGCTGCCCGGCGCGAGCGGCCCGAAGTTGCCGCCGGCGTTGACGAAGCCCGCGGGCCGGACGCGCAGCGAGACGAACTGGCCCTCGCCGAGCTCGAGCGCGAACGCGAAGCTGCCCTGCGCATCGCAGATCGCGCTCCCGAGGTCCACCGAGCGGAGCGCGGCCATCGAGAACGTGCTCGCGCGCACCTCCGCCCCAGCCGCGGGCGCGCCGCCCGCCAGCAGGATCCGGCCGTGGAGCTTCGTGCGCTCGTCCGCGGGAACGGCCGTCAGCGGCTCGCGTGTCGCCGCGGCTGCCTCCGCTTCGAGCGCCGGCAGCGCGGAGGGAGCGCTCGTCGCGTGCGTGTCCGCCACGGCGAGGCTTGCGGGCGAACTGGCGCCGAGCAGCAGGGCCACGCCGCCGCCGATCGCGGACAGCGGCAGGAGGAGCAGCGCGCAGAGCAGCAGCACCGGCAGCGCGGGCGTCGCCGCGTGCGCCAGGCCGGCCTTCTCGAGCACGCGCGCGCGCAGGGCAGCGGCGTGCGGGCTCGCGATCCACGCGCCGGCGGAGAGGCCCTCGGGCAGCGCGCGGCGCAGCCAGGCCAGGCCGCGCGAGAGGTGCGTGCGCGCGAGCTCGCTCGAGATCGAGAGGCGCGGCGCGATCTCTCGCGGCGCGAGCCCGTCCTCCAGGTGCAGCGCGACGGCCTGCGCGTAGTGCGGCGGCAGCGACTCGACCGCGCGCGCGATCGCGCCGCGCAGCTCGCCTTCGACGAGATCGTCGAGCGGCTCGCGCAGCTCGAGCGGCGCATCGTCGAGCGCGACGACCGTTCGCCGCGCGCGCAGCTTGCGCGCCTCCAGCGCCAGGATGCCGAAGAGCCAGGGCCGCAGCGCCCGCGCGGTGTCGAAGGAGCCCGCGCGCTCGATCGCGACCAGGAAGGTCTGCTGCACGAGGTCCTCGGCCTCGCTCGTGCCGCGCGCGAGGTGGCGCGCGACGGCGTACAGCTCGGGCGCGAGCTCGTCGAAGACGCGCGCCAGCGCCACGAGGTCGGAGCGATCGCGCCAGGCGAGGAAGGAGGAGTCGAGGCTTTCGGGTTCCATGGCGCGAGCACTCCCGTTGGGGCGGCCGATCGTGTCAGCGCGAGCGGGAATTCTTCTCGGCCAGCGCCTCGTCGAGCACGGCGGCGCTCTCGCGCATCTTCGAGGCGGCCGAATGCCGCTCGGCCAGCGTGCGCGCCGCGCTCCGGCCGCGCGCGAGGTTCGCGGGCGCGAGCCAGAACTCGAGCTCGCGGGCGAGGCCGGCGGCGTCGTCGGGGCTCTCGAGCACGCTGCCCTGCACGCGCTCCTCCAGCAGCTCGTGCGCGCCGTTGCCGCGCGTGGTGATCACGGGCAGGCCGCCGGCGAGCGCCTCGAGCGTCGAGTTCGCGAACGGATCGTAGCGCGTCGGCAGCACGTACACGTCCGCCGCGGCGAAGCACACCTCGGCGTCGCGCCGGCCGCCGAGGAAGTGCACGCGCGCGCCCAGGCCGAGCTCCCGTGCGCGCGCCTCGAAGCTCGCCTGCTGCGAGTCGTAGCCGACGACCGCGAGCGCAAAGTCGGTCGCGCCGCGCGCGAGCAGCGCGCAGGCCTCGAGCACCCGGTCGAGGCCCTTGCGCCCGTAGCCCGAGCCCAGGAAGAGCACGAGCGGCGTGCGCTCGTCGATCCCGAGCGTCGCGCGCAGCGCCGCGCCCTGCGTCGCGCGCAACCGGGGATGGAAGCGCTCGAGGTCGACGCCGTTGTAGACCAGGCGGAAGCGCTCCTCGGGGAGGTCGTAGCGCTGCATCGCGTCGTGCATCACCATGCGCGCGTTGACCACGATGCGCACGAGCGAGGGGGAGCGCAGCGCACGAGCCTCGGCCGCCAGCGCGAGCTTGTGCTTCCACTCCGAGCCCGGCAGGAAGCGCTTCCAGCCCGCGCGCGTCGCCTCGTGCGCGAGCTCGAGGTAGGTCGCGTGCAGCCCGCCGCCCAGGCGCACGACGTCCTGCGCCCAGCCCTTGCCCAGGCCGTAGACGAGCTCGTAGCGCGCACCCTGCACGTGCTCCTCGACCGCCTTGGCGAAGCTCGAGAGGCGCCAGGCCGCGCCGATCGCGAGCGGGCGCAGCAGCTCGAAGCGCACGGCGGGATGCGGCGGCTCCTCGTGGCTCCTGCAGACGATCGTCACCTCGTCGCCGCGCTCGGCCAGGTGGCGCGCGAGCAGGTTCAAGTAGCGCTCCGTCCCGCCCGCGTGGGCGTGGCGCATGTGCACCAGCGCGATCCGCATCGCGACGAGCGTAGCGTGTGGGAGCGGCAGGCGGAACCGCTAGAGTGTGCGGCGCTTGGGTGCGAGCGAGACACGGCCGCTGTTCAGCCTGCACGTCGACGCGGAGAAGGGCTTCTCCGGCGGCGAGGTGCAGGTCTTCCTGCTGCTCGAGGGCCTGCGCGCGCGCGGCCAGCGCGTCGTGCTGGTCGCGCCGCCGGGCAGCCGCGCTCTGCTCGAGGCCGAGCGGCGCGGCATCGAGCGCGTCGCGCTGCGCCTGCGCAGCGACCTCGACCTCGCCGCGGTCGCCGGGCTGCGGCGGTTGTGCCGGCGCCTGGGCCCGGATCTGGTGCACCTGCACACCGGCCGCGCGACGTGGCTCGGCGCGCACGCGGCGCGCTGGGCCGGCGTGCCGGCGATCAGCACGCGGC
>JBGASC010000035.1:0-60205 GCA_044229935.1 Planctomycetota bacterium | reverse complement strand
GGGGCCGGCAGTCGACTGCCGGCCCCGCGTGCGTACACGGAATCTTCCTCTCCGATTCGCCGTCGAACGAGCGCGCGCAGCGGCCGGGACGAATCGGTGAGGAAGATTCCGGGAGCCGTATTACGCGTACAAGCCGCGCAGACGATCGGCCTGCGCGACGCTGCGCACCGCGACCATGTGGGCGGCCATGCGCAAGCGCACCTTGTGCTCGGCGGCGAGCGAGCTCACCTCGCTCCAGGCCTCGTCCATGAAGCGCTGCAAGCGCTTCTGCACGACCTCGGGCTGCCACACGTAGCCGGCGCGGTTCTGCACCCATTCGAAGTAGTTCACGACCGCCCCGCCGCCCGTGGCGAGGATGTCGGGCACGACGTGGATGCCGCGCTCGGCGAGGATGCGATCGGCGCGCGAGGAGACCGCGGCGTGCGCGCCCTCGATGATCAGCTTCGCCTGGATCGTGCGCGCATTGCGCAGGTGCACGACGTTGGCGACCGCGCAGGGGATGATCACGTCGCAGGGCCGCGTGAAGACCTCGTCGGCGGCCAGCGACTCGAAACGTCCCTTCGACTTGCGCACGTCGCCCTGATCGACGCGCGCGCGCACCAGCGCGGGCACGTCGAGGCCGCCCTCGTTGTAGATCGCGCCGTGGTAGTCGGAGATCGCGACGATCTTGTGTCCGTCGGCGGCGAGGAGCTGCGCCAGGTTGCCGCCGCGGCGGCCGGCTCCCTGGATCGCGATGCGCGTGCCGCTCTGCGGCAGGCCCGCGATCTCGAGCGCGTGGCGCACGACCATGCGCATCCCCTGCGCGATGGAATCGACGTGGCCGTGCGTGCCGCCGAGGTTCATCGGCTTGCCGCACACGACCGCGTTCTCCGTGTGGCGCGCGTGCATGGAGACCGTGTCCATGACCCAGGCCATGATCTTCTCGTCGGTCGCGAGGTCGCTGGAGAAGATGTCGCGCTCCGGCCCGATGTCGCCGAGCATGCTCGAGACGTAGCGCCGCACGGCGCGCTCGATCTCCGTGCGCGAATGCGCCTTGACCGACATGCGGATCCCGCCGGCCGCGCCGCCGAAGGGGATGTTGAGCACGGCGCACTTCCACGTCATCCAACCGGCGAGCGCGCGCAACTCGTCGACGCGCAGTCCGGGCTGCAGGCGCAGCGGGCCGAAGTAGGGGCCGAGACCCGCGTTGTGCTGCACGCGCCAGCCTTCGAGGATCGCCAGCTGTCCGTCGTCGAGCTGCGTCGGCAGCGAGACCTGGATCTCGCGATCGGGCTTGCGCAGGAGCGCGTAGAGGTCCGGATCGAGGCCGAGCTTGTCGGCGGCCTCGTCGAAGCTCGCCATCATCGTGGAGAAGGGGCTCTCGTCCTCGAGCGAGTGGCTCGAGGGCGCGAGGTCGTCGTACTCGACGTTCGGAGGTGCCTGGATCGTTTCCATCACGCGAACACTCCGCGCAGCTTGTAGACGCTCGCCACGCGATCGATGGCGAGGATGTACGCGGCGATGCGCATCGAGACCTTGTACTTCGTCATCACGGCGTCGACGTCGGTGAACGACTTGACCAGGATCTGCTCGAGCGAGTTGTTCACGCGCTCCTCGGTCCAGAAGTAGCCCATGCGGTCCTGCACCCACTCGAAATAGCTGACCGTCACGCCGCCGGCGTTGGCCAGGATGTCGGGCACGACGAGCACGCCCTTCTTCTCGAGCACGGCGTCGGCCGAAGCGGTCGTCGGGCCGTTGGCGCCCTCGACGATCAGGCGCGCCTTGATGCGCTCGGCGTTCTTCGAGGTGATCTGGTTCTCGGTCGCCGCGGGCACGAGCACCTCGCACGGGAGCTCGAGCGCGTCGGCGCCGGAGAGTTCCTTCGCGCCGGGGAAACCGGCGAGCTTGCCGGTCTTCTTCAAGTGCGCCATGACCGCCGGGATGTCGAGGCCCTTGTCGTTGGCGATCGCGCCGTACATGTCGCTGATCGAGACGATCTTGTAGCCCTCGCGATGCAGGAGCTCGGCGCCGATGCCGCCGACGTTGCCTGCGCCCTGCACGACGACGCGCGTGTTCTCGGGGCGCATGCCGAGCTTCTTGAGCGCCTCGCGCGTCATGAGCATCACGCCGCGGCCGGTCGCCTCCTTGCGCCCGCGCGAACCGCCGAGCGCGATCGGCTTGCCGGTGACGACCGCCGTCGTCGTGCGGCGCACGTGCATCGAGTACGTGTCCATCAGCCACGCCATCGTCTGCTCGTTCGTGTTCACGTCCGGCGCGGGCACGTCGCGATCCGGTCCGAGGATGTCCATGATCCCCGCCGTGTAGCGGCGCGTGATGCGCTCGAGCTCGCCCTGGCTGAGCTTGCGCGGATCGCAGATCACGCCGCCCTTGCCGCCGCCGAAGGGCACGTCGACGACCGCGCACTTCCAGGTCATCCAGGCCGAGAGCGCGCGCACCTCGTCGAGGTTGACGTCGGGCGCGTAGCGGATGCCGCCCTTGCACGGGCCGCGCGAGAAGTTGTGCTGCACGCGGTAGCCGGTGAAGACCTGCAGCTTGCCGCTGTCCATCACGACCGGGATGGCGACGGTCACCTCGCGGTCCGGGCGCCGCAGCACCTCGCGCAGGCCCTCGTCGAGGCCCAGCTTGTCGGCGGCGTGGTTGAAGTTGCGCGCCATGGATTCGAACGGGTTGAACTCGCTCGTCGGCGCTTGGGGAGCGGGCACGGTCGTGGCGTGGGACATGGCAGTGATGGAGTGGGACTCGGGCTCCGCTCGCGCGCGGGGATCGGCGATCCTCGGGCACCGCGGGGGATCCGGCCAGAATAGAGCTCTCGGGGCCGGAAGGCGAGAGGGGGTACACTGTGCGCCGCCGTGGTTTCCCCTCGAGATGCCCTGCAGTGCGATCCACGCGCGGTTCGTGCGCGCGACACCGCCGGCGATGCGCGCGAAATGCGCAGTCGGCGCCGCGCGCGCTACGGCGAAGGCCCCAGCCCGCGCGTGGCGCTTCGACGAGCCCGCATGGCCGCCGCGTGATGGGGGAGACGCTCGCGATCCGCGCGCCCAACTGGGTGGGCGACCTCGTGATGGCCACGCCGGTCCTCGCGGCGGCTCTGGCCGAGCCGCGCTTCGATCGCGTGCACGTCGTGCTGCGCGCGCACCTCGCGCGCGTGCTCGAGGATGGCCCGGCCGCACGGCACCTCGCGCTCGTGCACGGTGACGCCGAGGAGGTCGCGCTCTACCGCGCGCTCTCGCCGGACGCGACGCTGCTGCTCACGAACTCGTTCGGCTCGGCCTGGCGCGCCTTCCGCGGCGGCGCGCGCGGCCGCGCGGGCGCCGCGCTCTCGCGCCGCGGCTGGCTCCTGCACCACGCGCTGCGCACGCCTGAGCACGACGGGCGCCGCGCGCCGCTCGCCACGGCCGAGCTGCAGCGCCAGGTGGCCGCGCTGCTGGGGATCCGCGTCGACGACCTGCACCCGCGGCTTGGGGTGCGCGAGGAGCTCGTGCGCGAGGAGCGCGCGCGCCTCGCGCGCCTGGGCGTCGAGCTCGAGCGCGGCTACGTGCTGTGCTGTCCGGGTGCCGCCTACGGCGCGGCCAAGCTCTGGCCCGTCGAGCACTTCGCCGCGGCGCTCGATGCGCTCTTCGAGCGGCACGGCTGGCGCGGGGTCGTCACCGGCGGTCCGGGCGAGGAGGCGCTCTGCGACGACGTCGCCGCGCGCACGCGTCACGGTGCCGTCTCGCTCGCGCGCGAGGAGCGCGACCTCGCGCGGCTCAAGGCGCTGGTGAAGGAGAGCCGCCTGCTGCTCGTCGGCGACTCGGGCCCGCGCTGGTACGCCGCGGCCTTCGACGTGCCCTGCGTCAGCGTGATGGGACCCAACGACCCGCGCCTGACCGCGACCTCGCTCGAGCACGCGCGCATCGTGCGCCGCGAGGACCTGGAGTGCTCGCCCTGCATGCAGCGCGTCTGCCCGCTCGGCCACCACCGCTGCCTGCGCGAGCTGCCGGTCGAACGCGTGCTGGCGGCGGCGGAGGAGCTGCTCGCGGCGGGCGCGGGCTAGGCCGCGCCCGCTCGTTCACTGGACCCAGATCACGCGCCAGCCGCTGCTCGCGTTGAAGTTGGACGCGGGGCAGTACGACGCGCAGGCGTCGCGGTAGTACACGAGGTAGTAGCGCGTCCCGCTCGCCGGGTTCGAAGCGTCGATCGGATCGCCGAGCGCGGCCGAGCGCACGGACACGGACGGATCGGTGCCCTGCGGCGCGACCAGCGTTCCCGCGGCGGAGTTGTGCACGTAGAGGCGCTTCTGCACGCCGCCCAGGCAGCGCACGCCGTCGCCGAAGCTCGTCCCGGTCGCGTTCAGCACGCTGCCCTGCAGCACGATGCAGGTCAGGTTGAGCTGCGTGCCGGTGCAGCTCGAGCCCGCGCTGCCGATGCCGCTCGCCGTGAGCACGAACGTGTCGTTCGCCAGGCTCGCGTTGCCGCCGCCGGAGAGCGTCGCGCCGCCGGTGCCGAGCGAGTTCTGGCAGCCGCGGTTGGCGCCCACGGGGTCGTTGAGACAGGGACAGCTCGTCACGCCGCCGGAGCCCGGCGTGCAGAAGGGGATCTGCGCCTCGCACTTGTCGGGGACGCTGTCGGCGTCGAGGTCGTCTCCCGCGAGCTCGCACTCGTCGGGAATCCCGTCGGGCCCGGTCGGTCCGATCGGATCGCAGTCGGCGCTGCTCAGGTTGGCGATGTCCAGGTCGTCGGGCGTGTTGTTGCCGTTGCAGTCCGTGCCCGTGCCGAACTTCTTCTCCTGGCGGCCGTTGCCCTGGATCGTGACCCAGCGCGAGTGGGGGAAGAGCGGGTTCCTGTTCTGCACGCGCATGCGCCAGTGGTAGCCGAACTGCGGCTGCAGGCTGGGCACGGGAACGGCCAGCGTCGAGGTCAGGCCGCAGTCGACCCAGCTCGCGCCCGGCACCCCCGTTCCATGCTGCAGGCTCGTGCCGTCGAGCGGCAGCGGCATGCGCTTGAGCTCCCACTCCAGGCGGATGCGTTCGCGGCCCGCGACGGTCGAGGGCACGTTGAGATAGGTCTTCGCGCTGCCCTTGAGCAGCGTGTTGACCGTCGAGTCGGCCAGGCACAGGTGCTGGATCGCGAAGAGGTCGTTGCTGCGTCGCTGCTGGCTCGCGAGCACGTTCCCGCCGCTCGTGCCTCCTTCGCGCAGCACGAGGCCCCCGCTGGCGCTGCCCAGCCCGGGCCCGCCGACGACGAGGTCGCTGTACCCGTCGCCGTCCTGGTCGCCCGCGGAGGCGATCCCGCCGCCGAGGTTGCCGCCGGCCGTCGTGCCGTTCTGCACGTAGGCGGGCGTCGTCACGACGCCGCTCGAGGCGCCGAGGAAGGCGCAGAAGCGTCCTTGTCCCAGCTGTCCTGCGTTGAACGACGGGGCACCGACGGCGATGTCGGAGAAGCCATCCCCGTTGAGATCCCCTGCCGACGCGAGCGCGGCGCCGAAGCGGCCGGCCTGGCCGAGGAAGACCGAGAGGCTGTCCGAGTTCTGGTTCGCGTCGACGATGTCCGGCGCGCCGTCGCCGTTGAGGTCTCCGACCGCGATCGCGTTCGGCGCGAGCTCGGCCGCGTAGTTGATCGGCGCAGAGAACCCGCCGAGTCCGTCTCCGGGCAGGACCGAGACCGTGTTCGTGACCACCGTCGCGGTGACCAGGTCGAGCTTGCCATCTGAGTCGACGTCAGCGGCCTCGACGGCCATGGGGTAGCAGCTGCAGGCGTTGCCGACGTTGTAGTGGACCGCCGTGCCGAACCCGCCGACGCCATTGCCGAGCAGCACGGAGACGGGCTTCGTCGCGTCGTTGTTGGCCGTGACGATGTCCTTGTTCCCGTCTGCGTTCAGGTCGGCCAGGGTGACGTACTGCGCGTACTGTCCGACCGGGTACGACGCTCCGATCGAGAAGCCACCGGCCCCGTTCCCCGGCAGGACGGTCACGAGCCCGGACGGGTTCCAGATCGCGACCACCAGGTCCAGCGTGGAATCGTGGTTCACGTCCCCGATCGCGATCCACCTGGCCGTGCTGCCCAGGCTGAAGCTGCTGATGGAGGGGAATCCGCCGCTGCCGTTGCCGAGCAGCACGACCATCGTGCTGTTTCCCAGGCCACCGCCCGCGACCACGACGTCGAGCTTGCCATCCGCGTTCACATCGCCGAGCGCGAGCGGGCCCGCCGCCGGGATCGTGAACGTGGTGGCTGCGCCGAAACCGCCGGCCCCGTTGCCGAGCTGAAGCGCCAGCTTGTTCACGAACCCCGAGGCCAGTCCCGTCTGGACGAGATCCAGTCGCCCGTCCGAGTTGAAGTCGCCGAGCGCGAAGTTGGTCGCCAGGGTCAGGCTCGGGTACTCGACGTGCGCACTCAGTCCACCGAGTCCGTCGCCGAGCAGCACGGAGTAGCCGCTGCCCGATCCGGTGAGGGCCACGGCATCGGAGTTCCCGTCGGCGTTCAGATCCCCGAGTGCGACGAACACTGGATGGAACGCGGTCCCGTGGTGGATCGCCGGTGCGAGATCGGTTCCGGCATTGCCCGACAGGATCGCCAGCGGCGGAACGGCGATGTTCGGCGGCGCGCCCGTCTTGCCGCGGAAGACGAAGGCTCCGCCGCTCGCATGCCGGTACTCGGGTGCTCCGACGAGGATGTCCGAGAGCCCGTCCCCGTTGACGTCGCCCGCGGCGCACACGGAGCTCCCGAAGTGCGCTCCGGCGACCCCGGGGACGTAGCTCCAGTTCGGGCTCGTGCCCAGACCCGCGATCGAGCCGGCGTACAGGTACGCGATGCCCTCCTCGAGCAGGTTCCCTCCGCGCGGCGCGCCGACGAGCACGTCGCTGAAGCCGTCGCCGTCGACGTCGCCTGCGATGGAGACCGCCGTGCCGAAGCGCGCTCCCGCCACACCCGCGTCGAGCACCGGTCCGACGACCAGGTACGGCGCGCTGCGCTTGCCGTAGAAGACGTACGCGGCCCCGCGGTCGGACTGGCCCGCGTGGGCTCCCGGAGCTCCGACGATCACATCCGCCAGCCCGTCGCCGTTGATGTCGCCCGCGGTCGCGAGGGACGTGCCGAGCAGCGCGCCGGGCTCCCCGGGCGAGAACGTGAACGCGGGCGTGCTCCCGAGCAGGCCGCTGGCGTTGCCGCGGAAGAGCTGGAAGCGTCCCTGGTTCGAGAAGGTGCCGGTGAAGTTCGGCTCGCCGACGAGCACGTCGCCGAAGCCGTCGTCGTCGACATCGCCGGCGAACGCGACCGCCGTGCCGAGCTTGCGGCCAGCGCCCTGTCCCTCGATCGCCCAGACGCTGCTCGTTCCGACACCGTCCTTCGAGCCCAGGTGCAACTCGGCCTTGCCCGCATCGCCGAAGCTGTTGTCGAACTCCGGCGAGCCGACCAGCAGATCGCTGAACCCGTCGCCGTTGACGTCGCCGGATGCGCTCAGCGACGAGCCGAAGCGCGACGTGGTCGTTCCGCTCATCGCCGCGGGATGCAAGGGCGCGCTGGGCGTGTTCAGGACCGTGTCGGGACTCTGGCCGTAGTACACGTACACGGCGCCCTCGTCGGCCTGGGGGTGATCGCGGCCGGGGTCGACGAAGAACGCGTCCGAGATGCCATCGCCGTCGACGTCGCCGGCCGTGCCCGCGTTCGAGCCGAAGCTGCTGCCGGCCTGCGGTCCGGTCAGCGTGTACGACGCCGTCGGACTGACGCCGCTGGCGCCGCCGAGGTAGACGTGGCCCTCTCCGGTTCCGAAGTCGGCGGCGATCAGGTCGCTGAAGCCGTCGCCGTTGACGTCGGCGGCGAAGGAGCCCGCGTTCTGGCCGAAGCCCGAGGTCCCCTGGATCGTCTGCGTCGGCGTGCTCGCGAAGACGGTGCCCGGATGCGCCAGGGGATCGGCGAAGTAGAGGAAGGCGGCCCCGCCCGGGTTCGCGGGATAGTCGAGATCGGTGACGACGATGTCGGCGTAGCCGTCGCCGTTGACGTCGCCCAGCGCGCCGCACCAGCCCAGCGACTGCGGTGCGCTGCTCGGCGTGGTCGCGCTCCAGCTGGGCGAGGTGGAGAGCCCGCTCGCGGATCCGCGGAAGAGGTAGACGCGCTGCGGGGGAGCCTGGCCGTGATCGCAGGAGAGGATCACGTCGTCGTAGCCGTCCGCATCGACGTCGCCGGCACCGACCAGGCGCAGGTTGGTGAAGTCCGCCGCGGCGAGCCCCAGCGAGGCCGCGGTGATCGACCAGCTCGCAGCGAGCGGCGGCGTCGCCGCGCCGTGGTAGACCTTGACCGTCGCGACGGCCGAGTTGACCGCGTTGCTGACGGTCCCCAGATCGTCCTTCCCGTCGCCGTTGACGTCGCCGAGGTAGAAGGCCGCGTCGATCTGCTCGTCGACGAGGTCGCTCTCGAGCGTCCAGAACGGGGTCGACTGCAGTCCCAGGGCGCCGCCGAGGTAGACGAACAGCGCTCCTTCGTGCGATTGTCCGTTGGAGTACCGGCGAGCCGCGATCGCGAGATCGTCGTAGCCGTCGCCGTTGACGTCGCCCAGCGGCGTCACGGAGGACCCGAACAGGGCGCCGGCCTGGTTGGGGCCGGAGCTCGACCAGCTCGGGAGCACGGCGAGCCCGCTCGCGGAGCCGTAGAACACCCACGCCATCCCGGCATCCGCGCCTGCGCCGGTGTCGTAGCCCTGCGCAGCGACGAGCAGGTCGCCGTAGCCGTCCCCGTTGACGTCGCCGGCTGCGCACGCGCTCGCGAGCCCGGCGCCGGTCTGGTCCGATTCGAAGGACCAGACGTTGGGGCCGAGCACCGGGTCGACCGTGATCGGGTAGGTGGCGCCGGAGTCCGCGACCAGGACGCCCAGTCCCTGCGCGCCGATCCCAAAGCGCGCGGCGAGGCGTCTGCCCTCGGCATCGGTGGCGATCAGGCCCGAGAAGCGCAGCTTCACCTGGGCGCGCTCATCGACGAGGCGGATGCACAGGCCGTCGTCGCTGACCTGCGGGGCGAGCCCCTCGAACTCGAGCCCGATGCACAGCGGGAGACCCGGCTGCGCCGGCGGGGCGTTCGTGATCGTCCAGCCCTGCTCGATGCCCAGATCCGCGGTGCGATACCACTCGACCAGGCCCTCGTGCCGCAACTCGATGCGATCCCCGGCCTGTTCGGGCGTCGCCGGGGCCAGCAGCTCGCACGACTCGCCGCGACCGAACGAGAGGCTGCGCACGCGGACGGCTGTGCGTTCGTTCCGAGTCCTCGCCCAGGCCAGATCGGCCTCGACCCGCAGGCCGCGTGCATCGACACGAGCCGTCAGGTGGTAGTCCTGCAGCGCGATGCGGAATCCGTCGCCCTCGGCCGACCAGGACTGCGCCGGGGCCGGGGCTCGTCCCGGACTCGACCGCTGCGGCGAGCTGGAGGCCGGTTCCTGGGCGAGGCAGAGAGTCAGGGGGAGCGCGAGTGCGCGGATCAGGCGGGCTCGGTGCATGGGGGGAGCTGCGACGGGAAGGCCCACGTGCCGGTCCGGGAAGCCCGAACGGAACCTGGAGTCTGTCTGATCCTATTTCCAATGCCGGATTCCCACCAGCCGAGGAGCGCTGCCGCGAGCGAGGTGCAGCGAGGGCTCCTCGGCTGCCGCGCGCGCCGATAGTGCCGTCTCCCCGCGCTCGCTAGCATCGCGCGCATGGCGCACCAGGTCCTGGCCGATTTCCCGCCCGACGTCCCCGACCAGCCCGAGCTCGTCTCCTGCACGCGCGAGGACGACCTGGTCTGGCTGACGATCCAGCGCGCAGAGGTGATGAACTGCCTCTCGTTCCCGACGCTGCGGCGGTTGCGCACGCTGTGCGAGGAGCTGCGCGAGGACCTCTCGATCCGCGCGATCCTGATCACGGGCGCGGGCGACAAGGCCTTCTGTGCCGGAGCGGACCTCAAGGAGCGCAAGACGATGCCCGCCGAGCGCGTGCCGCTCTTCGTGCGCAACATCCGTCGCACGATGGACGACGTCGAGCGACTGCCGCAGCCGACGATCGCGGTGCTCAACGGCCTCGCCTTCGGCGGAGGCACCGAGCTCGCGCTCTCCTGCGACCTGCGCATCGCGGCGGCGCACGCGCAGCTGGGGCTGACCGAGACCACGCTGGCGATCATCCCCGGTGCGGGCGGGACGCAGCGCCTGCCGCGACTGATCGGCCGTGCGCGCGCGAAGGACCTGATCCTGACGGGGCGCAAGCTCGACGCGCTCGAGGCCGAGCGCATCGGCCTGGTCAACCGCGTCGCGCCGGCCGGCCGCCTGCGCGAGACGGCGCTCGAGCTCGCACGCGCGATCGCGGAGAACGGACCGGTCGCGGTGCGCGCGGCCAAGGCAGCGATCGACACGGGCTGCGAGGAGCCGCTCGCGCGCGGGCTGGAGATCGAGGCGCGCTGCTACGAGCGCGTGCTGCCGACCGAGGACCGCCTCGAGGCGCTCGCGGCCTTCGCCGAGAAGCGCAAGCCCCGGTACCGCGGATGCTGAGCCCGCCCCTGAGCCGACCGCGCCCGCGCGCGCGCACCGGGCTCGAGGAGAGCCTCTGGCGTGCGGGCTTCGCGCTCTGGCTCGCGCTGCACTTCGCAGGCGTGGTCTGGCCTGCGGAAGGACCGCTGCGACCGGTCGGAACGCTCGGGCTGACGGCCTCGATCCTGCTCGGGCTGGGCTGGCACGATCGGCCGGCGGCGGCGCTCCTCGCCGTGCTCTGGACGCAGCGCGGGGTTCCCCCCGATCCCTGGCACCTGGACTGGATCGTGCTGCCGCTGCTGCTGCTGCAGGCCTGCGTTCCCGCCGCGCCCTACGGCGCGCTCTCCGTCGCGGGCCGTGCGGATCCGGGCGGCAACTGGAGCTTGCCCGGCTGGATCGCGCACGGACGCTTCCTCGCGCTCTTCGCCGCCGGCGTGTACGTGCTGCTGCCGCGCAACGGCGTGATGCTCGACGCGACGCGCGCGCTGGAGGTCGGCGAGCTCGAGCCCTGGCTCGTGCTGCTCGGCGTGATCGGCGCGCTGCTGCCGCTGCTGCTGCGCCGGCCCGCGCTGGGCTGGTGGTGGGCCGCGTTCTTCCTGGCGGCGATCTACGTCAGCGGCGAGGAGGGCAAGGAGGGTTCGCGCGCGTACCTCTGGCTGGCGCTCGCGGCGAGCTTCGATCCGTCCTGGATCCCGCCCCGCGCTGCGCGTGCGAGCGAGCAGCTCTTCTTCGACGGCAGCTGCGCGCTGTGCCACGGGTTCGTGCGCCTGGTGCTGGCCGAGGACGCCAGCGG
This sequence comes from Planctomycetota bacterium, assembly GCA_044229935.1. Classification (GTDB taxonomy): domain Bacteria; phylum Planctomycetota; class UBA1135; order UBA1135; genus JADJLZ01. The sequence continues at coordinate 48,956 of JBGASC010000035.1, read as the reverse complement.
CTCTGCGTTCCGCTTCGCGCCGCTCGCGGGCGAGAGCGTGCGCAGGCTGATCCCCGAGTCGGAGCGCGCGCACCTTCCCGATTCAATCGTCGTGCGCCGCGCGGACGGCCGCATCCTGGTGCGCTCGGCCGCCGTGCTGCACGTGCTGCAGCGCCTGGGCGGCGTGTGGCGCGTCGCGGCCTGCGTCGCCTGGCTCGTGCCGCGGCCGCTGCGCGACCTCGCCTACGTGCTCGTCGCGGCCGTGCGCAAGCGCCTTTTCGGCGCGAGTGCGAGCGCGTGCCCGCTGCTGCCGCGCCACCTGCGCGCGCGCTTCGACGGCTGAATGCGCGCGCTCAGGGCTGCGCGTACCACTCCTCGTCGTCTCGCGCGATCGCCTCGATCTCCTCGGCGCTGTGCAGGGTCCCCTGGCCCGCGCCGGGGCAGAGCGGCACGACGTCGCGCTCCCACGCCGCGCGCTCGAGGTTCTCGCGCCAGAAGGGCCAGCTGCGGCACTGGTGCGGGCGCGCGTCGTACACGCTGCAGGCGCCGGACTCGTCCTGGAAGATGCAGCGCCGGGTGTCGGTCCGCAGCGTCAGGCGCCCCTCGACGTGCTCACAGAAGCGCCCGACGAAGGCCGCCTCCGCCAGGCCCATCGAGTCCGCCAGGCGGGTGAGGTCGGCCCCGGTCAAGTAGACGAAGGTGTGCTCGCCCCGCTGCGTGCAGCACCTTCCGCAGCGCTGGCAGTCAAATCGCAAACCTTTGTGGTACCAAGGCTTGGGGCTCATGCCGCGGGCTTTCCTCAGGACCTGTGCGGTAACCGAACACGTGGCGGGGATAGAGGGGCAGCCTCCTGTGCGCTTTCACACCAGGGGGTGGGTGCCCCAGCTCCCCGCAGCCTATCCGCCCTGGCCCGACCAGGGTACCCCCACGGACATGTTGTTCTCCATCCACGAGGACGGAACCCGTTCCGAACTCGCCTTCCAACGCGATCTGGTGACCATCGGGCGCGCGCTCGACAACGACATCCGACTCAACAGCACGCTCGTCTCGCGCTACCACTGCCGCATCGAGCGCGGACCGGAGGGCGTCTGGCTGACCGATCTGGGTTCGGCCAACGGCACGCAGGTCAACGGCACGCGCGTCGATCGTCGCCAGCTCGCCGTCGGCGACCGCGTGCAGATCGGCGGCATCCGCCTCGTGCTCGAGCGCCTGGAGAGCGAGTCCGAGGCCGTCGCCGACGAGGAGGTGCCGGTCGGCCTGCGCACGTTGACCGGCGACGCGCGCGCCGAGCGCGACAACCTCGTGGTCTTCGCGCGCATCACACGCGAGCTGGCGCGGGAGACCGACCTCGCGGCGCTGCTGCGCCTGATCGTCGATTCGGCGCTGACGCTGGTGAAGGGCGAGCGCGGCTTCCTGCTGCTCGCCTCCAGCCGCACCGAGGGCAAGGGCGACCTCCTGCAGGCCCTCGACGTGCGCCTGGCCCGCAGCTTCGACGGCGCCGACATCCCGATCCCCAGCTCGCGCCTCTCGCAGGGCATCGCTCGCGCCTGCTTCGAGCAGCGCAAGGCCCTGCTCTCGGTCGATGCCGCGCGCGACGAGCGCTTCAACGGCATGGCCAGCGTCGAGGACCTGCGCCTGCGCTCGGTGGTCTGCATCCCGATCGTGATCGGCGAGGCGGCCGAGGGCGTGCTGTACGTCGACAACCGGCTGCAGCAGAACGCCTTCACCGAGGCCGACCTGGCGCTGCTCGAGCTCTTCGCCAACCAGGCCGCGATCGCGATCCGCAACGCGCGCAAGGTCGAGGAGCTGCGCGAGCGCACGCTGCGCCTGGAGCAGTCGCGGCGGCAGATCGAGCTCCTGAACGAGCAGCTCGGACGCAAGGTGCGCGACCGCGACGCGGAGCTCGCCGTCGTGCGCCAGGAGCTGGCCGTCGAGCGCGGCCGCTACGACTACACGGCGATCGTCGGCGCGTCCGACTCGATGCGGCGCGTCTTCCAGCAGCTCGACCGCCTGATCGAGTCCGACCTGCCGGTGCTGATCCAGGGCGAGAGCGGCACGGGCAAGGAGCTGATCGCGCGCGCGATCCACTTCAACGGCGCGCGCGCCGCGGCGGCTTTCGTCACCGAGAACTGCGCCGCCCTGCCCGATTCGCTGCTCGAGAGCGAGCTCTTCGGGTACTCCAAGGGCGCGTTCACCGGCGCCTACAAGCAGAAGAAGGGCCTGGTCGAGCAGGCCGACGGCGGCACGCTGTTCCTCGACGAGATCGGGGACATGTCGACCGAGATGCAGAAGAAGCTCCTGCGCGTGCTGCAGGAGGGCGAGTTCCGCCCGGTCGGCAGCGACCAGCGCATCCAGGTCAACGTGCGCCTGTTGTGCGCCAGCCATCGCGACCTGGAGGAGCTCGTGCGCGAGGGCCGCTTCCGCGAGGACCTCTACTACCGCGTCAACGTGCTCAGCCTGCGCCTGCCGGCGCTGCGCGAGCGCCGCGAGGACATCGCGCTGCTGGCCGAGCACCTGCTCGCGCGCGCGGCGCGCGAGGCCGGACGGCCCGTGCCGCTCCTGCCGCACGAGGTGCTGGCCGCGCTCGTGGCGCACGACTGGCCGGGCAACGTGCGCGAGCTCGAGAACGAGATGCGCCGGCTGGTCGTGCTGGCACAGGGCGAGGTGCGCCTGGAGCACCTCTCGCGCTCGGTGATCGAGCGCCGCAGCCTGCGCGTCGGCGGACCCGCGCACCCGCCCGAGTCCACCGGCGACATCCGCGCCGCGGTCGCGGATCTCGAGAAGCGCTCGATCGAGGCCGCGCTGACGGCCGCCGGCGGCAACAAGAGCCGCGCGGCGGGCGAGCTGGGCATCAGCCGGTTCGCGTTGCAGCGCAAGCTCGAGAAGTACGGACTCTCGGCCAAGGGCGAGGAGAGCACGCCGGCCGACGTGGCCGAGCCTTCCTGAGCAGGCGCGCGTCGCGGGCCCGGCTCAGGCCGCGCAGTCGCGCGCGATCGCGTTGATCGCCTTGACCGTCTGCAGCGAGCAGCGCGCGGAGTCTTCGCTCCTCGGCGAGCCTCGTGCGCTCGGACTGGATCCACTTGCCCAGATCGCACCGGTCGTCGCGCTCGATCTCGACCGGGTCGAGCTTCCCTGCGGAGCCACTGACGAACATGCGCAGGCGGATCTTCCACTGGGCGCGGGCGGGAATCGAAACTCGCCGCTCCCCAGGCTGTACCCTGGGACACCCAGATGGACCAGGCCGACCCCTCGACCCCCGCTCCGACGCCGGGCTTCGCGCCCACGCGCTGGAGCCTCGTCGCCGCCGCGCAGGGCCGCTCCGAGCCGGCGCGCGCCGCGCTGGGCGAATTGTGCCAGCTCTACTGGTATCCGCTCTACGCCTTCCTGCGCCGGCGCGGCGCGAGCGAACAGGACGCGCAGGAGCACGTGCAGGCCTTCTTCGCCGACCTGCTCGAGCGCGAGGCGATCCTCGCCGCGGATCCCGCGCGGGGACGCTTCCGCTCGTTCCTGCTGGCCTCGCTCTCGAACTTCCTCGGGCACCTGCGCGAGCGCGAGCGCGCGCTCAAGCGCGGCGGCGGCGAGCGCCAGCTCTCGATCGACTGGCTCTCGGCCGAGGAGCGCTTCCGCCTCGAGCCCGCCAGCGACGAGACGCCCGAGCGCGTCTTCGAGCGTGCCTGGGCCGCGGCGCTGCTCGAGCGCACGCTGACGCGACTGGAGCAGGAGTACGAGGCCAAGAACCGCGGCACGCTCTTCCGCGCGCTGCGCGAGCGCCTGGGCGACACCAGCCGCGAGGTCCCCGGCTCCGAGGCCGCGCGCGCGCTGAAGATGAACGAGCAGGCCCTGCGCGTCACGCTGCACCGGCTGCGCAAGCGCTACCGCGAGATCCTGCGCGAGGAGGTGGCACAGACCGTCTCCAGCGCCGAGGAGGTCGAGGAGGAGCTGCGCGCGCTGTTCGAGACCTTCTCGCGCTGAGCCGCAGTCGGTGCGCAGCGCACGTCCCGGGGAGCATCGCATGCAACTGACGTACATCGGCGGGCCGACGCTGCTCCTCGAGCTGGGCGGATCGAGCATCGTCACCGATCCGACCTTCGATCCGGCCGGCGGCGACTACCGCGCGGCGACGTACACGCTGCACAAGACGCAGGGGCCGGCGCTCCCGCGCGAGCGCCTGGGCCGCGTCGATCTGGTGCTGCTCAGCCACGACCACCACTTCGACAACCTCGACAGCGCCGGCCGCGAGCTCGTCGCCTCGGCCGGCTGCGTGCTGACCACCGCGGCCGGCGCCGAGCGGCTGGGTGTGCCCGCGCGCGGGCTGGCGCCCTGGCAGAGCCACGAGCTCGCGCTGGCGGACGGCTCGAGGCTGCGCGTCAGCGCGACGCCCGCGCGCCATGGACCCGCGGGTGGCGACCGCGGGCCCGTGATCGGCTTCGTGCTCGAGCACGAGACGCTCCGGGACGCGCTCTACTTCTCGGGCGACACCGTCTGGTACGAGGGCGTGGCCGAGGTCGCCCGGCGCTTCCGCGTCGGATGGGCGCTCCTGTGCATGGGCGCGGCGCGCGTCGCGGCGGCGGGGCCCGCGCCGCTGACGTTCACGGCCGAGGAGGGCGTCGTCTTCGCGCGCGCGTTCGAGCGCGCGACGCTCGTGCCGCTGCACTACGAGGGCTGGGCGCACTTCAGCGAATCGCGCGGCGACATCGAGCGCGCCTTCGACGCAGCCGGACTGGCTCCGCGCCTGCTGTGGCTCGAGCCTGGACGTCCGACCGCCCTCGGCCCTCTCTTTTCCCGGTAACAGCGTCCCCGGCGGGCGTTAGCTTGCTCGGCGTGAGCGCGACCCCCCCGAGCTCGACGATCTGCGCGCGCTGCGCGGCTCCGCTCGCCCCGACGGCCGCGCAGGGCCGCTGCTGTCCGCGCTGCCTGCTCGAGCAGGCGCTGCAGGAGTCGGACGCCGAGCTCGACACGCCCGACGGCAGGCGCGCGCCGCCCGCCGCTCCCGAGCTGGCGGAGATCGCGCCGCTCTTCCCCGAGCTGGAGATCGTCGAGCTGCTCGGCCAGGGCGGCATGGGCTCGGTGTACAAGGCGCGCCAGCGCGCGCTCGGCCGCTGGGTCGCGCTCAAGATCCTGACGCCGCGCCCGGGCGACGAGAGCGATTTCGCCGCGCGCTTCGAGCGCGAGGCGCAGGCGCTGGCGCGGCTGGCGCACCCCAGCGTGGTCGGCATCCACGACTCGGGCCGCAGCGGCGGGCGCTGCTGGCTGCTGATGGAGTACGTCGAGGGCGTCAACCTGCGCGAGCTCCTGCGCGCGGGCGAGCTCGACCTCGCGCGCGTGCTCTCGATCGTGCGCCAGATCTGCGAGGCGCTGGAGTACGCGCACGAGCAGGGCGTCGTGCACCGCGACATCAAGCCCGAGAACGTGCTCGTCGACACGCGCGGCCGCGTCAAGATCGCCGACTTCGGCCTGGCCAAGGTCGTGGGGGAGGCGCTCGGCGCGCCCTCGCTGACGCGCACGCAGCAGTCGATGGGCACGCCGCAGTACATGGCGCCCGAGCAGCTGACCGGCTCGCGCCACGTCGACCACCGCGCCGACATCTACTCGCTGGGCGTGGTCTTCTACGAGCTCGTCACCGGCGAGCTGCCGCTGGGTCGCTTCGAGCCGCCCTCGCGCCGCGCCGCGGTCGATGCGCGCTTCGACGAGGTCGTGCTGCGCGCCCTCGAGCGCGAGCCCGAGAAGCGCTACCAGCACGCGACCGAGCTCAAGACGCGCATCGAGCGCCTGGGCCGCAGCGCGCGCGGCACGCTGCGCTCCGCGCGCGTGCCCTCGCTGGCCTGGACGCTGTGCTTCTGGCCCGGCGCGCTGGTGCTCGCGATCGCCACGCGCGCGCTGGCGCTGGCGCGGGGCGAGGCCGAGCTCGTCGAGCTCGGCTACGGCCTGCTCGTGCTGGGCGTGCTGGTCGGCTCGGCCTGGTTCTTCCGCCACGACCGGCGCGGGGCCGCGCTGCGGGCCGTGCTGGGCGGGAGCGCCTGTGTGGGCGCCCTGGCCTGCCTCGTCGGCGACCAGCTCCTCTCCGCGCCCGTGCTCGGCGCCGGCGCGGCGGCCTCGGCCGAGCCCTGGGTCGTGCGCGGGCTGCTCGCGCTGCTCGCCTTCGAGGCCTGGCGCCTGGCGCAGAGCGGACGGGCGGAGCTGGCGCAGCTCGCGCCGGCTCCCTCCGCGCGACTGCGTGCGGACGCGGTGCTGCTCGTGGGCACGCTGCTGGTCGTGCTGGCCTGCATCCTCCCCCCGACGCGCGCGCACGCGCCGCTGGTGGCCGCGCTGGTGGTGCTGCTGGTCGACCTCCCGGCGCTGAGCTCCGCCGTTCCCTCCGCGCGTCCCGCGCCGCTGCCCGCTCCCGCGCGCTCGTTCGCGCGCCGCGCGGCATTGCCGGTGCTCGTCGCGATCGCGGGCTGGGTGCTGCCGCTCTTCACGCACGGCTGGGGCTGGCTCGGGCCGGTGGCGAGCACGCTGGTGCTCTCGCTGGCGCTCGCGCTGCACCTGCAGCGCGGCCTCGCGCCGCGGCTGCGCGAGGAGCTGCGCCGCGCGCCGGCGCCGGGGCGTTCCGCGCGCGCCCTCTCGGCCTTCCTGCTGCTGGCCCTGGGCGCGCTGGGCGTGGGCGCGGCGCTGATCGAGCGCGCACCGCTGCGCGGCGAGTCGGCCGCGGAACCGGGGGGCGAGCGCGTCGCGCAGCTGGCCGGCCTGGTCGCGGGAGAGGCGCGCGAGGGCGACGATTCGCTGCTCGCGCTCCCGCAGCGCATCCGCGCCTGCAGGCTCGAGTCGCGCGCGGAGGTGCCCGAGACCGAGATCGCCGAGGGCGAGCGCGTTCCCAGCGTCGCCTACGGCATCCTGCTCGTGCTGCTCGCGCCGGTCGTGCTGGTCTGGACGCGCCGCTACGGCTGGAGCTGGAACGGCTGCTGGCGCTGGGCCTGCGAGGGAGCGTGCATCAGCGCGTGCGGGCTGCTCGGCAGCCTGCCGATCGGCGCGCTGCTGGTGACGCACGACAGCGCGGCGCCGGGCGAGCCCTCCACGGCGTTGAGCGTCGCGGCCGGCCTGCCGCAGGGCATCGAGGCCACGCGCAGCAGCCTCGAGAGCGCGCTCGCGGCCGAGGGCTACTCCGCCAGCGGCCGCACGACGCGCATGCTCGGCGACGCGCAGGGCTGGGCGCTGGCCGTCGACCGTCTCGCCGCCAGCGCCGAGCCGGTGCTCGGGCACCTGGCGACCTGGGCCGGACCGCTCGGCCCGCGCGAGCCCGCGCTGCTGATCGAGCTCGCCGGCGATCCCGGACAACGGGCCTCGGCGATCCGCATCGAGGCGCCGCACGTGCGCGGCGCGCACGCCGAGGCCTGGCGCGGCCTGCTCGGGCGCATCCTGGAGCGCACGCGCGGGCAGTGAGTCGGTTTCCGCGTCCGGTCACGGTGCTAGACTCCCCCTGATGATCCGTCGAGCCCGAGCCGGCGTGCGCGCCCTGTGCGCCTCTGTGCTCCTGTGCCTGGCGCTCTGCGCGGACGTGCTGGTGCTCAAGGACGGCCGGCGCATCGAGGGCACGGTCACCGCGCAGGACGCGCAGAAGGTCAAGATCCAGACCAGCTTCGGCGACTTCGAGTTCCCCGCTGCCGACGTCGACCACGTCGAGAAGGGCCTGACCAGCGAGCAGGAGTTCGCGCAGCGCTTCCAGGCCGCGCGCAAGGTCGAGGAGTTCTTCGAGCTCGGCCAGTGGGCCGACAAGAAGAAGATGCGCGCGGAGGCGAAGCAGGCGATGAAGCGCGTGCTCGAGCTCGATCCCAAGCACGCCGGCGCGAACACCTTCTTCGGCAAGGTCGCCTACAAGGGCGAGTGGCTGACGCCCGCCGAGCGCGACAAGCGCGCGGCCGCCGACGCCGAGGCCGAGATGCTGGCCAAGGGCTTCGTGCGCTGGAAGGAACAGTGGGTCACGCCCGAGGAGAAGGCGCACTACGAGAAGAACGAGGTGCTGCTCGAGGGCAAGTGGCTGCCCTTCGAGGAGGCGCAGCGCAGGAAGGGCCTGGAGCTCTTCGGCGAACAGTGGCTGCCGCGCGCGGAGGCGCTGGCGCGCACCGACGCGGCGCGCGTCGAGACGCTGCTCAAGCTGCCGCTGACCAGCGTGCTGGGCGACGACGTGCTCGTGACCGGCACGTACCCCGAGTCCGAGCTCGCGACGATCGTCGCCGGCGCGAAGAAGGGCCGCGCCTGGTTCGACGCGACCTTCCGCGCGCCGGGCGGGATCGAGCTCTTCGGCGGGCGCCTGGCCGAGCTGTACGTGTGGAGCAGGAACGAGAGCTACCTCGACAGCGTCGCGCACTTCGCCTCGCTGACGCAGTCGATCCCGCCCAACTGGAGCACGGCCGTGCAGAAGGCCTTCGGCTTCGTCTACTGGGATCCGATCGCGCTCTCCTCCGCGCGCCAGTGGGGCCGCTCGCTGCCCGACATCGAGGGGCACTGCTACCACCACTGGGGACACCTGCTCGCCAACCGGCTCGGCTACGACGGGCGCCTCCTGCCGCCCTGGTACGAGGAGGGCATCGCCAGCCTGACCGAGTTCCGCACGCACGGGATCAACCTGGTCTTCTGCAAGGGCGAGCTGGTCGAGAAGCCGATCCCGGGCGAGGGCACCGGCGGCGTCGGCAAGGGGCCCGTGCCCGACACCAAGGTGCTGAAGAAGGGCGCGCCGCCCGCGGCCATGGACGGCAAGAGCATGCGCTCGGGCGCCTGGCGCGATGCGCTGCGCGGCGCGCTGGCGAAGGACTCGATCCCGCCCTTCGACGAACTCGCCTCGCGCCAGTTCGACGAGCTCTCGCTGGCCGACATCACGGCCTCGATGGCGATCGTCGAGTGGATCGAGGGCCACGGTCCCGGCGCCTTGCGCGCCTTCCACGACGAGCTGCGCAAGGCCGCGCCGCCCGCGCCCAACCGCGTGCTGCCCAACGTGCACCTGCGCGAGGCCTGCTACGAGGCCGCGTTCCAGGCCGCGGTGCGCCTGTCGTGGAAGGACGCCGACGCGGCGTGGAGGCAATGGTTCAAGAGCCGCTGAAGAAGCCGCGCGAGCTGCCGGCGATCCCCGGCTACCGCATCGAGGGCATCGTCGGTCGCGGCGCGACCGGCGTCGTGTACCGCGCGCGCCAGACCTCGGTCGACCGCGTGGTCGCGCTCAAGGTGCTGCACCAGGAGCTCGTCGGCAGCGCCAGCGCGTTGCGGCGCATGCAGCGCGAGGCGCGCCTGACCGCCAAGCTCGCGCACCCCAACATCATCTCGGCCATCGACATGGGCGACGTCGGCGGCCAGCTGTGGTACGCGATGGAGCTCGTCGACGGGCTCTCGCTGGCCGAGCGCATCGCCGAGCGCCCGCTCTCCGAGCGCGAGGCGCTGCGCATCTTCATCCCGCTCTGCGAGGCGCTGGCGCACGCGCACGAGTGCGGCGTCGTGCACCGCGACATCAAGCCGGCCAACATCCTGATCGAGCGCGGCGGCCGCCCGCTGCTGGTCGACCTCGGTCTCGCCTACGACGAGAAGGACCCCGTGCTGACCAAGAGCGGCGGCACGCTGGGGACGCCGCACTACATCAGCCCCGAGCAGGCGCGCGATCCCGCCAGCGCGGACGTGCAGAGCGACCTGTGGTCGCTGGGCGCGACGATGTACCACGCGGTCACCGGCCGCACGCCCTTCCGCGGCGAGAGCGTGGCCGAGATCCTCTCCAGCGTGCTCTACGAGCGCGTCGGCGATCCGCGCGAGCACGCCGGCGAGCTCTCCAACGGCTTCGTGCTCGTGCTGCGCAAGTGCCTGACGCGCGACAAGCAGGCGCGCTACCGCGATCCGAGCGAGCTGCTCAGCGACCTCGAGCGCCTGCGCGAGCGCCGCGCCCCGCGCAGCAGCGCGCGCGGCCTCGACCCGCTCGAGCGCCGGCCGCTCGCCGGTCCGCGCCTGTGGCTGGCGGTCGCGGGCGGCGTGCTGCTCGCCGCCGGCGCGATCGGGCTGGGCTGGCGCGCGCTGCGCCCGGCCGAGGACGCGGGGCGCAGCTCCACCGCCGACGACCCGCTGAGCGGCTGGCGCGCGCCGTCGACGACGGGTCGGCGACGGGTCCGCCGCGGCCCTGGCCGAGTGCGAGCGACTGGCGGCCTCCGAGCCGCTCGGCGCAGCGCGCGCGCGAGCGCCTGGAGCCGGTGCGTGGACGGCTGGTCTCGCGCCTGGAGAGCGAGCTCGGCGCCTTCGAGCGCGAGCGCGAGACCGAGATCGGCGGCCTGCTCGCGGCGCGCGACTCGGCGAGGCGCCAGCTCGCCGCGCGCAGCCCGCAGAGCGAGCTCTCGCGCGTCGGGGAAGCCCGCGCGCGCTGCCCGAGAAGCAGGGCAGCGAGCTCGAGCCTGGCAGCGGGCGCAGCTCGCGCGCGTCGCCGCGGCGCACGACGAGGCCGAGGAGGCCTTCACCGACGAGCTCGACCGCTACGTCAGCGAGGTGCTGCTGCCGCAGTGCGACGAGCTCGAGCACCAGGGCGACTGGAAGTCCGCGCGCGAGCTGGTGGCGCGCGCGCCCGAGCGGCTGCTCGCTGACAGCCGCGCGCCGAGACGCGCGGTCTGGAGCCGCACCTGCTCGAGCGCGGTCGCGAGGCGCTGCGCAAGCGCGCCGACGCGCGGCGCAAGGCGCTCGAGGAGGGCTGGGCGCGCACCGACAAGGAGCTCGTGGCCTGGCTCGGCACGCGCGCCGACGAGCTCGCGCGCGCGCTCGACGAGCGCCGCACCAGCGAGGCGGCCGCCGCGCTCGAGCGCGACTTCGAGCTGGAGCTGGCGCGGCGCGGCACGAGCGCCGAGCGCATGCCGATCGGGCTGCCGCACTACGCGCTCGAAGCGGCCGTGACCCGGCAGCGCGAGCTCGACGCGCGGGAGAACCAGCTCGCCGAGCAGGATGCCGCGCGCCTGTTCGACGAGCTCGAGGCGCAGGCGCAGCCGGCCTGGGCCGAGCGCCGCTACGAGGACGTCGAGCGCCTCTTCTCGGCCCAGCCCGACTCGCTCCTGCGCGGCGAGGCCGGCCAGCGCGCGCACCGCCGCGTGCGCGAGGCCCAGCTCCTGCGCGGCCTCCTCTCCCGCGCGGCGGCGGCGCTGGTGCAGCGCAACGGTCAGAAGCTCGAGCTGCGCGTGGGCACCGTGCCGATCACGGGCACGCTCGAGGTGCCGCTGGATCCGCTGCGCGACGGCTTCCGCCTCAAGCCCGAGGGCGCTGCCGCGCGCCAGCTCGTGCTGCGCCCCGGCGGGGCGCCGGGCGCGAACCAGGTGCTCTCGGCCGAGTCGCTCGCCGCGCTGGCGGGGCTCTCGCCCGAATCCGCGCTGCAGGACAGCTCGCAGCGCCTGGTGCGCGCGCTGTTCCTGTTCCACGAGGCCGAGGCCAGCGGCGATGCGGCGCTGCTCGCCGCGGTGCGCGCGCTGCTCGACCGCGGTCCGCTGCCGGCCGACGATGCGCTGGTCGCCGACCTGGGGCTGCGCGTCGCGAGCCTGCACGGTCGCACGCTCGATCTCGCCGACCGCGAGCGGCGCGAGAAGGCGCACGCTCGCCTGCTCTCGCTGCGCCGCAGCGCGCAGTCCGGCGGCGATCCGCGCACGATCCAGACGCTGGCCGAGGAGCTGCTCAAGGATCCCTCGCCCTGGTCGGAGGAGGAGCAGATCGAGCTGCGCGCGATCCGCGACGCGCAGGTCGAGCGCCTCGCGCAGGGTCCGCTGGCGACGCTCGAGCGCGCGCTCGGGCCCAGCGCCAGCGCCGAGCTCGCCGGCGGGCGCGTGCAGCTCGCCTTCGAGCCGATCAAGCTGCGCCAGAGCGTCTTCACGCAGGGCAGCTGGATCCTGAGCGGTCCGGGCTGGGCGCCGGCGCGGGCGGCGCGCAGCGACGAGGACTTCCTCTCGCGCGCCTCGCCGACGCTGCCGCTGGACGCGCTGCGCACGGAGAAGGACCCGCTCGACCTGCTGCTCGTGCTGCAGCAGCCGGCCGACCAGCCGCCGGTGCTGCTGCTGGTCTCGGCCTGCGGCTTCCACGTCGGGTTCCTCGGCGCGCACGAGGGGGCCGGCGCGCGCTGGCTGGTCGACACGAGCTCGGCCCAGAGCGCGCTCAAGCGCCTGCGCGCCGGCGAGGGACGCGAGTTCGCCGGCTGGCAGGCCGGCGGGCGCGTCGAGCTGCACCTGGTGCTGCACCGTGCGCGCGGCACCGTGCTGGCCGAGGCGAACGGCAAGCGCCTGGCGCTCGAGAGCGTTCCGCCGCCGCGCGCGGAGGGCGCCTCGCAGCTGGTGCTGCGCGCCTGGGAGTGCCTGCGCCTGACCGCGCTGACGCTCGAGGCGGCACGCCGGTGAGCGCGAGCGACGCAGCCGACGCGCGCTCCGCGGGCGAGGAGCTCGTGGTTCGCGAGCCCGGGCGCCTGCTCGAGGTGCTGTGCCGCGCTCTGCCCGGCTGGAAGCGCAAGACGCTCGAGCAGCGCGTGCGCGCGGGCGCAGTCGAGGTCGACGGCGAGCGCGTGCTGCAGCCGCACCGCGAGCTGGCCGCGGGGGCGCGTGTGCGCGTGCTCCCGCTCGACGCCGGACGCGTGCCGCTGCCGGCGCCGCGCGGCTTCGTCCTGCTGCACGCGGACGACGAGCTCGTCGCGATCGACAAGCCCGCCGGGCTGCTCTCGGTGCCGCTGGACGAGCGCCGCGGGGCGAGCGCGCTCGGCCTCGTGCGCGAGTGGCTCTCGGCGCCCGGCCGACCCGCGCGCGTCTGGCCCGTGCACCGCCTCGACCGCGAGACCTCGGGCGTGCTGCTCTTCGCGCGCACGGCTGCGGCGCGCGACGAGCTGCAGCAGCGCTGGTCCGAGGCGCAGAAGACCTACCTCGCGATCGTCGAGGGCCTGCCGGCGCGCCCCGCGGGCCGGATCGAGGAGCCGCTGTGGGAGGACGCGCAGCACAACGTCCACGTCGGCCGCCATCCCGAGGCCAAGGAGGCGCGCACGCGCTACCGCGTGCTGCGCTCGGAGGGAGGGCGTGCGCTGCTCGAGGTCGAGCTGGAGACCGGGCGGCGGCACCAGATCCGCGCGCACCTGGACTGGCTGGGACATCCGGTGGTGGGGGATCCGCGCCGCGGCGCGGAGGCCGGGCGGATGGGGCTGCACGCGCTGCGCCTGGAGGTGCCGCACCCCGCCACGCAGCGGCCGATCCGCTTCGAGGCGCCGCCGCCGGCCGCGTTCCGCGCGCTGCTCGATCCACGCGCGCGGCGCGAACCGCGCGGCGAGGGTGGTTGGCAGGATCCGCGTTCGCGTGCATGATCGGAGGACCATGCACCCCTCCTGCGCTCCCCTGCGTGCGGCGCTGCGCGCCTCGATCCTGTTCCTGGTCGTGTGTCTCGCTCCCGCGGCACGCGCGAGCGTGATCGACGTCTCGATCCAGTTCTTCGCCTTCACCGGCCAGCACCTGACGATCCAGGTCGGCGACACGGTGCGCTGGACCAACTTCGACGGCGCGACGCACTCGACCACCGAGGGCACCGATCTCGTGGTCAACGGGAACGAGGCCTGGCACCACATCTTCACGCCCGGCGCGCCCGCCTGGAGCCTGACCTTCGACGCGGCCTTCCTGGCCGCGAACCCGCGCGCGGGCAACCGCTACGACTACTTCTGCTGGGTGCACCCGGGCATGAAGGGCTCGATCACCGTCGTCAACGGGCCGGGCCAGCCCTTCTGCTTCTGCTCGCCGCTGGGTCCCTGCAGCAACCGCGACTACGGCGCAGGCTGCACCTCGGTGGGCAACGAGCGCGGGGCGCGCCTGCTCGGTGGCGGCAGCGCCAGCGTCGGCGCCGACGACCTGCAGCTGGTCACCGACCTGCTGCCGCAGAACCGCACCTGCGTCGTCTTCCGCGGCACCGTCCCGGTCGCGCAGACGCAGATGGGCGAGGGCTGGCGTTGCATCGGCGCGCCGCTGGCGCGCTTCGCGGCGCAGGACTCCGGCGCGAACGGCGTGGTCGTGCTCGGTCCCGGCGTCGTCGCGGCCGCGGCCCTCAACGGACCGCCGATCCAGCCCGGACAGACCTGGCTCTTCCAGGTCTGGTACCGCGATCCGGGAAGCCCCTGCGGCAACACGACCAACGTCTCGAACGCGTACTCCGTGGCCTTCGTGCCCTGAGCTCGCCCTTGATCCGCGCGCGCGGGGCGCTTGAATCTGCGCCATGGCGGAAGCGGGGGAGATGCGCGGCTTCGCGCCGGCGCAGGAGGACGAGCTCGGCGCGCTGCGCGCCGCGGTCGCACACGCCTTCGGCATCGCGTCGCTGCGGCCGTTCCAGGAGCAGGCCATCCGCGCCAGCCTGGCCGGACGCGATCTCGTGCTCGTGCTGCCGACCGGCGGCGGCAAGAGCCTGTGCTTCCAGGCGCCCGCTCTCGTGCGACCGGGCCTGACGCTGGTCGTCAGCCCGCTGATCGCGCTGATGAAGGACCAGGTCGACGGCCTGCGCCAGAACGGCGTCGCCGCCGGCATGCTCGCGAGCGGCCAGGATCCCGCCGAGCGGCGCGAGGTGCACGCGGCCCTCGAACGCGGCGAGCTGAAGCTGCTCTACGCCGCGCCCGAGCGCCTGGTGCTCGACGGCTTCCTCGAGCGCCTGGTCGCGCGCGGCCTCGCCGCGATCGCGATCGACGAGGCGCACTGCATCAGCCACTGGGGCCACGACTTCCGGCCCGAGTACCGCCAGCTCGGTTCCTTGCGCGCGCGCGCTCCAGGCGTGCCGCTGCAGGCCTTCACCGCGACCGCCAACGAGCGCGTGCGACGCGACATCGAGGTCGAGCTCGGCCTCGTCGATCCGCTCGTGCTGGTCGCGCCCTGCGACCGGCCGAACCTCGTCTACCGCGTGCAGCCGCGCCACGATCTGATCGAGCAGATCGGCGGCGTGCTCGCGCGCCACCGCGGCGAGGCGGGCATCGTCTACGCGATCTCGCGCAAGGAGGTCGAGCGCATCGACGAGCAGCTGCGCAAGAGCGGCGTGAGGAGCGTCGCCTACCACGCGGGCCTCGACGCCGGCGTGCGCAGCCGCGCGCAGGACGCCTTCAGCAACGAGGAGGTCGACGTCGTCGTCGCGACCGTCGCCTTCGGCATGGGCATCGACCGCACCGACGTGCGCTTCGTGCTGCACGCCGCGCTGCCGAAGGGCCTCGAGCAGTACAGCCAGGAGACCGGGCGCGCGGGACGCGACGGCCTGCCCGCCGAGTGCGTGCTGTTCCACTCCGGCGCCGACTTCTTCAGCTGGAAGAGCCTGATCGAGCGCAGCCACGAGGAAGCACGCGCGCGCGGCGAGTCGCCCGACCCCGCGGCGCTGCAGGGCGCGATCGAGCGCCTCTCGGAGATGCGCAACTACACGACGCGCCTGGTCTGCCGCCACCGCCAGCTCGTCGAGCACTTCGGACAGGGCTACGAGGGCGCGCGCTGCGAGGCCTGCGACGTGTGCCTGGGCGAGATCGAGTCGGTCTCCGACGGCACGATCCTGGCGCAGAAGATCCTCTCGGCGGTCGTCAAGTGCGGCCAGCGCTACGGCGCGGCGCACGTGACCGACATCCTGCGCGGCGCGGCGACCGAGAACCTGCGCCGCACCGGCCACGACCAGATCTCGCCGTATGGTCTCTTGCGCGCGCACTCGGTCGCGGAGGTGCGCGCCTGGATCGACCAGCTGATCGGCCAGGAGCTGTTGCGCGTCGTGGGGGACCAGTATCCGACGCTGGTCGTCTCGCAGACGGGCGCGGAGGTGCTGCGCAAGACGCGCGAGGTGACGCTGTACGCGCTCCCGCCGCAGCGCGTCGCCAAGCGCGCGAGCCGCGGCGCGCGCAGGACGCTCGAGCCGGAGGAGGGCGAGATCCTGCCGGTGGACGAGGCGCTCTTCGAGCGGCTGCGCGCCTTGCGCCGCGAGCTCGCGCGCGCGCGCGGCGTGCCGCCCTACGTGATCTTCAACGATCGCACGCTGGAGCAGATGGCGGCGAAGAAGCCCACGAACGACGCGGAGTTCCGCGCGCTGAAGGGGGTGGGCGACAAGAAGGCCGCCGATCTCGGGCCGGCGTTCCTCGCGTGCATCGCGGGGCGCGAGACCTGATCGAGCCGGAGGACGGCCGGCGGAAGCGCCTGCGCGAGGCTCGCGAGAAGCGTGCGCCGTGGTCATTCGGTTCCTGGGGCGCGGCGGAGCGCGCTCGCTCCGAGTCAGGACTGTTCTGAAAGCGCCCAGCGGCGCTGCAGTGGGCCCGAGGTCACACGCTGGGAATGGTCACACACAGCTCTTCGGGAGCGCGATCGATGCCCGCGTTGGAGCGACTGCGCTGGTCCAGAGCCAGATGCGCGGCGGATCGCCCGCTGCAGGACCGAATGCCCCGCTTCGGCACCATTCACAATCCAACCGTGATTCGCGCACGCGGCCGGGGACATTGCTCGGGGTTGCGATCGCTCGCGAAAGAATCTTCGAGAATGTTGGCGGACTCTCCATGGCCAGATCCGCCGTCCGAACCCTCGAGCACTTTCGCCTCATCGCGATTGCACAGCGCCTGAGCTGCACTGCACACTGCGGCTCTCGCGTGGTCGTCTGCACAGCGGCGGCCACTTTCGCGCAGCACCAGAAGGAGAGCTCGCATGGTGAAGAAGTATGTATTCCTCGCGCACGGGATGGGCACGTACCAGGCGGGTTGGGACCGGCCCTACTGCGAAGCGGTGCTCAAGGCGTTGATGAACTACAGCCCCTTCAAGGGGATGACGGCGGCGCAGATCGAGGCCGCGCACATACGCTTCGTGCCCTTGACCTACGACGGCGTGCTCGACGGCTTCAGGAAACGCTGGAAGACGCAGGCCGATGGTGTCGCTCCTGCGATCGCGAAGGAATGGCCCGCGGGCAAGCTGCTGTTCTCGGCGCTCACCGACAGTGGTGATGCTCAGGGCGTGCCCAAGGGCTTCTTCTGGAGCCATCTCCTCGATCCGCTGCTGTGGTACACGCTGCCGACGGCGCGCATGGCCGTCATGTCGCAGGTCGCGGGCCAACTCGTCGACGAGCTCGCGCGGATGTACAAGGAGGAAGGCGACAACACGAGCTGTGTGCTCGCTCACAGCCTGGGCACGAGCGTCGTCCACGATTCGCTGGTCGGCCTGCGGCTGATGCCCGAGCGCGTGCTGGCGGGGAAACCGATCCCCAACGTCTTCAAGCCGGGCCTCCATCGCTGGAGGCTCGTCGCGACAATCGCCAACGTCAGCAAGCTGCTGCAGGCGCTGACCACACCGGACGCGGCCGTCAGCGTGGACCAGTTCGATCCGGAACACTCCGCGCTCGCGCCCGCGCTGGACGATTCGCTCTGCGACGTCTTCCTGAACGCGCGGCATCGGATCGACCCGTTCACCTGGCCCAGGCAGTTCGCTCCCACGTGGTCGATGAACTACGCAAATGTGGAGACGGTCGAGTTCAAGGACCCGACCCAGGTGCACGACTTCGACAAGTACCTGGCCAACCCGAAAGTCCACGTCCCGCTCTTCCAGCTGATGTTCAGCAGCCAGATGTGCACGCAAGCGGAACAGGCCGCCGTGCAGGCGCAGTTCGACGCCGACTTCCCCTTCCACGCCGACATCGAACACGCGAACCTGCGCGGCATCTTCCACTCGGACATCAAGCTCGTCCTCTCCCCGCAGAGGCTGGGCGAGTACCTGTTCGCAGCGATGAAGGAGGTGAGGCCTTGATCCTCGAACTCGTGCTCCGCGCAATCGTCCTGGTCAGCCTGCTCGGCGCGCCCCAGCAGCCGCGCGATCCCGCGTCGCTTGGATACGTCGCGCTGCAGGGCGCCCCCAACCCGGTGCGCGAACCTGCATTCAGCGACCTGCCGGCGGATCCCAGCTCGGACGACCCCAAATGGCTCGCGGACCAGCGCGCGCGCATCGACAGGGACTACGGTCCGATCGGCGACTACACGAAGGACCTGGGCATGGCCGCGGTCACTGCCAACCTCCAGCGGGCGACCCGCGCCCTGCGGCAGAGCTCGACCTTCGAGACCCCGAACGGAAGACTCCTGCGGGCGAGCCTCGAGGCCGAGTTCGTGCAGACGCAAGCGGAGCTCGGGGCGTTGAGCGGACGAATCGTCCCTCCTGAGTTCGGATCCCGTCTGCAGCCCACGCACGCCTCGCAGACAGCGTTCGACGCGGACATCGTCTTCTTCGTCGGCACCGACAGACAGGTCATCTTCCGGGCGAGCCAGACGAAGGAGGGCACGAAGCAGCTCGTCTACTACGCGACGCCCGAGCAGGCGTTCGAGTTCCGCGAAGCACGCGGCCGCGTCTTCGCCATCGCCTCCCAGATCAGGGGCGCGATCCTGCAGGAGCTCAGCCTGCGGCTGGCCGACCTCAACCAGGCCTGGGACAACTACCTCGTTCACGGTTTTTCGCAGTACCCGTGGGAGTCCTACGTCAACGCCTACGTGACGCCGAACCTCTTCGGCCAGCCGAGCTGGTACGACCCGCCCAAGGATCAGCTCGTGTTCCTGCACCCCGAACTGGGCATGCTCATGGACCTGCGGCGTCGCTCGGATGCGGACGTGCTGGGCGCGCTGTTCGTGGACGCCGTCGGCTACGTGCACTACTTCGGCGAAGAAGATCGGGGCTGGTTCCTCGGGGTCTCCGCGGCAGTCTCGCTCAGCGACGACTCCCTCGGGCTCGGCATCGGACCGATGCTGCACTTCGGCAACAGCGGGCGCGGCTCGCAGTTGCCGAACGTCTCGGTGGGCATGTTCTGGCACGAGCCGGAGGATGGCCGGGACGGCGTGCTGCTCGGGATCAGCCTCGACCTGTGGCGCTTGTTCGACAAGTCGGGGCCCGAGGGCGTCTTCCGCGCCGCCCTGCCAGCCGCGACGCGCTGAGGCCTGCGCCTCCTGAGCGCCCGGTGGCGACCTCAGGAACCCTGCCCTCGCCTCGGTGGACGACACGCGGCTCCTCCCGCCGTGGATTCGGTGAGTCGTGGCCGTGCTGATCGTGCCCGGAGCCGTGATCGCCCATCGCGGGGCGCGAGATCTGACCGAGCAGGAGGACGACGGCCGGCGGAAGAGCCTGCGCGAGGTTCGCGAGAAGCGTGGGCCGCGGCCTCGAAGGCGCACGGGACGTCGCGACTCGCGCCGTCCCAGCAACCGCGCGGGTTCGACGGGCGCGAGACGCTTCCGCAGGATGATCCGCGCAAGCTCGCACGCGAGGATTCCAAGAAAGAACCGGAAGCGAGAAGGACAGGGGGAACACGCCTTTGCACCGAGCCCTCGGGTCCGACGCGTCCGTGCGCAGCAGCGTGCACGCTCCGGGGCCCGCACGACCCAGCCGCCTGGATGCACTCCTCTTCCCCAAACGGTTCACGCTCGGCCCGATCGTCCTCCCACGTTTCACCCCCCGCCCGACTCGCGCATGAAGACGCTCTTCCGCCTCACGCTCGTCGCACTCTCGCTCGGTCTGTTCGCGTGGGCGTTCGGCCTGGTGTGGGAGCACCCCTGGGCGCTCGACCTGTGGATCTGGCCCAAGGCTCCGCACCTCAACCACGTCTTCATCGCCTCGATCGCCGCAGCCATCGCGGCGCCGATCCTGTGGATCGCGTGGACGGGCATCCTCGATGCCTCCGCGGGCGGCGCGCTCAACCTTCTGCTCGTCGATTGCGGTTCGGCGTGGTCGTTGCACCGCGATCCTGCCTTCGCGACCGACGAGCGCGTGCAGAACTTCTTCTGGATCTACCTCGGGATGGTCCCGCCGACGCTCGCGGTGCTGCTCGTGTCGCTGCGCCTCCCCGCGAGCGAGCGCTCGCCGACGCCCGCGCTCGCGCGCTGGTCCTTCCTGGTTTTCTCGCTCTGGCTCGTCGGCGCGGGCATCGCGCTCGTGTGCGCGGCGCCGCACGTGTTCCCCTGGCCGCTGAAGCCGCTGCACTCGGAGCTGTACGGCTGGATCTTCCTCGGCGCGGCGCTGTACTTCGGGTACGGCTTCTTGCGACCGTCGCGCGTCAACGCCTGCGGGCAGCTGCTCGGCTTCCTCGCCTACGACGTCGTGCTGTTGCCGCCGTTCCTGCGTCACCTCGGCAGCGTGCTGCCCGAGCATCGCGCCAGCCTGATCGTCTACCTCGTCGCGCTCGTCTACAGCGCGCTGCTCGCGCTGTGGTTCCTGTTCCTCGATCGCAGGACGAGGATCCTGGCGCCGCAGGAGGGCTGAACTCCCCGCGCTGCGCGGCGCACGCCAGCGAGCGTCGGAGCTCCCGCTTCTGTGCCACGACGCCCGTCGGCGCGGCGAGCCCGGACCGCGTTCCGCGATCCCGGCGACCGGGGTGTGCCCGGAGGGGTGCGGTTGGGGGTGGTCTGCACGGGCCGAGCGGTGATAGCCTCGCTCCGGAGGTCAAGCGTTGGGATGTCCTGCGGTCCGCCGCGGCACCCGACCGAACGCCGCGCTTGAAGGCGCGGGGCTTTCCGCAAAGCTGGGCGCGCGATCGTCCGGCAGCACGGCGGGTCGCCGACCCGCGCCGCCCTCCCAACCACCCACAGGAAGACTCGAGATGGCCAGCAAGAACGCACAGTACGTCGACGGGTTCGTGATCCCCGTTCCGAAGAAGAAGCTCGCCCAGTACCGGAAGATGGCGCAGCTGGGCTGCAGGCTCTGGATGAAGCACGGCGCCCTCGACTGCCGGGAGTGCGTGGGCGAGGACATGAACGTGAAGTGCGGCCCCGGTTTTCCCCGCGGGATCAAGGTGAAGCGCGGCGAGACCGTCGTCTTCGCCTACATCGTCTTCAAGTCGCGCGCGCACCGCGACAAGGTGAACGCCGCCGTGATGAAGGATCCCGAGCTGTGCGCCGGCATGGACCCGAACAACATGCCCTTCGACTGGAGACGCATGCTCACCGGCGGCTTCGAGACGCTCGCCAGCGCCTGATCGGTGCCGGCCGAGCCCGGCTCCCGGCGATCCGGGCACCGATCGCGCGGCGGGCAGAGCGCTCCGTCCGCGCGTTCGATGCGCGGCTCAATCGTGGAGCGGTCGCTGGGCCGTCTCGCTCGCGGATTCCTCTTCGCTCGGCCAGTCGCGGCTGTAGTGCGCGGGCACGGCCTTGACCGTCTTGTCGTAGGCCATTCGTGCGGCCTTGACTTCGCCGTGCAGGGCATCGGCGCGGACCTCGGCGAGCTTCACTTCTTCCTGCTGCTTGCGCACCTGGCGCTCGTAGGCGGCGACGTCGACCGACTTCGACTCCGGCCGGTTGAGCCGCTTGACCGCGCGTGCCGCGGCCAGCTCGACCCGCGCCTGCGCCAGCTCGTTCTCCTTCAGCTTGAGCTCCTCGATGCCCGCGGCGTGCTCGACCTGCACATCGCGCAGCTCGATGCGGGACTGGACCGAGGTGACGAGCGTCTTCGCCTCGGCGACACCCTGCTTGGCGTCGTTCAGCTCTTCCTCGCTGCCGTTCTGGGCGGCCGTCTGCACGGCCTCGGCGCGCTTCTGCTCGGCGCGCGCGATCTCGAGCTCCTGCGAGCAGACCTTGCGCCGATCCGTGGTCTGGATGCTCTCGGCCTTGGCGGCCGAGTAGGCGTCGCGCGCGGCGTCGGCGGCCTTGCGCGCTTCGGTGATGTCCGCGCGATCGCCCGGGGACACGTGCTGCAGCATCGAGTTGTCGATGTGGTTCGCCATCACCGGCTGGTCCGGAGTGTCGGACGAACGCTTCGAGAAGAGCGCGCACGAACTCACGAGCAGCACGGGGGCGATCAGGAACAGGCGGGCATGGATCATGAGCAGACCTCGATCAGGGTTGCAGGGACGGAACCACGACGCGCATCGGCGCGGCCGCGAGTGCCAGGGAGAACACCGCCCTGAGTTCCGGGCGATCCTAGGGAGGGCCCGACGTCGCCGCGATCGACACTCGCCGGCAACCGGGCGGAGGAAACTGGGTACGCCTCGTGCTCTCGCAGCCGGACGGATCCTTCTGGCGCCGAGCCCCGCTCCCGGCCTAGCATCGCGCGCCGCTCGTCCCTCCCCATGCGAGGTGTGCCATGTCCGACCGCGATGGTTCCGGCCCTGCGAGTTCCGCCCCTTCCCTCGAGCTCTCCGAGTCCCAGCGGGCGGCGATCGCGCGCCTGGCACGCGACGAGGTCGTCATCCCGCCGCCGATCGAGCTCGCTCGCGCGGCGTACCTGCCCAACGACGCGATCGAACGCATGCACGCGCTCGGCGACCCCGAGCGCTTCTGGGCCGAGAAGGCCGCGCAGCTGGACTGGATCCGGCCGTTCGACCGGGTGTCCGAGTTCCAGGCGCCGAACCACCGCTGGTTCCTCGGCGGGAAGCTCAACGCCTCGGTCAACTGCATCGACCGGCACGTGCGATCGGACCGGCGCAACAAGGCCGCGATCATCTGGGTCGGCGAGGACGGCGAGGAGCACACCTACACGTACAACCGCCTCTACCGCGAGGTGAACCGCTTCGGCAACGCGCTGCGGCGCCTGGGCGTGAAGCGCGGCGACCGCGTGATCGTCTACATGCCGCTCGTGCCCGAGGGCATCGTCACCATGCTCGCCTGCGCGCGCATCGGCGCGATCCACTCGGTGGTCTACGCCGGCATGGGCACGGCGGCGCTCAAGTCGCGCATCGTGGACTGCGGCGCCAAGGTGGTCGTCTGCTCGGACTTCACGGTGCGGCGCGGACGCAAGCTGCCGCTCAAGCCGACCGTGGACGAGGCCGTGCGCGACCTCGCCTTCATCGAGCACGTCGTGGTGCACCGCCGCGGCTCGCGGCCCGGCGACGCGCCGGTGCAGTTCGACTCCGAGCGCGAGCACGACTTCTACGACGTGCAGCGCTCGCGCGAGATCCACTGCGAGCCGGAGGCGATGGACGCGGAGGACCCGCTCTTCATCCTCTACACTTCGGGCACGACCGGGAAGCCCAAGGGCGTCGTGCACGCGACCGGCGGCTACCTCGTCGGCGTGCACTACCTCGCGCGCGCCTTCTACCAGATCGGCGAGCGCGACATCTACTGGAGCACCTCCGACATCGGCTGGATCGTCGGGCACTCGTTCATCGTCTACGGCCCGCTCTCGATCGGCGCGACGGTGTTCTGCCGCGAGGGCGTGCCGGATTTCCCGTCGCCGGACGTGACCTGGGAGCTGTGCGAGCGCTTCGGCGTCAACGTGATGTTCACCGCGCCGACCGCGGTGCGCATGTGGATGAGCCACGGCGGCGAGGTGCCCTCGCGCTACGACCTCTCGCGCCTGCGCCTGGTCGCCTGCGCGGGCGAGCCGCTCAACCCGGGAGCGCACCTGTGGGCGCAGAAGTTCCTGGTCGGGCAGTCCGGGGGCTTCGTCGTCGACAACTGGTGGCAGACCGAGGTCGCCGCGCCCGTGCTCGGCACGCTGCCGACCTTCGAGGCGCGCCCGGGCAAGGTCGGCAAGCCGATGCCCGGCGTCGTCGCCGACGTCGTCGACGCGAGCGGGAAGTCGCTCCCCGACGGCCACGGCGGCCTGCTCGTCCTGCGCCGGCCTCTGCCGTACATGCTGCGCACGGTCTGGGGCGATCCGGCGCGCTACGCGAAGTACTGGGAGCAGGTGCCCGGCTGCTACAGCGCCGGCGACATCGCGGTGCGCGACCGCGACGGCTACTTCGCCGTGCTCGGCCGCGCCGACGACGTGCTCAACGTCGCGGGACACCGCATCGGCACCGCCGACGTCGAGGGCTCGCTGCTGCGCCACGCCGCGGTCGCGGAGAGCGCGGTGATCGGCCTTCCCGACGTGCTCAAGGGCGAGCGCATCAAGGCCTTCGTCGTGCTCAAGCCCGGCGTCAACGCGGGGCCCGGGCTCGTCTCGAGCCTGAAGGACCACGTGCGTCAGGACCTCGGGCCGATCGCGCAGCCCTCGGAGATCGAACTGCGCGCGACACTGCCCAAGACGCGCTCGGGGAAGATCGTGCGCCGCTACCTCAAGGCGCAGGAGCTGGGCGAGGACCCGGGCGATCTCTCGACGCTGGCGGACTGAGAGTTCGCGAACGAATCGATTCTACGAACTCTCCGTGCTTGCTGGGCTGCGGCGCAGAGCGCCGCAGCCTCCAGAGAGCGTGATTTCATCACACTCTCTGAGCGAGCGGCGCACGCAGCTCCTCGCGCTGCGCGCGGCACGACGGGACGGCTATCCCGCGCCGAACTTCTCGAGCACGCGCCGCGCGTGCTCGAGCCGCTCGGGCAGCACCAGGTCCGCGATCGCGTCGAGCGCAGCCTCGAGGTCCGCGCGCGTCCCGCCGCAGCGCAGCGTGCCGCGCACGTGGCTGGCGAGCTGGCGCTCCTGGCCGAGCGCGGCCAGCGCGCACACGGCGAGCAGCTCGCGCAGGCGCGGCTCGAGCCCGGGGCGCGTGAGCACGCTGCCGTAGGCGTGCAGCAGCACCCAGCGCGCGAAGTCGGGATGCTGGCGCTCGAGCATGCCGCGCACCGCGGGCGAGTCCTTCTCGTAGATGCGGCGGAAGAACGCTTCGCCGCGCGCGAGGCGCTCGGCCTCGCTCGCGCCCTCCGACTCGCCCTCGCCCGAACCCAGGCCGCCCTGCGCCTCGAGCACGGCGTAGGCCTCGACGCCGCGCGGGATGCCCGCGAAGACGTGCACCTGCAGCAGCGCCTCGCGCCAGCGCCGATCCGGCTCGCCCGGCGGCGCGTTGCGCCGCAGCTCGGCCAGCTCGTCGAAGCGGCCCAGCACGGCGGCGCTGAACAGGCGCAGGAGACGGCGGTCGGCGTCGGCGAGGCTCATGGGGCGAGGTAGCGGCCGATCGGTTGTCCCAGGCGCACGCTCGTGCCCGAGGCGAGCCCCTCGAGCGGCGCGGCCAGGCCGCGCGGCGCGAGCAGCACGATCGTCGAGCCCATCTCGAAGCGCGCGAGCTCGGCGCCGCGCTCGAACGCGAGCGGCGGCTCGATCGCGCCTTCGCGGCCCGTCTCGAGGCCGACGACGCGCATGCGACCGACGTTGGTCGCGCCGACCAGCACCAGCCAGAACGGCCCGCGCGCGCACTCCAGGCGCAGCGCGACGCGCTCGTTGATCGGCAGCACCATGCGCCGCGCGAGGACCTGGGGCGCGACGGAGTAGAGCGCGCCGGCGAGCCAGTGGGCGCGCGTCAGGCGACAGCGCTCGTGTGCGTGGATGCGGTGGTAGTCGCGCGGCGAGAGGTAGATCGTCCAGGCCGTGCCGCCGACGAAGTCGGGGTCGGCGCGTCCGCCCAGCAGCTCGGCGAGCGCGTACGAGCGGCCCTTGGCCTGCAGCAGCGTGCCGTCCTCGATGCCGCCGATGTGCTGCACGGTGCCGTCGACGGGCGAGACGAACAGCCCGGACGCGCCCTCGATCGTCCGCGCGCCCTCCTTGAGCCGGCGCACGAAGAAGGCGCCCAGGCTGGGGTGCTCGGCGAGCGCCAGACGCACCTCCGAGAGGTCGGCACCCGTGGCGCGGGCGTAGGCCCGGTACACCGGAGCGCGCAGCGGCCGCGGCAGCTCGCGGTCGGCCAGCCAGCCCACGCTGCGCGAGAGCGCGCGTCGAAAGGGAGTGCCCATCCGCGAGAGTCTCGCGGATGGGCACCCGGATTCCAACCGTGGGGGAGGCTCTCAGCCGCCGCCCGGACCGGCGTTGCCCGGCGCTCCGCCGGTCGCGCCCGCGCCGCCGCCGGCTCCGTTGCCGCCTCGGCCGCGGCGGCCGCCGCCGTTGTTGCCTCCACCCTGACCTCCGCCGCCCGGACCTCCGCCGGGACCACCGAAGCCGCGCCCGAAGTTGCCGCGGTCCTCCTCGGCGATCTTGGCTCCCAGATCGGCGCCGAAGGTCTTGGTCAACTCGGTCTCGCCCCAGGTGCGCAGCTCCTGGAAGGTGTCGCGCATCGCCTGCGGATCGCCGCCGCCGTTCTGCATCTGCGTGCGCAGGTCCTCCATGCGCGTGCGGCGCTGCTCGTAGAAGTTCGCCAGCTGCTTGGTCTGGCCCGCGTCCATGCCGAGCTTCTTGGCGGTGCGCTCGGCCTGCTGCTGCGAGACCTCGAGCGCGCGCTGCTTGCGCTCCTCCTCGGCCTTGCGCACCTGCTCGGCGCGGTCCTCCTCGATCACCGCCTTGATCGCGCTCTTGTGCAGCGCGGCGAAGGCCATCGCGTCCGCGTCGACCGGCGCCTTCTCGGGCTGGACCGTCTCGATCGCCGCCGTGCGCGAGCTGCCCGCGCGCAGCTCGGCGAAGTCCTGGTGCAGCGCGTCGAGCGAGCGCTCGAGCGTCTCGACCTTGGCCGCGAGCTCGGCCTCGCGCGCGCCGGGCTTGGCCAGGCCCTCGTCCCTGGACTTGGGTTCGGGCATCGCGAGCGCCGGGGTCCCCGCGTCGGGTTGTGTCACGCGCGCGGCGAGGTAGCCGCCTGCGGCGCCGGCCATGCAGGAGAGGAGGACGACGAGGACGAGGGGCAAGGGCTTCATGGTTCGGTCTCCGGTGCTGGCTTCCTCGACCGGCGGGAAGCACGAGCTCGCGCAGTATGCCCGCGCTTCCTGAAGCTCGCCTCAACCCTGGCGGCTCCGTCCCGCTTCCGGAGTGCGAGCGAACGGTTGTCTCGCGACGGGGCGGACGCTACACCGCTGGTTCGCGGCGCTCCTCCCAGGTGCGCACGAGCCTCAAGAGTCCGGGCTCCCGGATCGATGATCGAGCCTGGAAAGGCGCCCCCCTCGATGGACCTGCGTTTCAGCGACGAGCTCACCCTGCTGCGCGACCTCGCGCGCGACTTCACCGAGAAGCGCATCCGTCCGCTCGCGGCCTCGATCGAGGCGCAGCACCGCGTGCCGCCCGAGCTGATCGCGGAGATGGCCGAGCTGGGCTTCCTGGGCGTCGCGATCCCGGCCGAGTACGGCGGCGCAGGCCTGGGCGAGACCGGCCTGTGCGTGATCATGGAGGAGATCACGCGCGGCGACTTCGCGGTGGCGGTGACCTACGGCGCGCACGCCTCGATCGGCGCGATGAGCGTGCTGGTGGGCGGAACGAGCGAGCAGAAGCAGCGCTTCCTGCCCGACATGGCCAGCGGCAAGCTGCTCGGCTGCTACGCGCTGACCGAGGCCGACGCCGGCTCCGATCCGGCCGCGATGCGCACCGTCGCCGTGCGCGACGGCGACGGCTGGGTGCTCAACGGCGAGAAGGTCTGGATCACCAGCGGCGACACGGCCGACCTCGCGACGGTCTACGCCGTCACCGATCGCGCCAAGGGCGCGCGCGGCGGCGTGACGGCCTTCCTCGTGCCGACGAAGTCGAAGGGCTTCTCGGTCGGCAAGCGCGAGGAGAAGATGGGCCAGCGCGGCTCGAGCACGGTGACGCTGGCCTTCGAGGACGTGCGCCTCTCCGACGAGTACCGCCTCGGCGAGGTCGGCGAGGGCTTCAAGATCGCGCTGGGCACGCTCGACCGCGGCCGCCTCGCGCTGGGCGCCAACTGCCTGGGCTGCGCGCGCGAGGCGCACGCGCTCTCGGTCGACTACGCCAAGCAGCGCAAGGCCTTCGGCAAGTCGATCGGCGAGAACCAGGCGATCCAGTGGATGCTGGCCGACTCGGCGACGGAGATCTTCGCGATGGAGAGCCTCGTCTACCGCACCGCCTGGATGTGCGACCAGCACGAGGCCTTCGGGCGCGAGTCGGCGATGGTCAAGCTGTTCTGCAGCGAGGCGCTCGACCGCATCGTCGACCGCGCGGTGCAGATCCACGGCGGGATGGGGTACTCCTCCGAGTTCACGATCGAGAAGCTCTACCGCGATGCGCGCGTGACGCGCATCTACGAGGGCACCAGCGAGATCCAGCGGATCGTGATCGCGCGCGACGTGCTGCGGCGCGGGTTCTGAGCGGGGCACGGCGGGGGATCCGGGGACCGGCGCGCGCCGGCGGTTGACACCCCGGCGCGATTGCCGTTCAATCTCTGCCCCTTTTCACCGGGACCCCATGGCCGCGAGCCCCTCTCCGATCACCGTCGTCATCCTGGCCGCAGGCCTGGGCAAGCGGATGAAGTCCGACAAGCCCAAGGTGCTCGCGCCGCTGTGCGGACGGACGATGCTCTCCTGGGTGGTCGACCAGGCGCTGGCGCTCTCCCCGCGCCGGATCCTGCTCGTCGTCGGGCACAAGCACGAGCTCGTCGCCGAGGCCCTGCGCGCTGCCGGCCAGCACAAGGAGGTCAAGCTCGTGCACCAGGCCGAGCAGCTGGGGACGGGCCACGCCGTGCAGGTCTGCCTGCCCGCGCTGGGCAAGAACCCCGGCCGCGTGGTCGTGCTCTACGGCGACATGCCGCTGCTCTCCGCCGCGACGCTGCGCGAGCTGGTCGAGCTGCAGGCCAGCGCAGCGCCCGGCGGGGCCGCGATCCTGACCGCCGCGCCGCCGGACGCGCGCGGCTTCGGGCGCGTGCTGCGCTCGCCGGGCGGCGCGGTCGAGCGCATCGTCGAGGAGCGCGACTGCACGAGCGAGCAGAAGCGCATCGACGAGGTCAACACCGGCGTCTACGTCTTCGACGGCAAGGCGCTGGTCGACGCGCTGCCGCGCCTGTCCAACGACAACGCCCAGAAGGAGTACTACCTGACGGACGTGGTCGCGATGTTCGCCGCGGCCGGGCTGCCGGTGACGGCGCACGAGACCGAGGACCTCGACGAGATCATCGGCGTCAACAACCTGGCGCACCTGGCCGAGGCGCGCTGGGCGCTGCAGGTGCGCATCCTCGAGCAGCACCTGGCGAACGGCGTCGCCATCGAGGATCCGGCCACGACCTACGTCGACCACGGCGTGACGATCGGCGTCGGCACGCGCATCCTGCCCTGCACGGTGATCCGCTCGGGCGTCAGGATCGGCGCGCACTGCGAGGTCGGCCCGTTCACGCAGCTGCGCACGGGCACGGTGCTCGACGACGGCGCGGAGATCGGCAACTTCACCGAGTGCAAGAACGCGCGCGTGGGCAGCCACGCCAAGGCCAAGCACCTCGCCTACCTCGGCGACGTGACCATCGGTGCGCGCGTCAACGTCGGGGCCGGGACGATCTTCGCCAACTACGACGGCAGGAAGAAGCACCCCAGCGTGGTGGGCGAGGGCGCCTTCCTCGGCAGCGGCACGGTGGTCGTCGCGCCGAACACGATCGGCGCGCGCGCCACGACCGGAGCCGGCGCGGTGCTCACGCGCGGCGCCGCGGTCGGCGCGGGCGAGGTCTGGGTCGGCGTTCCCGCGCGGCGCCTGGCAGCGAAGAACGAGACGAACGAGCCGGCGCGCGCGACCCGGGGCGCGCGTGCGGCGAAGAGCAAGGCTGTCGCGCGCGGGGCGCGTGCGGCCCAACCCAAGGCACGGTCGAAGGCGCAGGCGGCCCGCAAGGGGCGCTAGGAGGACGAGCATGGCTGCCTACAGCGAGAAGATCACGCTCATCGCCGGCAACGCGCACCGCGACCTCGCCCAGGCGATCTCGCGCCACCTCTCGATCCCGCTCGCATCGGCGCACTTCGGGCGCTTCCCCGACGGCGAGATCGACATCAAGGTCAACGAGGACATCCGCGGCACGGACTGCTTCGTGATCCAGCCGACCTGCCCGCCGGTCAACGACAACTGGATCGAGCTCCTGCTGATGCTCGACTGCCTCAAGCGCGCCAGCGCCGGCCGCGTGACGGCCGTGCTGCCCTACTACGGCTACGCGCGCAAGGACCGCAAGGACGAGGGACGCGTGCCGATCAGCGCCAAGGTCGTCGCCGACACGATCACGCGCTGCGGCGCGGACCGCGTGCTGGCCCTCGACATGCACGCGGCGCAGATCCAGGGCTTCTTCGACATCCCGGTCGACCACCTCTACGCCAAGCCCGTGCTGCTCTCGGGCGTGCGCGCGCTCGAGATCGACAACCCGATGATCGTCAGCCCCGACGTGGGCGGCATCAAGATGGCGCGCGCCTACGCCAAGGGCCTGGACAACTGCGACCTCGCCATCGTCGACAAGCGCCGCATCTCCGGCTCGCAGGTCGCGGTGGAGCACGTCATCGGCGACGTCGAGGGCCGCAACGTCGTCATCGTCGACGACATGATCTCGACCGGCGGCTCGATCACCGAGGCGGCGCGCATCGTGCGCGCCCATGGCGCACGCAAGGTCGTGCTGGCCGTGACGCACGGAGTGCTGGTCGGCGGGGCCGTCGAGAAGATCGACGCCGCGCCGATCGACAAGCTGCTGATCACCGACTCGATCCCGCCGCGCGAGCGCATGCCGCGCTGCGCCGAGGTGATCTCGATCGCGCCGCTCATCGCGCGCGCGGTCGCGAACATCCACCGCAACGAGTCGGTGTCGAGCCTGTTCGAGGAGTGTCCTGTGTAGCCCGCTCCTCCCCGGCGAGCGCCGGGGGCGGGCTTCGAACCATCCAGGAGTGAAATCATGAGCAAGAGCGAGACGATTCCGGCCCAGAAGCGAGAGAAGCTGGGCACGCGTGCAGCGCGCAAGCTGCGGACCAGTGGACAGATCCCGGCGAGCATGGACGCGGACACGTCCGGCGCGGGACACCTCGATTTCTCGATCGAGGAGCACCTGTTCCTGGCCACGCGCCGGCGCCACGTGCACCTGTACGATCTCGACTTCTCGGGCAAGCTCCAGACGGCCGTCGTGCGCCAACTGCAGTACGACGCGATGGGCGAGTACATCACGCACGTCGACTTCAAGCGCGTCGACCGCAACGTCGAGACCACCGCGGACGTCGAGCTGGAGTTCGCCGGCCACCCCAAGGGTGGCATGCTGAACCACCTGGTCACGCACATCCGCATCCTGTGCCTGCCGGCCGACATCCCGGACATGATCGAAGTGCCCGTCGGGCACCTGGAGACCGGCCAGGCCGTGCACGCGCGCGATCTCGTCCTGCCCAAGGGCGTCAAGCTGGCCGTCAACCCCAACGTGATGGTGGCCAACGTGGTCATCCAGAAGGTCGAGGTCGTCGCCACGCCCGCCGCCGAAGCCGCCGCTCCCGGCACCCCGGCCGCACCCGCTGCCGGTGCTCCGGCCGCGGCTGCCACGCCTGCGGCCCCGGCCGCCGGCAAGCCGCCGGCCAAGCCGGCCGGCTGATCGTCGCCTCCGTGCGCGCGCGCGGCCGCTTGCGGCCCGCGCTCGCGCGGATAGAATGCTCGGCCCTCGCGGCGGGGAGGACTTCCTCCAGGCTGCGAGGGCATCGTCTGCAAGGTGCAGGAGAACGAGGCCGTGAAGCTGGTCGTCGGACTGGGAAACCCCGGACCCGAGTACGTCCTGACGCGGCACAACGTCGGCTTCGACGTGCTCGATCGCCTGGCCGCGCAGTCGAAGCTGCTCTTTCATCCCGCACGCAAGCTGGAGGGCTTTCAGGGCCCGGGGGCTTTCGAGTTCGCACGCCACGCAACGGGCGCGCTGCTCGTCAAGCCGCTGGCGTTCATGAACCGCTCCGGCGCGGTGCTGTCCGGCCTGTGCCGGCAGTTGCGCGTCGTGCCCGAGGAGCTCCTGGTCGTCAGCGACGACTTCGACCTCCCGCTGGGCCGGCTGCGCATCCGCCCGCACGGTGGTCCGGGCACGCACAACGGGATGCGCTCCATCGTGGAAAGCCTCGCTTCGGATCGGTTCCCGCGCCTGCGCGTGGGGATCGGGCCAGCGCGGACCGACGCGGCGCGTCACGTGCTCGAACGCTTCTCGACGCAGGAGCAGGAGGAGATCGCGATCTGGGTTGCAGAAGCAGCCGAGGCGATCGAGGCCTGGCTCCGCGAGGGGGATCTCTCGGGCGTGATGACGCGGTTCCACAGCCGCTGGAACCAGGGGAGCTGAGCGCGAGGCGCGCCCGGCACCCGCATCACGGACAACGAAAGGGACCGATTTGAACCGACTCTACGAAGGCATGTTCCTCCTCGACAACCAGGTGGTGCGGGAGGATTGGAAGGCCGCCAAGGCGGTCGTGGCCGAGACCCTGGCCAAGCACAACGCGAAGGTGCGCACGCTGCGCCGCTGGGACGAGCGCAAGCTCGCGTACCCGATCAAGAAGCACAAGCGCGCGACGTTCTTCCTGTGCTACTTCGACATCGCGGTCGACGGGCTGCCCGCGCTGCGCCGCGAGCTCGACCTGTCCGAGCGCGTGCTGCGGCACCTGATCCTCTCCTGCGAGGCGCTGCCGGAGACCGAGCAGGAGCTCGCCGCGGCCGAGCAGGCCGAGGGCTTCACCATCCCGGCCCCGCCGCCCGACGACGCACCCGAGCCCAAGCGCGAGGAAGAGCGTCCGCCGCTGGAGGACACGATCGAAGTGCCCGACCTCAACGACCTGGAGGACCTGCGATGAGCATGTACACCGAACGCCGCCCCAAGGGCACGATCGTCGGCAAGGACAAGCAGTGCCGGCAGATCGTCCCCAACTACAAGGACGTCGAACACCTGCGCAAGTTCCTCTCGGCGCACGGTCAGATCGTCTCGCGCAAGCGCAGCGGCTACTGCGCGCAGTGCCAGAAGCAGCTCAAGGCTGCCATCAAGCACGCCCGTCACCTCGGCCTCCTGCCCTTCGTGGGCTGATCGGAAGACCACCATGGCAAAGACCGAAGTCCTGCTGCGCGAGAACCTGAAGAACCTCGGGAAGTGCGGCGACATCGTGCGCGTCGCGCCGGGCTACGCCCGCAACTTCCTCCTGCCGCGCAAGCTGGCGATGCAGGCCACCGAGGAGAACAAGAAGGCGATGGCCAAGCGCCGCGCCAAGCTGGATGTCGAGGAAGCCCGGCAGACGGCGGAGATCGTGGCGAAGGTCCAGGCCCTCGCGGGCGTGACGCTCTCGACCACGATGAAGGCCGACGAGAACGGGCACCTCTACGGCTCGCTCAACCCGGCGCTGGTGGTCCAGCTGCTCTCCGAGAAGGGCTGGAACATCGAGGAGAAGGCCGTCAAGCTCGACGCGCCGATCAAGACCGTCGGCGTGCACAAGGTCAAGATCCACGTGCACGGCGAGCACGACGCCGAAGTGCAGATCACGGTCGAGAAGGAAGCCGAGAGCACCTGAGGCTCGACGCTGCACCGAGCATCCCGGGGCCCGTGCCGCATGCGGCGCGGGCCCCGTCGCTTGGACCCGGTCGCGCGGGGCTGCGGAGCTTCCTGCGCGCGGCCCGCGCGCGCGACCTCTCGCGCTCCCGGCCGCCGGCTGCGCGAGGACTTGCTTTGCGCTCCCGTGCGAGCCCGATATCCTCCGCGGCCTGAGAGGCACCATGGCCGAGGGATCCCCGAGCGGGCGCACGCCGCCGCACAATGCCGATGCCGAGCGCGCGCTGCTCGGCGCCCTGCTGCTCGAGCCGCACCGCATCCCCGATGCGGCCGAGCTGGTGCGGCCGGGTGACTACTTCGATCCGCGCCACAACGTGATCTGGGAGGCGCTGCTCGCGCTCTCCGAGAAGAGCCTGCCGGTCGACTTCGTCAGCCTGGGCGAGGCGCTCCTGGCGCAGAAGCGCTTCCAGGAGGTCGGCGGGCGCGCCTACCTCGTCGAGCTCTCCAACTGCGTCACCTCGGCCGCGCACGTCAAGCACCACGCCAGCATCGTGGCCGACACCGCCACGCTGCGCCGGCTGATCAGCGAGTCGGGCGAGATCATCGGCGAGGCCTACGCGACGCGCCCCGACGGCGAGAGCGTGCAGAAGCTGCTCGACGCCTCCGAGCACCGCATCTTCCAGATCGCCGGCGCGCGCGACAGCGGCGGCGCGGCGCCGATCGGCAAGGCCATCGAGGAGACCTTCCGGCGCATCGACTCGGCCTCGCACCGCAGCGGCCTGACCGGGCTCTCCAGCGGCTTCTACGAGCTCGACGAGATGCTCTGCGGCTTCAACCAGGGCGACCTGGTGATCATCGCGGCGCGGCCCTCGATGGGGAAGACCGCCTTCGTGCTCAACATCATCGACCACGCCGCGCTGCACGCGCCGGAGTGGATGGAGCGCAACCCCAGCGTGCTCTTCTTCAGCCTGGAGATGGGCCAGCAGTCGATCGTGCGGCGCATGCTGTGCTCGCGCGCGCGCGTCGACGCGCACAAGCTGCGCACGGGCAAGATCCCCAACGAGGACTACGCCGAGCTCTCGCGCGCCGCGGGCGAGCTCTCCAGCGCGAACATCTTCATCGACGACTCGCCCGGCCTGTCGGTCATGTCGCTGCGCAGCCGCGCGCGGCGCGTCAAGCAGAAGCACGGCCTGGACATGGTCGTGGTCGACTACCTGCAGCTGATGACGCACCCCAAGTCCGAGAGCCGCCAGCAGGAGATCAGCCAGATCTCGCGCTCGCTCAAGGAGCTGGCGCGCGAGCTGGAGATCCCGGTCATCGCGCTCTCCCAGCTCTCGCGCCAGGTCGAGCTGCGCGACGACAAGAAGCCGCAGCTGGCCGACCTGCGCGAGTCGGGCTCGATCGAGCAGGACGCCGACGTGGTGCTGCTGCTCTTCCGCCCCGAGTACTACTTCCGCGACCGCGACGACGTGAAGGGGCTGGCCGAGGTGATCGTGGCCAAGCAGCGCAACGGGCCCACGGGCGAGGTCAAGCTGTCCTTCTTCGGCTCGACGATGCGCTTCGAGAACCGCGCACCGACGATGGACGAGCCTTTCCAGGGCTGAGGACGCGTTGAGCGCAACCCACGCGAGGCCCGGGGTCGGACGCGCGCGGCTCGCCGGCGTGCTGCTCGCCCTCGCGGCGCCGCTCCTGCTCGCTCTGCGCTCGCCGGCGCAGGTCCCGGCCGCGCCCGCGCCCCAGGCTCCGCCGGCGCAGCCGAGCGCGCCCGCGACGCGCGGCCAGGCTCCGACCGTGCACGCGATCGAGGTGCAGGGCACGCGCATCTACACGCGCGAGCAGATCCTCGCAGCGCTGGACGTCTCGGTCGGCGACGTGCTCGATCCCGCGCGGTCCAAGCGCCTGGACGACTCGCTGCAGGTGCTGTGGAGGACCTTCAAGGTGCAGACCGAGGTCAAGTACCGCATGCTGCCGGGCAACACGGTCGACCTGCTCGTGCAGGTGACCGAGCAGCTCTTCGACCTCGAGCCGCGCTTCGTCGGCCACAAGGAGATCGACCTCGAGACCCTGCGGCGCTGGGCGCAGCTCGACGAGAAGAGCGAGCTGTACCTGTACCAGGCCGAGCGCGTGCGTCAGCGCCTGATCGAGGGCTACAAGCAGGAGGGCTTCCCCTTCGTCGCGATCGACATCCAGAAGCGCGGCGAGACGCCGGGCTCGGGCGAGATCCCCGACGTGATCTTCGAGATCCGCGAGGGCCCGCAGGTGCACGTCAGCGGCTGGGTGGTGCACGGCAACCGCTCGCTGCCCGAGTCCGGTGCCTTGTGGTGGAAGGACGGCCTGCTGCACCTGGCCAAGCCCGAGCTCGACGGGCCGTGGCTGTTCAACCTGCGCGGCTCGAAGTTCGTCGAGGAGACGCTGCAGGCCGACCTGCTGGCGATGCGCAACGTCTACCGCGACCTGGGCTGGCTCGACGCGGTGGTCGAGCTCGACCACCTCGAGTACACGCCCGACCGCAAGCGCGTCACCCTGCACGTCCGGGTCGACGAGGGGCAGCCCTACGTGGTCTCGACGCTCGCGATCAAGGGCGTGGCGCGCGACATGACGGGCAAGACCGACCTCGCCGACGCGGTCGAGAGCGACGTGCCGCTGCTCTTCGACGCGAAGGAGCTGCTGGCGCTGTGCAAGATGAAGGGGGGGGAGCGCTACCAGCGCTCGCGCCAGGCGCTCGACGCCACCGCGCTGCGGACCTACTACGGCAAGCGCGGCTACATCGCGCATCCCACGCTCGACGCGCTCGAGTCCTTCGTCTTCCTCGAGCCGGACCTGGTCTTCGACTCCCAGCGGCACACGGTCGCGGTCACCTACAAGCTGCAGCAGGGCCGCAAGATCTACATCCGCGAGGTGCTGCTCTCCGGCAGCGAGTTCACGCGCGACCGCGTGCTGCGCCGCGAGGTCGACATGCTGCCCGGCCACCAGGCCGACATCGAGGAGATCAACCGCTCGCTCAACCGGCTCTACTCGACCAACTACTTCAACGACGAGTTCCGGCCGCTGGAGCACCGCGACCCGACCTACCGCTTCCTGCGCGTGCCCGGCGATGCCTCGCGCTACGACCTGGAGTTCCAGGTGCAGGAAGGGCGCGTCGTCGACTTCAACATCAACGGCGGCATCGACTCGAACAACGGCCTCGTCGGCCGCCTGATGCTGCAGATGCGCAACTTCGACGCGACCAACACGCCGTCGGGGTTCTGGAACACCTTCTCGGAGGTCTACGACAAGCAGGCCTTTCACGGCGCGGGGCAGACGCTCGAGCTCGATCTCGCGCCGGGCACGCTCTACAACCAGGCGCGCATCCGCTTCCTCGAGCCGGACCTGTTCCTGACGCACTTCGACCGCGTCAGCCTGGACGTCGAGCTCTCGACCAACCGGCGCCTGTGGCGCTTCTACGACGAGAACCGCGACCGCATCACGGTGCGCCTGGGGCGCGAGTTCGGGCGCAAGCTCTCGCTGTTCGCCGGCGTCACCGCGCAGGAGCTGAACATCACCAACATCTCGAAGACGCTCTCGGGCATCCAGCAGCCCGACCAGCTCTACCTGCCGCAGGGCATCTTCGACGAGGCCGGCAAGTCGGCGCTCAACGGCCTGACGCTCGACCTCAACTACACCGACCTGGACAACCGCATCAACCCGACCGAGGGCCTGCGCGTCGCCTGGCGCAACGCCTGCTTCGGCGGCCCGCTGGGCGGCGACTGGGAGTTCCTGCGCTCGCAGATCGACTTCGACACGTTCTTCCACGCCAGCCCGGTCGAGGAGGAGCGCCCGCAGGCGAGCTTCCACCTGGGGCTGGGCCTGGGGCTCGCGCAGGAGTTCGGCGACACGCAGGCCGTGCCCTACACCGAGCGCTTCTTCCTGGGCGGCCTCAACTCCTGCCGCGGCTTCGCCAACCGTGGCGTCGGTCCGAACACCGCGGGCGAGTCCAACGGCGGCCAGAGCATGCTCAATGCGACGCTCGAGTACCGCATGCCGCTGCTGACCCAGACCCAGCCCGGCACGTACAAGGAACTCGAGATCTTCCGCTTCATCCTCTTCGCCGACGCGGGCGTGCTCGATCCGCGGCCGGGGCAGCTGGACTTCTCGGAGACGCGCGCCTCGCTCGGCTTCGGCGTCGGCATGGCCTACCCGCTGCCGATCAACCTGTTCTTCGGGTTCCCGGTCGAGAGCGGCGAGGGCGACCGGCGCCAGACCTTCGGGTTCAGCGTCAGCGCCTTCGGATTCTGAGCGCGCGGCACGCGGCGTTTGACACCCCCGCGGCGCGTCCGCTACACCTGTCGGCGCGCCCCGGCCTTTTTCCCGGGGCGGACGAGGTCCCCGTTGTCGGGGACCGGACGGCACCGACGCTCGGGGCTGCGCTCGAGATGACCCAGTGGACGCTAGCGGAACTCGCCCGGATGTGCGGCGCCGAAGTGCACGGCGACGGCAGCCGGGTGGTCGACGGACCCGCCTCGCTCGTCGAGGCCGGGCCGCGCCACGTCAGCTTCTTCGCGCACGAGCGCTACCGCGCCGAACTCGAGGCGACGCGCGCCGCGGGCGTGCTCGTGCCGCGCGGCACCGAGCCGACGCCGTCGGGGCCGGTGCTGCTCGTCTGCGCCAACCCCAGCGCGTCCTTCACGCGCGTGGTCGAGGCCTTCCAGCCGCCCGAGACGCCCGCGGTCCCCGGCCTGCACCCGACGGCGATCGCCGGCGCGGGCGTCGAGCTGGGTGAGGGCGCGAGCGTCGGACCGCTCTGCACGCTCGGCGAGGGCTCCGTGCTCGGACCCGGCGTGCGCCTCGTCGCCGGCGTGCACCTGGGCGAGGGTGTGCGCATCGGCGCGGGCAGCGTGCTGCAGCCGGGCGTCGTGGTCTACGCGCGCTGCACGATCGGCGCGCGCTGCCTGGTCCACTCGGGTGCGGTGCTCGGCTCCGACGGTTTCGGCTTCGAGCCCACGCGCGAGGGCTGGCGCAAGATCCCGCAGTGCGGCACGGTCGAGATCGAGGACGAGGTCGAGATCGGCGCCAACGTGACGATCGATCGCGGCCGCTTCGGCGCCACGCGCATCGGACGCGGCACGAAGATCGACAACCTCGTGCACGTGGCGCACAACGTCGTCGTGGGGGAGAACGCGCTCCTGATCGCGCAGGTCGGCATCGCCGGCTCGACGCGCATCGGTGCGCGCGCGATCCTGGCCGGGCAGGCCGGGATCCCCGGGCACGTGACGATCGGCGCAGGCGCGCGCATCGGCGCGCAGGCCGGCGTGTTCGGCGACGTGCCGCCCGGCGAGGACTGGACAGGATACCCGGCGCGGCCGCGGCGCGAGTCGCTGCGCACGCTGGCGGAAGTGCAACGGCTGCCCAAGCTCGTGGAACGGGTCCGCGAGCTCGAGGAACGGCTGGGACGACTGGAGGAGGAGCACAGGCGATGAGCCGCAAGCAACGCACGCTGCGCGCCGCGGTGGAGTTCGCCGGCGTGGGACTGCATTCCGGACGCACGATCCGCGGTCGCATGCTGCCGGCGCTGCCCGGCGCAGGCGTCGAGTTCGTGCGCACCGACCTCGCCGATGCGCCCTCGATCCCCGCGCAGATCGCCTTCCACTCGGCCAAGGAGCGCCGCACGCGGCTGCAGCGCGGCGCGGCCGAGGTCGACACCGTCGAGCACCTCCTGGCCGCGTGTCTGGGCCTCAGCGTCGACAACCTGGTCGTCGAACTCGACGGGCCCGAGCTGCCCGGCATGGACGGCTCGGCCTCGGACTTCGTGCGCCTGATCGAGAGCACGGGCGTGGTCGAGCAGGATGCGCAGGCGCGCGAGCTGCGCCTGGACCAGCCGGTCTACGTGCGCTCGGGCTCGGCCACGCTGGTCGCGCTGCCGAGCGACCGGCCCGGGCTGACGCTGCAGTACGTGGCCTCCTTCGAGGAGCCCGGCGTCGAGGGCGGCTCGCTGCAGTTCGACCTCTCGCCCGAGGCCTTCACGCGCGAGATCGCGCCGGCGCGCACCTTCTGCCTCGCCTCCGAGGTCGAGGCGCTGCAGAAGGCCGGCTTCGGCAAGGGCGCGACGCGCGAGAACACGCTCGTGCTCGGCGACCCGCGCTCGAGCTTCCGCCTGCCCGGCGAGCCGGTGCGCCACAAGCTGCTCGACCTGCTGGGCGACCTGTTCCTGCTCGGCGCGGACCTGCAGGCCCACATCATCGCCACGCGCTCGGGCCACGCGACCAACGCCGAGCTCGTGCGCCGGCTGTTCGACCTGATGCAGGCGCAGGAGACCGGCGGCCTCCTGCGACGCGAGTCGGGCCTGGACGTGCGCGAGATCCTGCGCCTCCTGCCGCACCGCTACCCGTTCCTGCTGATCGACCGCGTGATCGAGATCGACGGCTACAAGCGCGCCGTCGCGCTCAAGAACGTGACGATCAACGAGCCCTTCTTCCAGGGCCATTTCCCGGCCGCGCCGCTGATGCCCGGCGTGCTGCAGCTGGAGGCGATGGCGCAGCTCGCGGGCGTGCTGCTGATGCGCAAGCTGGAGAACTCCGGCAAGCTCGCGGTGCTGTGGGCGATCGACAAGGTCAAGCTGCGCGGCGCGGTCGTCCCCGGCGACCAGCTGCGCATCGAGGTCGAGACGCTGCGCTCGAAGGAGCAGACGGCGCAGGTCAAGGGCACCGGCACCGTGGCCGGCAAGCTGGTCTGCGAGGCGACGTTGATGTTCACCCTGGTGGACGCGTAGGAGCACACATGGCGACCAAGATCCATCCCACCGCCGTCATCGCCCCCGGAGCCGAGATCGGCAGCGACGTCGAGATCGGACCCTACTGCGTCGTCGGTCCGCGCGTCGTGATCGGCGACCGCACCCGCATCGGGCCGCAGGTCGTGATCGACGGCGTGACGCGCATCGGCAAGGACAACCTGATCATGGGGCAGGCCAACCTGGGCGGGCCCCCGCAGGACCTCTCCTACAAGAACGAGCCGACCGAGCTCGAGATCGGCGAGCGCAACACCATCCGCGAGTTCGTCACGATCAACCGCGGCACGGTCAAGGGCGGGGGGCGCACGAAGATCGGCAACGACTGCCTGCTGATGGCCTGCTGCCACGTGGCGCACGACTGCGATCTCGCCGACCGCATCATCATGGGCAACAACGTGCTGCTCGCCGGGCACGTCAAGGTCGAGCGCTCGGCCAACGTCTCGGGCGGCGCGGCGGCGCACCACTTCGTCACCATCGGCGCCTTCGCCTACGTCGGCGGCATGACGCGCATGGTGCAGGACGTCCCGCCCTTCATCATCCTCGAGGGCCACCCCAGCCGCGTGCGCGGCGTCAACGTGATCGGCCTGCAGCGCGGAGGCTTCGCGCCGGAGGAGGTCGAGCGGCTTCGGGGCGCCTTCCGTCGCATCTGGCGTTCGGGCAGCCCGCGCAAGCGCACGCTGCAGGAGCTCAAGCGCGAGATGCAGGGCTCCGACGCGCTGGCGCACCTGGTGCAGTCGCTGGAGAACACCGAGTCGGGCAACAAGGGCCGCTACCGCGAGGTGCTGCGCCCGGAGTTCCTGCGCCTGGGCACCGAGCGGATCCTGGCCGGAGCGCAGTCGCGATGAAGCGCGGTCGCGGCAAGGACGGCCGGCTGCGCACGGCGGTGATCGGCGTGGGCCACCTGGGCAAGTTCCACGCGCGCATCTACAAGGAGAACCCGCGCAGCGAGCTCGCCTGCGTGGTCGACACCTCGCCCGCGCGCGCCCAGGAGCTGGCGCGCGAGCTCGGCTGCGCGGCCCTGGAGAGCCCCGACCAGCTGCCCGGGGACATCGACGCCGTCAGCATCGCGGTGCCGACCGTTCACCACGCGCGCGTCGCGATCCCGCTGCTCGAACGCGGCATTCCCTGCCTGGTCGAGAAGCCGCTGGCGGCCAGCAGCGCCGAGGCGCGCGCCATCCTCGAGGCGGCGCGCCGCGGCGGGGCGCAGCTCTCCGTGGGTCACGTCGAGCGCTTCCAGCCCGGCCTGCGCAAGGTGCGCGAGATGCGGCTGGCGCCGCGCTTCATCGAGTGCCACCGCCTGGCGCCGTTCAGCTTCCGCAGCATGGACGTGGGCGTGGTGCACGACCTGATGATCCACGACCTCGACCTCGTGCTCGACCTGGTCGACGACGAGGTCGAGAGCATCGACGCCGCCGGCGGCGCGATCCTGACCGACCACGAGGACGTCGCCTCGGTGCGCCTGGTGTTCAGGAGGGGCGCGCGCGCCAACGTCACGGCCAGCCGCGCCTCGATGACGCCGATGCGGCGCTTCCGCATGTTCTCCAGCGAGAACTACGTCAGCCTGGACTTCACCAAGAACTACGGCATCGTGATCCAGAAGGGGCCGGAGTGGGAGTCGGGGCGGGAGGCGCTGCGCACCACCGATCCGGCGCTGCTCGCCACGCGCAAGGACTGGCTGCAGGAGAAGGTGCTGCGCATCCAGGAGCTCGAGCTCGGACAGATGGACCGTCCGCTGCAGGCCGAGCTGGATTCGTTCCTGGCCTGCGTGGCCGAGGGCCGCGCGCCCGAGGTCAGCGGCGAGGACGGCGCGCGCGCGCTCGAGCTGGCCGACCGGATCGCTGCCGCCATCCGCGCGCAGCAGTGGTAGCGAGGCTCGGCGCGCGGCCATAATGCGCGCATGTCCGTCCCTCCGAAGCCCTTCGCGCCGCTGCACGACACCATCGCCACCGCTCCCGCCGCGGCCGAGGAAGAGGTGCTCGCCGGCTGGCGCGCGCAGCAGACCTTCCAGGCGGTGCAGCAGGCGCGCGCGCAGGGCAAGCCCTTCGTGTTCTGGGAGGGGCCTCCGACCGCCAACGGGAAGCCCGGCATCCACCACGTCGCCGCGCGCACGGTCAAGGACACGGTCTGCCGCTACCAGACCATGCGCGGCCGGCGCGTGACGCGCAAGGCGGGCTGGGACACGCACGGCCTGCCGGTCGAGCTCGAGGTCGAGAAGAAGCTCGGCATCAGCGGCAAGCCCGAGATCGAGAAGTACGGCGTCGCGAAGTTCAACGCGCAGTGCCGCGAGTCGGTCTGGACCTACAAGAAGGACTGGGAGCAGCTCTCCGAGCGCATCGGCTACTGGCTCGACTACCAGGATCCGTACGTCACGTACTCCGAGGACTACGTCGAGTCGGTCTGGTACCTGCTCAAGCGCTTCCACGAGGCGGGGCTGGTCTACCACGGCCGCCGCGTGCTGCCGTACTGCGGCCGCTGCGGCACGGGCCTCTCCTCGCACGAACTCGGCCAGCCCGGCGTGTACCGCGACATCCAGGATCCGAGCGTGACGGTGCGCTTCCGCCTCGCGGGCGCCTCCGGCGCGGAGCCCGAGAGCTTCCTCGCCTGGACGACGACGCCCTGGACGCTGCCCTCGAACTTCGCGCTCGTCGTGAACCCCAAGGTCGAGTACGTGCGCGCGCGCGTGCGGCACAAGCTCAAGGACGCCGAGTTCGTCGAGATCGTCTGGGTCGCGAAGGCGCGCGCCGAGGCCGTGCTGCCGAAGGGCTTCGAGGTGCTCGAGGCGCAGCCGGGGAGCGCGCTGGTCGGGCGGAGGTACGAGCGCCTCTACGACAATCCGGGCGTGCTGCTGCCGAACAGCCTCGCGGCGCGCGGGAGCTCCGAGGGGACGCCGCACCAGCTCTACGCGGCCGACTTCGTGACGACCGAGGACGGCACCGGGATCGTGCACCAGGCCTGCTACGGCGTCGACGACTGGGAGGTGGCGACGCGCGAGCGCATCGCGACCTTCCTCGGTCCCGAGGCCGATGGCCGCTTCCACAACGCGATCCGAGCGCCCGGTTCGAAGACCGAGGTCGTGCCGGTGCAGACCTGGTTCAAGGACGCCGATCCGCTCGTGACCGAGGACCTGAAGCAGCGCCACCTGCTCTTCAAGAACGCGCGCGAGAACCACAGCTACCCGCACTGCTGGCGCTGCGACACGCCGCTCTTCTACTTCCCCTCGCCGGCCTGGTACATCCGCACGACCGCCTACAAGCAGCGGATGATCGACTTCAACGAGCGCATCCAGTGGGTGCCGCCCGAAGTCGGCGAGAAGCGCTTCGGCGAGTGGCTCCAGAACAACGTCGACTGGAACATCTCGCGCGACCGCTACTGGGGCACGCCGCTGCCCTTCTGGGTCTGCGACGGCTGCGCGCACGTGCACGCGATCGGCAGCGCGGACGAGCTGAAGCAGCTCGCCGGGGGCTTGCCGCCGGGCTTCGACAACCACAAGCCGCTGATCGACGAGGTCGTCTTCGACTGCCCGAAGTGCGGGAAGTCGAAGTCGATGAAGCGCACGAAGAGCGTGCTCGACTGCTGGTTCGACTCGGGCGCGATGCCCTTCGCGCAGTACCACTGGCCCTTCGGCAGCGGGCGCGCGAAGGTCGAGGACCAGTTCCCGGCCGACTTCATCGCCGAGGGCCTCGACCAGACGCGCGGGTGGTTCTACACGCTGCACGCGATCGGCTGCTTCGTGAGCTCGCTCCCCGATGCGAAGCTGCCCGACGGCCCGGCCTTCAAGGCCTGCGCGGTCAACGGCCTCGTCCTCGACAAGGACGGGGTCAAGATGAGCAAGCGCCTGGGCAACGTGATCGATCCGTGGGCGATGATCCGCGAGCACGGCATCGACGCCGTGCGCTGGTACCTGCTCTCCTCGGGCTCGCCCTGGCTGCCCAAGCGCTTCGATCCCGAGGGCCTGCTCGAGGTGCGCCGGCGCCTGCTCGGGACGCTGACGAACAGCTACAAGTTCTTCGCCGATTACGCGCGCCTGCCCGACGGCTTCGATCCGCAGCGCGACCGCGCGATCGCGCCGGCCGAGCGGACGGAGATCGACCGCTGGCTGATCTCCCGCACGCAGACGCTGATCGTCGACGTGCGCAAGGCCATGGACGCCTTCGACCTCGATGGCGCCTGCCACTCGATCGAGGCGTTCGTCGTCGACGAACTGTCGAACTGGTACATCCGCCGCAACCGCAAGCGCTTCCACCGCAGCGGCAAGGGCGCGGACAAGACCGCGGCCTTCGCGACGCTGCACGCGGCGCTCGAGACGGTCGCGCTGCTCGTCGCGCCGCTGATGCCCTTCCTGGCCGAGATGCTCTACAGCCGACTCGCGCCGGGCCGCGGCTCCGTGCACGCGGCGCTGCTACCCGAGCCCGATCCGCGCCTGGTCGACCGCGAACTCGAGGAGAGCATGCGCATCGTGACGCGCATCGTCGAGATGGGCCGTGCCTTGCGCGAGCGCGCCGGCATGAAG
Source organism: Planctomycetota bacterium (assembly GCA_044229935.1). Classification (GTDB taxonomy): domain Bacteria; phylum Planctomycetota; class UBA1135; order UBA1135; genus JADJLZ01. The sequence continues at coordinate 4,749 of JBGASC010000035.1, read as the reverse complement.
ATCCGGCAGCCGCTGCGCGCGATCCACATCCGCTCCTCGCACGAGCACAGCCTCGAGCTGCTGCGCACCGACTTCGCGCGCGAGCAGATCCTGGGCGAGCTCAACATCCGCGCCTTCGGGAGCCTATCGAGCGACGACGGCAAGCTCTGCAGCCTGCGCGCCAAGGCCAACTTCCGCGTGCTCGGCAAGCGCCTTGGCGCGCGCATGAAGGCCGCGGCGGCGGCGATCGACGCGCTCCCGAGCGAGCGCGTCGCGGCGCTGCGCGCGGGACGTCCGGTCGAGGTCGAGCTCGACGGGGAGCGCGTCGCGCTTGGCCCCGAGGATGTCACCGTCACGGTCGAGTCGCAGGCGCAGTTCGACGTCGAGACCGACGGCCGATTCGTGCTCTTCCTCGACACGCAGCTGGACGAGGATCTCGTCGCGGAGGGCCTGATCCGCGAACTCGTGAGCCGCATCAACGCCCTGCGCAAGAAGGCAGGGCTCGCGGTGGAGGATCGAATCCACCTCGACCTGGACGTGCATGGCGATGCCCTGCTCGAGCGCGCGCTGAAGGCCCAGCGCGCGCTGCTCGCGGAGGAGACGCTTGCTCTGGAGGTCGTCGCCGGATCCGCGCCGAAGGAGGGCGGTGCCAGCGAACGCTTCGATCTCGGCGAGGGCCGCGCCGTGACGGCGAGCTTGCGCCGCGCCTGAACGCCAGAATGGGAATTGTGCCCCGCGGGCAGGCGAGCTAGCCTCGTCGTTCCCCGGGGCCACCCTGGACTTCAGGTGACTCGTCAGCACCCTGGAGCCGAACAAGCACTCACTGGGCCCTGTTCTCTGTCTGCCTAGCGCAGCGGGTTGGGCCCACCTGGAAACAGCTGGTTTCCGGGATCCGACGGGCACGGTCGCGCTGGGGTCCCCGGGGACCCGACCGGCTCGTTGCTTTTTCCGATGGCGGGCCTCGATGCCATGACCCGCATCGATATGATCGCGCCGACCCCGACGGCACGGACGCGGGAATGTTCGTGCAATTCTGATCGGGGGCGAGGACGGCCCGAGATGCGCGTGCTGCTGCTGGTACTGATCGGGGGGGGACTGTTGTGGGTCCTGATCCAGGGCTTCGGGCCGAGTCTGGCTCGTGACGAGAGCGCGCAGGCGACTCCTGGCGTTCTGCTGAGCGAAGGCACCTCCGAGGCGCCGCGGGGTGCACCCGTATCCCAGGTTCCGGCGGTCGAGGCCGTCCGGGAGCGTCCCGTTGAGCCGCCTCCGCCCGCGGAAACTCCAGTCACCCCAGCGCCTCAGGCGCCTCCGCCGAGTCACACGGTCGTGGCCGCTGCCTCAGCGCCAGTGCCTGCATTGGATCTGGCGGGACAGCTGGAGATTGCCTCCGAGTTGCTGCATCGGACGGAGGGATTCCCGGCGTGGAGAGCAGCTCATGCTGGCCAGCTTCCCGAGGAGCCCATGCGTTTCGCCGAAGCCGTTGCGCTGCGCTCTCTTGGCCGGCGCGAGGAGTCCCGGACGCTGGCGAACGACCTGGCGCAGGCTGCCGCACTGGGGCCGGCCGAGCGTGCCGTTCTGGGCAAGTACTTCGCCAGCGACGGCGACGAGACAGTGCCCGTGCTGGCCGGCGACGAGCCGCCCCTCGTGCGGGCCGCGGTCCTGACGCTCGCCGTCGGGCGAGCACGTGAGGCGACGAGCGCAGGCCGATGGGCTTCCTCGGTGCAGTGTTTCTCGCTGGTTCTCCTTGGAGAGCTCCAGTCTCCGTGGGAGGTGGACCAGGCTTGCATGGCACGCTGGGCGGAAGGCCTGAACCAGGCCCAGCGGCACTATCAGTGGAACCCCAAGGGTGGATGGACCGGGGTCGAGCTGAAGGTCGGCAGCGGTGACTCCTTGATTGCTCTGCGCAAGCGCGTGCTCCAGGAGACACCTGGGCTGATCACATGCACGGGCCTGATCGCCCGAGCCAACCAGCTCGCCGGGGAGACGATCCAGCCCGGGCAGATCCTACGTGTTCCGACCCAACGACCGAGCGTCGTCGTGGACCTGGGGGCGCGCTGGCTGCTGTTCTTCCTCGGCGGGGAGATCGTCGGAGCGTGGCCGGTCGGGGTCGGCAAGCCCGGACACGAGACACCCAGTGGGGAGTACGTCGTCGGAGAGAAGAGCGCCGATCCGACGTGGTTTCGTCCGGGTGAACAGCCCGTACCTGCGGGAGACCCACGGAACCCGCTGGGGACGCGTTGGATCGCGTGGCTGACTCCGCAGGGGGAGAAGACGCACTTGGGGTTCCACGGGACCCGGGACCCGGAGAGCATCGGCCAGGACGAGAGCGAGGGCTGCATCCGCATGCTGAACCGGCATGTCGAGGAGCTGTACGAGATCCTGCCCAAGAGCACCGTCATCCATGTTCAGCCCTGAGTGGTCAGGCCTGGAGCCGCGGGCCTCGCAGATCTCGCTCACGGGTGGCCCGATCGCATCGCTTGCCCTTCCGCGGCGGCCGTAAGTCCTTGTCAGAATGTGGCTTGCATGGAGACGTGCGGAAAGTTGTCGGAGGGCATTGACGGCAGGTCTCCAGGCTCTATCATTCCGCTCCCTCGAACGCGCCCGGCAGCCTGCGGGACGCAGATCGAGGCAAAGCAAAACACGGCTGTGCCAAGATCCTTGAGGATCAGGCCGCAGCCAAGATCTTTGAAAACAGGGTGGCCCTTGAAACCATGCGAGCTGGACGAGCCAGGAGGCTCGTCCGACTCCAATAACACCAGATCAAAAATTTCTTATGAAGGGTTTGATTCTGGCTCAGAACGAACGTTAGCGGTGTGATTTAGGCATGCAAGTCGCGCGTGAAAGCCTTCGGGTGAGTAAAGCGGCGAAAGGGTGAGTAACACGTAATCAATCTACCTCCTAGACCGGAATAACCACTGGAAACGGTGGCTAATGCTGGATAAGCCCGCCGGGCGGCATCGCCTGGCCGGCAAACGGTGGCGCAAGCTGTTGCTAGGGGAGGAGGTTGCGGGCTATCAGCTAGTTGGTGGGGTAATGGCTCACCAAGGCGATGACGGCTACCGGGTCTGAGAGGACGGTCCGGCACACTGGGACTGAGACACTGCCCAGACTCCTACGGGAGGCTGCAGTCGTGAATCTTCCGCAATGGGCGAAAGCCTGACGGAGCGACACCGCGTGCAGGATGAAGGCCTTCGGGTTGTAAACTGCTGTCAGGTTCTAGGAACGAACGGGCGTTAATAGCGCTCGCACTGACTAAGACCAAAGGAAGCAGCGGCTAACTCTGTGCCAGCAGCCGCGGTAAGACAGAGGTTGCAAACGTTGTTCGGAATCACTGGGCATAAAGCGCACGTAGGTGGTCCGCTAAGTCGAATGTGAAACTCCCCGGCTCAACCGGGGAACTGCGCACGATACTGGCGGGCTTGAGGTCGGGAGGGGTGAGTGGAACTCCTGGTGGAGCGGTGAAATGCGTAGATATCAGGAGGAACACCGGTGGCGAAAGCGGCTCACTGGCCCGAATCTGACACTGAGGTGCGAAAGCTAGGGTAGCAAACGGGATTAGATACCCCGGTAGTCCTAGCCGTAAACGATGGGCACTGGGCAGGGGGGATACCTATGGTCCTCTCTGCCGGAGCTAATGTGTTAAGTGCCCCGCCTGGGGAGTACGCTCGCAAGGGTAAAACTCAAAGAAATTGACGGGGGCTCACACAAGCGGTGGAGCATGTGGTTCAATTCGAAGCAACGCGAAGAACCTTACCTGGCCTTGACATGCACGGATTATTTCCATGAAAGTGGAATGACAGCCCTTCGGGGTCGGAACGTGCACAGGTGTTGCATGGCTGTCGTCAGCTCGTGTCGTGAGATGTTGGGTTAAGTCCCGTAACGAGCGAAACCCTTGTTACTAGTTGCCAGCGGGTAAAGCCGGGGACTCTAGTGAGACTGCCGTTGTTAAAACGGAGGAAGGTGGGGACGACGTCAAGTCATCATGGCCCTTATGGCCAGGGCGACACACGTGCTACAATGGCGTATATAAAGGGTTCCGAGACCGTGAGGTGGAGGCAATCCCACAAAGTACGCCCCAGTTCGGATTGAAGGCTGCAATTCGCCTTCATGAAGCCGGAATCGCTAGTAATCGCGCATCAGCCATGGCGCGGTGAATATGTTCCTGAGCCTTGTACACACCGCCCGTCAAGCCACGAAAGCGGGGAGTGCTCGAAGTCGTTATGCCTAACCGAAAGGAGGGCGACGCCTAAAGCAAGCTCCGTGATTGGGACTAAGTCGTAACAAGGTAGCCGTAGGGGAACCTGCGGCTGGATCACCTCCTTTCTAACGGATCATGTTAGACGGTCGATTTCACGATCGACTGGCGAAGCATAGGATGCTTGCATCGGTGACGAGGGCCACCCATTTTTCTTCTTCTCTTTCGTTCGACCCACGTCGTGAAGGCTCGCCAAGCGAGTTTTCGCGAAGCTGAGTCAGCCTTCCTGGGCCTGTAGCTCAGTTGGTTAGAGCGTCCGCCTGATAAGCGGGAGGTGAGTGGTTCGAGTCCACTCAGGCCCACCAAATCGGTGCCCCGCTTTTTGGCGTTCTATCTGATCGCCATCAGCCGCGCCCATCTGTGACGCGGGCTCTCGGGGGGCGTAGCTCAGTTGGTAGAGCACCTGGTTTGCAACCAGGGGGTCGTGGGTTCGAGTCCCATCGCCTCCACCAGCCGACTTGGCTCTGGTGTGTGACTCGTTTGGGGCCAATTGCCCGATTTGAGGAGATGGAAAA
>JBGASC010000034.1:0-62353 GCA_044229935.1 Planctomycetota bacterium | reverse complement strand
GACGGCAACGGCGTTCCCGATGTGTGCGAGCTCTCGTCGGACTTCAGCTCCACATGTGCCGTCATCCGCTCCTCGTCCGGGGAGCGAGCATTCGGAACCGGCAGCGACGCGCGTCTCTCCGGCAACGGCCGCTTCGTCGCATTCACGAGCAATGCCGCCAATCTGGGTCCGCCGCACATCCAGTGGCAGTCGGCCTGGCTACGCGATCGCTGGCTGGGTACTACCGAGGTACTGCCACGGACCATCTCGGGCGGCTACACCACGTACTGGTCCGGGAGTGCGGACGTGTCCGACGACGGTCGCTACGCGGTGTTCTGCTCGCCGGCTCCGAACCTCACGCCAGGAGATGTGGGAGGGAACGAAGACGTGTTCCTGCGCGACCGTCCGCTCGGAACTACCGTGATGGTCTCTCGAACGGCCAGTGGAGTGCAGGCCAACTCCTGGAGCGACGATCCGCGCATTTCAGCGGACGGCACCTGTGTCGCGTTTCTAAGCGGGGCGTCGAATCTGGTCCCCAACGACACGAACGGGACGTTCGACGTCTTCCGCTGGGAGCGAGCGACGGGACTGATCCAGTTGGTGAGCCACAATTCGGCGGGCGCCTCGGCAAACGGGTGGTCGAGCGGGCCCGCGATCTCCGCAGACGGTCGCTACATCGCGTTCAGCAGCACTGCGACGGACCTCATCCCTGGCGACACGAACGGCGCGCAGGACGTGTTCGTCTTCGACGCGCAGTCGGGTCTCGTTCAACGCGTCAGCAAGTCCAGCCAGGGACTCCAGGCCGACAGCGACTCGTACGAGCCCGCGATCTCGGCCGACGGCAGATTCGCCGCATTCTCCAGTTGGGCAGCGAACCTGGTCCCCGGCGACAGCAATCAGGTCGGGGACGTCTTCCTGCACGATCGGCTCCATGCGACGACCGTCCGGGTGAGCGTCGGAGCACTCGGACAGCAACTCACGGAAGCAAGCTGGGCTCCCCATGTCAGCAGCGATGGTGTCTGGGTGTCGTTCAGCAGCTACGACGCCGGACTCGTCGCAGGAGACACGAACGGGCAACCTGACGTCTTCCGCAAGAACATGATCACGGGGGTGGTCGATCGCTGCAGCGTGAACACGGGCGGATTCCAGACCATCCCCACCGGCCAGTGGTCCGTCGCCCCGACCGACATCTCGGACGACGGCCACACGGTTGCCTTCGAGAGCGATGCGAACACGCTGGACGGGCAGGACTGCGGGCTCTTCAGCGAGGTGTTCGTACGCAGCCAGCGTCCGCTGCACACCGAGGGAATGTGCTTCGGCGACGGAAGCGCAGGCGCGTGTCCCTGCTCCAACGCAGGCCTGCCCGGCAACGGTTGCGGAAGCTCGGCGAACCCGAGCGGGGCCAACCTGAGCGGGAGCGGCGTCTCGAGCGTCAGCGCAGACACGCTGGATCTCGTCGCGAGCGGCCTGACGCCTGCGGCCCCGACTCTCTTCCTCCAGTACACCCACGTGTTGAACGCGGGTCAGGGCCTTCCTTCGGGCGACGGATTGCGCTGCTTCAACGGCGCACTGATCCGCCTGGGCGTGGTGACGGCAACGGGCAATTCGTCGACCTACCCGAGCCCCGGAGCGCAGAGGATCTCGGTCAAGGGGCTGCTCCCCGCGTCGGGCGGCACGCGCTACTACGCGGCCTACTACCGCGATCCAGCGCCCTTCTGCACGAGCCTGACTCACAACATGACGAACGGCCTGCGCGTGCTGTGGTTCCCCTGACCGACGATCAGCGCGCGGATCGCCGCGCCGGGCAGCGCCGCAGCGTTTCGCCCAGCTGGCGCAGGCGCATCGGCTTGGTCAGGTAGTCGTCCATCCCCGCCGCGAGACAGCGGTCGCGGTCGCCGTCGAGCGCGTGCGCGGTCAATGCGATGACGTGCACGTGGCAGAGCGGCTCGGCCAGCGCGCGGATGGCGGCGGTGGCCTCGAATCCGTCGAGTTCGGGCATCGAGCAGTCCATCAGGATCGCGTCGAGGCCGCCCTGGCGCGCGCACTCCAGCGCCTCGCGGCCGTTCTCGGCGCAGGCCGCGCTGCAACCGAGCTTCTCGAGCATGCGCACGGCGATCAGGCGGTTGACCGGATTGTCGTCGGCGACGAGCACGCGCAGGCCCAGGCGCACCTCGTGCGTGGGGTGAACGCTGGTGCTCGCGAGCGTGCTGACCTGGTCGGCGGACGCGCTCATGCGCGCCTCGAAGCGGAAGGTGGTGCCCTGCCCCACCGCGCTCTCGACCGTGATGCGTCCGCCCATCAGGCCCACCAGGTGCCTGCAGATCGCCAGCCCGAGCCCGGAGCCGCCGAAACGTCGCGTGGTGCTGCTGTCGGCCTGCACGAAGGGTTCGAAGATGGTCTCGTGCGCGTCCTCCGCGATGCCGATGCCGGTGTCGATCACCGCGAACGCGATCCGCTGCGGGTCCTGCGCGGATGGGGCGACCTCCAGGCGCACGCCGCCGGCGTGGGTGAACTTGACGGCGTTGTCGAGGAGGTTGAGCAGCACCTGCCGCAGGCGCACGGGATCGCCGTCGACCCAGCGCGGCACGAGCGGCGCGACGCACAGCTCGAGCGTGATGCCCCTGTGCCGCGCCGCGTTCACGAGCAGGTCGCTGATCGCGCGCAGGGAGGCGTGCAGGTCGAAGCGCACCTGCTCCAGCGCGATGCGCCCGCTCTCGGCCTTGGTGTAGTCCAGCACGTCGCTGATCACGCGCAGCAGCCCGCGCCCCGACTGCTGGATCAGCGACACGAGCTCCTGGTCGGCCGCCGAGAGCTCGGAGCGGGCGAGCAGCTCGGCCGTGCCGAGGATGCCGTTCATCGGCGTGCGCAGCTCGTGGCTGATCGTCGCCACGAAGCGCCCCTTGGCCTCGCTGGCGCGCTCGGCGCGTAGCTTGGCCTCGCGCAGCTCCTCGAGCGTGCGCTCCAGGTCCTTGACCGTGGCTTGCAGCTCGCGGTTGGTGCCGAGGATGGCCTGCTTGCTGCGCAGGGCGAAGAGCTCGGCCCGCTCGCGCTCGCGCTGCAGCGCGCGCAGCGCCCGTTGCGCCGACTTGAGCTCGCGCTCGAGCTCCAGCTCGCGCTCGCCGCGCCCCGCACCGGCCTCGGGCTGCGCGCTCATCTTCCGATCAGCACGGTGACGCAGGTCTCGTTGTGCAGGAGCGGCGGCCCGCCGGCCTCGAGCGGCGCGATCTCGCCGAAGGCGTAGAAGCCCGCCAGGTTGATCGCGGGCAGGCGCAGCTCCTCGATCGACTTCATCAGCTGCACGATCTCGCCCTCGGCGCGCGAGCCGAGCACCCACTTGCGCGCCGCGCAGCTGAAGAGCAGCGCCAGCTCGGGATGCTCCCCGCCGTAGCCGGCGATGGCGCGCTTGATCGAGGTCTCGGTGCCGCGCAGCAGCTCGTCGGGCACGATCTCGGTCAGGCTGACGATCGCGCCCTCCGCAACGTCGCCCGCGAAGGTGACGCTTCCCTCCCCGGCATCGACGGCCATCGCCGCGCGCAGGAAGTACTCCTCGGAGCCCTCGCGTTCGCTGACGGCCAGCGGGTACTCGCCCAGGTTGGCCGAGACCTGATCGTCCCAGAAGCTGCGGTAGATCTCGAGCGCGGGCCGCCCGTCGATCTCGTAGACCTTGTTCCCCACCGAGCGCGTGACGCGATGCCTGGCGCCGATCGGGAACCAGCCCGAGGCGACCGCGCAGCTGACCTGGATCGGACCGCAGAGGAACATCACCGAGAGCGAGTCGTAGTGCGCCTCGCCGCCGAAGAACTGGCGCGTGGTCGGCGCGACGTCGTGATCGCCGGCGAGGGCCCCGACGATGGGGCAGGCGCCCAGGCCCAGGCGCGCGTGCAGCGCCTGGATCACCGCGCTGGGATTGCCGCAGGTCGCCGGGCAGAGCACGATGCACAGCGCAGGCTTGGCCTGGCCCAGGCCGCTCATCGCGCTCTCGATCGCGCCGGCGAGGTCCTCGCTGGGCCGCCGCCCCTGGCCCGTGCGCACGTCGAGCTCGTCGCCGACGAGGAGCGTCAGGCAGACCGAGTCGCAGCGGTAGCCGAGCTCGCTCGACAGCTCGCCGTCGGTGCTCGCGCCGATCAGCGGCAGATCCGGCCAGCGCTCGCGCACGCGCGAAAGCACGAGCTCGTACTCGTACTCGCTGGTCATGAACAGGAGCGCGCCCTTGGGCTCCGCGCCGGCGAGCTGCTCCTGGCAGCGCGCGAGGACCTGGTCGATGGCGCGGGCGGAATCGACTTCGTCGCTGTGGGCAATGATGGTGCGCATGGAGTCCTGGACACTCGCCTCGGGGATCGGTTGTGGAGGATCGTGTCCGATCGAGCGGCCGGCATTTCGTTCTTGAGGCAAACCGACCTGCCCTGCCGTTTGCTGCGCGGCACGCGTGCAAGCGCGCCGGATCGCGCGCTCGAGCGGAAAGCGATTCGCGGGCGGCGGCCGGGGAGCGCCTTGCTCTGCGCACGGGAGCGGACGAACGGGCAGGAAGTGCGGACGCGCGGTCATTCCGCGCGCCGGCCTGCGAGCTAGATTCGGCCCGTGACGCAACCGCGCGATCGCGAGCCGGAGCTCGCGCGACGCGGGACGCGCCGCAACGTGACACCCGTCCGATCACAGGAGGATCCATGTCCACGACCCAGAACGTCATCGAGAACCACCTCGCCCGCTTCGCGGCCGGCGACCTCGACGGCCTGATGGCCGACTACAGCGAGGAGTCCGTGCTGTTCACGCCCACCGGGCAGGTGGCGGGCACCCGCGCCATCCGCGGCCTGATGTCGGGCCTCTTCGCCGAGTTCGCCAAGCCCGGCGCGCGCTTCACGCTCGAGCACCTGTCGGTCTCCGGCGAGGTCGGCTTCATCGTCTGGTCCGCGGAGACGGCCGACAACCGCTACGAGTTCGCCACCGACACGTTCCTCGTGCGCGGCGGGAGGATCCGCAGCCAGTCGTTCGCTGCGAAGCTCGCGCCGCGCGACTCGGTCGCGGGCTGAGCCAGCCGCGCGCGGACTCCGAAGTTCGAGGCCAGGCGGATGTCTCCGGCAGGTTGGCCGGAGACCTCTGCGCCTCCGGCGGCGCGGAGCAGCGCGGCATCGGGCACCCGCCTGCGGCATAATCGTCCTCCCGCATCCATGCCGCACCTCCAGACGCTCCTCGCCTGCACGCTGGTCCTCTGCGGCAGCGCCTGCTCGCCCACGAGCTCCTCCCCCGCCGTCCCGGCCTCGGCCGGAGCGAACGCGCCCGCGGCCGAGGTGCGCGAGGTGCGCACCGTGCTCGCGCGCGAGGAGGCCTGGCCGCGCACGCTGCGCGTGACGGGCGAGCTGGCGGCCTTCGAGCAGGCGACGCTCTCGGCCAAGGTGCCCGGGCGCCTGGAATCGCTCGCGGTCGACCTCGGCACGCGCGTCAAGGGCGGGGAGCTGCTCGCGCGCATCGACGCGCACGACTACGAGCTGCGCGTGGTGCAGGCCGAGGCGGCGCTGGCCGCGGCGCGCGCGCGATTGGGGCTGCCGCTCGCCGACGGCGACGGCAAGGACGAGGTCGATCCCGAGAGCGTGGCCGTCGTCAAGCTCGCGCGCAACGCGCTGGACGAGGCGCTGCGCGAGGAGAAGCGCGTCGGCGAGATGCTCGCGAGCGGCGTCTCGACGCAGGCCGCGGCCGACAACGCGCACTCCGCGCTGCTCGCGGCGCAAGGCAAGCTGCAGGACGCGCTCGAGGAGGTGCAGAACCGCCGCGCGCAGGTGCTGCAGCGCCGCGCGGACCTGGCGCTGGCGCGCGCGCAGCTCTCCGACACGCGCATCCTGGCGCCCTTCGACGGCGCGGTGACGGCGCGCCTTGCGGGCACGGGCGACTACCTCGCGGCCGGCGCGCCGATCGCGCGCCTGGTGCGCTTCGATCCGCTGCGGCTGCGGCTGGACGTGCCCGAGTACGCCGCGCACGAGCTGCACCCGGGCCAGCCGCTCGAGGTCGAGTTCGAGGGCGGCGCGCACGCGAGCGCCAGCCTGGCGCGCCTCAGCCCCGAGCTGGGCGCGCGTAACCGTTCGCTGCTCGCCGAGGCCGAGCTCGGGAACCCCGACGGCGCGCTGCGCCCCGGCTCCTTCGCGCGCGCCGAGATCGTGCTCGATCCCGAGGCGCGCGCGCTGGTCGTGCCGCCCGAGGCGCTGGTGCGCTTCGCGGGCATCGACAAGCTGCTCGAGGTCGCCGAGGGCCGGATCGTCGAGCGGCGCGTGCGCGTCGGGCGCAGCGAGGCCGCGCGCGTCGAGATCCTGGAGGGCGTGCGCGCCGGGGCCGAGCTCGTGCTCGCGCCGGGGAACCTGCAGGGCGGGGCAGCGGTGCGCGTGGCGCACTGAAGGCGGAGCGCGTGCAACGCCTGGTCGACCTCTTCATCCGCCGGCCGGTCTTCGCCTCGATGCTGATCGCGACTTTGGTCGTGATCGGCAGCGCCGCCTTCCTGCGCCTGCGAGTCGACCGCTTCCCCTCGGTCGACGTGCCGACCGTCTCGGTGCGCACCGTGCTGCCGGGCGCGTCGACCGAGGAGGTCGAGACGCTGGTCAGCCAGCGCATCGAGGAGGCCGTCAACACCGTCGAGGGCATCGACCAGCTGCGCTCGATCTCGGGCCAGGGCTCCTCGATCGTGATGATCACGTTCGACCTCTCGCGCGACATCGAGTCCGCGGCGCAGGACGTGCGCGAGCGCGTGGCCGGCGTGCTGCGCAACCTGCCGCCCGAGGCCGAGCCGCCGATCATCGGCAAGTTCGACAACGACCAGACGCCGGTCCTGACCTGCGCGCTCTCCGCCGACCGGCCGCTGCGCGAGCTGACCGAGATCGCCGACAAGATCGTGCGGCCGCAGCTGGAGCGCTCGACCGGCGTGGGCGAGGTGCGCATCGTCGGCGGTGCGAACCGCGCCATCAACATCTGGATCGACGCGCGGCGCCTCTCGGCCTACGGGCTCTCGATCGGCGCCGTGCGCGAGGCAATCGCGCGCCAGAACGCCGAGATCCCCGGCGGGAACGTGACCGGCCCGACCAGCGAGAGCGTGCTGCGCACGATGGGCCGCGTCGGCGACCCGCGCGAGTTCGACGACCTGGTCGTGGCGACGGTCGAGGGCCTGCCGGTGCGCGTGCGCGACATCGGCCGGGCCGAGGACGGCACGCTCGAGATCCGCTCCACCGCGCGCCTGGACGGCGTGCCCTGCGTGATGCTCGAGGTGCGGCGCCAGTCCGGATCGAACACGATCGAGGTGATCGAGGGCGTGCAGCGCAAGCTCGCCGGCCTGCGCGCCGAGCTGCCGGCCGACCTGCGCGTGGAGACGATCCGCGACCAGTCGCGCTACATCCGCGCCGCGCTGCACGAGATCGAGACGCACCTGGTCCTGGGCAGCATCCTGGCCAGCCTGGTCGTGCTGCTCTTCATGCGCTCGTGGCGCTCGACGCTGATCGCGGCCGTCGCCATCCCCTGCTCGACCATCGCGAGCTTCGGCGTGATGGACGCACTGGGCTTCACGCTCAACAGCGTCACGATGCTGGCGCTGGTGCTGATGGTCGGCATCGTCATCGACGACGCGATCGTCGTGCTCGAGAACGTCTTCCGCTTCGTCGAGGAGAAGGGGCTCGCGCCCTTCGACGCCGCGCGCGAGGGCACGGCCGAGATCGCGCTGGCGGTGATGGCCACCACGCTCTCGCTGGCGGTGATCTTCGTGCCGGTCTCGTTCATGTCGAGCGTCTCCGGCCGCTTCCTGTACCAGTTCGGCATCACGGCCGCGGCCGCGGTGCTGGTCAGCCTGCTGGTCTCGTTCACGCTGACGCCGACGATGAGCGCGCGGCTCCTGCGCGCGCGGCCGGCGAGTGCGCAGCACGGGGCCGCCTCGCGCCGCGGCTTCTACGCCTGGATCGAGCGCTTCTACATGGGCTCGCTGCGGCTCGCGCTGCGCTGGCGCTTCGCCGTCGCGCTGCTCGCCATCGCCACGATCGCCAGCGCCTGGCCGCTGTACGGCCGCGCGAAACAGGAGTACACGCCGACCGACGTCGACGAGGCCGAGTTCGAGGTCAACGTCAACGGCCCCGAGGGTGCCAGCCTGGCCGCGATGGACGCCGCGATGCGCGAGGTCGAGCGCGTCACGCGCGAGACGCCCGGCGTGCGCCTGGTCTCGGCCACGGTCGGCGGCAGCTTCCTCGGCCAGGTCGCCTCGGGCAGCCTGTACGTGCGCATCGCGCCGCACGAGGAGCGCGTCGTCTCGCTGACGCGCCTGGCACGCGAGCTCGTGCACGGCACGCCGGGCAAGGCCTTCGAGGGCAACTACTCGCAGCGCGAGGTGATGCAGTCGCTGCGCAAGCGCCTCGCGCCGTTCAAGGAGCTGCGCTGCTCGATCCGCAACGCGCCCTCGTTCAACATCGGCGGCGGCAGCTTCGAGATCGACTTCTCGATCCTCGGCCCGGACCTCGAGGCGCTGGCGCGCTACGGCAACGAGCTGCGCACGCGCGCCAGGGAGCTCGGCGGCATCGTCGACGCCGACACCACGCTGCGCCTGGACACGCCCGAGCTGCGCGCGGTGATCGACCGCGAGCGCGCCGCGGACCTGGGCGTCGACGTGCAGGACGTCGCCGCGGCGCTGCGGCTGATGGTCGGGGGCGAACAGCGCGCCTCGCGCTACCGCGACCGCCAGCTGGGCGAGGACTACGACGTGCAGATCCGCCTGGAGGAGCGCGACCGCACCGCCCCGGGCACGATCGGCGAGCTCCACGTCCCTGCGCGCGACGGGCGGCTCGTGCGCCTGGACAACCTGGCCAGGCTGGAGCCCGCCACCAGCGCGATGCGCATCGACCGGCTCGACCGGCAGCGCCAGGTCTCGCTGCGCGCCTCGGTCGGACCGGGCTTCGCGCTGGCCGACCGGCTGGCCGCGCTGCGCGCGGAGGTGGCGCGCATGAACCTGCCGCCGGCCTACACGACGCGCATCTCGGGCCGCGGCCGCGAGCTCGAACGCACCTTCAGCGAGTTCCTGTGGGCCTTCCTGCTCTCCGTGGTGCTGATGTACATCATCCTCGCGAGCCAGTTCGAGAGCCTGGTGCACCCGCTGACCATCCTGCTCTCGCTGCCCTTGTCGGTGCCGTTCGCGCTGTGGTCGCTGAACGTCAGCGGCAACACGCTCAACTTGTACTCCGCGCTGGGGATCCTGGTGCTCTTCGGCGTGGTGAAGAAGAACGCCATCCTGCAGATCGACCACACGAACCAGCTGCGCGCGCAGGGCCTCGAGCGGCGCGAGGCGATCCTGCGTGCGAACCGCGACCGCCTGCGTCCGATCCTGATGACCACGCTGGCGCTGGTCGCGGGCATGCTGCCGCTGGCGCTGGGCACCGGGCCGGGCGCGGAGGAGCGCCGCGCGGTGGCGGTGGTCGTGATCGGCGGGCAGACGCTCTCGCTGCTCCTGACGCTGCTCGTCACGCCGGTCGCGTACTCGTGGTTCGACGACCTCGGAAGGCTCTTCGCGCGCCGCGGCGCGGCGACGCCGGGAAGCGCGGCTCAGCCGCGCATGTCGCAGGAACCGCCGGTCGACCCCGGCTGAGCGACGTGGCCCAGGCTCTCGCGCACGGCGCGCGCCTTGCCGAGCAGTTCGCCGATGGCCTGCTGCTCGCTGCGCACCGCGGCGCGCGTCAACGCGTTCAGCGCCGCCAGTCGGCGCAGCAGCGCCTCGGCAGCGGCCCGTTCCGGGGCCGTGGCGCTCCGCAGCCCTGCGACGCGCTGCTCCAGGCCGCCGGCGTGCCGCGCGCACTCGCGCAGGAGCTCCTGGAAGCGCGCGCCCGAGGGGTCCGCGCTCCCCAGGTGCGCCAGGAGCTCCTCGGCCGCGGCCGTCCAGCTCTCGAGCGCCTGCAGCTCCTCGCGCGCAGCGTGCATCTCAGCTCGCGTGCGCCGTGGTCTGGATCTCGATGCTGCGCCAGCCCTCGAGCAGTGTGGCCAGCACCTTGCGCGCCGAGGCCAGCGGCTGGATGTCGCGGCGCAGGAGCGCCTGCGAGAGCTCGAACTGCGCGAACTCGTAGACCTGCTCCAGTCCGCCGGCGAGCTCCGGTGCGGGCTCGTGCTCGAGGCTGATGCGCAGCTCGGTCAGGATCGCGTCGGCGCGGCCGATCCAGAGCGCGAAGGTGCGCGCGTCCGTCTGCGGGTCGCAGGCCGCTGCACGGTCGATGAAGCGCAGCGCCCCTTCGTAGAGCATGCGCACGATCTTGATCGGAGGCGCGTTCTCGACCGAGGACTGGCGGTAGGTCTGCGCGGCGTGGTTGGGGTTCATGCGGGGTTCACTTGCTGAGGTTGGTGATGCCGGCCAGGCCGGCCTGGAGCGCGGCGCCCTGCGACTGCAGGTTGCCCATCACGGACTCCAGGTTGGCGAACTTGAGCGTGAGGTCCTCCTGGAACTTGTCGACCTGCGTCTGCTTGGCGTCGATGTCCTTGAGGAGCTTGTTGATGCTGTCGTTGTAGGTCTTCGTGCGCGTGTCGAAGATGCCCTTGAACACGGCGTTGTTCGGACCCGTGTAGCTGTCGAACATGCGCTGGATCGCGCGGTCGAGCGTGGCCGCCAGCCCGGAGTCGGTCGTGATGTCCGTGTAGTAGCCCGCCGTGTTCTGCGCCGCGCCGCCGTTGCTGAACCCGTCGTTGTCGACGAACAGGTCCGCCAGCTTCTCGAGGTTGGCGGAGAGCTTGTCGTCGAGGACCGTCTCGTCGACCTCGAGCTTGCCGTCGCTCTGGATCTTCACGCCGACCAGCTGCAGCGTCGAGTAGCCGGCGGTGTCGTTCTGGACGACGCTGGTCGGAACGTTGAGCAGGGCGCCGCGCACCTGCGACATCACCTGGCCCAGGATCGGGTCGCCGAAGAGGTTGCCGCCCGGGCCGCTGTCCTTGCTGTAGGTGTTCTGCGTGTTGACGAAGTCGACGAGCTTGTTGTAGCTCGTGACGAGGTCCTTGATCTTGGTCTTGATCGCGCCCTCGTCGGCGTTGACGGCCACGGAGATCGTCAGGCTCGGGTCCGCGGTCTGGGCCGTGATGCTCAGCCCGGCCACGACGTCGTTGAACTCGTTGGTCTGGCGCACGACCGTCAGGCCGTCGATCACCGCCTCGGCGTCGTTGCCGACGGTGATGTTGTTCGCGCTCTGCGCCACGCCGCTGCCGTTCGGCCCGGTGGTGTCGATCGAGAGCCCCGCGATGTTGTTCGTGATGCTGCTGATGCGGTTGTCGTGGCCGCTGTCCTTGGCCGTCATCACCAGCTGGTAGCTGGGCGTCGCCGTGGTGCCGATGTTGACCACCGACGCGGACACCTTCTCGCCCGCGATCGAGTTGATCCTCGCGGCGATGTCCTCGAGGTTCGAGGTCGCGGCCGTCATCGAGATGTCGTAGTTGGTCGAGCCCACGCTGAACGTGACGTGCTGGCCGTCGACGGTGGCGAGGTCGACGCTCTTGTCGGAGACCGGGTTGAAGGTCCAGCGGTCGATGGTGGCGAGCTTGTTGACCACCACCGTGTGCGTCCCGGCCGAGGCCGAGCCCGTCGCGCTGGCGGCCACGTGCCCGTCCAGGCTGGTCGAGGTCAGGTAGGAGATGAAGGTCTGCTTCTTCGAGAGCGTCTCCGCCTTCGTCTGCAGCTCCTTGACCAGGCCCTTGAGCGTGCCGACGGTCGAGAGCTTGCCCTGGAACTCCTGCTTCTTCGCCTGGAGCTGCTGGATGGGCTGGCTCTCGAGCTGCACGAGCTTCTGGATGAGCGAGCTCGTGTCGAGGCCGCTCGCGAGGCCGCTGAAGCTGATGCCGCTGGAATTGACCGCCATGTTCGTTTCCTCTCGCCCCTGCCGCACCGGACACGAGGACTCGCCTGTTATCGGAAGGGGGCGCCGGACGGGTGAGCGCGAAGAGCGCGCGCTTCTCGCAGGCGGAGCGCGCGGAAGAAGTTTCCCGCAACGAACGAAAGGGGCTCCGCAAGGCGGAGCCCCCTCGTAAAGAGCGGAGGTCCGCAGGCCGGGCTCCGGGCCCGGCCCGCGGGTTCACGGATCAACCGAGCAGCTTCAGCGCGAGCTGCGGCTGCACGTTCGCCTGGGCCAGGACGGACGTTGCGGCCTGCTGCAGGATCGAGTTGCGGGTCAGGTCGGCCGTCTCGAAGGCCACGTCCACGTCGCGGATGCGGCTTTCTGCGGCAGACAGGTTCTCGCGCGCGTTCTGGATCGACGCATAGGCGCTCGAGAGGCGGTTCTGGGAGGCACCCAGGTTGCCGCGAGAGGTGTTGACGGTGTCGATGGCGGAGTCGATGACCGAGAGGGCCGAGCTGGCGCCCGTCGCCGTCGTGACGTCGATGGTGCTCGAGAAGAGCGTGCCCGTCGTCGTGTCCTGCAGGCCCACGTCGATCGTCTCGGTGGCGTTGATGCCGACCTGGATGGACGCCGTCGAGGACGAGCCGTCGAGCAGGTTGACGCCGTTGAAGCTCGTCGAGTTGGCGATGCGGTCGAGCTCGTTGGTCAGCGCGGTGACTTCCGTGCTGATCGTGGAGCGGTCCGTCGTCGACAGCGTGCCGTTGGTGGCCTGCACGGACAGTTCACGCATGCGCGTGAGGATGTTGCTCGCCTCGCTCAGCGCGCCTTCGGCGGTCTGAACGAGCGAGATGCCGTCCTGCGCGTTGCGGCCCGCTTGCGCGTAGGAGCGGATCTGCGAGCGCATGCGCTCGCTGATGCCCAGGCCGGCGGCGTCGTCCGCTGCCGTGGCGATGCGCAGGCCCGAGGAGAGCCTGGAATAGTTGCCCTGCAAGCGCATCGAAACCGAGCTGAGGTTTCGCTGCGCCGTCAGAGACGCGATGTTGGTGTTGACACGAAGTCCCATTGATTACGTTCCTTGGAAAAGGATGCTTTTTGTTGACGCACACGTCTCGGACACCAGGAAGCCGGCCTTCTTCTCCAGGGGTCTTTGCCTGCCGCACCCGCGCGCGCTCGGATGGCACGTCTTTGCGCGCTTGGATGAGTGTGCACGGCTGGCGAATCCCCCACCGGGCTTCCGGATGATCTGTCCTCGTCTCCCGGGTTCGCGCGGCACACGGCCGGCGCTCCGCGAAAGACGTCCGCAGCCCGCGGCGGTCGACCTGGGCACGCAGGGACCGCCGCGGACACGGAACTTCCCGCAGCAGCGCGTCGCTGAGTACTGGCGCGCCGGTCCGCGGGATGATCTGCGAGTTTTGAAGAGAGCGATCGGTTCGTTCGTCCAGGGCGGCCTGCGCGACTCGCCGCCGACCGTCGGGTCGGACAGGGAGGACCGTCTTTCCGCGACGGCCCTCCCCCTCAGCGATCGGCACTAGAGGCCGAGTTCTCCGTTATCCCTGGAGCAGTTTCAGTGCGATCTGAGGCTGGACGTTGGCCTGCTGGAGGACAGACACCGCAGCCTGTTGCATGATCGAGTTTCGAGTGAGGTCCGCCGTCTCGTTGGCCACGTCCACGTCGCGGATGCGGCTTTCTGCGGCAGACAGGTTCTCGCGAGCGTTCGCGATGCTGGCCACGGCGCTCTGCAGGCGGTTCTGCACCGCTCCCAGGTTGCCGCGGCTGGTGTTCACGGTGTCGATGGCCTGGTCGATCAGGCCCAGAGCGGTGCCCGCATTGGTCACCGTCGAGACGTCGACCACGTCCACGCCCAGCGAGTTGGTCGACGTGTTCTGCAGCGAGATGTCGATCGTCTCGTTGGCGTTGATGCCGACCTGGATGCTCGCCGTCGTCGAGCTCCCGTCCAGCAGGTTGATGCCGTTGAAGTCGCTCGAGTTCGAGATGCGATCCAGCTCGCTGATGAGCTGGTTCACTTCCGAACCGATGGTCGAGCGGTCGGTGGTGCTGAGCGTCCCGTTCGAGGACTGGATCGTCAGCTCGCGCATGCGCGCCAGGATGTTGCTCACCTCGTTCAGCGCGCCTTCCGCGGTCTGGACGAGCGAGATGCCGTCCTGAGCGTTGCGCGCGGCCGCGGAGTACGAGCGGATCTGGGAGCGCATGCGTTCCGAGATCGCCAGGCCGGCAGCGTCGTCCGCTGCGGTCGCGATCCGGAGGCCCGAGGACAGTCGGGCGTAGTTCCCTTGCAGGCGCGTGCTCACCCCGGAGAGGTTTCGCTGCGCCGTGAGGGACGCGATGTTGGTGTTGACTCGAAGGCCCATGAATTTCCCTGTTACCCGGTCTCTAGTTGGTTCGCTGATGAGTGGTCCGGACCCCGGTAAAGCCCGAACCACAGGTGTTCTCGGAGAGGTGCGGAAGCGCATGAGCCCACGGCGTCGCTTTTTTGGCCGACGCACGCGCGTCCCTCGGAAGTCCCTTCCCGCGGCCGTGCGCGGGGCCTGCGCGCGGCCTGCGCTGCGAAAGCGTTTCCGGCGCTGATTCCCGCTTCCCTCGCGCCGCGAGCTCGTGTGGAATGCAGTTCCCCATGGCCTGCCTCCTGGTGGTGGACGACGACGAAGGCGCGCGTGCCGCGATCGCCGCGCTGTGCCGTGCCCTCGGTCACGAGACCTGGGAGGCGCCCGAGGCCGAGAGCGGTCTCGCCGCCGCGCGTGCGCACGCGGTCGAGATCGTGCTGCTCGACCTGTTCCTTCCCGGGCGCGACGGGCTCGCGGCGCTGGGCGACTTCCTCGCGCAGCCCGGCGCGCCGGCCGTGGTGATGCTGACCGGCATGGCCGACGTGGGCACGGCGGTGGCCGCGATGCGCAACGGGGCCAGCGACTTCCTGGAGAAGCCGATCCGCATGGAGACGCTCGAGCAGTCGCTCGATCGCGTGCTGCAGAACCGCTCGGTGCGCGTCGAGCGCGATCGCCTGCGCGGCGAGCTCGCGCGCCTGCGCTCCGGCCCGATCCTGGGCGAGTCGCGCGCCATCCGCCAGGTGCTCGAGTCGATCGAGCGCGTCGCCGCCGCGCCGCGCACGACCGTGCTGATCACGGGCGAGTCGGGCGTGGGCAAGGAGCTCGTCGCCCGCGCCGTGCACGAGCACTCGGCGCGCGCCGAGAAGCCCTTCGTCGCCGTCAACTGCGCCGCGCTGGCCGAGGGCATGCTCGAGGCCGAGCTGTTCGGCTACGAGGGCGGCGCGTTCACCGGCGCCCTGCCCAAGGGCAAGGAGGGCCTGATCGCCGCGGCCGAGGGCGGCTCGCTCTTCCTGGACGAGATCGGCGAGCTGCCGCTCGAGCTGCA
Source organism: Planctomycetota bacterium (assembly GCA_044229935.1). Classification (GTDB taxonomy): domain Bacteria; phylum Planctomycetota; class UBA1135; order UBA1135; genus JADJLZ01. The sequence goes on along the minus strand of JBGASC010000034.1, from coordinate 47,177 downwards.
GGCCAAGCTGCTGCGCGTGCTGCAGGAGCGCAGCTACCGGCGCATCGGCGCGCAGGCCGACCGGCGCATGGACGTGCGCATCCTGGCCTCGACCAACCGCGATCTGTCGGTGATGGTCGGCGAGGGCCGCTTCCGCGAGGACCTCTTCTACCGCCTCAACGTGATGTCGATCCGCGTGCCGCCGCTGCGCGAGCGGCCCGAGGACATCCCCGTGCTGGCGGCGCACTTCCTGGCGCACTTCCGCGCCGAGTTCGCGCGCGGGCCGGTGGCCTTCGGCGAGGAGACGCGCCGCAAGCTCGTCGCCTGGCCCTGGCCGGGCAACGTGCGCGAGCTGCGCAATGCGCTCGAGCGCGCCGTGCTGCTGGCCGAGGCGGGCGAGATCCTGCCGGAGCACCTCTTCCCCGAGGGCTCGCGCACGCTGCGCGGGGCCAACGGGAGCGCGCCGTCCGCGGGCTCCGCCGGCGCAGCGGCGGAGGAGCGCTCGCTGCGCGGCATGGAGCGCGCGCTGATCGAGCGCGTGCTGGGAGAGACGCGCGGCAACCGCAGCGAAGCCGCTCGCATCCTCGGCGTCAACCGCGCGACGCTCTACAACAAGCTCAAGGCCTACGGGATCTCGCTGCCCTGAGGCGCGGGCGCGCGCGGCCTTGTCCTTGTTAATGCGCGCCGCGGCGCGCGCGGCGGCCCCCTGAGGCCTCCTTCCCCCGGAAAGGACTCCCTTTCGGGACTCGTCCGGCGGCACGCGGGAAAATTGTGCCGGAAAGTCCGGCCCGGGCATCAAGCCCCCGGGCCCGACGTGACGACAAGCGGCTGGAAGCGCTTTCCCTCGCGGGAAGCATCTCCCCGATCCATGCCGCGCCACCCCAGCACCTCTCGAGTCCGCCGCGCTCCCCGCAGCGCGCGCGCCGACGCCACGCTCGCCCCGGCCTTCGCCGGCGAGCTGAAGAACGCGCTCGCCGCGCTGCGCGCCGCGCTGGAGAGCGTCGCCCACGACCTGGAGAACGACGATCCGCGCCTGGAGCGCGTGCTGCGCGCCGCCGTGCAGACGCTTCCGCTCGCGCGCCAGGTCGAGGCCCTCGCCGACTGCGCGCGCAGCACCGCCTCCGCGCCGGGCCAGTGCACGCTGGGCGAGATCGCGGCCAGCGTGCGCCGCGCCGTGCTGCCCGCGCACGAGACGCGCCTGGTGCTGGCGCTCGAACAGGCCGAGTCGAGCTTCGCGGTCGACGCGCCGCTCGCGGTGCGCACGCTGGTGCTCCCGATCGAAGGGCTGCTGCGCCTGGGCCTGGGCCCGGTGCTGCTGCACGTGCGCCTGGATCGCGGCGCGCCCTCGTTCCGCATCACCTGGCCGACCGCCGGCGAGGAGCCCGAAGCGCTCGCGTTGCAGCGCCTGCTGCTGCGCCACGAGGCGCACTGCCTGGGCGCGGGCCTCGTCGAAGGCACGAGCGAAGGACTCGCACACGTGGAGCTGCGCTTCGCGCGCCGCGCGCGGGGAGGCCGGAGCCGATGAGCACGACCGCCCTGCACGTGCTCGTGGTCGACGGCGCCGACGCCGTGGGCCAGGCCATCGCCGCGCTCCTGCGCCGTCGCGGACACACCGTCGAGCTGGTCGGCAGCGCCGCCGCCGCGCTGCGCGCCGCGGCACCCGACGTGCTCGTCAGCGATCTCGCGCTGCCGGATGCCTCCGGCCTGGAGCTGCTGGCCGAGATGCAGCGCCGCGGCCAGGATCCGCGCGCGGTCTTCCTCGGTGCGCGCCCCAGCTTCGACGACAGCCGCCGCGCGCTCGAGCTGGGCGCCGCGGAGCTGCTCGCCAAGCCCTTCCGCCTCTCCGAGCTGGTGCGCGCCGTCGAGAGCGCGCGACGCAGCGTCCCGCAGCGCTCCTCCCCCGCGGGCGCGGACTTCGACCAGAGCTACCCCGCGCAGGCCTCCTCGGTCGAGCTCGCCGCACGCGAGCTGGCGGCCTTCGCCCTGCGCTGCGGCATCTCGCCCGCCGCGCGCGCGCGCATCGCCAGCGCCACGAGCGAGATCGTCGACAACGCGCGCCGTCACGGCTACTGCCGCGGACAGGGTCGCATCCGCGTCGAGGCGCACCTCGAAGGCGCCGACCTGATCGTGCGCGTCAGCGACGAGGGCATCGGCTTCGACGCCGCCGCGCTCGACGCGCGCGACCTCGACGACACGCTGCGCCACGGCCTCGCCCGCGCGCGCGCGCTGGCCGAGGAGCTCGAGATCGAGAGCCGCCCCGAGGGCGGCACGCGCGTGCTGCTCGTCTTCCGCGCCTCGAGCGTGGCCTTCGAGGAGGAGAGCGGCATCGACCTCTCGGAGCTCGACTTCCTCGGGCCCGATCTCTCGCGCAAGGTGCTGCACGCGCTGCGCGAAGGCCGCGAACAGGACCTCTTTCACCTCTCGCCGGCGCTGGCGGTGGTCGTGGGCCGGCTGCTCGCCGGACCCGACCCGCGTCGCGGCGTCGAGCAGGCCTTGTGGAGCTGAGACATGGCCCTCGACGACTTCGCACCCCAGGGCAGCACGCCGGTCCCGCTCGCGACCGCGACCGCGAAGAAGGCCCCGTCCGCCGAGGACGAGGACCTGTTCGACTTCCCGGTGATCGAGATGAAGTTCGAGTCCGACGGCGACAAGAAGCGCCCGGCCGAACCCGCCCCCGCCGCCGCGGCCGCCGCGCAGGCGAGCGTCACCTCGACCGACGAGGCCGCGCCCAAGCCGCCCGCTCCCGCGCAGGCCGCGCCCGCCGCCAAGGCTCCCGCGCCCGCCCCCGCACCCAAGTCCGAGGCCGCGCCGGTCAAGGCCAGCACCACGATCACGCCCAAGCCCTCGCTCGCTCCCAAGGACGCGCAGGCCAAGCCCGCCGCGGGCGAGTCGAAGGCGAAGAGCAAGGACAAGCAGGACGTGGCCAAGGCCGCGCAGCTGGTCTCCGACATCGAGCAGGTGCTCGTCTCCGACGGCAAGGGCAGGAAGCGCGCCCCCGCGCTGGGCACGCCCTCGCTCCTGACGCTGGCGGGCATCGGCGCGCTGCTGCTGGTCAACCTCGGCGGGCTCGCCTTCCTGTGGCGTTCGACGCAGACCTTCCAGAGCGGCGTGAGCGCGATGAACGACCAGCTCGTGCACGCTCTGCAGGTGCAGGCGCTGACGCAGGGCCAGGCCGCGCAGACGCAGGCGCCGCAGACCGGCGCGCACGATCCGCACGCCAGCAGCGGCTCGAACGCGCCGCTGGAAGCCTTCGAGGAGACCGCGCTCGGACTGGCGCGCGAGGAGATCCAGGCCGGCGAGTACGCCGCCGCGCGCCGGCGCCTCTCGCGCCTGCTCGCCGCGGCCGACCGCATCGAGGCCGAGAAGCGCGGCGAGATCGAGGCGCAGGCCTCCTTCCTGCTCGCCAGCACCTACCGCAAGCAGGCCGAGGTGGCCCGGGAGAAGCGCCCGTGATGCTGCTCTCCGCGATCCTGGCCCTGGGTGCGCTGTGCACGCCGGGCTCCGATGTCGACGTGCTGCTCAAGGACGTCGACGGCGAGACCGTCTGCAGCGTGCACACGCGCGGCGCGAGCCCCGCGGCGATCCTGACCGAGATCGCGCGCAAGTGCGGCCGCGAGATCGTCGGCCTGGAGAACGCCGCCAGCTCGGACGAGATCCCGGTCTGGCTCGACGAGCGCCCGCTGCCGTACGTCGTGCAGACCGTGGCCGCCTGCGCCGGCTGGCGCGCGAGCATGAACCTCTCGCGCATCCGCCTGGAGTCCGATCTGGGCCGCGACGATTCGCCGGAGGCCTTCGAGGAGCAGTGCGCGGTCACCTACCTGCGCGCGCTCAAGGCGCACCCCGAACACCCGCTGGCCGCCGAGGGCGAGATGATCCTGGGCGAGATCCAGGAGAACCGCGGCAACCTGCGCGCGGCCAACGGCCACTACCAGCTGGTCGCCTCGCGCCACGCGAAGTCGAAGGAGGCGCCCGAGGCGCTCCTGCGCTCGGGCCTGGCGCTGGAGCGACTGGTCGAGTGGAGCGCCGCCTCGCAGCAGTTCCGCGCGCTGGCGAACTTCCCGCAGGACCATCCCTACCGCGCCCGCGCGCGCCTCGAGATCGCGCGCTGCATGGCGCAGCTGGGCGACGGCCGCGAGGCGAGCTTCGTGCTCGACGCGCTCGACCGCGTCTTCCCCACCACGCTGACCAGCGAGCGCCAGTCGCGCCTGTACGTCCGTGCCCGCGCGCTGCTCGCCGCCAAGCGCCAGGCCGAGGCGCTCGAGGCGCTGCGCAAGGCCGACGAGCTCGGCCGCAACGAGGAATGGGCCACCGACGCGATGGAGCTGCGCGCCGAGGCGCTGGGCCACTTCGGCTACCACGGCGAGGCCGCGCGCGCCTGGCTCGCCTTCGCGCAGAAGTCCGACCTGCAGGAGCGCCTGCGCGCCTGGGTGCGCGCGGCGCAGGAATCGCTCGCCGCGGGCGACGCGATCAGCGTGCTCTGCATCCAGCGCCTGGCCGCCGGCACGCGCGCCGAGACCGCCATCGAGGCGCTGGCCGAGGACGCGCGCAAGGAGCTCGGCCTCTCGAACACCGAGGAGCAGACGCTCGAGGGCGACACGCTGGCGCAGGCGCGCACGCTGGTCGACGAGCACCTGACGCGCCAGGCGCTGGCTCTGCTCGAGCCGCTCTACCAGCGCCGCGAGGAGCGCCCGCTCGAGACGCGCCTGGAGCTCGTGACGCTCTACGCGCGCGCCCTGGCCGTCGAGAAGGACGTCGACAGCGCCGTGGCCGAGCTGCGCCAGAACCTCGACTCCTTCTCCTCCCCCGAACACAAGCAGCAGCTGTGCGCGACCGCCGGCGAGCTGCTCGAGAACGCCGAACGCTACGACGAGGCCGTGCGGGCCTTCGGAGGTCAGCTCTGATGTTGAAGTTCCAGCCCTTCATCGCGGCCGCGCTCGGCCTGGTCGTGGTCGTGCCGGTGCTGCGCTCGCAGAACCAGAAGCAGGGCCTCGAGCGTTCGCTGGCCGAGACCGTGCGCGCCCTCGACGTGCTGGCCGGCATCCAGCGCGGCATCGAGGCGCGCCACCCGGGCGCGATCGCGCTCGCCAAGCAGGCCACCGAGAACGCGAGCGGCGACGCGCGCGTGCGCGACAACCGCCTGGTGACGCTGCGCGACGAGGTCAACCGCCTGCAGGCGATGAGCGACCGCCTCGACGGCGGCGCGACGCAGGCGCGCGAGGTGCAGAGCGCGCTCTCCGGCGACGCGAACGGCGCCGAAGGCTCCGCCCCGCGCGTGATCGTCTCCACCGGCCTCACCCCCGCCGCGCGCGAGGAGCTGGCCGGCCTGGGCCTGCCCGGCGTGCGCGCGCTGCCCGGCGCCTCGCGCACGGGCTCGCGCGGAACGAGCGCGAGCGGCACGGCCGGCAGCGGCAACGCCGCGACGCCCGCCGATCCGCTGCGCCAGGCGCAGGTGCTCTACCGCGCCGAGCGCTTCGAGGAGTGCGCCGTGCTGCTCAGGAAGCTCGACAAGAACGCCGAGGCCAGCTGGTGGCGCGCACGCGCGCTCGAGCACCTCGACCGCGTCGACGAGGCGCTGGAGTGCTACCGCCAGGCCAAGGAAGGCGCGCCGAAGGACTCGCGCCTGGCCGCGCGCGCGCAGCAGGACCTCGAGTTCCTGGAGTGGAAGCGCAGCTTCGAGAAGAAGCTCGAGAAGAACGACAAGAACAGCGGCGCCGCGGGCGCCAAGGCGGAGAAGCCGTGAGCGCACTCACGACCCGCACCGACTCCGGCGAGCTCGCGCGCCTCTCCGCGCTGGCCGACACGCCCGAGCTGGCCGAGGCGCTGGCGACCTTCTCCAGCATCTCGGAGAACCTGCTCTCGTCCTACGGCGCGCTCTCCGCGCGTGCCGAACGCATCGAACGCGAGCTGGCCGCGACCAACGAGCAGCTCGAGGCCGTGCTGCGCGCGCTGCCCACCGGCGTGGTCGTGCGCGACGCGGAGGGCCGCATCCTGCGCGCCAACCCCAGCGCCTGCGCGATCCTCGGCGCGAGCGAGCCCGAGCTCGTCGCCGCCGGCGGCCACGCGCTGCTCTCCGACCGCGGCGCGCCCTCCTGCACGCGCGAGATCGCGCAGCCCGACGGCTCGCAGCGCCTGGTCGAGCAGCGCCGCTCCGCGATCCGCGCCCAGGACGGCCGCGAGACGGGCTCGGTCGAGATCCTCGACGACCGCACCGAGGTCGCGCGACTGACCGAGCGCCTGCACTCGCTCGACAAGATGGCCGCGCTGGGCACGATGGCCTCGGGCATCGCGCACGAGATCCGCAACCCGATGAACGCGGTGCGCGGCTTCGCCGAGCTCCTGCGCCGCGACGTCTCGGGCGATGCGCCGCGCCTGCGCTGGGCCACGCGCATCTGCGAGGGCGTCGACGAGGCCGACGCGATCATCACGAACATGCTCAGCTTCGGCGCGCCCGAGAAGCTGCGCCGCGAGCTGCTCGCCCCGGCCGAGCTGGTCGAGAGCGCGGTCGCGCTCGCGCGCCGCTCGCTGCCCTCGGGCAGCGATCCCGCGCTGTGGCGGATCACCAGCGAGATCACGGCCCCGGCCTTCAGCGGCGACCGCATCAAGCTGCGCCAGGCGCTGCGCAACCTCGTGGCCAACGCGCTCGAGGTGCAGCCGCGCGGCGGAAGCGTCCACGTCTCCTGCGCCCTGCGCGGGAACGAGGTGGTGTTCGACGTCTTCGACGGCGGCCCGGGCATCGCGCCCGAGCTGCGCGGACGCGTCGTCGATCCCTTCTTCACCACGCGGGCCGAGGGCACCGGCCTGGGCCTCGCGCTGGTGCACACGATCGCCGAACTGCACGGCGGCCGTTTCCACGTCTCCCCCACACGCGCACCGCTCCAGCACGGCGGCGGAGCGCACATGGTCCTGACCCTTCCTCACAACCCTTCGAATTGAGCCGAACGATGTCCATCCAACGCATCCTGGTCGTCGACGACGACACCCTCAGCCGCGAGTTCCTGGTCGAAGCGATCTCCCAGCTCGGCTACCAGCCCATCGCGGCCAAGAGCGGCAGCGACGCCCTCGAGCAGGCCAAGAAGGAGCTGCCCGACCTGGTCCTGACGGACCTGCGCATGCCGGGCATCGACGGCATGGAGCTGGTCAAGTCGCTCAAGCAGAGCTTCCCCGACCTGCCCGCGGTGATGATCACCGCGCAGGGCACGATCGAGGCCGCGGTGCAGGCCATGCGCAGCGGAGCCGAGGACTTCCTGCTCAAGCCCTGCACGCCCGAGGCGATCGAGGTCGTGATCGACCGCATCGACCGCACCACGCGCCTGATGCGCGAGAACCAGTACCTGCGCAGCGAGATCTCGGCCGGCACGCCGCCCTCGCTGGTCGCCAAGAGCCAGCCGATGCTCGAGACGCTGCGCAACGCCTCGCGCGTCGCACGCTCCAAGGGCACGGTGCTGATCACCGGCGAGAGCGGCACGGGCAAGGAGAAGATCGCCCAGTACATCCACCAGAACAGCCCGCGCGCCGGCGGCCCGTTCATCCGCGTCAACTGCGCGGCCCTCAGCGAGCAGCTGCTCGAGAGCGAGCTCTTCGGGCACGAGCGCGGCGCCTTCACCGGCGCGCACAAGATGCGCGAAGGCCGCTTCGAGCTGGCCGACGGCGGCACGCTGCTGCTCGACGAGATCGGGGAGATCACGCCCGCGCTGCAGGCCAAGCTCCTGCGCGTCCTCGAGGAGGAGGAGTTCGAGCGCGTCGGCGGCACCAGCACGCTCAAGGTCGACGTGCGCGTGATCGCCACGACCAACCGCGACCTGCAGGCCGAGATGAAGGCCGGCCGCTTCCGCGAGGACCTCTACTACCGCCTGCACGTGCTGCCGGTGCACATCCGCCCGCTGCGCGAGCGTCCCGAGGACGTCGTGCCGCTCTCGCAGCACTTCGCCGAGTTCTACGCCAAGCAGGCCGGCCTCGAGACGCCCACCTTCACCAAGGCGGCGCTGGAGTGCCTGCAGGCCTGGCACTGGCCGGGCAACGTGCGCGAGCTCGAGAACGTCGTGCAGCGCGCGGTGGTGATGCTGCGCCAGTCGACGATCGACCTCGCCGACCTGTCCTTCGGCCCCGGCAACGTCGGCAGCGGCGCGAGCACGAGCTCGAACGCGACCAGCGGCGCGGGCGGCCCGGGCAGCTCGGCCAGCTCGGCCTTCAGCGTCGCGGCCGGCGTGCCCACGCAGGAGCTCGGCCCGGCGCTGGCCAACCGCACGATCGAGGAGATCGAGCGCGTGGCGATCCTCGCCACGCTCACCTCGACCCGCAACAACAAGACCGAGGCAGCGCGCCGCCTGGGCGTCACCGCGCGCACGCTCTCGAACAAGATGAAGCTCTGGCGCTCCACCGGACTCGTTTCCTGACAACCGGCCCAGCGGCCCGAGGCGAGAGAGATGGACATCGGCGGCGAACACTCACGCGCGTTGACGAAGCTCATGGCGGCCAGCGCCCTGCGCGACCGCGTGATCTCGAGCAACATCGCGAACCAGAACGTACCGGGCTACCAGCGCCAGTACGTGCGTTTCGAGGAGCTGCTGCGCGACAAGCTCGCGCACGGCGACCCGAACTACCTCGCGACGGAACCCGAGGTGCTGACCGACCGCATCTCTCCCGCCGGGCCGGACGGCAACAACGTGAGCCTCGAGCTCGAGACCAACGCGGCGCGCGAGAACAGGCTCCTGTTCGAGCTCTACGCCGCGATCTTCCAGGGTCGCATGGACATGGTCCAGGCTGCCATCACCCAGTCGCGCTGAAACGGAGTCGAACCATGAGCGGAATCCGCGACCTCTTCTCCGGCATGCGCGCGTCCTCCTCGGCCCTGGCCGCGGAGCGCACGCGCATCGACGTGATCTCGAAGAACATCGCCAACGCCGAGGTGACGCGCATGCCCGACGGCAGCGGTCCCTACCGGCGCCAGGTGGTGACCTTCACGCCCGTGCTCGAGCGCGCGCTCGACGGCTCCTCGCGCCCCTCGGGCGTGACGGTCAGCGCCGTGCACCCGGACACGAGCACGCCCTTCCCCATCCTGCACGATCCCGGCCACCGCGACGCGGATGCGGAGGGCAACGTGACGATGCCCAACGTCAACGTCGTCTCGGAGATGGCCGACCTGATCACGGCCATGCGCTCCTACGAGGCCAACCTCAACTCGCAGGACGGCTTCGTGAAGATGGCCGAACGCGCGCTGCGCCTGGCGCAGTGAACCCCGAGGACGACGAAGGCTGCCCATGGTCGACCGCATCGGACAAGGCTCGCTGGCTCGCACCGCGATCGAGGCCGCGCTCAAGCGCCAGGCCGAGGCCGCGCGCAAGATGCAGGAGCGCGCGCTCGAGCTCGAGGGCACGCAGGCCAACCCGGCCCAGCCCGGGAACTTCGCCAGCACGCTGGCGCAGGGCATCCAGGACGTCAACGCGACCGTCAGGCAGGGCGACGAGCTCGCGCAGCAGGTGATCGCCGGCCAGGTGACCGATTTCGCGCAGGCCGCGGCGCAGATCAAGGAGGCCGGCCTGGCCTTCCGGTTCGCGCTCGAGGTGCGGGACAAGTTCGTCGACGCCTACCGCGAAGTGATGCGGATGAACGTCTGATCGCTGAGGACACCCGACGATGAGAGACTTCCTCCAAGGACTGCTCGAGCAGATGAAGAGCACCGGACCGGCCACCAAGGCCGTGCTGGTGATGGCTCTGCTGCTCGTCGCCGGCGTGATCGGCTTCGCGACCTACAGCGCGAGCACGCCGCAGTTCCGCCTGCTCTACTCCAGCCTGGACGCGCAGCAGGCGGCGGCCGTGCAGGCCGCGCTGGCCGGCGGCAACATCCGCTTCGAGGTCAGCCAGCCGCCCGGGCCCTTCGTCGTGCACGTCGACGAGTCGCAGTTCTACCAGGCGCAGAACCTGGTCGCGCAGGCCGGCGGCCTGGCCACCTCGCCCGAGGGCATCCAGGCCAACCAGAACGGCGCGAAGGACGTCTTCCTCTCGGCCAACGAGCGCGCGCAGAACGCGCTCAAGCGCGAGTGGCAGGAGATGGAGAAGCAGCTCGAGGCGCTCGACTTCGTCGCCAAGGCGCGCGTCACCACCTCGGTTCCCGAGGCGAGCGTGCTGCGCCGCAGCACGCCGCCGACCGTGGCCGTCACGCTGACGCTCAACGCCGGCATGTCGCTCTCGCGCGCGCAGGCCAACACGGTCGCCAAGCTGGTGCGCTTCCGCTTCGGCGTGCCCTCCGAGAACGTGATGATCTCCGACCAGAGCGGACACGGCGTCTGGGACGGCACGCAGCAGGACGAGCTCTCGGCCGCGGCCAACGACCTCTTCGAGCACAAGACGCGCTGGGACGGCGAGATGGCCTCGCGCACCAACCAGGTGCTGGACCGCGTCTTCGGACCCGGCCTCGCCTACGTCGTGGTCAACTCCGAGTGGAAGCACGAGCGCCGCGAGAGCATCAAGGAGACCGTCGACCCGGCCAACAAGGCCGTGGTCAGCAAGGACGAGAAGAAGAGCTCGACGCCCTCGGGCATGAGCGACACGAACGTCGGCGCCGACGTGGGCGCGCCCAACGGCTCGCCCGCCGCGCCCGCGACGGCCTCGGCGCAGAGCGCGACCACCAGCGAATCGCGCCAGACCACGATCGTCGGCAAGGAGACCAGCCACAGCCTGGACGAGGCGCCGCAGCTGGAGCGCCTGACGGTCTCGCTCTTCCTCGACGACAGCATCAAGGACAAGCAGGGCGACCTGGAGAAGTCCGTCAAGGACGCGGTCGGCTTCGTCGACACGCGCGACCACCTCAGCGCGCTGGCCGCGCCCTTCGCCTCGCTCAAGCGCGACGACAAGGGCCAGCTCGTCAAGCCGCCCGAGCCCGAGAAGGTCGAGGCGCCCTCGCGCATGCTCGAGCTGATCCTGCAGCGCGGCGTCGAGATCGCCGCGGCGGTGATCTTCCTCGTGGTGCTGCTCAAGGCGCTCAAGAGCCGTCCGCGCGCGCTGGCGACCGAGGAACCCGGCATGCAGGAGGACCCGGTGGCGGCGCTGGCCGCGGCCGAGGAGATCGAGGACCCGCGCCTGCGCGAGCTCGTCGCCCGGCGCCAGATCGAGGAGCTCATCCGCAGCGATCCCGAGCGCGTCTCGACGATCCTCTCGCGCTGGGCCGCCGACGAGGAGAGGACCGCGCGCGTCTAGGCGCGGCGAACCATGGCACCCGCCACGAAGAAGGAAGCCCCGCTCAGCGGCGCGCAGAAGGTCGCGGCCTTCCTGCTCACGCTCGAGCGCCCGGTCGCGGCCACGCTGCTCAAGCAGATGGACGCCAAGGCCATGTCCGAGGTCGCCGCGGCGATGACCGTGCTCGACCCGCGCCTCTCGAAGAACGAGTCGATCGACCTGGTCTACCGCGAGCTCTCGCGCAAGCTCAACGTCGGCGTCGGCCCGCGCGCGCAGGACGACTCCGAGCTGGCGGCGATCCTCGAGACCGCCATCGGCCGCGACCGCGCGCGCGCCGTGATCGCGCAGATCCACGACCGCCGCCGCGTCGAGCGCCCCTTCGCGATCCTCGAGGAGGAGCCGCTGCCGGTGCTGTGCGCGACGCTGGCCGAGGAATCCAACGCCGCGGTGGCGCTGGTGCTGGCGCACCTCAAGCCCGACCAGTCGGCCGAGGTGCTCGCGACGCTGGGCGCCGAGCGCGCGCTCGACGTCGTGCTGCGCATCGCGTCGATCGCTCCGCCTCCGACGGAGATCCTGATCCAGGTCGCCAACGAGATCCGCGAGCGCATGATCGAGTTCTCCAAGCGCCCGCGCCCCTACCCCAAGGACACGGCGCTCAAGTCCGTGGCGCAGATGCTCAACATGGCCGGCGAGACGGTGGAGAAGGCCGTCATGGAGGGCCTGGGCACGAAGAGCGAAGAGCTGCAGACCAAGGTCAAGGAGGCCATGTTCACCTGGGACGACCTGGCCAAGGTCGACAAGCGCGGCATGCAGAAGATCCTCGGCTCGATCGAGACCAAGACGCTCTCGATCTCGCTCAAGGGCTGTCCGCCCGAGGTCGAGGCCAACATCATGGCCAACCTCTCGCAGCGCGTGCGTGCCATGGTCGCCGACGAGCGCGAGCTCGCGGGCGCGATGCCGATGGCGCAGATCCTCGAGGCGCGCAGCGAGATCATGAAGAACGTGCGCGCGCTGATGGAAGCGGGCGAGTTCAAGCCGGCCAAGGCGGGAGAAGAGCTTGTCAGCTGAACGCACAGCCCCGAGCGTGACGCTCTCCGCCCGACCCGCCGCCCTGCGCATCGTGCCCGGCGACGAGGTCGCGCTGCGCCAGCGCTGGAAGGACGAGGCGCTCGAGTCGGCCTTCGCGCGCGGCCGCGAGCAGGGCCGCGCGGAGACCCTGGCCGAGCTCGGCCCGCCGCTGGAGCGCGTCTTCGGCGAGCTCGAGTCGCTGCGCGAGGCCGCGCTGGCGCGCCTGGCGCAGGACGCGGCCGGGCTCGCGGTCGAGGTGGCGCGCGAGCTCGTGCGCGGCGAGATCCGCGCGCAGCGCCACGACATCGAGCGCATCGTGCGCGAGACGCTGGCCGCCGCCGCGGTCGGCCGCGGCGCCTGCGTGGTGCATCTCAACCCGCGCGACGCGCAGCGGCTGGAACGCGTGCACTTCCGCGCGCGCACGCAGATCGAGTCCGATCCGGCCGTCGCCGAGGGCGACGTGCACGTGACCACGCCGCAGGGCCTCCTGGTGCGCGACCTGGAGCACGCCCTCGACACGCTCGCCGAGCGCCTGCGCCAGGAGCTCGCCACATGAACCGCACGAGCTTCGATCCCGCGCGCGCCCTCTTCGACCTCGAGCGCCTGCGCCCCGCGATCGCCTCGGCCGCCGCGCCGCTCTTCCGCGGCCGCGTCGAGAACGTCTCGGGCGTGCTGGTCGAGGCGGCCGGCATCCCGGCCGCGATGGGCGAGCTGTGCCGCATCCAGCGCGGCCGCGCCGGCGAGATCGACGCCGAGGTGGTCGGTTTCCGCGGCTCGAGCACGCTCCTGATGCCGCACGGCGACGTCGCCGGCATCGCGCCGCTGCAGGAGGTCGTCGCGCTCGGCCGTCCGTTCACCGTGCAGGTCGGCGACGAACTGCTCGGGCGCCTGCTCGACGGGCTGGGCCGCCCGCTCGACGGCGGCGCCGCGCTGGTCTCGCGCGAGCGCCGGCCGGTGCGCACCGACGCGCCCGACCCGCTGCGCCGTCCCGCGATCGACGAGCCGCTGCAGACCGGCGTGCGCGTGATCGACGGATTGAACACGATCGGGCGCGGACAGCGCCTGGGCATCTTCGCCGGCTCGGGCGTGGGCAAGTCCACGCTGCTGGGCCAGATCACGCGCGGCACCGACGCCGACGTGGTCGTCGTCGCGCTGGTCGGCGAGCGCGGACGCGAAGTCGGCGGCTTCGTGCGCGAGGTGCTCGGCGAGGAGGGGCTGAAGAAGTCCGTGCTCGTCGTCGCCACCTCCGACCGCGCGCCGATCGAGCGCTACATGGCGCCCTTCGTCGCCGTCACGGTCGCCGAGCACTTCCGCGACCAGGGCCTCTCGGTGCTGCTGGTGATGGACTCGGTCACGCGCTTCGCCAACGCGGCGCGCGAGATCGGCCTGGCGGCCGGCGAGCCCCCCACCGTGCGCGGCTATCCGCCCAGCTTCTTCGCCACGGTGCCCAAGCTGGTCGAGCGCATGGGCCGCACCGATCGCGGCAGCATCACCGGCCTGCTGACCGTGCTGGTCGACGGCGACGATCCCAACGAGCCCGTGGCCGACACGCTGCGCGGCCTGCTCGACGGCCACATCCTGCTCTCGCGCGAGATCGCGCAGGGCGGCGTGTTCCCGGCCGTCAACGTGCTGCACAGCTTGTCGCGACTGATGCCCGCGCTGGTCGACGCGCCGCACGCCAAGGCGGCCGGCTTCGTGCGCAGCTGCCTGGCCGCCTGGCGCGAGGGCAAGGACCTGGTCGAGATCGGCGCGTACAAGCCCGGCTCGAACCCGCGCCTGGATCTCGCGCTCGGTCGCCTCGACGCGATCAACGCGTTCCTGCGCCAGGACATGCACGAGACCACGAGCTTCGCCGAGACGCGCGAGCTGCTCGCGCTGGTCGGCGCCGAACCGGGAGCGGCCCGATGAGCGGCTTCCGCTTCCGTCTCGAGCGCCTGGCGCGCGTGCGCGCGATCGAGGAGCAGCTCGCGCGCGAGCGCTGGGCCGGCGCCGAGCGCGGCGCGCGCGAACGCGAGGAACGCGCCGAGCTCGCGCGCGGCGAGGTCGAGGGCGCCTACGAGCTCCTGCGCCGCGACCTGGGCCGCGGGAAGCTGGCGCCTTCCGAGCTGCTCGGACGCCAGGCGCTGCTCGACGGCCTGGTCGCGCGACGCTCCGGTGCGCTCGACCGCGCCCGCGCCGCGCGCGCGGTGGCCGACACCGAACGCGCCGGCTGGCTGGCGCAGCGCCGCCGGCTCGAGGGCCTGGCGCGCCTGGAGGAACGCGACCGCGACGCCTGGCGCGCGGCCGAGAGCGCGCGCGAGAACGCGGTGCTCGACGAGGTCGCCTCCGTGCGCGCCGCGCGCAAGGCGCGCCTGGAATCTGCCGACAACCAGCAAGCTGCGAGGAGGACTGAATGAAGCCGGCGGTCAAGTACGCGTTGATGGGCGTGGGCGGCGTGGCCCTGCTCTTCGGATCCTTCGTGACCTTCGCCGCGCTCTCGGGCACGCCGCTGCACGAGGTCGCGATCATCAAGAACTTCGTCAAGGCGCCTGCGCCGGGCGAGGAGCATGCGCCCGGGGACGCGTCCAAGACCGCCGAGAAGCCGGCCGACACGGGCGAGCACGCGAGCGAGACGGCCGCGAGCGCGAAGGGCGAGCACGAGGCGAAGAGCACGGGCAAGCCCGACGCGAAGGCGGTCGAGGCCAGCGTGGGCGTGCTGGGCGCGTTCTCGCTGCCCGCGCCCTTCAGCGCCGACGAGTTGGGCGACCTGCAGCGCGAGCTGCGCGAGGCGCGCAGCGGCGCGAAGGAGCGCCTGGCGAAGATCGAGGAGCGCGAGCACGCCCTCGACGACTACGAGCGCGCCCTCGACCAGCGCTACAAGGAGCTCGCGGAGCTGCGCCAGAAGCTGGAGAAGAAGGAGCTCGACCTCAGCCTGCGCGAGGACGAGGTCAAGCGCGACCTCGATGCGCGCAGCGCGCGCGAGGCCGCCAGCTGGAAGGAGCTCGCGAAGTTCTTCGAGGAGGGCGAGCCGAAGGACCTCGCCAAGAACCTCGCCTCGTACGACCCCAGGGACGCGGTCAAGATCCTGCGCTCGCTCGACGACGAGCGGGCCAGCGCGATCGTCAACGCCCTGCCGCCCGAGAAGTACCACGAGTACCTCGAGGCCTACCGCGCCCAGACCACCAAGGAGGGCGGCAAGAAGTAGCCCGTCCTTCCCGCTCCCAGGAACGGTCCTCGCGCGAGCGCGCGCGAGCTCGGCCGGCATCAAGGGTCTGGAAGATTCTGCCGACAAGCACCGCAGCGCCCCCATGGCCACCAACGTCAGCCCCGAGGAAGTCCGCGCCCTGGTCGGCGATCCCGCCGCCCCGGCCGGTGCCGACGTCGAGTCGCGCGACTTCCGCCAGCCGCGCCGGCTCTCGCCCGAGCAGCTCGCGCGCCTCAAGCGCATCGCGCAGCGCGCGCAGCAGGACCTGATCCGCCTCGCCAGCGCCACGTTCCGCGTGCCGACCACGGCCGAGATCGCAGCGGTCAGCGAGGCCAACATCCCCGAGATCGTGCGCGCCCTCTCCGAGCCTTTCGCGGCGCTGCTCTTCGACTGCGGCGGCCTGCGCTGGACGCTGTGGGAGACCGCGGTCGCCGTCAACGCCGCCGAGCGCATGCTCGGCGCGACCGAGAACCGCAACTCCCCCGCGCGCGCGCTGACCACCGTCGAGCGCGCGCTGGTGCAGGGGCTGCTGCACAAGATCACCAACCTCGTGGCCGCGAGCTACGGCCTGGAGACGAAGAACCCGCGCTACGTGCAGGACTTCGTCAGCCTCTACGCCGCGCAGGACGCGCAGGAGCAGGGCGACCCGCAGCGCCTGTGCGTGCAGGTCGCGCTGCAGGGCGAGTACGGCACGGGCACGATCCGCGTCTACCTGCACGGCGTGCGCAGCGCGGAACCCGCCGCCGCCCCGGCCAAGGACAAGGTGCGTCCCGCGCTGCCCGCGCACATCTCCGACCTCGTCGTCGAGCTGACGGCCGAGCTCGCCAGCGTCGAGCTGCCGCTGCAGCAGGTGCTCGCGATCGAGCCCGGCGACGTGATCCCGCTCGACGTCAACGTCGGCAGCCCGCTCGCCCTGTACGTCGAGGACGAGGCCTGCGGCAGCGCGCGCTGGGGCGAACGCTCCGGCCGGATCGCGCTGCGCATCACGGACTTCAGGAAGCGCGGCAGCGCCCAGCAGCGATAGAGCACACCAGGAAGCCATGAGCGAACAGCCCGCAGAGAACATCGAGAAGGCGATCGACGAGGCCACGCAGGCCGTCTCCGTGCAGACGAGCAAGCTGGCGAAGCTCGAAGGCGCGCCGCCCAGCGGCGAGGCCATGGGCATGGAAGGCCTGCTCGGCGTGCCCGTCAAGGTCAGCGTCGAGGTCGGCCGCACGAAGATGACGCTGGCCGAGCTGGTCAAGCTCTCGCCCGGCGCGATCGTCGAGCTCAACCGCGATGCCCACCAGCCGGTCGACGTGCTCGTCGGCGGCAAGCTCGTCGCGCGCGGCGAGGTCGTCACCATCGGCGACAAGTACGGCGTGCGCATCACCACCGTCCAGGGCAGCTAGCGTCCCCCGCGGGACGCCGGCCGCCAACTCCCCCGATCGCGGGGGAACCCGTTCTCCCCCAGGCCCGTCCACCGTGCTCCCGCGATGAAGCCCTCGCTGCTCCCGTCCCTGCTGGCGACCGTCGCCCTCGCCGCGCCGCTCCACGCGCAGACCTGCCCGCCCAACGTGCTCTGCCCGCAGGGCACGACCTGCGCGCCGATCGTCTGCCCGATCAACGCGCGCAGCTACACGGTCAGCGGCACGAGCACGCTCTCCGCGCCGCCCGTCACGGGCGAGATCGTCCGCGTGCCGCGCTTCTCCGGCAGCGCGGGCCAGACGCTGCTCGAGGCCGAGGTGATCGTGCGCGCCACGCTCGGCGGCGCGGTGCGCGTGCAGAACACCGGCACGGCGCCGATCGGCGTGCAGAGCCATCTGGGCACGAGCTTCAGCTTCGACGCGTTGCTGCCGCAGCTGGACAACCTCGCCATCCAGGTCGCGACGCCGGTCTTCGACGACCAGCTCGGCCCCAACGTCGATCCGCCCTGCAGCTACGGCGCGAGCGACTCGGCCCAGCACCTGCACCTCTCGGTCACGCGCGAGCGCCGCGCCTGCATCACCGATCCGACGCTGCTGGCCGCGCTGTTCACCAACACGAGCAGCCTGCACACGCTCGACTTCGTGCTCGCGACGCTCGACACCTCGAGCTCGAACGCGCCGGGCGCCTGCGTGGTGCTGACGAACCTCTCGCGCGCCGAGGTGACGGTGGTCTACCACTACTGCACCGGCGGCACGCTCGGCACGCCGCTGTGCGCGGGCTCGGCCAGCTCCCCCACGCCCTGTCCCTGCGCCAACACCGGCCTCGACGGCCAGGGCTGCGCCAACTCGTTCAACGCCGCGGGCGCGAGCCTCGCGGGCAACGGCGTCACCAGCCCGGACACGGTCACGCTGGTCGCCAACGGCGAGACGCACAACGCGCTCTCGATCTTCCTGCAGGGCAACGCGCTCGCGCCGGGTGCCGTCTTCGGCGACGGCGTGCGCTGCGCGAGCGGCGCGTTGAAGCGGCTCTACGTCAAGTCCGCGGTCGGCGGCATGGTCAGCGCGCCCAGCCTGAGCGACGCGGGCATCCGCTTCCTCTCCGGCACGCTCGGCGATCCGATCGCCAACGGCAGCACGCGCTGGTACCAGGTCTACTACCGCGACTCGAACGGCGGCTTCTGCCCTCCGCCCGCCGGCGGGACGTTCAACGTCACGAACGCTCTCGCGATCCTCTGGTTGTGAGAGCCGCGGCGGGCTGCGCGGGAGCGCCCCCTATCGCGAACGCCGCCCGCGCAGCATGCTGAACGCGCCGGCGCGGCGCCGATCCCCGACGCCGCCGGCGAGGAGAGTCCTCATGCAGCGCTCGATCGTCGCGCTCGTCGCGAGCTTCGTCACGCTTCCCGCCGCTGCCTTCGCGCAGAGCTGTCCGCCCGGGAGCCTGTGCTCGTCGGGCGCGACCTGTCCCGCGGTGGTCTGCTCGCCCGGTGCCCTGGTGCAGAGCACGACGGTGTCGGCGCGCACGCTGCCGCTCTCGCCGCCGGTCGGGATCTCGGTGCTCTCGCTGCCCTGCTTCACGCCCGGGCCCAACCAGCAGCTCGTGCGCGCGCAGATCGACCTCGCCGCGGAGCTCGTCAACGGCTCGATCCAGGCGCGCAACCTCGCCGCCACGCCGGTCGGGCCCGAGACCTTCGTGATGCAGACGCTCGTCAACGTCCAGGGCGCGTTCGCGCCGCTGTTCGCGCCCGGAGCGAGCCTGACGCCGGCCTCGATGACGTTCACCGACATGCTCGGCGCGACGACCTGGCCCGGACCGCCCGCGAACCCCTGCGTGTTCGGCGGTCCCGACAGCGTCACGCACCTCAACCTGGGCGGCAACAACGGCAGGCGCGCGTGCATCGACGATCCCGCGGTGCTCGCGAGCGTGTTCTCGAGCACGGGCGGAGCGTCGAGCGTCGACGTCACCTTCTCGATGGTCGACACCTCGGCGCACCTGGGCTCGGGGAGCCTGTGCATCGTCTTCACGAACACGACGCGCCTCAGCGCGACGATCACCTACTTCTACTGCCAGACGACGAGCTCGACGGGCACGCTCACCTGCGCGGCGGACGGATCGCAGCCCGCCGGCTGTCCGTGCGCCAACCTCGGTCTGGCCGCACACGGCTGCGCGAACAGCGCCGCGCCGCAGGGCGCGGGCCTGTGGGCCACGGGCAGCGCGGCGGCGGACACGGTCACGTTCTTCGCCGACGGACTTCCGGCGACGGCATTGAGCGTGCTCCTGCAGGGCACGGCGACGCTCGCGCCGGGCGTCGTGTTCGGCGACGGACTGCGCTGCGCCGGCGGGAACCTCAAGCGTCTCTACACGCACAACGCCGTGAGCGGCGCGCTCAGCGTGCCGCAAGGCGCCGATCCCAGCGTGAGAACGCGCTCCGCGCAGCTGGGCGACGTCATCCCGAGCGGCGCCACCCGCCACTACCAGCTCTGGTACCGCGATCCCGATCCCAACTTCTGCCCCGCGCCGCTGGGGAACACGTTCAACATCTCGAACGGCTACGCGATCCTCTGGCCGTAGCACGCCACGCAGCGCGGAATCGCCCTTGCGCTCGCGAGCGAGCGCTGCATGCTGGTACCGCCGCGGGGAGATCCAATCCCGCTTCCCCGGCGAGGAGAGAACTCATGCAGCGCTCGATCATCACGCTCTTCGCGAGCGCCTTCGTCCTTTCCACCGCCGCCGTTGCGCAGACGTGCCCGCCGGGCACGCTCTGCGGGCCGGGGACGACCTGCACCGACATCCTCTGCGCGCCGGGCTCGTTCGTGATGACGCAGACGGTCTCGGTCAGCAGCGGTGCGCTTCAGCCGCCGCAGACCAACCAGGTGCTCTCCGTCCCGCGCTTCACGCCGGCCGCGAACCAGCACCTGATCCGCGCGCAGATCGACATCGCGGCGAACATCGTCAACGGCTCGATCGAGGTGCGCAACCTGACCAACAGCCCGATCTTCAACCAGCACTTCACGCTGCAATCGACGGTGGGGATCTACGGCAGCTTCATGCCGCTGCTCCCGCCCGGTACTGCGCTGCTGCCTTCGTCCGACACCTTCGTCGACAACTTCGGGCCTACGACGTGGCCCGGGCCTCCGGCCAATCCGTGCGTCTTCACCGGACCCGACGCGGTGATCCACCAGAACCTGACGGGCTTCGACGGGAAGCGCCTGTGCATCGACGATCCGACGCTGCTCGCGACGCAGTTCACCAGCAGCGGGAGCGCGAGCACGGTCGACCTCACCTACAACTCGGCCGACTCGTCGACCCACCAGGGCGGCGGGATGATCTGCATCCTCTATCTCAACTTCACGTCGGTCAGCGTCACGGTCACCTACACCTACTGCCTCAGCGTGCCGACGCCCGGCCAGTTGACCTGCCCGGGCAACGGCACCCAGCCGGCGCCCTGTCCCTGCGGCAACAGCGGCCTCGCGGCGCGCGGCTGCGCGAGCTCCGCCGTGCCGCAGGGCGCCGGGCTGTACGTGGTCGGCGATCCCTCGGTCGACGACGTGATGTTCCTGGGCTCCGATCTGCCGCTGTCCGCGCTGTGCGTGCTGCTGCAGGGCGACGCGGCGCTCGCACCGGGCCTCGCGTTCGGCGACGGGCTGCGCTGTGTCGGCGGTCATCTGTACCGGCTGTACGCGCGCACCGCGCAGAGCGGAACCTTCTCGGCCCCGCTGCCGAGCGACACGCCCGTGCGCGCTCGCGCGGCGCAGCTGGGCGACGTGATCGCGCCGGGCGCGGCACGCCAGTACCAGGTCTTCTACCGCGACCCCAACCCCGGCTTCTGCCCCGCGCCGCAGGGCAACACGTTCAACGCCTCCAACGGCTGCGCGCTGGTCTGGCCGTGACGGCGGCGTCACCCTCTCGCCTGAGGCGGGGTGCATCTGCATGATGTGCGGCCCTCCGCGGAGGCGGGGGGCCCACCATGACACGCACGACCCGACTGTTCGCCGCCCTGCTCGTCCTTGCATTCTCGACCTCGTCTGAGGCGCAGAACTGTGCGCCCGGCACGCTCTGCTCGCCGGGGAGCAGCTGCCCCGACGTCGTCTGCGGCGCGGGCGGGGGCTCGCTGCACGTGCAGACCTTCAGCGCCAGCACGCCTCCACAGGCGCCGCCGGTCGCGAACCTGATCGTGCAACTGCCGCGCTTCGAGGCGCCGCCGGGAGCGGTGCTGTTGCGGGCGCAGGTCGACTTCAGCGCCGAGACCGTCGACGCGGCGATCCGCTCGCGCAACCTGACGCCGAACACGCTCTTCAACGAGCAGTTCACGCTGCTGGCCGCGGCGCAGGTGCAGGGTCCCATCCCGCCGCTGCTCGCTCCGGGCCTGATCCTGCCCACCTGCGCGGTCAGCTACAGCGACAACCTCGGGCCGACGACCTGGCCCGGACCGCCCGCGCTGCCGTGCGAGTTCGGCGGTCCGGACAGCATCAGCCACACAGGCATCGACAACGCCAACGGGCGGCGCGTGTGCATCGACGATCCGCAGCTGCTCGCGGGGCAGTTCCTCGCCAGCGGCGCGGCGACGACGGTCGACTTCCGCTGGGACCTGCTCGATTCGTTCCAGCAGACCGGCGCGACGGGCAGCACCTGCACCGAGTTCAGCGACGCGATGCGCGTGTCGGTCTCGATCACCTACTTCTTCTGCGCCAGCGGCGCCGGGCCGGGCACGGCGATCTGCGGCGGCGGCGCGCTCGCGCCCGCATGCCCGTGCAACAACCTGCTCGCGCCCGGACGCGGCTGCCCCAACTCGGCCGGGCCCGGGGCGCGCCTGGGCGCGAGCGGGAACACCGCGCCCGATACCGTGCAGCTGCTCTCGAGCGGTGAGCCCGCCGGCGCGCTCTCGCTGGTGCTGCAGGGAACGCTGGTCGTCGCCCCCGCCACCTTCGGCGACGGCCTGCGCTGCATCGCGGGCGACGTGCGGCGCCTGTACGTCCAGCTCGCCTCGGGCGGCGTGGTCAGCGCGCCCGGCCCGGGCGAGCTCGCCGTGCGCGCGCGCGCGACCCAGCTGGGCGACGCGATCGGGCCGGGGAGCGTGCGGCACTACGCGGTCTGGTACCGCGATCCCGATCCGGCCTTCTGTCCCGCGCCGCTGGGCAGCACGTTCAACGTGACCAACGGCTACTCGATCGTCTGGCCCTGAGGCGCGGCGAGCGCGCCTCTGCGGACGACACGTGACGAGCAGCGCCTGCGCGCGAGCATGCGAGGCCGCGCACCGGTTCGAGCTCGAACGAGGTGGGCCCGCGCCTCTCCCAGATCGGGCGCGGGCCCCTGGCTAGCCGGCCCTCGCGTGCGGAGATCCGCGGCCGACTCCGCCGATCGGCGGAGCAGGCAGCGAACCTTCGTCGAGGGAAGGCATTCGCTGCGCAGTGTTCGGAAGGAAGCCTGCGCGGGAGTCGCGCACGGAAGCGACCTGGTCCCGGCGAACGCTTGGACGCGGCGCGGCGCGGGCGAGTTCCTGGCAATTCCGGCCCGACACGTCCTTTCGCGGCGACGTTCCCGACGCGTACTCTCTCCCGCACATGGACCGCGGCTCCCTCGTGCGACACCTGCGCCGCGCCGGTCTCTGCGCGGCTCTCGCGGCGCTGGTCTTTGCCTGCCGCAGCTCGCGCGTCGAACCCGCGCCGCACGCCGCGCCGAACGCTGCACCGTCGGCCCCTGCAGCTGCGGCTCCGGCCGCGCCCGAGCCGCGCGTCGAGCCCGCACCGGCTGCGCGCCCGCTGAGCGTGCTCCTGATCGTGGCCGACGATCTGGGCTGGGGCGATCTGGGCTGCTACGGCCAGACGAAGATCCGCACGAGCGCGATCGATGCCCTCGCGCGAGAGGGCATGCGCTTCACGCAGGCCTACGCCGGCGCGCCGGTGTGCGCGCCCTCGCGCTGCACGCTCCTGACCGGACAGCACACCGGTCACGCCGCGATCCGCGACAACAAGGAGCTCGCACCCGAAGGCCAGCAGCCCTTGCCCGCGTCCGTGCCGACGATCGCGTCGCTGCTGCAGCCGCGCGGTTGGGCCACGGCACTGATCGGCAAGTGGGGCCTCGGACCGCCCGGCTCCGAGGGCGATCCCGCCTGCCACGGCTTCGAGCACTTCTTCGGCTACAACTGCCAGCGCGCGGCCCACACGCACTACCCGAGCTGGCTCTACCGCGATCACGAGCGCATCGAGCTCGAGGGCAACGAGGAGAACAAGCTCGCGAGCCGCACCTACGCGCCGGACCTGATGCGCGAGGAGGCGCTGGCGTTCCTCGGACGCAACGCGGCGCGTCCCTTCTTCCTCGTCTACGCGACCACCGTGCCGCACGTCGCGCTGCAGGTGCCGGGAGATTCGCTGGTCGAGTACCAGGGCGCGTTCCCCGAGACGGCCTACGACGGCAGGCAGGGCTACCTCGCCCACCCGACGCCGCGCGCGGCCTACGCTGCGATGATCACGCGCCTGGACCGCGACGTCGGGCGGCTGCTCGACGAGCTCGAGCGCCTCGGCCGCAGCCAGGACACGCTGGTGATCCTGACCAGCGACAACGGGCCGAGCAACGCCGGCGGCGTCGACGCGAAGTTCTTCGACAGCACCGGCGGTCTGCGCGGGCTCAAGGGTCAGCTCTTCGAAGGCGGCATCCGCGCGCCGCTGATCGTGCGCTGGCCCGGCAAGGTGCGCGCGGGCAGCGTCTCGAGCTGGCCGTGCGCGAACTGGGATCTCCTGCCGACGCTGGCCGAGGCCTGCGGCGTCGAGGCGCCGCGCGCGATCGACGGTGTCAGCCTCGTGCCCGTGCTGACCGGCGCGGGCGAGCCGCAGCGCGAGTACCTCTACTGGGAGCACGCCGACAACGGCGGCTGGCAGGCGGCGCGCATCGGTGACTGGAAGGCCGTGCGCCGCAACACGAAGAAGAACGTGCCCGGCGCGATCGAGCTCTACGATCTCGCGCGCGACCCCGGCGAGACGAAGGACCTCGCGCGGCAGCACCCCGAGCTCGTGCGGCGCGCGCGGGAGATCTTCCTCGCGCGCACGGAGTCGCCGATCGCGGAGTGGAACTTCCCGCCGGTGCGCTGAGCGCGGCTCACTTCGGCGGCGGTGGGCCCGGCGCGGGCATCGTGCAGTTGCCCTCCTCGGCGCCGCGCTGGTGCAGGAACGCGTGCGCGCCGCGGAAGGCGAGGCCGCGCAGGCGCAGCCAGCTCTTCGCCTCCGCATCCTTGCCCAGGTACGCATCGAGGAAGCGCGTCGTCACCGAGCGCACGAGCGCGAGCTGTCCGTCGTCGTGGCGGTGGCCGAGCAGCGCCTCCGCGCCGCTGACGCCGCCCAGTCCGTGGTCGGCGCCGTCGATCCAGAGCAGGTAGCGCTCGCCCACGGGGGAGCGATCGAAGGGCTCCTTGCGCCGCTCCGGATCGAAGTCCTGCAGCGGCGAGCGGTCCTGGCTGCCCGAGACGAACAGCATCGGCCGGTCGAACTGCGCGAAGGACCGCTCGTCGAAGAGCGCGCCCGAGGGCTGCGGGCTGAGCACGACGAAGCACACCGGCCGCGCGTCCGCGAGCTCGGGTGCGCTGCGGTTGCGGCGCAGCGCGCGCGCGGCGCCGGCGAGGAGCTCGGTCGTGTGCGCCCCGAAGCTGTGGCCCGCGACCGCGACGCGCGACGCGTCGATGCGCGCGCCGAGCGCGGGCACGAGCTCCGCGAGCTTCGGCAGGCGCTCGAGCACGAGCTCGACGTCGAGCGCTCGGCCGCGCCAGTCGGAGACGGACTTCGGATCCTTGAGGCGCTCGGCGAGCGTGCCGCCCGCGGCGATCTGGGCGGCGCTCTGGCCCTCGAGCGTGTCGCTGTGGCTGGGCTGCACGACGACGTAGCCGTGGCTCGCCCAGTGCTGCACGAGCGGGTCGTAGCCGTGCCGCGAGCCGAAGAGGCCGTGGCTGAAGACGACGACCGCGTGCGCGCCCGGGCTCGCCGGCCAGGTGACGCGCAGCGGCAGGTCCTTGCGCCGCACGTCGTCGTGCAGCACGAGATCCGCGCTCTGCACGTCCTCGGGGCCGCGCGCGCTCTTCGGCGGCGCGTCGCGGCGCAGGTCGAGCTCCTTCAGGTCGAGGTGCACCGCGAGGATGTACGGCGGCTCCTTCGCGCTCCAGTGGCCGTAGCTGGTGAAGAGGAAGCTGCCATCAGCGAGGCGTTCCGCGCCCGCGTAGCCGCAGTCGCTGCCCTCGAGGTCGTCGGCGAGGCGCACGCGGTACTCGCCCGCGCCCGCGTTCTCCAGGTCCGCGAAGTGCCCGACCCACGCGACCCAGTCGCCTTTCGTCGCGCTGTCCGCGCGCATGTCGCGGAACGTGACGACCAGGCGCCCGTCGGACGCGTAGCGCGCCTCGTGCCGGTCGCCGCTCAGCGCCGGGTCGAGCTCGCGCGGCGCCGTCCAGTGCGCGCCCTCGTCGTCGCTGAACAGCACGTGCGCGTTCTTCGCGCGCTTGTTCTCGCGCAGGAGCAGTGCGAGGCGCTTGCCGTCTGGCGAACGCACGCAGCCGGGCTCGCACAGGTGGACGTCGCTGCCGTGGCCGAGCTCGCGCGGCGCGCTCCAGTGCAACCCCCCATCGCTCGACTCGGTCGCGAGCAGCGTGAACACGCCCTCGGCCTTGCCGCTGGCGTGCAGGAAGCGCCCGTCGTCGTGGAAGAAGGCCATCAGCCGGTCCTTCCCGACCCTCACGCAGTCCCCCATCACGACGATCCCGCCCCAGTCGCCGATCGGCTCGAGCTCCGACCAGTGCGCGCCCTCGTCGTCGGAGTGCGCCATGCGCGCGGGGTACAGACCGCTGAAGCACAAGAGGCGCATGTGCCCGTCGCCCGGATCGCGCACGCGGAAGAGCGTCGGCGTCTCGCGGCTGCTGGCCCAGCTCCCCGGCGTCGGGAGCCGCTCCGACCAGCTCTTCCCGCCGTCCTTCGAGTGCTTGAGCACGATCGCGCCCGCGCCGTGGCCCTTGGGATACGCGGCGAGGATCGTCCCGTCGCCGAGCGTGACGGTCGAGACGTGGCCGAGGTACTGGCCCGCCTCGCGATCGACGATCGTCTGGCGCTCGCGCTCGCCCGCGAGGTCCAGGAAGAGCGGTTCCGTGCGCGGAGGCGCTTGCGCCAGCAGCGCGAGGGCGGCCAGGTGCAGCAGCATGGCTGCATCCTATCCGCCCGGCGGCGCTCACTGCCGGAAGTAGTCCGCGACGACGCGCGCTCCCGGGGCCGGGATCGACTGCACGCCGGCCTGGAAGGCGTTGGTGTCGACGCGGTGGCCGTTCGAGAGGCGGATCACGTCGATCGCTTCGTTGCCGGGAGTGCCGCGGCGCACGGGCACGAAGAGGTACGTGGCCTCGCTGGTGTTGTGCACCACGCCGTTGATGCGCCGCAGCGGGTGCTTGCCGTTGATCGGAACCACTCCGCCCACGCCGAACACACTGGGCGTCGCGGGCAGGATTCCGAGGTTGCGCTGGTCGTCGAAGGCGATGTCGGTCGGCACGCCGGTGAGTTGATCGTCGCCGATCGAGATCTCGATCTTCATCACGCGGCCGCGCAGGCCGGGCACGTCGCCGATGTGCAGCGGCTGGATGCCCGCCGGCGAGGAGTCCACCGCCAGGTTCGACACCGCGCCGCCGAGCTGGCCGGTCGGATTGCCGTTGGCGTCGAGCTTGACCTCGTGCGCGATCCAGACGGACGAGCGCAGGCCGACGAGGTCGGGCTGGATGGCGTTGGCGTGCGGGAAGACGTACGGCGTGCGCCAGATGATGTCGTCGAAGCCCCAGCCGTTGACGCCGTTCGGCCCCGACTCGAAGAGCGAGACGTGCCCCGTTCGATCGAGGATCCAGGCCATGTAGACGTTGCGCTGGAACATGAAGTCGAGGTCCCGCGGCGAGACGGCGATCGCGAAGGGATGATCCAGCCCGCGCCGCACGGTCTTGCGCACCTGCAGGTTGAAGACCGAGAGGATCGAGACGGAGTTCGAGCCCTCGTTGCACACGAGGATGTCCTCGTTGTCGGGGGTCCACGCGATGCCGAGCGGCCCGTGCTCGACCGCGGTCGTGTGCACCACGCTGTGGAAGGACGCGGAGGCCGGATCGATGTCGACGAAGCTGACCTGGTCGAGGCTGGGCTGCGTCACCGCGATCCGCTTCAGGTCGGGCGACATCGCGAGCTCGGCAGCGTCCGGCAGCGCGACGCGGTGCAGCACGCGCAAGGTGTTCGAGTTCGCGACGACGAGCTCGCCCGCGGCGCGGTCGGCGATGTAGAGGAAGTGGCCGATCTGCTGGCGGACGGAGTGGTTCGCGCAGGCGCCGATCACGATCTGCGGCAGGCCCGGGCCCTGGAAGAACGTGTTCTGTTCCAGGGTCAACAGGCCCGTGGGCGGGATGCCCTGCACGGGATCGCCGAACGGATCCCCCGGCCCCAGCAGGTTCGTGACGCTCGTGTCGACCGAGGTCGGCTCCTGGCCGCCGATCCAGGGCGCGAAGCAGTTCGGCACCGCGAGCAGCGGCGGCGGGTTGGGATGCGGGGCCCACGAGATCGGGTTGCCGCCGTGCACGAGGTCGTAGAGCGATTGGGGCGCGCCGAGCGGGAGCGGCTGCAGCGTGTTCCCTCCCGCGAGGTAGCCCACGTTGAGGTGCTCGAGCGCATCCGAGGCGCACAGGTTCGGGCTTCCCGCCTGGCAGCCGGACGGGGCCGGACCGTCGTTGTAGACGAGGTCGAGCGGGGCACCGAGCATCATGTCGGAGATCGACGCGATCGACGGCGAGCGCAGGAGCCGGTCGTCGAGCGCGGAGTTGCGCGTCAGCGTGAACACGCCGCTGGATCCGCCGTCCAGCGTCGAGGTACCCGGGTGCAGCGGCGGACGCAGCGCCGGTCCCTGCAGGCGCACGTTCGGGTTGAAGGGGAACTGGCTCCAGCCCTCCTGGAACACGTGACCGCTGGGGTCGTAGGTCGGGTCGCCCGTCGAGGCGCCGAACCCGTTGAGGTCGACGATCGAGAGGCTGGTCGAGGCGCCCGCGCGGCCGACGTAGATCGTGTCCGGCGCGACGGGAGCGTTGACGACCTGGGCGGCGAGCGGCGCAGCGAGAAGCGCGAATGCAGGCAGCGCGAGCAGAGGATGAAGGCGGGGACGCATGAGGCGACCTTCAGGGCAATGTGCCGATGGCTTCGGGGAAGGAACACAAGGCTACCATCGGGGCGCCAAGGCAAGCGTCATGCCGATCGCCGGCGGGCTCGTCGCCCTGCCGCGGGAATGGCGACCGGATCGCGAGGCGTGCACAAGCGCTCGACGGCTGCGCGATCCGATCGCAGGTGCGGTGTCCGAATCGTTATCCTCACGGCCGCGATGCGCCTCGTCCCTGCTCCGCTGTTGCTCCTGGCCCTCGCCGGTTGCGCCGAGCTGCGCGCTCCGGTTCCCCCGCCTCCGGCGCCGACGCCGCAGGCGATCGTCCCGGGCCACGGGTTCGACGCGCTGCCGATCCTCGACGAGTCGAAGCTCGTGCGCTTCGACGGCGACTGGCTGGTCGAGCATCCACGCACGCCCTGTCTCGCCTACCGCCGCGCCAACGGGCGCGAGATCGTGCTCGCGAACGGCCTCGCCGAGCGCGTCTTCCGCCTCGTGCCGATCGAGGGCGATCCGCTGCGCTTCGGTCTGGCGACCGTCGGCCTGCGCGAGCTCGTCAGCGGCGAGTCCTTCGTGCGCGCGATCGAGCCCGAGGCCGTGCTGCGCCTGTACGGACTGACGCTCAAGGTCGGCGGCCTGATCGGTCCGAAGAACCGCGCCTTCCTGCGGCCGGAGGACCTCGATGCGCTGGTGATCGATCCCGACGCGCTGCAGCTCGCGGGCATCGAGACCGGGCCGATCCCCGAGCGCTTCCCCTGGAAGCGCGTGCGCCACGCGCAGGATCTGCCCTGGCCGCCGCGCGGTTTGCGCTTGACGCTGGTCTTCGCGCCTGCGGCCGGCAGGGCCGACGAGGGCTTGCGCGTGCAGGTGCACTACGACGTGTACGAGGGCCTGCCGCTCTTCGGCAAGACGGTCGTGGTCGACGCGTCCAGCGCGCGCAACACCTCGCGTCTGGCGGCGATCGAGTGCGAGCGCCTCGCGGTGGTCGAGCCGCAGTCCTCGGTCGAGAAGCCCTCGCAGTGGCTCGAGTCCAACCTGCACGTCGAGACCGAGATGGGCATGTTCGGGCAGAACCGCTACACCGGCGAGGGCTCGGTGCGCTGGCTCCCCGAGCCGGGCTTCACCTCGCAGGTCAACTACGCGCTCGAGACGCCCTGCCTGCTCGTCTGCGGTCCGCCGCTGGGGCCGGGCGTGCCGCTGGGGCCGCCGGATCCGCGCGACGTGCGGCGCGAGGAGACGCTCGCCGCGCCCGCGGTGTTCGAGCTCCTGTGCGACTCGCACGAACGCGAGCGGCGCGGGCTCGAGCTGCGGCGCATGTACCGCACGCTGGCGCCCTGGTGCACCGAGAACCCGATCCTGATGCACGCGCGCAGCGCCGATCCGGTCGCGGTGCGCATCGCGATCGACCAGTGCTCCGACGCGGGCTTCGAGATGCTGATCCTCTCCTTCGGCAGCGGCGTCGACCTGGAGAACACCGATCCGGCCTACCGCGCGCAGTTGAAGGAGCTCGTCGACTACGCGCGCTCGAGGAACGTCGAGCTGGGCGCCTACTCGCTGCTCGCCAGCCGCGCGATCTCGCCCGAGGACGACGTGATCGACCTCAAGACCGGCGAGCGCGGCCACGCGATCTTCGGCAACTCGCCCTGCCTGGAGAGCAAGTGGGGCCGCGAGTACCTGCGCAAGATCGGCGACGTCCTGAGCGCGACGGGCATGAGCGTGCTCGAGCACGACGGCTCGTATCCCGGCGACGTGTGCGCCTCGACGCTGCACCCCGGCCACGCCGACCTCGCCGACTCGCAGTGGCGCCAGTGGCGCGCGATCACGAGCTTCTACGAGGGTTGCCGCGCGCACGGCGTGTACCTCAACGTGCCCGACTGGTACTTCCTGACCGGCTCGTCCAAGACCGCGATGGGCTACCGCGAGACCAACTGGTCGCTGCCGCGCGACGAGCAGGTGCTGCACGGCCGGCAGAACATCTTCGACGGCACGTGGGAGAAGACGCCCAGCATGGGCTGGATGTTCGTGCCGCTGACCGAGTACCAGGGCGGCGGCGACGCGGCGACGATCGAGCCCCTGGCGCAGCACCTGGAGGCCTACGAGGCGCACCTCGCCAACAACTTCGGCGCCGGCGTGCAGGCCTGCTGGCGCGGCCCGCGCCTGTACGACACGGCGCCGACGCGCGCGCTGGTGCGGAAGTGGGTGCGCTTCTACAAGCAGCACCGCCGCATCCTCGACAGCGACCTGGTGCACCTGCGCCGCGCCGACGGCCGCGACTGGGACGGCTGGCTGCACGTCGATCCCGACGGCGAGGAGCGCGCGCTGGCGATGCTCTACAACCCGCTCGCGACGCCGATCCGCCGCAGCCTCGAGATCCCGATGCACTACGCGGGCCTCTCGCACCGCGCCCGCATATCGGTCGAAGAGGGCGCGCTGCGCGAGATCGAGCTCGACGACGCTCAGCGCGCGCACGTCGAGGTCGAGATCCCCGCGCGCGGCCGGACCTGGCTCGTGTTCCGCGCGCGCTGAGGAAGCGCCCGGATCGGTTCGGCGCGAGCGCGACGTACACTCCCCTCTCGCGCTCCTCCCGTTTGCCCGCACGCCCCCGATGAACGGTTCCTCCACCGCGAGCGTCGCCCGCGCCGACGCGATCGACTTCGTGCTCGAGCTCGGGCGCACGCTGCACGAGCACGGCGCCTCGGCACCCGAGGTCGAGAACACGCTCGTGCTGCTCTCGCGCCGCCTCGGTTTGCGCGGCGAGTTCTTCGCCACGCCGACCTCGCTCTTCGCCAGCTTCGGCGCGGCCGACGACGCCAGCGCGAGCGCCTCGACGACGCACCTGGTGCGCGTCGTGCCCAGCCCGGTCGACCTGGCGCGCCGCGCGCGCATCGACGAGATCGTGCGCGACGTGATCGCCGGCCGCTTCTCGCCAGGCGAGGCGCGCGTGCTGCTCGCCGCGCTGCGCAGCGACCCGCCGCCCTATCCCGCCGCGCTCGCGCTGGCCGCCGCGGCGCTGGTCTCCGCCTGCGCCGCGCGCATCTTCGGCCTCGAGGCCTTCGAGATCGCGCTCTCCGGCGGCGTCGGCCTCGTCGTCGGGCTGCTCGGGCGGCTCTCCGACGTCTCGCCGCGCCTCCAGCGCATCGTCCTGCCCGCCGCCGCCTTCGCCGCCGGAGCGATCGTCTCCGTCGCCTGCGGCCTGCGCGGCGAGCCGACCGCGCTTCAGTCGGTGGTCGCCGGCCTGATCACGCTGCTCCCCGGCCTGCGCCTGACGACCGCGATGCGCGAGCTCGCGCTCGACCACCTCGCCGCGGGGACCGCGCGCTTCCTCGGTTCGGGCGTGACGCTCGTCACGCTGCTCTTCGGCGCGGCGCTCGGAGCGCAGCTCGGGCGCCTGTTCCCCGACACCGTGCCGCTCGCCGAGATCGAGAGGGCGCGCGCCGCCGTGCCGGGCTGGACGCTGTGGCTCGCGCTCGCCGCCGCGCCTGCGTGCTTCGGCGTGCTCTTCCGCGCCCTGCCGCGCGATCTGGGCTGGATCACGCTCTCGTGCGCGCTGGCCTGGCTCGGATCGATGCTCGGCGAGCGCTTCCTTGGCGGCGGACTCGAAGCCGCGCTGGGCGGACTGCTCGTCGGCCTGGCGAGCAACGTCTACGCGCGCGTGCTCGACCGGCCGTCCGTGACGACGATGCTGCCGGGGATCCTGCTGCTCGTCCCGGGCAGCATCGGGTTCCGAAGCCTGTTCAACCTGCTCGAGAAGGACGTGATCAGCGGCGTCGACACCGCGTTCCGCGTGGGGATCGTCGGCATCGCGATCGTGGCGGGACTGCTCGTGGCGAACGTCGTCGTGCGCCCGAGGAAGCTCGATCGCATGACGGATTGAGCGCGCGACGCGCTCACGGAGCGTGCGAGCCGGCAACGAGCCTGCTCACCCCGCGATCAGCTTCCCCGTGTAGATGTAGTTCATCGCCAGCGTCGACAAGAACCCCGAGAGCTCGACCAGGATCGCGTCGCGTTCCTTCAACGAGTACGTCAGCCCGAGCACGCCCGCGCGGCCGACCAGGTGCGCGATCAATTGCCGCAGGATGTCCGGATCGACGCCGGTCCAGCGATACACCGAGTTCGCCAGCGAGTCCCTCTGTCGCGAGAGCAACAGCGCCGCCTCGCCCGTGCGGCCGGACTCCTCGCCCTCCGTCGGCGCGCCGCGGCGCGCAAAGATCACGCGCAGGTCGCCGTCGAGGCTGCGCGGGATCGTGGCGCTGGCGAGCTCGACCTTGTCGTAGTACTCCTGCACCGTCACGCGCATCGCGCGGGTGTCGTAGTCGATCTCCGCGTTGGTCACGTCGGGCTCGCGCTCCTTGAGCTCCTCGAGCGTGCGCTGGCAGTACTCGAGCTTGGCCAGAGCGCCGGGCGAGTCGACGTAGAGCTCGCGCCAGTCGCTGGCGGGCGCCATCCACACGGCGAAGGTCTCGGCCCAGTCCTCGTCGGGGTGCTTCTGCGCGTAGCCGCCGGGCAGGTGGCGCACGAAGTCGGTGCTGAACGGGATGACGCGGTATTCCTCGGTGTAGGGCCGCGACATCGGGCCGAACAGGCGCGTCCACTCCTCGGTCGCGTAGAGGCGGTAGGCGTAGTTGACGACGTGGCCGAGCTCGTGGCGCAGGTAGCGCAGGATGTCCTCGTCGCCCTCGCCCTCGACCATGCCGCCGCGCAGGCCCTGCACGCGCAGGAGCTGCTCGTCGGCGAGGTAGAACGGGATGCCGATCGCGACCGTGCCCTCGGGCACGCCCCAGCCGTCGGTGAGGTAGAAGGACGGGCGCAGGTGGCGGAAGCCGTGCGCGCGGATCTCGGCCGAGAAGCGTTCGATCAGCTTCTCCAGCGGGCGGCCCTCGATGCGCAGGTCGAAGTCGCAGATGCGCTTCTCGAGCACGTCGGGCGGGATCTGGCCCTCGGTCATCGACTCGACGAAGGCCGGCAGCGCGCGTTCGCTGCGCGCGGGTTCGCGAGACGGCTCGGCGGAGAGCGCGCTCGGCGTCGGTTCGTCGGGTTGATCGGGCATGGTTCCTCGGTGGCGGTCGGGGCGGCTCAGCCGCCGTTGAGCTTGAGGCGCTCGACGGCG
This sequence comes from Planctomycetota bacterium, assembly GCA_044229935.1. Lineage (GTDB taxonomy): Bacteria > Planctomycetota > UBA1135 > UBA1135 > JADJLZ01. The sequence goes on along the minus strand of JBGASC010000034.1, from coordinate 14,127 downwards.
TACTCGACGATGCGGTTGACCAGCTGCGTGTACTCGATCCCGTCGGCGCGCGCGGCCATCGCGAACTCGGCCGACTCCTCCAGGTAGCAGCTGGCGTTGACCTCGATCACGTAGATCTCGCCCGCGTCGGTCAGGCGCAGGTCGACGCGGCCGTAGTCGTGCACGTGCAGCGCGCGGTAGGCGGCGAGCGCGACCTGCTGCAGGCGCTGCTTGAGCTCGTCGGGCACCTCGGCGAGGACCGCGCGCGTGCCCTTGTACTCGGGGCTGTCCTCGTCCCACTTGGCCTTGCGCCCCATGATGTGCGGCGCGCCCTCGGGCAGGCCCGAGAAGTCGATCTCGATCGGCGCGAGGGCCTGCGGACGCTGGTTGCCGAGCACGCCGATGTAGAACTCGCGCCCGTCGATGTACTCCTCGACCAGCGCGGCGTCCTTGACCTTCTCGTGGATGCTGACGGCGCGCTTCATCAGGTCCTTCATGTTGTGCACGACGGAGGTCGACTCGATGCCGATCGACGCGTCCATGCTGAGCGGCTTGACGAACAGCGGCATGCGCAGGTTGCCGCCCATCTCCAGGTCCGAGGCGCGCGTGAAGACGGCGAACTCGGGGTACTGGATGTGGTCGAACGCGAGCAGCTTCTTGGTGATCGCCTTGTCCTGCTGGATGAAGAACTCGCCCGGCCCGCCGCCGACGTAGGGCACCTCGAGCAGGTCGAGCAGCCCCGCGACGCCGACCGCGCCCATGCGCACCTTGCCGAAGTTCTCGAACAGGTTGAAGACCAGCTCGGGCTTGGGCTTGGAGAGCCCGTCGATCAGCGCGTGCAGGTCGCGGTGCACGCCGAGCACCGAGGCCTCGTGACCGCCCTGCTGCAGCGCACCGACGATCTGGTCGACGACCTTGTCGTAGGAGCGCGGGTCCTTCTTCTTCTCCAGGTCCGTGAGAACCGTGATCCGCATGCGCCCAATCTAGCGCGTACGGTACACGGAATCCTCCTCCCCGATTCGCGCGCCGCGACCGCCGACCCGAACGATCTCGTCCCGCCTACTTCTCGGCGTTCACGAAGACCTGCGCCGGATCGTCCGTGCAGTAGAGGATGAGGAACGATCCGCCCAGGCAAGCCTGGCCGTCGTGCGGCCGGCGAAGACAGAGCACGACCTCGAACCGGCCGCTGCCCACCACGCGGGAGAAAGCGGGGTCCTGCTGGAAGAACTCCGCGTTCCCGAGCTCGAGCTGATGGCGCCAGTACCGATGCCCAGGGTCCTCGGCGACGACGAACTCGGCGACGTCGAGGCCCCGCGCGCGCAGCACGCGCATCGCGACCTCGCGCGAGACTTCCGCGGGCTCGGCCCCGCGCGGAGCGGAGCATGCGAGCGCGGCGATCGCCAGCGTTGCGAAGCGGAGCGGGAGGGAAGCGGTCATCAGCAGTGCGAACCTCTCTACCGCGCGTGTCGCGAGAGGCTACACGCGCATTCCGTTCGCGGCTCTGCTTCCGCGTCCGCTCCTACAAACGTCCGAGCAGCCGCGGGTCGTCCTTCGCGATGCGCGTGGCGCGGAAGAGCGCGTTCGGCGGCGCCTTGCCGCCGGTCTTCGAGGGCTCGATGTCGCCGCCGAGCGGGCTCCAGAAGTCCCAGACGATCTCGCCGGCGCGCGTGATCTCGAACACGCGGCCCTTGACGCCCTCGCAGACGAGCGTGTTGCCGCTCGCCAGGCGCTGCACGCCCGAGATGAAGGGCGAGAAGAAGTGCGCCGGCTCGGTGTAGGTCCAGGCGACCTCCTCGGGACCGAAGGCCTCGTCCTTCTCGCGCACGAAACCGCGCGCGGGGTCGAAGGGCAGGACGAGCTCGTCGATGCTCGAGAACTCCTCGCCGGGACGGTCGCGGCCGTTGTTGTAGAGCAGCACGCGCAGCTCGCCGGGCTTCTCGCCCGCGAGCCAGCCGGCGTTGTGCTGGTAGAAGAGCCTGCGGTCGGCCGCCTCGCCGTGGCCCCAGTTGCGCGGGTTGCCCCAGCGGTACAGCAGCCCGCCGCCGTGCTTCCAGCGCCCGCCGCTCTCGCCCGCGGCCTCGCTCGTGCTGGTCGAGTGGTCGACGACCCAGATCTCGTTCAGGTGCGGCGTGCTGAGCAGGATCAGGTCCTGCTCGGCGAGGTAGTCGACGGCGTTCGTGTGCAGCCAGTCGGACTCGAGCTTGGGCGCGGCGTCCTTGGCCGGGTCCTTCGCGCCGGACTTGTCCTGCTTCTCCTTCTTCTCGTCGCCGCCCGCGTAGCCCAGGCGCTTCATCTCGCGCTCGAGCTTCTCGCGCTTGGCGCGCTCCTCCTCGCTCTCCTGCTTCGCGAGGTAGCGGCAGTCGGCGTTGAGGTCGATGCGCTCGGGGTGCGCGGCGACGCTCGCGTAGCCGGGCTTGGTCGCGTCGAGGTCCTGCACGAGGTGATCCCAGGTGCGCCACTTCCAGACCACCTCGCCACCCTTGGGGCGGATCGGCTTGACCTCGAGGATCGTGTCGGTCCAGAGGCCTTCCTCGTTGCAGTAGGCGCTCATGCGCCCGTGCGCCGCGGCCTCCTCCTTCGAGTGGTACTCCCACGCGATCACGAGCACGTTGCCGTTGGGCAGCAGCTTGACGTCGTGGTGCTGCGTGAGCTGGTCGTTGTCGAGCTCGTACTCCCAGACGAGGTTGCCGTCCCAGTCGAGCTCCTGCACGTGGCCGCCGATGCCGCCGCCGTGGAAGCGCGGGTTGGGATCCTGCTGGCCGCAGCGCAGGAGGTGACCGTTCGCGAGCAGGTACGTCGCCGCGCCGGGCGGCTGCTCGGTCTTCCAGGTGTGCACGCTCTTGCCCTCGGCATCGACGAGGTGGATCGTCTTCGAATTGAGCGGCGCGAGCAGCACGTAGCCGCCGGACGCGCCCGCTTCGTGCACGCGCACGCCGCGCGGCTCGTCGGGCTTGGGAAAGCCCTTGGGCAAGGACTTCGGCGCGTCGTTCTTCGCGTCGGCGGGCGCGGGCTTGGGATCCTCCGGCGGCTTCGCGGCGGGCGCCTGGAAGCTCGCGAGCGCGAGGAGGAAGGGCAGGGCGAGGATGGAACGGTGGCGTTCTCGCGAGAGCGAGGAGGTGAGCGGCATGCGCAGGATCATGCCAGGGCGGGGAGAATCGCGCTAGCGCGCCCGCACCTTCAGCGTCTCGCCCACCGCGGTCAGCATGCGCCGCAGCTCGTCGTAATCGGAGTGCTTCATGCGTACCCAGGCGTTCGCCATGTAGCCCGCCTCGACGCCCTGCGTCGCCGTGCCCGGCGCGGGGAAGTAGCTGTCGATCACGTGCGCGCCAAAGCGCCGCTGCAGCTCGTCGATGCCGTCGTAGTGCGAGATCGTGCCGTCCCGGTCGGGCCGCAGCGCGATCATGCCGGTCGAGTACCGCCGCGAGGGCTTCGTGTCCGTCTGGCCGTGCACGACCGCCTTGGCCCACTCGACGTAGATGTCGAAGTCGTTCGCGGCGCTGTAGAGGTCCCACACGCGCACGCCGGGCGGACGGCAGCCGATCTCGCTGAACTTGAGGCCCTTGGGCCCGAAGAACCACTCCATGTGCGTCGCCGAGGTGCCGATGCCCAGCGCGGTGATCACCTTCTGGCCCATCTCGCGCAGCTCGCGGTAGTGGCCGGAGTCGATGCGGTTCGTGCAGACGATCTGCGGCGAGATCCAGCGCGTGCGCATCGCCTCGAGCACGTTCGGGAAGTAGTGGCAGGCGAAGTCGTGCACGACGCGGCCCTCGATGCAGAGCGTGTCGTAGAAGCCCTCGTGGCCCTCGATGAACTCCTCGATCGCCGCGCTGCGGCCGCGCTCGAGGCCGCAGCTCTTGATCGCGCTCTCCAGCTCGAGCTCGTTCGTCGCCTTGTACGTGCCCGAGGCGCCCGCGGCGTCGCGCGGCTTGAGGATCACGGGGAAGCCGACGCGCGCGGCGAACTCGCGCGCCTCCTTCGGATCGGCCGTGCCGATCGACTGCGCGCAGGGGATGCCCGCCGCGCGCAGCGCCTCCTTCATCGCGGGCTTGTCGCGGCAGAGGAAGGCCGTGCGCAGGCTCGTGCCGGGGATCGTGCAGGCCTCGCGCACCTTGGCCACGGCCAGGATGTGCGCCTCGACCGTGCTCTCCAGGCGGTCGATCCACTCGCGCGACTGGCAGCGCTGCACGGCGGCGAGCAGCGCGCCCTCGTCGACGACCGAGCGCACCGGCTCGTAGGCGTGCAGCCAGCTCTTGAGCTCGTGGTCGAGCGCGGAGAGCGGCGACTCGCCGATGCCGAAGACGCGCGCACCGACCTGGTGCAGCGCGCGCACGAACTCGCGCTGGTTCTTGGGGAAGGCCGGCTCGACGAAGATCACGTTCATCGCGGCGTGCTCACTTGCGGCCCTTGGCCTTCTGCTTCTGCACCTTCTCGACGGCCAGCTCGCGCGCGGTGCGCATGCGCGTCACCGGACGCGAGGGCGCTGCGGGTGTCGCGGGCGCCTCGCCCAGGCCGGTGAAGGCCGCGGGCGGCGCGGCGAAGCCCTGGCGGCTCTCGGGCGGCACGAGGCGGCGGTAGAGCTCGATGTACTCCTCGCCCTGGTGGTCCCACGAGAAGTCGCGCTCCATGCCGTTGCGCTGGAGCACCTTCCAGCCCTCGCGGTCCTTCCAGCACGTGAGCGCGAAGCGGATCGTGTCCATCAGCGCGTCGGGCGTGAAGTCGCCGAAGAGGAAGCCCGTGCCCGTGCGCGCCTTCGGATCCCACTGCTCGACGGTGTCGGCGAGTCCGCCGGTGCGGCGCACGATCGGCACCGTGCCGTACTTGAGCGAGTACATCTGGTTCAGGCCGCAGGGCTCGTAGCGCGAGGGCATCAGGAACAGGTCCGCGCCGGCCTCGATGTGGTGCGCGAGGTCCTCCTTGTAGCCGCGGTCGTAGGCGACCTTGTGCGGGAAGGCGTCCTGCAGCCAGCGGAAGTAGTTCTCGTACTTCTCCTCGCCGCTGCCGAGCACGAACAGGCGCACGTTCTCGCGGTGCAGCAGCACGGTCAGGATCTCGGCCAGCAGCTCGAAGCCCTTCTGGAACGTCAGGCGCGAGACGATGCCGAAGGCCGGCGCGTCCAGGTCGGGCTGCAGGCCGAAGCGCTTGAAGAGCGCCTCCTTGCAGCGCAGCTTGCCCGACATGTCCTTCTGCGAGTACGAGTGCGGGATCAGCACGTCGTCGCGCGGGTTCCACTCCTCGTAGTCGACGCCGTTGACGATGCCCGTGATCGACTCGGCGCGCTGGCGCAGCAGCGGGGCGAGGCCCATGCCCAGCTCGTCCTGCTGGATCTCCTGCGCGTAGGTGCGCGAGACCGTCGTGATCGCGTTGGCGTACATCAACCCGGTCTTGAGGAAGTTGATGCGGTTCTCGGCGAGGTCCTCCTGCCAGAGCAGGCCGCGCTCGCCCTCCAGGCCGAGCGCGGGGATCACGTCGGCGCCGAAGGTGCCCTGGTAGCCGATGTTGTGGATCGTCATCACCGTGCGCGTGTGCTGGAAGAGGCGGTCCCAGCCGTAGAGCGTGCGCAGGTAGAGCGGCACGAGGCCCGTGTGCCAGTCGTTGCAGTGCAGGATGTCGGGGGCCCACTGCGTCTGCTGGCACAGCGCGAAGGCCGCGCGGCAGAGCAGCGCGAAGCGCAGGTGCTCGTCGCCGTCCTGCGTGTAGATGCCCTCGCGCTCGTAGAGCTCGGGGCAGCGCACGAGCCAGATCTTGGCCGAGGAGCGCGGCAGCTGCAGCGTCGAGATCGAGAACCAGTACGTGCGTCCGCCCAGGCGCACCGAGAGGTCCTGCGCCTCGGCGACGGGATAGAACTCGTAGCCGCCGTTCTTGATGCGCGCGTACATCGGCATCACGATCCGCACGTCGTGTCCGCGCTTGGCGAGGAAGCGCCCGAGCGCGGCGACCACGTCGGCGAGGCCGCCGGTCTTGGCGAAGGGCGTGCACTCCGAGGAGACGATGCAGAGCTTGAGAGGGCGCATGGCGTGCCGTGAGTATACGCAACGCGGGCGGCCCGGCTCGCCCTCGCTCGGCGCGCGCGCGGCGCGACCCTAGCGTCTCGACTTCTTCGGCACGGCCAGGCCGGCGCGCTCGAGCAGGTTGTGCTTGACGTCCTCGCCGAGCAGGTCCCAGCGCAGGTCGAGCAGCGCGCCCTCGAGCGCATAGAGCAGGTTGGCCGAGGGCTTGTGGCCCGCCTCCGCCACCTTGCGGAACGCGACCACCGAGCCGACGCGCTCGAGGTCGGCGCGCGTGCGGATGCCGGCGTCGGCGAGCCAGCGCAGCGAGACCGGCCCGAGGTTCTTGAGCTCCTCGCGCGCGTCCTTCTTCTTCGTGCGCTTGGACGCGCCCGACTTGCGCTGGACCTCGGCCTGTGCGATCGCGAGCGCCTTCGCGCCCCAGATCGCGAGCTTCTCGCGCGACTCGAGCACGTCGAGCGGCAGCTCGTAGTACTCCTCGAGCGCGTGCTTGCCGCGGGGCGGCACGAACGGCCCCATGCCCGCGGCGACGTACTCCAGGCGCGTGATCTCGTCGACGCGCAGGAAGAGCGCGTCCTGGTGCACGATCCCGAACATCACCTCGTCCAGGTGCAGGCCTTGGCCGCCGGACATCGCGCGCGAGGTGACCGGACCCAGGACCTGCAGCTGCCGCAAGACGTAAGCGACGAATTCGGAGTCCATGGAGGGCCCATGCTAGCGCTCGCGCGCGCCGCCTGCAGGCCCTTGCTCGCATGGCGCGTCCCGCGCAATGGCGCTATCCTGCCCGGTCCATGTCGGCCCCCGCCCACGTCGTGTTCGTCGTCCCGTTCATGCTCGAATCGAGCCTGCGATTCGCCCGGGCGGCGGCCAGGCTGCCGGGGGTGCGCCTGGGGATCCTCTCGCAGGATCCGGCCTCGCGCCTGCCCCCGGACCTGCAGCCGCTGGTGAGCGCGTTCCGCCAGCTGCCGGACGCGATGAACTCGCCGGGCCTGATCGAGGGCGTGCGCTCGATCGCGCGCGAGTGGGGCGGCCGAGTCGACCGCGTGATGGGCATCCTCGAGCAGCTGCAGGTGCCGCTGGCCGAGGCGCGCGAGGCGCTCGGCGTGCGCGGCATGGACATCGAGGAGGCGCGCCACTTCCGCGAGAAGTCGCTGATGAAGATGCGTCTCTCCGAGCACGGCCTGCCCTGCGCGCGGCACGTGCTGGCGCGCAGCGCGGCCGAGGCACAGGCCTTCGCCGCCTCGGTCGGCTATCCGCTGGTGGTCAAGCCGCCGGCCGGCGCGGGCTCGCGCAACACCTTCCGCGTCAACCGCGCCGAGGAGCTCGCCGGCTGGCTGCGCAGCGAGGCGCCGCGCGAGGACGCGCCCGCGATGATCGAGGAGTTCATCACGGGCGAGGAGTACTCCTTCGACACGGTCACGCTGCACGGCGTGCACCGGCTGCACTCGATCTCGCGCTACGTGCCCGGACCGCTCGAGGTGATGGCGCAGCCCTGGATCCAGTGGACCGTGCAGCTTCCGCGCAGCATCGACGGGCCCGAGTTCGACGCGATCAAGCAGGCCGGCCCGCGCGCGATCGAGGTGCTCGGCATCCACACCGGCCTGACGCACATGGAGTGGTTCCGCCGGCCCGACGGCGGGATCGCGATCTCGGAGGTCGCGGCGCGTCCGCCGGGAGCGCAGTTCACCTCGCTGCTCTCGTGGGCGCACGACTTCGACTTCTACTCGGCCTGGGCGCGCCTGATCATCTTCGAGGAGTTCGACAAGCCCGAGCGCAAGTACTCGTCCGGCGCCGCCTACCTGCGCGGCCAGGGCCAGGGGCGCGTGCGGGCCGTGCACGGATTCGAGGAGCTCAAGCGCGAGCTCGGCCCGCTGATCGTCGAGGTCAAGCTGCCGGAGATCGGACAGCTTCCCAGCGGCGCCTACGACGGCGAAGGCCACATCGTGCTGCGCCACCCCGAGACCGAGGTCGTGCGCGCCGGCCTGCAGCGCCTGGTCTCGGGCATCCGTGTCGAACTCGGTTGAAGATCCCCGAACATCCCAGCCCGCCACGGTTTTCCATGCATCTCCGACCCCGACCCCCTCGGCCCGGCCCCGCATGCAGGGTCGGATCGACGGAAAACCGTGGCGGGCTCGGATGTTCACGGATCACAGGCACCGTCCTCCTCCCCCCATCGAACCCGTCTGCCCGGGCGCCGTGAGCGCGCGGGCTCCCTCTAGCAGGTTGCGTCGCCCATGAACGTCCTCTTCCTCTCGCCCGGGTTCCCCGAGGAAATGAAGTACTTCACCCACGGCTTCGAACACGTGGGAGCGCGCGTCTTCGGCGTCGGCGACACGCCCAAGGCGAGCCTCGAGGGCTACGTCAAGCGCAACCTCGTCGACTACCTGCAGATCGCCAACTGGCAGGACGAGCAGGACGTCGTGCGCTCCGTGCACGCCTTCGCGCGCGGCAAGAGCATCGATCGCGTCGTGTGCCTGTGGGAACCGGTGATGATCCTGGCCGCGAAGCTGCGCGAGTCCCTGGGCGTGCCCGGCCTCTCCGTCGAGCAGTCGATCCCCTTCCGCGACAAGGTGCGCATGAAGGAGGTGCTCGTGCGCGCCGGCCTGCGCACGCCGCGCAACGCGCGCTGCACCGACGCGAAGGAGGTCTGGTCGGCGGCCGAGCGCATCGGCTACCCGCTGATCATCAAGCCGATCGCCGGCGCGGGCTCGGCCGACACCTACCGCTGCGACGACCAGGCCCAGCTCACGCGCGCGCTCGAGGCCACGCGCCACGTGCCCGAGGTCAGCGTCGAGGAGTACATCGAGGGCGAGGAGCTGACCTACGACACGGTCTGCGCCGGCGGGAAGATCCTCTTCGAGAACGTCTCCTGGTACCGGCCCAAGCCGCTGGTCTGCCGCCTCAACGAGTGGATCAGCCCGCAGTCGATCGCGCTGCGCGACCTCGACGCGCCCGAGGTGCGCGTCGGCCGCGACCTCGGCCGCCGCGTGATCGCCGCGCTCGGCTTCCAGGAGGGCATGACGCACATGGAGTGGTTCCGCACGCCGCAAGGCGAGGCCGTCTTCGGCGAGATCGGCGGCCGCGCGCCCGGCGGCCGCATCGTGCACGCGATGAACTACTCGTGCGACGGGGACCTCTTCGCCGCGACGGCCGAGGCCGTCTGCCACGGCCGCATCAGCCAGAAGCTCGAGAAGCGCTACAACTGCGCGATCATCTTCAAGCGCGCGGTCGGCAGCGGCGCGCGCGTCACGCGCTACGAGGGCCTCGAGGGCCTGATGCGCGCCTACGGCGAGCACATCCCCGTGGTCGACCTCACGCCGATCGGCGAGCCGCGGCGCGACTACCGCCAGGTCGTCGTCGGCGACGGCTGGATCGTCGCGCGCCACCCCGACCTGCGGCAGACGATGCAGATCGCCGACCGCGTCGGCGCGGAGCTGCGCGTGGTCGCGGCATGAGCCCCGCGCCGCGCTATGCTGCGCGGATCCGCCAGCGGATCCGACGACCGTGAGACGCACGCCCCAGGAACGACTGAAGAGCCGCGCCAACCCCTTCGCCGCGCAGAGCGGCGACGGGACGACGACGCGCACGCGGCGTGTCGTGCTGCTCGGGCCGCAGCGCCTCTTCCCCACGCTGATCCAGGCCGTCGACGCGCTCGGCGTGCGCGGTCGCATCGCGGCCGTGACCGCCGGCTGGGAGGAGCGCGAGCGCGAGGACCAGGAGCTCAGCGCGCACCTCTCCGGCCGCAGCTTCAACCTGCGCATCTGGGAGCGCGGCGAGGACGTCTACTCGCGCGACCGCGAGCTGCACCTGGGCGTGCGCGAGCGCAACGAGAAGCTGCGCGTCGCGCAGGAGCTCTACCAGCTGCGCCTGAACCACCTGCTCGACGCCGCGCGCGAGATCCTGCGCAAGGGCCTGCCGATGGGCTTCCAGAAGATCTACGCCGCCGAGGGCGAGTCGGCGATCGAGTCGATCCGCGCGCTCGACCGCGAGCACCTCGCGCGCATCGCCTCGCTCAACCAGGAGTTCTACGAACGCTGGAAGCCCTGGCAGCGCGAGCTCGTCGCGCGCCACCGCGAGGAGCTGGCGCAGATGCTCGGCGAGGCGGAGCTCGTCTGCATCGCCGGCGGACACGTGACGATCCTGCTGCGCCGCCTGCGCCTCTTCGGCGTGCTCGACCTGCTCGACGAGCAGCCGATCATCGCCTGGTCGGCCGGCGCGATGGTCGTCAGCGAGCGCGTCGTGCTCTTCCACGACGATCCGCCGCAGGGCGCGGGCTCGGCCGAGGTCGCCGAGCTCGGACTGGGCGCCTGCAAGGGCGTCGTGCCGCTGCCGCACGCCGAGAAGCGCCTGGAGCTCGGCGACCGCGAGCGCGTCGCGCTCTTCGCGCGGCGTTTCGCGCCCGATCTGTGCCCCGCGCTCGTGCCGAAGACGCGCATCGACTGGGACGGCACGCGCTGGAGCGCGCAGGCCGGCACGCTCCGGCTCGACGCGAGCGGCCAGCTCGTGGAGGCGGGAGCGTGAGCGTGCACGTGGAACGCCGCGCGAGGTGCGGCTCATGAGCGGCTTCGTGCAGGAGCTCGAGCGCCACGCGCGCGAGGCGCCGCACGCGATCGATCGCTGGCTCGAGGGCCAGAAGATCCCGCGCGTCGACGGCCGCAGCGTCACCTTCGTCTTCCACGGCCCGGCCGAGACGGTCAACCTGCGCCACTGGATCTTCGGGCTGCCTTCCTCGCAGCCCTTCACGCGCATCGCGGGCAGCTACCTCTGGCACCTCTCGATGGAGCTGCCCGAGAACTCGCGCATGGAGTACAAGCTCGAGATCGCGCGCGGCTTCACGCAGCAGCTCGTGCACGATCCGCTCAACCCGGCGCAGGCGCACGATCCCTTCGGCGGCAACTCGGTCGTCTACGGCGCGGGCTACGAGCTGCCCTCCTGGACGCGCCCGGATCCCGAGACGCGCCAGGGCCACGTCGAGGAGCACGAGATCGCGAGCGAGGCCTTCGGCGCGCGACGGCCGTTCAAGCTCTACTTCCCCGCGCGCTACCGCACGATGCGGCGCTACCCGCTGCTCGTCGTGCACGACGGCGACGACTACGTGCGCTTCTCGAACCTGCAGACGGTGCTCGACAACCTGATCCACCGCCTCGAGATCCCCTCGATGCTCGTCGCGCTGATCCAGTCGCCCGACCGCCTGCGCGAGTACGCCGACGATCCGCGCCACGCCGAGTTCCTCGTGCGCGAGCTCGTGCCGCTGCTCGAGGAGCGCTACCCGCTGCTGGGCATCCCCGGCGCGCGCGGATTGATGGGCGCGTCCTTCGGCGCGGTCGCGAGCCTGTCGGCCGCGTGGCGCTACCCGAGCTTCTTCGGCAACCTGATGCTGCAGTCGGGCTCGTTCGTCTTCACCGACGTCGGCAAGCACGACCGCGGCCCGCTCTTCGATCCCGTGGTCGCGTTCGTCAACGAGTTCCGCGACAACCCCGGCCGCCCGGCCGAGCGCGTGTTCATGAGCTGCGGCCAGTACGAGTCGCTGATCTACTACAACCGCTCGATGTACCCGCTCCTGCAGCAGACCGGCATGCAGGTGCGCTTCAGCGAGAGCCGCGACGGCCACAACTGGGAGAACTGGCGCGACCGCCTGCGCGAAGGGCTGACGTACTTGTTCCCGGGGCCGCTGTGGTACGTGTACGAGTGAGCGGCGGATCGTATCGCCATCAGCTTCCGGCTGACATGTGATCCGTGGCCGAACTGCGCTCTGTCGCGAGAGCAGGAATCTCGGATGCACCCACCGTGGGGAGATGCCTGCTCGCCTGGCTCTTGCTGGGCGCGAACTCCCTCAGGGGGACGAACCCTCCCTCCGGGCCGCAGCGAAGCTCCATACCTTGGTCGAGGTACCTCAGTACACCATCGGCGGTCATACTCGCAGGTTCCTCGGCCTCCGCCTGGTAGTTGCTGTGAATCCGCCGCGCCAGTTCGGTTCGGAACCCTCTCCGCGCGTCGGCATCCGGGTGATGGAAGCCTTGCCGGAGTTCCTGGCTCAAGTGCCTGATATGTTCGGCGACGCGAGTCCCATCGCGGTCCTCGGGCCGCAATAGGCGCCTTCGAGTAGCTATCAGGTAGTGCGAGTCCCTGTCCTCGGAAGTGATCTCGCTGGCATTCTCGTTCGTCGCATACAGCACGGCCAAGCGGTTCTCCTGTGCGGCCCAGTACTGAGGCGGGCCGCCGACGATGACCCAGTCGTGGGGCAGAGCTCCCTTGATGAGTAGCTCCATCAGTGGACTCATGAACGTCACCTGGTAGATCTCGTGGGCCTTGTCCAAGAGCCCTGCATCCTTCAGCTGTTCGAATTGCCGCTCGAACGCGAGGAATGATGTGGTATTCCTCGTCGCCACGATGGTCGAAGCTCTCAACCACTCTGCTAGCTTCCTCGCCTCGAATGCCTTCTGATCTGAAGGAGCGGTCTCCGCCAGCAGGTACTTCATGTGCGTGGCCCCTCGGTACCTCGGGCGCTCCTGACGAACGAGGCAGTAGGCGGGGCTGGTGATCATCACCCAGGCGTTGAGCACGAGGAGGTCGTCGTCGCCCGCCTTCCCAAGTTCCATCTGTGCATCGAGCACGCGCTTCCAGCTCAAGTAGAAGAGACGTGACCTGTCCTTGGCGCGCACGGGCGGGCTTCCGACGAGATCGACATAGCGCGGTCGACTCACGCGGATCTCTGCGTCGACCCCCAGCCCGGCCATGTTCGCCCCGACCCCTTTCCGTGGGACGCGCTGCCGTCGCGTCCTCGACTCGGGCAGTTGCTCTCGGCTTGCAGATGCAAGCACCAACGCATCGATGGTCGGCGGAATCTCCAGCATGAAGGCGGTAGGGCTGGCCAGAGTTCGACTGGCCTCTTCGACGCTTCGTTTCTCCTCGGACAGCTTGGTGCGGGCCCAGGCTGCGAGTGCCGTCTCATCAAGGCCCTTCCTCGATCCAGCAACCAGATGTGGTGGAATCTGGACTCCTCGCAAGACGAGCAGCAGGAGTTCGAGCAGGTCCAAACGGGGGCGGACCTTCGGATGATCGCTGTCACCAAGAACACTCGACCAGACGCTGAACTCGCGCCTGAAGATGTGGTCGAGAATGGAAGTTTCAACCTTGCCATGACACGTCTTCCGAATTGCGTCTATGGCGGACTTGAGTCCGACCGGAACGCCCAAGCGCGCCATCTCTGCTCGGACTTCGTTTCGGAGCCAAGTCCTCCAGGCACTTCCGCTCTCACGCTTGCGAGGCATGTTTTCGGTCGGGGAATCGTGGTGGGTGGGGCGGCGAACCCGGGGCGGGATCGGAGGACCTTGGTCAACCGGAACCAGATTCAAACACCAGCTTCGCCTCGATCAAGCACATGTTGTGGACACGGCTTGTACCGATCAATCGGGATGCGCGCGAGCCGCGAAGTAGGACACTTCCAAGCTGTTTCGCCTCGATGGTTTGTGACGCCGGACAAGTTGGCCGAACTCAACGGCTGAGGCGCCGCCGCGCCGTTACGGCCACCCCCAATCGCTCTAGGCATTGGTTGCCGTTGGCGCGCACTGACGCGGGCTTCGGTGGCTTCAACGGCGACACCTCACTCCCCCAGGAGGTCAACATGAACCTGTTTGGACTGAATCTGGAGTTGCCGCCCAAGGCGGCCAAGATCGTCTCGGGCATCGCGGCGGCAGCGATCGGAGGCTTCGCGTTGTGGCATTCCGTGTCCGACTCCAACGTCTTCGTGAACGGGCTGTCGAAGGCAGCCGAGGCCTCGGTCGAGGTCTATCGCATCGATGCCCTCGGCACCTGTGCCGAGCACGGCGTGCTGAACCGGCCGGGTAGCGGACGCGGTGAGAAGCTGTACGCCCTCCATTGCCGAGAGTGCGAATCCTGGTCGCGTCCGTTCCACCCAACCTGGTCTGAGCAGCACGACGAGATCCTCGAGATGCGGGACCTGCCCAACTGGCATCGTGAATGGTGCGAGTGCAGGTGAGTTCGCACCCATGGGTCCGTGGCGGCCGCCTCTTGGGGCGGCCGCCTTCGTTTGAATCCAGGTCCCACTCGCGGTCTCGGGGACAACCGGGGTGCATGCGGCGGGACAGTTGGATGCCGGCAGCGAGCTGCGCTTCCCGCTTGA